>NZ_VDCQ01000030.1:0-85046 GCF_006265175.1 Paenibacillus hemerocallicola | reverse complement strand
AATCGTGTTGTTTTTAAGATTTTAGCGGTTACAACACGATTTTAAAGTCAACCGCTTCGCTTTCCGCACATTTCCCCCACTTCTTTTTGTATGACAACTCTCTCTTTTTGACTTTTTCAACAACCAGATATTTTCCATCTCGGCTTCGAAAGGAGCCGCGACAAAGCTCGGAGCGACAGCGCCGCCCCCGTGCCCTTGATTCGCGGCGTCTCGTTTTCGTCATGGTTAACCCCGGAAATGATTAAATCCGTTAACGAGCAATGCCGCGAAGCTTATCGCAACGGACTCCCCAACCGCCGTCCCGAATCGACGCAAACGCGCGCCTGGACAGGCGCGCGTCGGGAGCCATATACGTAATGCGACCTTCTGTCTTCCTTATTATAAATCAAGCCGGCGGCAGGCAACAAATGAGAAGTCTGTGAACGCGCCGCCGTCACGGCCGGGCCGGGATCACCGACTCGCGGTACCATTGCGACTGCAGCGACCACAGCCGCGCATACTCTCCGCCGGCGGCGAGCAGCTCGTCATGGGTACCGAGCTCGATCAGCCGGCCGCCCTGCATCACCATGACGCGATCGCACAATCTGGCCATGCCGAGCCGGTGCGAGACGAGAACCGCGGTCCGGCTGCCGGCCATGGCCGCGAACCGCTCGAACACGTCCGTCTCCGCCTTCGGATCGAGCGCCGCCGTCGGTTCGTCCAGCACGACGAGCGGGGCATCGCGCATGAAAGCGCGGGAAATCGCCACGCGCTGCCATTGGCCGCCGGACAAGTCCGTTCCCCCCGTGAACTGGCGGGTCAGCATCGTCTCGAAGCCGTCGGACAGCGCACCGGCTACTTCATCGGCGCCCCCGAGGGCGGACGCCTCCCGGATTGCCCGCTCATCGCCGATCCGCTCCGCCCTTCCCAATCCCACATTATCACGGAGCGTGAACGCATAACGGGTAAAGTCCTGGAAGACCGCGGCGGAACGGTCGCGCAGCCTTTTCAGATCGAGCTGCGCCAAGCTGCGGCCGCCATAGCAGACGCTGCCCCCGCTTGGCTCATATAGGCCAAGCAGCACTTTCACAAGTGTCGTCTTGCCCGAGCCGTTGCTCCCGACGAGCGCGATCCTCTCGCCCTCGCGGAGCGTGAAGGAGATGCCGCTCAAGCTGTCGCGATCGCTTTGCGGATACCGATACGTCAACTGCTCGACGCGGATATCTCCGAGCCCCGACGAGTCGGCCGCTTCGCCGCCAACCGGCTCCTCCGGCTGCAAGTCCACATAAATGAACAAATCTTCAATCTGCAGCAGCCTGTCGCGAAAAAAGCCCAGCCTTCCGACGATTTGCTGCATGCCATCCTGCATCGACTGCAGCGCAAACAGCATGGCGCCGAACCCGGCGGCGGACAAGCTCCCCTCCGCGACCGTCCACGCCGTCCAGCCCGCTCCGGCGGCCAAACCGAGCATGCCGACGCCGGACAAGCCCGCCCGCGTATACTGCTGCGCCCGCTCCTGCCTGTACAACGTATCCGCGACGCCGCGGTAAAGCGTCTCCCACCGGCGGAGCAGCCAGGGCGAAGCATCGAACGTCCGCACCTCCTTCGCCGCCGCCCGGGACGTCAACGTGCCCGCCAAATAGCTCATTACCCTCTCCGGCTCGGTCTGCTTGCGCTTCAGGAAGAAGGCCGATTTGGCTTGAATGAAGCCGGCGATCGGCTCCGGCAGCGCGACGATCACAAGCGCGAGCAGCAGCCACACGTTCCACGTGCCGACGAGCAGGGCAATGGAAACCATTCTTACTACAGCGGTAAGCATCCTGTAAAACTCCCACAGCAGGTTCAAAAATTGACCGGGCCCGGCAATCCGGCGCGCCCGCGTCAGCAGGTCTTGAAAATCCGACCGCTCGAACGCTTCCAAGCGAAGCCGGGCCGCCTTGTTTTGCAGCTGCCGCAGCAAGCTGTCCTCCATCTCCTGCCGGATCCGCTCCGTGTACAGCGCTTCGACCGGCCGAAGCAGCGTGGACAGCAGCGATATTGACGCCCACGCCGCGATCCATTCCAGCAAAGGCCGCACGCCCGACGTACCGTCGTATACATGCATCATCTGCCCGAATATGCGGGAGGCCATATAAATCTGAATCGCCGGAAAGACGCCCTGCAGCATGTTCAAGCCGATCGAGATCAAGGCGCGCCGCGGGTCGGTAACGACAATCCATTTCACGAAGCGAAACAGCGTGACGAACACGCCGAGACGTTTTATCGATACCATCCGGACTGCACCTCCCACATTTGCGCATACGCGCCCTTGGCCGCGATCAACTGCTCATGGTTGCCGTCCTCGGCGATGCGGCCGTCCTGTAGGACGATAATCCGATCGGCCAGCCGTGCGCTGCCGAGCCTATGGCTGATAAGCAATACCGCCCGATCCGTGGCGGCCGAGACGAACTGCCCGTAAATGTCGGCTTCCGCCTTTGCGTCGAGCGCCGCTGTCGGCTCGTCGAGCACGAGCAGCTGCGGGTCCCGCATGAACGTCCGGCTGATCGCGATGCGCTGCCATTGCCCTTCCGACAGCTCGCGGCTGCCGTCGTACAAACGCCCGATCGGCGTATCGTAGCCTTGGGGCAGCTCCGTTATAAATTCGTCGGCACCGCCTCTTGCCGCCGCTTGCTTGATCCGCTCCAGCTTCTCCGGACCGTCCGCCGCTGCCGCTCCCGCCGTCTCGCCCAACGCCACGCTCTGCGCCGCGGTAAACGCGAACTTGTAATAGTCCTGGTAAGCGGCGCATACGTTCTCGTGCAGACTTTCCGGGGAAATATCGGCATAATCGACGCCGTCCGCCGTCAGCGTGCCTTCATCGGGCTTGTACAGTCCGAGCAGCAGCTTGACCAGCGTGCTTTTGCCCGCGCCGTTCTCCCCCACTAGCGCTACGCGTTCTCCGGGCCGCAGATGCAGATCCAGCCGCTGTAAAATCGGACGCTCCCTGCCGGGATACGAGAAGGAGACTCCGTTCAGCCGGATGCCCTCGGTAAGCGGAGCGGGAAAAAGCCGTTCCCCCCGCGTCCTCTCGTCGACCGGAATTTGCAAAAATTCGCGCACGTAGCCGACATCGATCGCGTTTTTATGCAAAATGCCGATCCCGAAGCTGATGCTGCCGGCGCCTGCATTCATCTTGCCCACGCCCTGGAACAGCGACATGAAAATGCCGGGCGTGATTCGCTGCGGGGCAAGCCATAGGCCGAGGGCGACCACGACGGCCGTTTCCGTTATCCAATAGAGCAAACTCGAAGGGATTCCCCTGAGCTCCATCCCTTTCTTCACCTGCATCGCTTTGGTCCGCTGCTCCCGCCTGAGCGACTCCCATCGCCCGGAAAGCGTACCGGACAAATCGAATACGCGCATCTCCTTCTGCTCGGCACGGCCCGTCAACAAGCCGCTCACATAGGAGGCCCGTCGCTGCTCCTCGGTCTGGTCGTATGTGAAGCTCATCCATTTCCGCGAGCTTTTGGCGCCATGCACCGCTCTCGGCACGATGACGGCGACCAAGGCGACGGCAAGCCACGGCGATACGTTCCAGAAAATAGCGGCGACCCCGATGACGCTGATTACGCCTTTTCCCAAGGTCAGCACATACAGAAACATGTCGGACGTCTTCCTGCCCGGATCGGAGCTGCGGGTCAATCGGTCATAGGAAGCGCTTTCTTCGAAAAACGTCAGCGGCAATGCCGAGGCATGGACGAGACGCCGCCTTTCCAGCTCTTGCTGGAGCTTCTGGCGCAGCCTTGTCAGCACAGGATCGCGGAACTTCCACAGCACATCGTGGGCAAGCAGCAGCGAAGCCGCAAATGCGACTATCCAGGGAACGACGGCGTCAAACCCTTCGCTCCCCCTGCCTGCCGCTTGAATTACCGCATCGATGAGATGCTGCGTCACATAAATGGAAAATACCGGGGCCAAGCCTTCTAGCACGGCAAGTCCGATCAGTACCGAAGCCTGCAGCGGAGCCACTGCAGCTATGGCTCCCGCCATCCAGCGTGCGCTTGCCGCCATTTCCTTCGCATTGCTCGTCTTGCCGAAGTTCAGTTCGTTCAATCCCAGTCCTCCCTTAGCGTAATATACATACTATATTAGGTAAATTAAGGGAATTACAAGGCTGTTTTTGTTTATATTCATGTGTTATAATAGACACAGGAAAAAGAACGGATTTGCTTCGGATCGAGCCGCCGCGTGCGGCTTTTTTTTGTTGTGCCTGCATGCAAAAAAAACGCAGACGGCCCTAAGGCCGCCCACAGTATTTAGTATACATCGAACCGATCGTCTCCCAAGCTCGTCGGATGCCGGCCTCCGGGTCCCAGTTGTACTTGGGCGAGACTTTAGCAACGCGCGATCTCTTGCTGGCTGCTGTCGGCTTGCCCTATTAAAGCGAAGCGAAGGAATAACGGAAATAGATTCCGCTATTAACCCGTAACCAAGCGGCAGCCGCCAAATAAAGGAGCTGTGTTCCGTTATTGCGCCGTTTGCGGCCCGTTTCCTCTCGGAGGGCCGTCTTAACGGAACTCTGTTCCGCTAGCTTCGGAAACACGACCGAAACCGTTGCATTAGCGGAAATCCGTTCCGTTACGAACCGGAAGGCGCCGTGCGAACATGGCAGGCCAATCTTGCCGGCATAGAAAAAAGCGGCCCCCGCTCACCGCGGGCAGCCGCCTCGTAGATCCTGACGAACGCTCTTTTACTCGTACCACCAGGAGGGAAGCGCTTCCCTCTCCTGCTCCAGCAGCTCCTTGATGATGTTGTCCGCGTCGCCGATCGAATTGACGAGCGGGTCGGTCATCATTGCCCTTCTAAGCTTGGCGAAGCTGCGCTCCACGACGGCTTCCGCAGTCAGCTCGTGGGTATCCAGAACGAGCTCCTGCATCCCGCGGATGCCGCGCGGCATCTCGCCTACCGGCAGCGGCTTGACGCCGTCCAGCGTAACCTCGCAGCACAGCTCGAGGAACGCGTCGCCGTTCATGTTGGACACGGCTCCCCGGTTCAGCGTGTTGATATAATACGGCTTGCCCAAGCCGCCGACCATATTTTCGATAATATCGGTCGCGTGATCGGGACCGAACGCCGTCCGGTATTCGGAAATCGGCCTGCCCCCGCTTACAAAATCGTCGACCTGCTTCCACATGGCGTCATGCCGCTTGTATCTCTCCTCGGTTTCCCATATATGGAGCTGCGGAATCGGTTCGACCGTTTTGCCGAGACCTTGCCAGTAGCGCAAATATTCCTTCGTATGGGCTACGCATGTAGGGACATAACCGAACACGTTGTACAGTTCGTACCCGATGGCGTCGTTATGGGCCGCCTTCGCTCCGCGGTCTCCTCCGTCCGTGCCCGTCTCCGCGGCCCGGCGCAGCGATTCCGCAATCAGCGGAGCTACGTCGCGTCCGTCGAATTCGGCCTTCAGCAGCCAAGTGAAATGATTGACCCCGGCGATCCGGAAATCGAACCGTCCGGCTACGTCCTCCGTATACTCCTTCGCATCCGCGATTATCCCGGCGCGCTTCAAATAGTTCCGCTTCACATGCGGCATATGCAGGCCGTCGCACAGCGCGAAGCTTTTCAGGCTCGGCGCATACCGGCTCAGAGCGATGCCGTGCACGGCCGACGGATTGATGTAGTTGATCACCCAGGCGTCGGGACAGATCTCCTCGATATCCCGCACGCATTCCATAATGACGGGCAGCTCCCGCATCGCCCGGAATATGCCGCCCGGCCCGATCGTATCGCCGGAGCACATGCGAATGCCGTATTTTTCCGAGACGGCGCAATCGATGCCCCGATACTTCACCGTATCTTTGGCGAAGCTCAGAACGACGAAGTCCGCGTCCTTCAATACGTCCCGGCGGTCCGTGGAGCCTTCCACCGTCAGCCGGACGCCCTGCTCCTCGGCCACCATGCGGGCCAGCTTAAGCAGCTTGGCGAGTCTCGCTTCGTCGGTATCCACCAAAGCCAAGGTTCCGTTGTTCAAATACGGTGACGTGACCATTTGCCAAATCGATTGTCGTCCGAAAAACAAGCTTCCCGCGCCTAAAACTACAACCTTCGGTTTCAACAGCTTGACATCGTTCATTGCCTATCCCTCCACAATCCGTTTGATTTCATCTTCATTATAAAGGGATCGCCGGGAAGTGAAATGGACTGTAGTTTTACTATGATGTCAAATAGTACGATCAAATAGAAAGCCTGATACATGTGGTATACTGTTAGTATGGCAATATGTCTAAAAGTGTGAATATAAGTTAAGAAAAACATTGCTGATCGAAGCCTATCCGGTTAAGGACGTCCGAGCTTTGGAAGGCCGGTGAACAGCTTGGGGAAGCTGACATTTTCAGGCTGTTGAGAACGTGCACAAGCCCTAAATAACTCGACACGATAAGCACACCCGACCGTTCGGAGTTTGCGCGAAAGGAGACGCTCTTAGCATGGCTAATCAAACGGATTCCTTCCATCTGTTCAACGAGCTGTCGGAGCACGTTACGCTTCGCATCGCTTCATGCAGCGCGCTCTACCACCCGCCCCATTGGAGCGAGAGCAAGCAGCATCCCGATTACGACCTGTGGATCGTGCTGGCCGGCACGGTCAACCTTCGCATGGGCGGCGTTTCCGGGTCCGCCAAGCCCGGCGATCTGATCCTGTTCTATCCGAACGTCCCGTACTCCGCCTCCACTGGGGAGGACGGCTGCCGGTTCCTCTACGTCCACTTCGACTTCGGGATCGGCGACCGCTCGCGCATATTGGACGATTTCAGCTTATCCGGCATCGTGCCGGGAGCTTTCGTGTCGGAGGAGGCCGCGCTGTTTCGCCGGGCTTTCGAGCGGTACCGCAACCGTTCCGCCGTATCGAGCGTCCGCCTCAAAGGCTGCTTGACCCTGCTGCTATCCCGTATTATCGAGCATGCGGCCGAGTCGGGCGCATCCGGCTTCGATCCCTCGCCATCGACCGCATTGCCGAAAAAGGGCACGGTACGGCATATGGATGCGCTG
This sequence comes from Paenibacillus hemerocallicola, assembly GCF_006265175.1. Lineage (GTDB taxonomy): Bacteria > Bacillota > Bacilli > Paenibacillales > NBRC-103111 > Paenibacillus_AB > Paenibacillus_AB hemerocallicola. Next base: position 78,036 of record NZ_VDCQ01000030.1, on the reverse strand, counting down.
CAGCCGGTATTCGGCTATTTGCACGAGCATCTTCAACGTCCGATCGCCATTCGGGAGCTCGCCGAGCTGATCGGGATGTCCGAGAAATATTTCATCACCTATTTCAAAAATACGGTCGGCGTCACGCCGGGCTACTATTTATACCAGGTGCGGATGAACCGAGCCCGCGATTATTTGTATCTCGAGCAGTATTCGATCAAGCAGATCGCCGAGCTGCTCGGCTACCCCGACCCTTACACGTTCTCGAAGGCGTTCAAAAAGTATTACAACCGGCCGCCCTCGCGTTTCGTGTAGCAAATTTGGACCTCCCCCTCCGGTTCGTTATAATAGAAGGTGAAGATGACTTGGAACAGCCGCATAACAGGACTACGGGAGGCGATACGATGTTTGTCGTAACGAATACGATCCGGATCAAAGCCGGACACGGAAAGCAAGTAGCGGAGCGGTTCGCGGCCGCGAAGGGCGTACAGCAAATGCCCGGCTTCCGCCGCATGGAAGTATGGCTCGGCGAAGGCAAGGAAGGCGAAGAAGAGCTGAAGGTGTGCACCGTCTGGGAGAACGAGGAAGCGTTCAAGGGCTGGACCTCCAGCGAATCGTTCCGCGAGTCTCACCGCGGCGGCGGCGACAGCCGCGAAGTGATGCTCGGCGCTTCTTTGAACAAATATGAGCTGGTCGTCTCACACGGCAATTAACTAGCAGAAGGCCTCCGACTCCGCAGCCAGCGGAACCGGAGGTTTTCTTTTTGCAATGCAATCGTGCTCGCACTACGCCTCGCAGCTCCCGGAGCGTGTGACGTCGCATGACTGCGGCCGCCCGCAAACGACTAATCATTTGTTGCAATCTTTATCATGATTTGTTCGGCCGATCACAAAAAATGACAATTGCGCGGTAGTCTCCGGCTATTCCATACTGGTGACGTAACGAACTCCGCTATGCCAAATTCGATTAAGCGAGGAGAATCGGCTATGAAACAAACCGTTGACAGCTGGCAGCGATTTCAGCAGACGTGGGACGGGGTGCTTAATTTTTTGATGGAAGGCGAGTGCGTTCCTTTCGCCTACGACATGCCTCCGCTCGAGCGGATCGTCGAGACGCTCCGTCAAGATCCGGACAGCCGCATCACTTCCGGGGCAAAAGGGGACTCGCTCGAGCTCACCGATATCGCGGAATCGTTCCGCAAGCTCCCGATCGAGGAAGCGCTGCGCTCCCCGTTCGCGCTCGCCCACTTCAAGCTGGACCGTTTTTTCGGCGGCGGGCAGCTGTTGGACGGCTTTGAAGAATGGGTGATGACACCGTGGAAACGCGCGCTCGCCGACGCCGGCTTTACATGGACGCGATGCTACCCGATCCTGTTCATCAGCGGTCCGAATCGGATGACCAACTACCATCTCGACTACTCCCACGTGCTGGCCTGGCAGCTATACGGAACGAAGCTGTTCTCCGGGCTCAAGGACCCCGACCGCTGGGCCCCTTTCGATACCCGGCTCCACTGCAAGGGCGTCCGGCGACCTCCGGGCATTACGCCGGAAGACGAGCTTTCCTACGAGATGACGCCGGGAACCGTGTTATGGAATACGTTTTTGACTCCGCACTGGGTCGCGGCCTCGGACACGGCAGCCTGCAGCATCAACATCTCGCACGGAGGATTGCGGTACAAGGGCAAGCTGTGCCGCCACGAGGAAGAAGTCGTGCAATGGCAGCAGGAGCATCCGGAAGCGGAGCGGGTGCTGCATTAGCGACAGCGAGAGCCACTTGCCGGGACAAGCGTCTCGGCTTTTTTTTCGTTGCACGCCCGACAACGTGCGAATCCAGTTACGCTTAACTCGCACCCGAACGACAAGGCAGCGTAAGTCAACCCAGGCTCGCCGTCTCACCGCTCCGTGGCCGATCCGGCCGATCCCCATTCTTCCCTCCCAAATGTTGCCCTGACAATCCCCGTGTCATACTATTCGCTAAGCAGCGCGAGCCGTTCGCGTTATTTGGCGTTCAGCGCCGACGATGCGCCTCCGCGCATCGACGTTTACGCTCAAGTACACCTACGGCTCTACTCCTCGCTCGGACTGCTCGGCGATACAACCTTCGCGGCAGTCTGCTTCGTCCCTTTGCAACAATTTATTAAAAATTAACTTACCACAGTCAGTTAAAATGTTGATTTTTTAATTGAATGTTGTTAATATATCTAATATATGAAACTGACTACAGTAAGGTTAATGGTTAGTTTTGAACAAGGGGGACGCCATGAGCCGGAGAGAAGAGATCAAAAGAGCAGCGGTCGGCCATCTACTCCGATACGGGTACGAGGGCACGAAGCTGGCGGATATCGCGGACGAAGTCGGCATCAAGAAGCAGTCGATGTACGCCCATTTCGAGAGCAAAAAAGATTTGGTCGTCGAAATTCACGAGGAAGCGACGAAGCAGGAAATCGCCTTCCTTACCACTTTTTTCAATGAACACAAAGGAAAGCCGATGCGCAAGCTGCTCGATCAATTCGTCGTGGAGATGAGAGACCGTTACGCGACCAACCGCAACGTCAAACTGATGTTTCTGATGGCGTTCATGCCCCCGCAGCAGCTGCAGGAGCTGTTCCTTACGATGTATGAGCTGTACTCGCATCACCTGCTCCATTTGCTGGAGCTTGCCTTTCAGCACGATCCCGACATCCAGGCAAACCCGAAGGACGGGGCGCTGGCCGTCCATACGATTTACGAAGGCTTGACCGCGAAGCTTATTTTCGGCAGCCCGGACTATTTTATCCAAGCCGCGGAAGCGACTTTCTCCTTGCTATGGAATGGATTGCTTCACGGGGACTGACAATCAGAGGTGCATAATGCTTAAAGAACAAAACGGCTTGCAAGCCCTGGAAACCGAATCCACGGGAAAAGTATTCGTTCGTTACTTGATTCCGTCACTGATCGGAATGTTTATGATGTCTATCAATGTCGTCGTGGACGGCATTTTCGTGGGGCATCGATTCGGTGAAGTGGCGCTGGCGGGGGTAAACGTAGCCGTCCCCGTATTTTCCATCTTCATTGCGGTATCGCTATGGATCGGCATCGGAGGCGCAACTCTTTACTCCAAAAGTATGGGCGCCAAGCGATATGAGGAGGCCCGCTCCGTATTCACGCACTCCTTGACGCTAATATTCGGCTTGACTTTGCTGCTCGCGGCGATCGCGTTCGGGTTCCGGGAAAGGCTCGCGCTGTTTCTTGGGGCGAATGACGAGACGATGCCTTACGTCATGGAATATATGAGCGTTTTATTGGCCTGCGGATTCGCCATTACCGTGCAAAATGCGTTCAGCGTATTTGTCCGCAACGACGGCAATCCGACCTTGTCCATGATCTCCCTGCTCGTTACTGCGGGGTGCAACATCGTATTGAACTACGTCCTGCTGTTTGTTCTCGATTTCGGGGTGGCGGGGTCCGCTTGGGCATTGGTCGGCGGGGCGGTTATCGGAGCATGCGTGCTATTCACGCATTTCATGCGCAAGGACAGCACGCTTCGTTTTACGAAGCCTCGTCTGTCGTGGAAGCTGGCCAGAAGCACGCTCGCGATCGGTTTTCCGAGCTTTGTCGCGGAAATCGGAATCGCCGTGTTTACGGCTGGCTACAACATGGCAATGGTGCGATGGGCGGGAACGGTCGGCGTCTCAGCCTTCTCCATCCTCAATTATGTGCATAGCGTCATGCTCATGCTGTTCCTCGGCATGGGATCGGCCGTACAGCCGCTGATCAGCTACTACAGGGGAGCCAAGCTGCACGCCCGGCAAAAAGAGACGATCCGGATCGCCGTCCGTACCGCTTTCGGGGCGGGACTCGGCATCTTTATCATCGGATCGGTCGCGGCGGATGGCATCGTCTCGTTGTTCGGGACGTTTGCCGTCGAAGTCCGCGAGCTGGCCGTGACCGGCATCCGTCTGTTCTTCATCGCCTACTTGTTCATGGGCGTAAACTTCGTCATGATGACGTATTTTCAAGCGACCGATCAGGTGCGTATGGCCACCTGGATTACCGTCGCCCGGGAAATGCTGCTGATGGTCGCCCTACTGTTCACGCTGCCGCACATGTTCGGCACGACGGGCATCTGGCTGGCTATCCCGCTCTCGGAGCTGATCGTGATGCTCACGGTATACGCCTACGTTCGCAGGCGTTCGCGCGCAACGCTCCCGGTACGGCCGACGACCGGATGATAGGAGGCTTGGCGCGGCGGCGTCTCCTTGGAAATAACAAATCGGATTAAAAATGACCTCCGGTACCGCTTCACCTTCGAAGCGGAACTGGAGGTTTTGTCGTTCCTATGGGACGGCCACGCCAAGCTCTCATCACTTGGGAATGGCCCGCTGAAATTTTGATCCTATCGTAACTTCCGCACGATCCCTCGAATATGCTCGATCGACTGCTTGGCGTAGGCGTCGTAGATCTCGCCCGAGCCGGTTGTCCCGGCAGCCTTGTACGGGTTGGAAATTCGCGGCAAAAACTCCATCGTCACATTTCCGTCGTATCCGATGCCGATCAGCGTGCGGAACACGTCCGTAAAGTCGGTTTGCCCCAGTCCCGCCGCTTCGCGCGTATTGTCCGCGATATGTACATGAGCCAAGTACGGGGCAATGTCCCGTATCGCCTCGCTATGATCACGTTCTTCGATATTCATATGGAATAAGTCCGCCATGACGCCTACGCTCGCGACGTTCACCGCCTCCGCCAGCCGTTTGGCCGCTGCCAGCGTGTTCACCAGATACGTCTCGAACCGGTTCAGCGCTTCTATGGCGAGACGGACGTTTTTCGATTGGGCGTACGTGCCCGCCTCCTTCAGGCTCAGGATTGCGTTGGCCCACTCGTCCTGCCGGTTCGTAATCGGACCGTTCTTGCCGACCGGCGTGGGTACGACAATGACGACGGACGCCCCGAGCCGCTCCGCCATGTCTACGCAATCCTTCACATATCGGACGGCTTCCTGCCGCCGAGTCGGATCGTGGTGCGACAAATCGCGCTCGGCCGTGTAAATGCCGCATATCGAGGTGCAGACGAGCCCGTATCGCTTCATTTGCTCCCGCAGCCCGTCGATGTCCAGCTTCGCCGGCTCCCCCGCCAGCTCGACGCCGTCGTATCCGAAACGCTGGAGCCGCTGCAAGCTCGTGTCCATCGGTTCATTTCCGAAAATCCATTGCGTCACGCTATAAGTAAACATATGTCCCCTCCTTCGGCCCGACTCGCCGATGTCCCATCCGATCCCCCCCGGCGGACATTCCCTATAAATCCCGAGAAAGCCGGACCATGTCCCGTAGCCGGATACCGTTCTCGTAAATCTCCTCTTCATAGTGCCGGACAAAAAAATCCCGGTCGATGCCGGTCATGCGAAAGCCGCATTTCTGATAAAGCGCCAGTTGGACGACGCCCGTGCTGCCGGTCCCGACTTCGATCGTATGGTAACGCTGCTCTCGGGCTTGCTCGACGGCGTGAAGGACCAACAATTTGCCTATCCCTTTGCCCTGCTCGTCCTCGGCAACGGCCACATTGACCAGTTCCACCGTCCCGGGTCTTGTCGGCAAGAGTACGTATACGCCTATCGTGCCGCCGTCCCGGTCGGCGACGAAGCATTGTCCTCTGGCGATGTAGGCTTCGACCAACGTCCGGGATGGATCCGCCAACAGCAGCAAATCCATGGGGGGCGCTTCGGCCGAGCCCAGCCTTCTAATGTTCATGGAGTTCCTCCGCATAAGTTGAACTATGGCATCTGGCGCTCGTTCCATTCCGGAAGCGATTGCCTTGCAGCCCGGAGACAGGAGCGCCTTATTCGGCCCACAGCTTGTACAAGGCCTGGGTTCCTTTCTCCGCATAGCCCTTCTCCTCGAGCTGCCGATACAGGGATTCGGCCAGCTTCAGCCCCGGCGTGTCCAGTCCCATCTCCTTCGCCGCCTCCAGGGCGATCCCCATGTCTTTGATAAAATGCTTGACGTAGAAGCCCGGCTCAAAGTTGCCTGCGATGATGCGCGGTCCCAGATTGCTGAGCGACCAGCTGCCCGCGGCGCCGGATTCGATGCTGCCGAGCACGGTGTTCGGGTCCAGCCCCGCCGCTTCGGCATAGGCGATCGCTTCGCAAACGCCGAGCATATTCGAAGCGATGGCGATCTGGTTGCACATCTTCGTATGCTGTCCCGCTCCGGCCCCGCCTTGACGCACGATGTTGGCACCCATCCGCTGGAGCAGAGGCAGCACGGCGTCGAACGCCTCCTGATCTCCCCCGACCATAATGGACAATCTGCGCTCGCGCGCGCCGATATCCCCGCCGGAAACCGGCGCATCGAGGGCGTACAGCCCCTTCCGCGCAGCCGCTTCATGGATTCGCTTGGCCAAAATCGGACTGGACGTCGTCATATCGATCAAATACGCGCCCGCTTTGGCGCGAGCGATCAACCCCCGTTCGCCGAGGTACAGCTCTTCCACATCCTTCGGATAACCGACCATCGTAATGATCGCATCGCAAGCGGAGGCCAGATCGGCCGGGGTCTCGTGCCAGACGGCGCCTCTATGCACCAGCTCGTCCGCCTTGGCGGCCGTGCGGGTGTAGACGTGCAGCTCATAGCCGGCTTGCCGGATATGCTCCGCCATGCTTTTTCCCATTACGCCGATGCCGATAAATCCTATCGCCGTTTCACCCGGCTTCATGTTCATTGTAACCTTCCTCCTTCTGCTCGGGGCATCTCCAACTTTTCATGCATCCTCCTCTATCATAGACTTTCTCGGGCCGTCCCGCTACAGGCAGCGTAAGCTACCCGCTCGCTTGAGGCGGAACAAACGATACCCTTGTTACGAATACGATAAAAACATCGGACTTGAAATGTTGTGGAAATAACGGCGAAGAAGTAATTATCCTTGGATGCTTATATCTTTTGAAGCAGGGGTTTGTCGATCCTTCACCAGCTTTAAAGTGGCTACAATCAAAAAGCTGACAATCACAAGCAGTAGCCATGAGCTCACCTTGCCAAAATGGACGATTTGCCACGATACCGACTGATCCGGATATTCCCAGGCTCCGAAGAAGGTAGCGACGTTTTCCGCTATCCAGATAAAAAATCCGATCAGCACGAAAGAAAGCGCAAGCGGCATCCGGTATCGCGTTCCACCGACCTCATACGTGACCCATGTCCGCCAAAATACGAGAAGGACAAGCGCCGACAGCCACCAACGAACATCGACCCAATAATGGTGGGTGAAAAAGTTTAAATAAATCATCGCGGCAAGCGGTACCACCATCGAGAACGGTGGCCATCTCACCAATTCGACCTTCAACCTCCGCCACGCTTGGCATAGATAACTCGCCACACTCGCGTACATAAATCCGCTGTATAACGGAACGCCAAACACCTTCGAGTACCCCTCCTCGGGGTACGACCAAGAACCCATATGCACCTTGAACAGCTCAAGTGCCAGGCCTATCAAGTGAAACAAGGTAATAACTTTAAGTTCATCGCGCGTTTCAAGACCGGAATGCACCATCCACCATTGCATTGCGAGGCAAATGAGCAGCAGCCAGTCATATCTCGGCAGCCAAGGGATTGGGATAAGCTTCGTTATAGCCAACGAAGCGAAAATAACGACGGGAAACAGACAAGACAATGCCTGCCCCCAACCAAAACGAATGAACTGCAGCAATACCCTCATGATTTCTCCTCACCACACAAATATATCCATACGGAGGAGCCAGTCCTTACGAGCTTCAGCAAAGCCTCCTTCATCCCCTTTATAAATTTGATCCTTGAATGTCTCCGTCACTTTTGTACTCTAAAATATCCCCGGGTTGGCATTCTAATGCTTTGCAAATGGCCTCTAAAGTTGAAAGCCTTATGGCTTTTGCCTTTCCGTTTTTCAATATAGAAAGGTTAGCCATAGTGATGCCAACCCTCTCCGAAAGCTCTGTTACGCTCATTTTCCTTTTAGCCAGCATCACATCAATATTGATTATCATTGCCATGTTATTCACCTCAGACCGTTAAGTCATTTTCTGATTTTATATCTATGGCATTTTTTAATAGCTTTTGAAGAACAGCAGCAAAGACTGCAACCACCATGGAAGCAAAAATGATGACCATTCCGATTAATATGATACCCGGGGCATCGTCTAACTCTGCAATGAGATAAAAGAGCGGCATGCCTAATACATACAAAATACTGATTGCGATTGCACAGTATTTTATATTCTTTAAAGCTTTTACAGATAATTCCGAGAAAGCTGTGTTCTTGTCAATGTAGATTAAAAGTTTAAAAGCTTGATACAGAGCAAAGTAAAAAGGGATCGCCGTTGCATACAAATCAATGAAAACGAGATATTTCATATAAGCAATATCCGGATACAATTCCGCTGCAAAATTCGCTAACTGAGGCACAAAAAATATACACAAAGCCAGAATCGGAATTCCAATAAGAAATAAAGTAACCTTTAAAAAGAGTGTTGTTCCTCGTTCCATAAAATGCACCTCACTTCGTTTTTGTCAGTTTGATTTTAACACGCATTTTATCGTTTTACAATAAATAATTACTGATTATAATTATATTTTTATTACTATACAAATCCCCTTTTAACTAACCTTACTATTTCTTCCGATTGTCATATTTGTTTTTATCACTTCTTTTCAGAACATGGATTGGCGTTATGTATTCCCCCTTTTCGACGAACACTTTTCCTTTATTAGGACCCCCTCTATTTAGAAAGCTTTTTTGCATTTGCGGGAGGTTTTTTGTTTCTCGGTTTCGTGCAGCCTTACGTCTCCTACAACAGAAATAAAGTTCTGATTGCTGCCGTTGCACCAATTTTTGCCGTCCGTTAAACCCGTTTTCCTTGTGATTTCCCCTTCAGTGATCGTATTTATCATTTGCATAACAATTCCGGGCTGGAAGGATGTGGAACAATTAATGTGGTGGAATACGATATTAAGGCTCTATATTTTAATTGCGGTTCCAATATCCATATACTACTTTGGGGTTCGATTACAGAGGAAGTTTTCGCGCTGACACGGATTTGGCAGGTTTACCGCAGTATCCACTCCTATACGCGCGACGTTGCCATACCGATTGTTAAATCCCGGAAAAGTACGAAAGTTGAACATGTCGGTACAGCGGTTATTAAAAATGGCAAGATGGTTGATCAAATCAGTTCGGATGAGACTCTTTTGATTAATGCATTTAACGGGCATAGCACCCAGGGAAAAATTGAAGTCATGGATCACGCAACCGTTTTGATTGTTAGTAATACAATGACCCATGACAGTAAGGTTGTTGATAAAAAGCCATACATGGAGAGTCGGATAAACTTGAAAGCTTCCATTTTGGAGACGAGGGAACATCCATCAATCCACTCCATCCAAAAAGAACTGGAAGAGCTTCTTACTAAACGGTTTTATCACATGTTTGCCAAAATTCAAACAAGGGAAGCCGATATTTTAGGACTGGGACAATATTTTCGGAACAAACTGTCTCGAGATCAATTAGAACATTGGAGGTCCGACTACTATCCTTCATTAGAAATGGATCTTCACATTCGAACTGTCATTCAAAACCAAGGACATCTAAAATCGCTGTCCGATTAAAAAAGCATGACTATCCGGATATACGGCAAGCAGGATCGGAGCCCAGAAAGGCAGCCTCTCCACGTGTTACATGAATATCGGAGCGAGCAGAACGGCTGCAATAAGCAAATCCAAAACCGCGCAAAATTCCGCATATCCCCGCCGGACGATCCTTCCGGTCCGAAAATGGGCAATGTCCCAGATCGTATGGCCGATATAACCTGCCGCAAGCAGAATCAGTCCCGTGTCTCTGTCGACGTACACAGACACTAACGCGATAACGCCGAAGAAGACCAATGCGATCGCCTGTATCAAGATGGTACGCCCCCCGCGGAGATGACCGCGAATTGCGCCCGATATCGGGTAGAAAAGCGCTGCGAGAAACAGGATCAACGACATGGGATCCGTTGAAGCGGGAAGTCCTGTTGCGGCTATGGCCAACGCCACGAAAGAAGGCCACCGTTTCTTAACCAATTCCACCAAAAAAAACTTCGTCCTTTTTTTCTTATTGATTTTTTCTTTTCCGGCCAGATCCATTGCAATCACTCCTCATTTTTCTTTGCACACAAAAGATATCAAAATGCGATTCCTTTTACGTCTATCTGCAGTTGATTTTTATTCAGCGTCTATATCGATCGATTGATGAGCAAAACGGATTCATCTGATATGATGAAGGAAACCAACCGACTGAAGGAAAGAACAATGAACAAAAACATATTTCGTCACATTGACACGCGCGCCGCACATATTACCTTTATCGTTGCCTTTTTCGTATTGATATGGCCTGAATATCCGTTTCTACATGTCCACGTCCTTATCGTTTACGCTGCCTTCGCGGCTTGTTATATAGGAATGGCGGCAGCGCCTAAAGGATGGTGGAACGCTAGAAGGTATGTCATCGCGGTATGCTTTCTTACCGCTATATCCGTCATCATTCGCATCCTTCATTCCGATCACCCTGATCACCGCATTTTCTGGCCGCTCCTGTATATGTTGGGTGTGGCTGATCCGAAATGGAACCGTTCGACCGCTACTCTCGCATTCGTCACGGTTTGCCTCATTTTTGGTATGATGTTGGTCGACGGGGTTTCATATGGCGCTCTCATAGCGGCTGTCCTGATGTATATCGCGGTCCGAAATCAAAGCCGGCTTCACGAAGCGCATCGAACGAACCGAAAGCAGCTGGAACAATTGAATACGGCGTATTCCGAATTGCAGCAAACATCCGTTCAGGCGATGGGTTATGCTGCGCTGACGGAGCGTACGAGATTGGCACGCGACATTCATGACGGGCTTGGACATCAGATGACCTCGCTTATTGTTCAACTTCAAGCGTTGAAGCTGATGATTCCGAAAGACCCGGTTGAGGCGGCAAACAGCGTAGACGAAATTCTGAAGGTAGCTAGGAAAGGGATGGATGAGGTAAGGATTGCAGTAAAGGAATGGTCGGACGATGAGAAGGGCTTGGGACCGATCGCGCTGAAAGGCCTGATCTCTCAAATCGAAGCCAATTCTCAGGTGCGGATACAATACAAAGAAATCGGACCTATCGGCGAGTGGCCGGTTGAATGCAGCGTGATTCTCTACAGGATCTTGCAAGAAGCGTTAACCAACATCCTCAAGCACGCCGGTGCGAGCCAGGTTGACGTTGCGGTGGAGGAAGAGAATGAACATGTAAAGCTTCTCATCACGGATGACGGTCATTTCAGCGGCGAGAAACCTTTGAATTTCGGATTCGGCCTAAGCGGTATGATCGAAAGATGCAAATCAGCCGGAGGGAGCATCGTTTTCTCCGCAAATTCACCGAATGGTTTAAAGATACAAGCAACTATTCCGCTTGCTATTTCATCGAGTACGTTTTAAAGGAGACATTTCATGCAAATCGGAAAAATGATCCGAATCGTGCTTGCGGACGACCAGCCTTTCATCCGTAAAGGATTGCGTTACATATTGGACATTCAAAAAGATATGCAGGTGGTCGGAGAAGCTTCGACCGGAGAAGAAGCGGTTGACGTTGCTATACGAAACGTTCCGGATATCGTCTTGATGGATATCCGCATGCCGGGCGGAACGGGCATCATGGCTACAAAGTCTATCGTTGAAGCTATGCCCGATACAAAAGTCGTCCTCTTAACGACATTCGATGTTGAACAGTATGTGTTTGACGGGATTCGTGCCGGGGCTTCCGGCTATTTGTTGAAGGATACGGAAACCGATGAGTTGCTCAGCGGCATACGTGCAATGCACCGGGGGGCAACCCTGTTCAATAGCAGCACGGCCAAACGCGCTCTAGACCAAATATTGACTTCAGGCATGGAGGAGCCGGATTCAACTGGCAAAGATCGGCTGCTCGGCGCCTTGACGGAGCGTGAAACGGAAGTATTGCAGCTGCTTGCTTACGGTAAGAGAAACCATGAAATATCAGCGATTTTATGCATTTCTGAAGGTACAACAAAAACGCACATACACCATATCATGCAAAAACTTGGGGCGCAGGACCGCACACAGGCAGTGGTCACTGCAATTCGAATGAAGCTTGTGAAATAAATAAAGAACAATTAAACTCTGCTCAATATAAGCGATTCGTGTAGCTGTCTTGAAGTGCTTCAGCAATCTTTTCAGCATCCATTCCAGGGAGTTTTGCGTGGTCTGCTATCATTTTTGCTATGTTAGGCAATCGGTCCTTGTGCATCCATGTATCTGGATTCCACAAATGTGAGCGTTTGAAAGCTTTAGCACAATGAACAAAGCACTCTTCAATTGAAACACCAATACTGACAACCGGCATCTTCCCGTTCGCTTCCATCTGCTTCAACAATTCTTCATCGCGGATAATGCAAGCATGTCCATTAATCCGTAGTGTCTCTTCCAGACCTGGAATTATAAAAATAAGCCCTACTTTAGGGTTTGATAAAATATTTCTCATCGAATCCATCCTACGATTCCCCGGTCTTTCCGGAATAACTATGTGGGTTTCATTCAGAACCCTAACAAAACCAGGAGCATCACCCCGAGGAGAAACATCACACCTTCCGTTTTTATCCGACGTAGCCATTAGCAAAAATGGAGATTTTGAAATAAATTCAAGACCATGTTTATCCAAATGATCAATTACTTTATTTTGTACAAGCTCGCTTGGATAACCCAACAGGGCACGTAATTCATCTTCGCTTGAAATCATATTTTTAAATATATTCATACCGAGTCTCTCCTCTTGACGTTTTGTAGTTACATTATACGACCCGTATCGCTCTGAAATCGGGTCTATTTTCTTGTAACCCTTCAGCGATTATATCCTTTCGTGCGAGAACTTGAGGATATCATATAATCGCTGGATTGGGTTATTTTCTATGAAGAACTTTTCACTGACCAGTACTATATAGATTCCCCTTTAACTTTAGACAAGATAAAAAGCATTAGGCAGCCGATCATTGTGGCCGGCTGCCGTCGCGCTGTCTTTATTCAGTTCTCGAATCCGTTAGTTTAGCTAGCTTTTCATGCACACGACGATTTTCCCTTTCGCGCGGCCTTCTCCAAAATACCGAAGCGCCTGAGCCGCGTCGCTTAACGGATACTGCCGATCAATGACAGGCACGACTTGGCCTGCTTCGACAAGCGTCTTCCAAACCATTTGATCGTCGTGGTTCGGCTTATGGACCAGGACCGTTAACTTTTTCCTTTCAAGCCAAGCATACAGCGGTGCCGCCAACAAAGCCTGGAGAATGCGAAGCAGTGAACCGCCGACCATGACATACGTACCGCCTGACGAAAGCGCGTGCTTCACAGCGAAAACTGAACGACTTCCAACGACATCGAGGATCAGGTCGTACCGTATTCCACTTGCGGCGAAGTCATCCTTCGTATAATCCAAGACATGATCTGCCCCGATGGAAAGCAGCATATCCAGCTTTCCGGCGCTGTCAACGCCGGTCACTTCCGCTCCGAGCCATTTGGCATATTGGACCGCAAACGTGCCGACTCCGCCACCAGCCCCATTGATCAGAACCCGATGACCCTTTCGCAGCTTTCCTTTGTCGCGCATACCCTGCAAGGCTAGAACGGCCGCTTGAGGAATCGCAGCCGCCTGCTCAAAGCTCATCCCGGCCGGCTTTGGTGTCAAGGCTTCCTCGCTGGCGCTTACATACTCCGCAAATCCGCCCCAGCCGCACCCGGAAAGGTCCCCGAATACCTCTTCCCCCGGTCGGAATCTCTTGGCTGCGTCGCCCACGGCGATTACCCGCCCCGCGATGTCCGCGCCAAGAATTCGGTAACGGGGCTTGCGGAGCCCTCCAAGGCGGGTTATGTACGGTTTCCCGCGAAGGAGATCCCAATCCCAGGAATTCACCGAAGCCGCATGGACCTCGATCAACACTTCATGGTCCTTCAATACAGGGACATCTACCTCTTTAATTCGGAGGACTTCTGGCGATCCGTAGGTTTCATAGACCATCGCCATCATCGTTCGTGCTCCTCGTTCGCCGGTTTGGACAATCTTCATTTCTTAATCCTCCCCTAACTTCTTAGCCCTACTGACGGAAATATTCATCTACACAATTACCGGCTACTATTCGCCTAATCTGCCTGTTACTTCAATAGGCTACCGATCGCCGGCAGCCTGATGAATTACCTATTGTACTCTTGTTCCCGTTAGAAACTAATTCATATCGAGGGAGCGGAATGCTAATCGATCATCACTCTTGACTATGCGGGGGTACCCATTCTGGATGTTGAGTTGGGTCATATATTAGCTTCTTACTCATTATATTCCCCTTCCGGTTATAATGACTTAATTTAGTATTCGATATTTTCTAAATGATTCCTTTCTTGCAACATTAGAATGCTATCCAATAATGGAATAGGGGCAATATGGCCTTAAAAAGTAACGCCTATTCAGTTCCCTTCGGCGAACCGATCTTACCGTTTCATAAAAAATGCCCGGTCGTTAGACCGGACAATTCGTTTATTATGATGAAATGGAGCTCTGTGGCGGACATAAGCCGGGCTATGCCTTGGGTACGTTGCCCTCCTCGTCAAAATGCCACTCGCCCGGCCCCGTCAATACCTCGATATCCGGGTGGCTGCGGGCTTCATCCAGCATCCCGGCCGAAATTTGTATTTCGCCCAGGTGCAGCGTATCGCGGATACGCACGAGACGACAAGCGTTGTAGTCCAATATATTGCATGTCTTGACCGCGGCCTTAATTGCATAATAGTCGTTTTCCAAAGTAGTCGAAATGTTGCAGGGTAAGCACACAGTCGAGGTCAGTCCATTGGCATACGTCGCTTCCGCATTCATTTTTTCGACCATACGTTTTGTCGTAAAATCGGACAGTCCGATTCCGGCTGCATTGCCTTTGGATTCGGGGGTCAAGTCAAGCGCAACGATTTTGGTAACATCCGGCCCTCCGTAGGCGTATGGGGTTGGGAAGCGCCCCGTAACGTTTGGATCCATCCCGTCGCCGCTTATGTTCTTGCCGATCCAGTCGATAACCAGCACGTCGATCTGCCCGATCAGCAGCTTCGGAATACGTTCCTTGGCTTCCTCCAGCAATTGCAGTTCCCGCTCTTCCACGCGTTCAATCGGGAGTGCTTCGATTCTGCAGGTTTGGTCGTATGCGTTCTCGACGATCGCGACGCCGAAGACGATCGGCAGCTTGCGCATCAGAATGCGGGCCGCAGCCGGCATATTGACGGCCATATGCTTAAAGCCGAGCTGATGGATCGCCTCCGCCCCTTTTTGCTTTCCAAGTCCGATCGCGATCATTTTCATGACGCCGCTTTCGTACGGTCCGCGGAAGGCGGTATGCGGCTTGATCCGATTAATGACAATGATCGCATCTGCTTCCATGGCATACCGATCGGAATAAACGGGCAAGCCGTTGTCGAGCGTATCGATGACGGCCACGTCCATCGAGGCTCTGATCGGTACCGACATGGACGATTCCGTTATGCCCAGCTGTTTCAAAATTTCGATCTGGCCTTCAGCCGTTGCCCCGCCATGACTGCCCATGCAGGGAACGATGAACGGAACGGCACCGGCTTCCTTAATCCGGTCGAGCGTCGTTCTAACGATTAACGCCAGATTTTGAATGCCCCGGCTGCCGACCGCGACGGCAACCTGCTGGCCCGGCTGCAGACGATCGATCGTGCCGGGTTTCTCGAACTCCCGCCTTAGATGACCGGGAATGTCGTCAACCCGGGTTTCGTCGAACTTTTGCCGGATCAGAGCCATCGGCGGCAGCGGAATCGGCTCCAGCAGCTTGCGGATGATGCTCATGACTGCAACGCCTCCGTTCTGATCCCTTTCTCCATCCGTTCCAGCAGCTCGATGATCAATGTTACGTTGCGGATAATATGGTACGGATCTTTCACAGGAAGAGCAACGACCTTGCTGATCGGCTCGCCGTTGCGTCGGCGAATTTGTATCCATTCTCCGATTCGCTCGTCCGGATGAGGGAACGTGCGGAATGTGTATTCGTGAATGGCGCGATAGTCGGCGAGAAGCCGTTCGTCTCGCGTCAAACTGTAGCCGAGCATTGTCGTATACAGCGCCTCCGAGTGAACCCACCACAGCTTATTGTCCCAGTTTTGCCCGATCTGCCCGACCATGGCCTCGTGTTCCAAGCCGCTGCAGTCTCCCCGCGGCTGCCCCCCGTCCCGGTCCGCAAACAGCAGCAAGCCACCGTATTGATCGTCCCAGCCGAGCTCCACCATCTTCTTTGCCGTCCGGACCGCTCTGCCGATATAGGGTTCCAAACCCAGCTTCTCGGCCGCATGGATGACGAACCACATATCCTCGATGGAATGACCGGGGTTGCAGTAACGGCCCAGAAGCGAATCGACGCGAGAGCCGTCAGCAGCGATCATTTCGTTCAGCACTCCGTCCCGATCGACAAAATGGCCCATAATATCGAGCAAAAACGCCGTCATCTTGCCGCGCAGCCATTCCGTCTTCCCACTTCCGTCGGCGCCGTTTGTCGGACCTGCAGCTCCAAGCGCCTCTTCGGCCTCCAGCAGCTCCTGGGTCACATTTAGCAAGATCATCGGAATGTTGTGTGAACGGTACCCATCCGGCGTCGGATAAGGCGCCATTTCGTACGATCCGCTCTCGATACGTCGGATGACCGAGCGGTACAGCGTCCAAGCGAACCTTAAGCTGACGGAATCGCCCGATACGGCGGCGTACTTGGCCAGTCCGGCCACAACGAAGCAGTCGGCGAATATGCTGGAATCGTACCGCTCGTTCGGCGGATTCAGCTTTGGCACACCGGCCCGATCCATAACGAACGCGCAGTTCCCGCTCTCCAGCACGCAATGATCCATAAGAAACTTCGCGCCGCCCCGGGCCAGCTCCAGGAATCGGTCCCGTTCCCCGCTGTCGAAAGTATCCGTGCTCATGGAAGCCAGCTTCGCGTACATCCAAACGAACCGGCCCTGCGACCACGTGTATTTGTCCGTGGAGACAAGCTGTTCCCCCAAATTGTCGTAGCAGTTAAAGAACCCGCCGTACTTCTCGTCCGTAGATCGAAGCCAGAACGGCAACAGCACACGCTTCAGATGATCCTCGTAAAACGCGCGAAGCGTTCCCGCATCCCATGTATCCTTCATACCCGTTCTCCTTATTCCGCCCCCATCATATCCCGGACGACACGAGCCATTTCCGAGCAATCGTTGGCTCCATAGCCTTGTTGATGTCCGATGCGCAGCAAGTTCAGGCCGCCGTCCAGAACGAAGGAAGGAAATTGATGCTCGTCGAATAGCTTCTTCACATAAGATAAATCTTTCAAAGCCAAGTCAAGGGCAAACGACGGGTCGTAAGTCTTGTTGACGATTTTGGCCGCGTTGCTCTGATACATTGGGCAATTGACTCCGCTGTTGCCGATAATCTCGAACAGCTTGACGGTATCGAAGCCGAGCTTCTCCGCCAGCGGAAATATTTCCGAATAAAGGGCGATGTACATGATCGACAAATAGTTGTTGGCCAATTTGGCGATGTTGCCCGCTCCGGGTCCTCCGATATGATGGACGCCGCGGGAAGCGAAAGCCTCGATGATCGGCTTGCATTGGGAAAACGTTTGCTCGTCTCCGCCGAAAGTGACGATGAGGCTGCCCTGCTCGGCATGCATGGGCGTACCGGTCAGCGAGGCGTCGGCGAACTGGCCGCCGGCCGCTTTCACCTGCGCGTGCAACTTGCTTGAAGATAACGGGTAGCTGGTACTCAAGTCTACGATCGTCTTGCCCGCCACGCCTAGAGCGATAAACTTCTCCACGGTTTCTTCAACTTGCGGCGAGCCCGGCAGCGACAAGAAGACGATGTCGCTTTTGTCCAATACTTCCCCGACTGTTGTCGCGACAGCGGCCTTGTCCGCAAACAGACTGCTGTTGTTCTCGTTAATATCGAATACGGTCATCGCATAGCCCCGTTCAAGCAATTGATGGCAAATGCCGCCGCCCATTCTCCCCAAACCGATGAAACCGATCGTTGTCATATCCGTTTCTTCCTCCTCCGAATCATAAAGGGGCGGTCGTTTCCCGCCGCCCCCATTTAGCCGTCACTGGGACGCTTTCTCTTTATCGATCAAAGCTTGAAAATCTTTTTGCGCCTTCTCGACCGCCGCGGCAATATCTTTGCCCTCGATAGCGGCGCTCATCGGACCGCTGATGATGTCTCTTGCCTCGGCCACTCCGATAACTTGAGGCCGATCCACGCCTACGCCGATCTTGGAACTTTCATTGATCACTTTGACAAGATCGGCCGGGTAGCTTTTCGTCGATTCCGGATTGTTCCACACCGATTGTCTCGCACCCGGATTGCCCGCGGACTGGGTTTTCAGCACCGTCTCCTTGCTGGTCGCCCATTTGACAAATTCGGCTGCCGCTTCTTTGTTTTTGGAATATTTGCTAACCGCGAGCGCTCCGGAGCTGACGTTATACGGACGCGATCCCGCAGGGCCCGCAGGGAACATCGCGTAACCTACTTTGTCGCTGACAGTCGATTTGGACGGATCCGCCACGTTCAAATAAATGGCGTCGGCGTCTGTGAACAAAGCTACCTTCCCCTGAGCGAAAGCTGCAGCCGCTTCCGTCCAATGCATATTGATCGCTCCAGGAGGAGCGTATTTGTTCAACATGTCACCGTAATATTTGAAGGCAGTTATCGCTTCAGGCGTGTTCAACGTCGCTTTGTCCCCATCGTGAAATTTGCCTCCGAAGCTGTACAGGAAGCCGGAGAACTGGGTAACCGCGACGACCTTTCTGCCGCGTGCGGCGAAGCCGTACATGCCGTTTTTCGGATCGTTCAGCTTTTCCGCGGCCTTCATCAGTTCGTCCATCGTCTTCGGAACGGGGATGTTGTTTTTCTCCAGCAAATCTTTACGGTAGTAAAGCACTTCTCGCTCGGTCGTGATCGGGATCGCGATCAGCTTGCCGTCATAGGTTGACGAGTCGAGCGAAGATTGAATGAAGTCCTTCACGTCGTAGTTGGCATCGTTCGTTACGAACGGATCGAGCGGCTCCACCCAGCCGTTTTTGGAGAACAGCTTCGTTTCGTCGAGCGGCCGGATAAACATGACATCCAACGAGGAGGTTTTCGCCGTCATCTCTACTGCCAGTTTGTTGCTGGTCTGTTCTTGGCTGAACGAATCGATTTTGACTTTGATGCCGGTTTTTTGCTCGAATTCCGGCAGCATCGTCTTGATCGTATCCAGCCACGGATGAACGGCCATGACAAATCGGATTTCCGTTCCGGCATACGGTTTGTCTTTATCGGCGCCGTTGCCCGTCTTGGTTTGTCCGTTGCTTCCCGAAGAACCGCATGCTGCCAACATGCCTGCCAGCATGACAGACGCCATCATGGCCGAAGTCGTTTTGCCCCAATTGAGTTTCATAGTACCCATACCCCCTGATTCGTATTGTGCTGCTCGTTTCCCTCGTTGCCTGTACCGAATTTCTGCTTGTATCTAATCTTTACGTTGTTCTGCAACTGTACGCTCTATCCCGGTTATCACCTCCCCTTGGAATTCAACGCCTACAGGTCAGCCTTTAACCGCTCCGGCTGTCAAGCCTTGTATAATGAAGCGCTGGGTAAGCAATGAGATCACGAGAATCGGCACCGTAATGAGCACGGCGGCGGCCATCAATGCGCCCCAGTCGATCGAAGCATAGGAGATAAAGTTGAATATCGCCAGTGGCAGCGTCTGCGTATTGCCCCCCGCCAATGCCATCGAGAAAACAAGATTGTTCCAAGAGAAAATAAATGACAGCAGCGACGCAGTAATGATGCCCGGAACGGAGAGCGGCAATATAATGCGCACGAACAGCCCGAAAACCGATGAACCGTCTACGATCGCCGCTTCCTCCAGCTCTTTGGGCAAAGAGTCGAAGTACGGGATCATAATCCAAATAATAAAGGGCAAATTGATCAATAGATGGCTAAGCGATAGCGCGAAATGGGTATCGACCAGACCGATCTTGGAAAAAATAACGTACCAAGGGATTAGGAACGTAATGCCGGGAATGAAGCGCACCATCAAAATAACAAGTCCGAGCATGGTTTGCCTATAGCGGGAAATGGAGTACGCGGCCGGCAGCCCCAACACGACCGCCAGCAAGGTCGAGAATACCCCGACGATTAGACTGTTTACAATCGGCTTTACAAACTCATAATCACTAAAGACGGTTTTGTAATTGCCGGTAATCGGCTCGAATACGAATAGCTTGTCCACCGACATAATTTGTACCTGAGTTTTAAAGGAAGCCAACACCATCCAGATGAACGGAAAGCACACGATCAGCAAAATCACTGCAAGTCCCGCATAGAACAAAATGGAGCCCGGCCGCCAGGGCGACGCACGTTTCCCGCTCGTTTGAACCGCTTGGATCATAACGCGTCACCCGCCTTTTTTCTTACTAACACAAAGACTAGACTAATCAAGGCCACCAGAAGCAAAAACAACATGATGAGCGCCGAGCCGAGTCCGACTTTGAAAAAGCCGAAACCGAGTACATAGCCATAAGTGTTTAGCGTCTCCGACGAATTGCCGGGTCCCCCCTGTGTCGTTGCATAGATGAGGTCAAACGTTTTCAGAGCGTCGATCATCCGCAACAGCATGGCGACAACGATCGTCGGAATGAGCATCGGAATCGTAATTTGCCAAAAAATTTGCCAGCGCGTTGCCCCGTCGACGACCGCCGACTCGTAAGGCTCGTGTGGAAGCGTTGCCATTCCAGCCAATACGATAAGCGTGATCATCGGAGTCCACTCCCATATATCGACGAGCATCAGGGAAGGCAGGACCGTCTTGGAAGAGGTCAGCCATGCTTGCGGCGCGATGCCGAACTGCCCGAGCAAATAATTGGCGAAGCCGACCGTCGGCTCGAAGATCAGCATCCAAACCATTGCGATCGCCACCGGCGTTGATACCATAGGCAGCAAAAAGAGCGTTTTCACAACGTTTTTAAAACGAAAACTGCGGTTGAGCAGCACCGCGATCAGCACCCCGAGTATCGTCTCGGCTATGACGACCCCGAAGGAGAAATAGATCGTGTGCCAAGCAGATTGCCAAAACCGCGAATCCGTCAGCAGCTCGGCATAGTTTCGCAATCCGATCCATTGCGGTGCCGACGTGCCCGACATGCTCCATTCGTGAAGGCTCAGCCACGCCGTATAGCCGAGCGGGAAAACAACCATTAAGGCTACGAACAGAACCGCCGGCAGCGAGAACAGATACCGGATATTACGATCGACCCAACTTGAAACCATAACATCACCCTTCTTGTCAATTATGTCCCGGAAGCCGCTTACAATAAGGTGACGGATGAAGAGGCGTCCGATTTCTTGAAATAGTTCGGGTACTTCTCCAGAAGCTCGGCTTTCTCAAAGCGGGATTTCACGTGTTGCCGCAGCTCCTGCTCAGCCATCAGCGGATTACGCGCACGGATGCTATCCACGATCCGGGTATGCTGAGCGATAATGGTTTCCCAATCGAAGTAAACGGCGAGAAGCAGGTTGCGGAATCGTTTGTAGTGAGCGAGCATCTGCTGGATAACCGACCACGTTCTCTGCTTGTTGCATTTGTTGAATATGGTTTCATGGAAAAGCTCGTCCAGGTCGTGCATTTTCTCAATGTTATTATGGCCGCTATAAATACGCTGCTCGGCGACCAGAGCTTCCATCTCCGCAACATCACGTTCAGTGAACGTTTCGCAGGCGATTTTCAATACGGCTACTTCCATGGTTTCCCGAACGAATCTGGCTTCTTCCACTTGCTCGATATCGATTAGCGAGATGAAGGAGCCCTTTTGCGGATAAATGACGATCAGGTCCTCTTCCGCCAGCTTGATAAAGGCTTCTCTTGTCGGCGTACGACTTACATCCAATTTGTCCCCTATTTCCTTCTCCGAAATCATCGTGCCCGGCTGCAGCTTCAAGCTCAAAATATCTTTTCTAACGATATCGTACACATAGTCCCGGCTGGAACCTTGCCGTTGTTGGGGTTGAATCATAATGACTCCTCCTTCGATCTATCTTGTATACTAGTATACTACCATACAAGATAAAGAAGCGCAACGGAAAGGAAGCGTTATTTTCTGCGACTCTGCTTGAACTAAACCCTATAAAACAAAAAAAGCCGCAATTTATGCGGCATTAGAGAAAGCTCTCCTCATACTATAAACACAAAAACGGCTTATAAACGAATGGGAGCGGAATGGATGCATACAGCGGCAGCCTTGAAAATAAAGTCCTCGGCATTACTTTTGGACAGTAAGCCATATGTCTGTACGCTGGCCCGTTTCAACGAGACTTGTCTTCTTGAGCATGATCCGCATGCCTTCAAGGTGCTCGAAAGGCGCTGCCCCTCACCAAGCAAGATAGGCATAATGCCAATCTGCAGTTCGTCCGGCCGGTGATTCGCTTGATGTCTGCCATGCTGGATATAACAAAACGCATGCCGACATCGACATGCGTTTCTAAGGCTGCGAAAGTTTTTATTCTTCTCAGGCATTTTCCGCATATGTTTTGAAATTGTCTAAAATCGCTTGCCAGCCGGCTTGCTGCATCTCGATGGCGTTGGTCTCTTCCGCTTCGAACGATTCGACGATCTTCGTGTCGTTGCCTTGGCGAATAAAAACGATCTTCACTTTTCTACCGTCGCCGGAGCGTATAGGCGATGCCCTCGTGAAGACTCACCTCGTCGTAGACTCCGCCGAAATCAAATCCAAAACTGCCGTCCTTGGCTTCTATTTCTTTTAAATTGCTATTCTGCAAATTCGCCGGTACTCCCCATAACTATCCGGATCGTGTAAAAAATGATGCTATTACAAAACGAACCTTTCACCCTGCAAGGCGCTCACATAGAGGGATATTATCGCGATGCTTGTATGTTTTCTATAAGCTCACTAACGCAATGTTCTATATCCTTATTCGAGCAATCGAGGGTTTGATCGCTATACTTCATGTATAGAGGCACTCTCTCCTCGTAAACGTCCTTAAGACTATTTCCTTTCCTGATTACAATGCCTCTGGTTGTCAGGTTGATTAGTCTCTTTTCAATTTCTTCATAGGGGACATGCAAATAAATAATCTGTCCGCCCTGTTTAAGGACATTCATGGCTTTTTCTGAATATATAACACTTCCCCCTGTAGAGATAACGCAATGTTTTGGTTGCAGTTCAGATACCGTTCTTTCTTCGACTTCCATAAATTTTTCGATACCATCCTGATCCAGGATATCTTGTAACAACCTGCCTTCATGTTGTTGTATAACAATGTCCGTATCCACGTAATCCATTTCTAAAGCTTTTGCGAGCAACACGCCTAAAGTGCTTTTACCGGCTCCGGACATACCTATAAGAACGATGTTCATATTTTTCCTCGCTTTTGTGAATGGGTATAGGTTTCCGTTAATCTATTCGGCATTTTCCACAAACATCCTCCACGGGATATCGTTATACTGCCCGGCAAATTAGTCATGCGGTTGGCAATAGAAAATATTAGAGATAGTGAAAAACTATCCAAAGTGGTTCAGCAGTACCTCTCACGACTTGAGTTGCAATCGCCTCACCGCATCAGGCTTCCCATGTTCACTTCGTCGTTACCCTGCTACAATAGGAAGCATAAGTGATAGCTCCGTACGATAAGGAGGATGCGGATGGCCCGAGAAAGCTTTGACAAAGAAATCCAGCTTCTGCGCATGCTCGTATTGACCAGCGGCGCGTACAGCCGCCAGCAGTTTGCGGAGCGTCTGGGAATATCCGTGCATACGTTCGACAAGACGCTCAAGCGGCTCAAAGAAATCGTAAGCGCCACGTACGGGCAGCTGCCGGAGGAGCAAGGCAAAGATTTGGCCGAAATGCTGCGCTTCAGCTATTACGATTCCACCGACCCGCTGCTGCTCTTCCTGTTCCGGGCCAAGTCGCTCAAGGAATCCGAATGCGACAGGATTTCTTTGCTGCTGGCGGCCTTAAACGGACAAGCTCTTACCGCCATAGAGCTGCTCGATATTTGCTGCGGCAGTCTGCCGTCCGATCTCCCCCTTCCCGACGAGAAAACGGTCAGAGGCGACCTCAAATATTTGGAGGAGGTCGGCGTTATCGTCAAGGAGCCCGGCCCCCGGCCTTACCGGTACCGGGTCCACGACGGCCTTATCCGCAATTTGTCGGACGAGGAGCTGTGCGACTTGTATGATTTCGTCGACGTCATGACCAATACGCAAGTGCCTTCCGTCCAAGGGTACTTGCTGCGGGAGGCGCTGAAGAAGCAGGTCGTCCGCAATAGCGGGGGCAAGACGGCACCGGAGCCCTTCTTGTACAAATACCATTACTACTCCCGCATTCTGGACGAGGCTCACCTGTTTACTCTGCTCGGCGCGATCCGCAGCCGCCGTAAAATACGCTTCCTCTACTTCTCGCCGAAAGCCGAGAAAAGCTACGCCTCCAAAAACACCAATCCGTTGTTCGAGCGGGAGGCCGAAGGCCGGCTGGAGAGCACGGTTCCGCTCCGGATCGTGTACGATCACCAGTATGGACGCTGGTATCTCCTTTCTCACGGGAGAGAAGGCATACGCAAATACCGGCTCGAGGGGATGACCCAGATCGAAGCGAACGAATCGGTCGAAGCGGAATTTTTCGAATCGAAGAGAAGAGAGCTCGAAGAGAAAACCCGGAACAGCTGGCTGATCGACACCGGTAGACCGATAACGGTGCGCGCTCGCTTCTACAATCCGGGGGACGGCCAGGCCAACTTCATCATGGAACGGGTGCTGCTTCAGGGGCAATGGGGACGTATCGCGGAGGAAGACGACGACTCCTTCGTCTACGAGATCGATGTCAACGGAACGACGGAAATCAAACCGTGGCTGCGCAGCTTCGGATCGAGCTGCGAAGTGCTTGAGCCCGTATCGCTGCGCCGGGAGCTGATCGCGGAATGGAGGGAGATTCAGGCCTACTATGAATCCGTTTGAGAAAATATTCAACTATCGGATCTTGTCCCGCCTCGACGGCTCCGGCACGCTGCTCATTACCTCCTCCGAGCGGGCATGGCTGAAAACGATGCTGGAGCATCCGGCCGCACGGCAGGCGTTCGAGGCGGACACGCTGGACAAGCTTCGTTCCGCGCTCGAGAAGGACGATTGCTTGGACGCCGCGGACCACCTGGCCGAGAAAGCCCGCAGCAAGGAAAGCCAAGTGTACCACCCGCTACTGCGCCGGTTGCGCCGTTGCATCGCGAGCAGGAGCGGAATCCGGCTGGCCTACACGATCAAGAACGGGCGGGAAGTGGTCGACCAGTCCGGTTTTCCTTATAAATTGGAGTATTCGATGGTCAAGAGAGAATGGTACTTGCTATGGTACCATCTTCGGCATCGCGCTTTCATGAGCACCCGGCTTCAGAAAATCTCGTCCGCTGCCGAGGAGCCGCTGCCGTCGTACGCCGATCCCGATCGGATTCTTAACCGCCTTAACCGAACCCTCGATTCGCGCAAGCAGGAAGCATGCATTGAGGTCTTAAGGCAGTACAACAAGGAATTGTCGCGAATTTTGTACGCCTTCTCCTGCTTCGAGAAGGACGTTGCGTATGATCCCGATGAGGACACGTATCGGGTCCGGGTGCACTTCCAGGGGGACGACAGCGAATACTTGCTGTCCAAAATCCGCTTTCTCGGCAAACGGGTCAGGGTCGTGGAGGGCGATTATATCAGGAATCGCATGCTGGAGTCGTCCGCGAAGGCGCTTGCGCGGTACGGGGAAGACGGGTCCTTGAAGGAGCAAGACGATCAGGACAATGCGACAGTTTAGCGGTGTTAACCATTAACGATTGGAAGAGCGCACCGTATTAATATAAAGCAACTTCCGGCTGACATGAGCCGTTCGATAAGGCTGAATTCGTTTTGAAGCTGGTCGACCGACCGCCGTCATGCAGCGAAACACGGCGCGCAGGGAGCAGCGTGCGGTGCGAAAATAGCGGAACAGACGTACGCTATTTCTCCGAATCCCGCTGTCGACGGCTCGATAGCGGAAAGGCTTTCCGCTATTCCGCGGCTTCAGCCCCTTTTTCCCCGAAAACCGAGATTTAGCGGAAATCCGTTCCCCTATTTTTGGAAAAGCCGCGGAATCGGGTGTTTAACGGAAAAACGTTCCGTTACACGCTGAACGTGTTGTTGTCCGCGGATTATACAAGAAAACAGCCCCGCATCATGCTTCATGCGAGGCTGTTTCTCTTCCTTTCTATCGCCGTTCGCGACTATGGAGCCACCGACAGAGCAGTAAATTTCACATTCAAAATGCCCATCGAGCCCGGCGTATCGAAGCGGATCGTATGCCAGCCCGGCTCCAGCGTGACGGAGCCCAGATCGGCGACTGACGTGCGCAGCCCGGTCGAGACGAGGCTTTCCGCCGCGAGCGGCTGTCCGTCGATCGAAACCGAATAGGCGATGCTGCCGTTCAACCGCTCGAGGGCGACGTCGTACTCCCCTTCCGACGTTCGCGGCAAGTAGAACGCATATTCGATATACCGGCTGAACGACACCTGGCCATAAATCGAGTTCGAGTACGTCGAGTAGGTCACGGTCGGCGCAAGGTGCTTGAAATGCATCGTTACGGCGTCGCCGACGCTATCCGTCCTCCAGCCCGGAGAAGCGTACGCTTGCGCGGCGGGGGCCGCCGGAAGCTCCATTGCAGCGGAGGCCGCATTCGGGAACGGGAAGTACAACTGCGCCGGGAAGCTCAGCAGATTCGACGCGTTCACGTTCAAATCGATCAGCATCGGCGGAGCCATCGCCTCGGCGATTTCCAGCTTGCCCCCGCTGCCCCCGTTCAAGTAAAAGGCGGCGCCGGCGTTCGGCATCGTATCTGCATTACGGTCGAAGCCCGATCCGGTCGTTGCGGTATACACAACCCGGTATATATCTCCCTTCTGAAGCATCCAGGGCAGCACGATGCCGTCATTCGCCATACTGTCGGGCGTTACCGCGTAGACGACGTCCCGGCCAGGATCGACCGTCCAATCCGATTCCGTGGCGGAAGGCGGCACGACTTTGGAAATACGCACGTTCAGCGACTGCGGTACGACCATGTTCGATCCGAGCTTATCGAACCATTTCACGTTCGTATACGGCCCGTCGCCGATAGCCTGCAAGTAAGTGGCGATCGTAAACTGCGAATTCGGCGCCGGCGTACCGTCGAATGCCTTCAGCGCCTTGATGTAGCGGTCGCCTTGGTACCAGAGCGCGGAGTCGACCGTCGTATCGAGCGCTTCCTTCCATACCGCCTCCTCCGCCCCGATATCCACCCCGGCCTGCTTCAAATAGGCGAAAGCGTGCATCGCGTCCCATACCATCATCGTCTCGTGGCTTTGATCGAGCACGGCGCGGGTCTTATTCAACGGGTTTTCCGCCGAATCGTAATAGAAGGCTCCGTCGTATTCGTACTCGCGGGCGAGATACCAGAGGAGGCCTCGGGCCAGCTCGAGCATTTTCGGATCGTTGCGCAGATAGCCGACCTTGGCGAATACATGCGCTTTCGCCGCATTAATATTGTCTGTGCCGTCGCCGAGCGGATTTCGTGCATCGTTGGGAATACCCGTTGTCGACGGTCCGTACCCGAACCAATAATAGGCCCGGTTTTTGTATACACCGTAATTGAAGCCGTTGCACGGGATTTGGTTGTAGGCGAATTCGTACACGGCATTCAGCACGCCTGCGGCATCATCCGCATAAGGGTACAGATGCAGCATTCGGCCTCCGATCTGGGCGTTGACATGGCCGTCCGGCGAATGCTTCGGATACGTGTAGCCGTATACGTTCGTCCAGTTGTAGTTGAATTTGTAGTCCCAGCCCCCGCGGAATTGGACATTCCGTCCCGTATCGAGCAGCCGCTGCCACTCGTCCGGGTAATGGATGCGCACGAACGGGTTATCCCCGTCCGACTTGTATTGGGAGTAGTGGCTGAACTGCATCAGTTCTTCCGCACGATCGAGGAAAGGCTGTTCTCCGGTCAACGTGTATAAAGTCGCATATGTCCCGACGGACGACTGGTTGCCGCCGGCGTAATATTCCCGGTTCGGACCGTCGGGCGAAGCCGTTACGTTATACGGCAAATCCCCCGCTCTTACTGTCGAAGGCGCCCCCGTCGCGGCGGATACGCCGACCGTATGTTCCAGATACGGGATTCTCGCCTGCGACATTTTATTGTTTAACGGCGTGTAGTAATTCAAATAGTAGTAACCGTCGAGACCGAAGAAATGGCGCCTCAACAGCTCCGACTCCCATACCGGAGCGGTCATGGTTTGCCGCGCCGCAGCCGGAATTTTCGACCAGAAGACGTCCGGCTCGATTTCGTTGGACCAATCGTATGCCATAGCCAGATCGGTGGCGGGCGTTCCGTCGACTTTGTACAAATCCGACCACGGCTCGACTTGGATGCCGTCCCACATGACGCTGGACACCCCGCCGCGTCCGACGAGCCGGATTTCCAGCTTCGCCGCGCCGGCGGGCTTCAGCAATACTTGCGTCAGTCGGTGCCATTCGCCGTCCCGCTTCAATACGGGCGCTTCGAACGAGGACAGCGGCAGCTGTCCCGAAGCGAACGGCGGATTATCGGCCGCCGTCACTTGAATCGGCTGTCCGTTCGCATCGAGCCAGGTCAGGCGGATGAACGATTCGGCGCCCGTACCCGTCTGCTGCACCTTGTACAGCGCGTTTATTTTGAATCGCCTATGTCCGTCTGGCTGAGCAACAAACGACTGTCCGACGCTCCATTCGTCCTGCGCCCCGTACGTCTCGATCGTGACCGCGCCGTTCAGGTCGAATCCCCCGGCGGTTACCCGAACGGCTGACCCTCCGGTCGTTCCGGGTCCGGACGCCACGCTCCAATCGCTTCCGGAGAGCGGGCTCTCGAAGCTGCCGTTGGCGACAAGATTCGGAATCGTCCGGAACGAAGCCTCGTCGATCCAGACGCGCCCGTGCGAGACAGTCGCTTCGAACGCAGCCGTCACCGCATTCGCAGGCGCGGTCCCATCCAGCTCCGCCAGCGTGGCGAACCGGTCGTGCTCTTCGTCGAACAGGTCCGCGCTCACCGTTCGCAGCGTCTGCCCCGCCGCATCCTTGAACAGCACGCGCAGCTGCGCCGTTCCAACGACAAACTCCGTGCGGTATGTAAATGTCGCGCGATACGGCTGCCCACCGGTAACTGGCAGAGCTCCCTGCATGACGGCGGCGCTGTCGCCCGACTGCAGAGCGGCCAGCTCCGCAGCGTTGCTCTTCAGTCGGTAGCCGGCCTGGTTGGACAGAAGCACCTGTCCCCCGCCTGTCACTGCCGTCGTCCATCCGTTCAATTGTCCGGACGTCCACGTATCGAAACCGGCGTTGCCGAGCAAATTCGGGCCTTCGCCGATCTCGGGCGTGCTGCCGATCACTTCGGCGTACGAAGCATGATCCACGATCAACTCCGCTCCTCTCTGCATCAGAAATTCATAGGTGACCGACACCGCATCGGCCGGCGCCGCGAAGCTCTTCTCGAACAGCGTGAAATTCGCCACCTCGGCTGTCGGCAGCTTCTCCACCGTCGTCGGCGTAATCGCCGTGCCGTCGCTCTTTCTATACGTCAGTTTGAAATACACGTACGCCGTCGCCGGCGAGAGCGGTTTTTTATAGTAGAACGATACCCGGTATTCCTTGCCGCCCGTCACCGCAATACCGCCCTGCCGCAAAGAAGCCGAGTCTCCCGTCGCCGCTGGTGCCTTGAGCCTGGCCGAACTTGCCCCGTCCTGCACGTTCCCGGACGACGTCTCCTGGCTTAGCGTTCCTCCGGCCGCCAGCACTTTCGTCCAGCTTGTCGGCGTTCCACCGCTCCACGTCTCGAAGCTTCCGTTCTGCAGCAGGTTCGGGCCATACGAACTCTCCCCGGTTGCTCCCGCACGTTCAGCCGGACCGAACACCGGAAGCAAGGTCAATATGAAAGCGATTACAATTGTGAGACTGACATTCCTTCTGATCCACAGCCTCATCCATCATGCACCTCCTATTATTTATTTGCAACAAGAATGGAAAAAATAATACCTGTACTTTCCTTGTTCCATTCTTGTATTCATATTGTAATCCAATATGTTCTTATATACAATACAATTACTGGTAACCGCAAACAAAAAAAGCGTCTCAGAAAGGATTCCGATGAAACGCAAAACCGACTTCCTCTACATGAAGCTCGCCGGCATTATCCGCGAACAAATTCATTCCGGCGTCCTCAAGCCGGGAGATTTTCTGCTATCCGAGAATGAGCTCGCCCTCCGTTACGGATTAAGCCGGATTTCCGTGCGCAAATCGTTGAACACGCTTGTCGACGAAGGACTGGTCCTGAAGAAGCCCGGTCTCGGCAGCGTCGTGGCCGCCCATCTCCCCCGCGAGGAGCGCCGGCGC
Source organism: Paenibacillus hemerocallicola (assembly GCF_006265175.1). Taxonomy (GTDB): domain Bacteria; phylum Bacillota; class Bacilli; order Paenibacillales; family NBRC-103111; genus Paenibacillus_AB; species Paenibacillus_AB hemerocallicola. The sequence continues at coordinate 47,565 of NZ_VDCQ01000030.1, read as the reverse complement.
AAAACGCTCCGGATCGTCACCACCTCGCCGTCCAACTATGCGGACTACGCGCTCGGCATGACGATCGAAGCTTTCGAGAAGGAGCACCCCCATACCGATGTAAAGGTGCTGCAGCTATCCGCGGTCGATTTCTGGAAGTCCGTGCATACTTTGCAGGAAACCGGGCCTTACCCGGATATCTTGCTCGTGACCGACCGGCAATTCCGGGAACTGGAGCGTAAAGAAGAATATATGGACTTGGACGAGCGCATCGAGCATACGAAGCGAATGTTTTACCCGAAGCTGCTCGGCGGCTTTGAAGGGACGTCCGGGCTGCAGGCGCTGCCGGTAACGTTCTCTCCGGTATTCATCGCATACAACCCGGCGTTGCTGGGCAGGCTTGGCATCCCTCTCCCCGATCCGCACCAGTACGGCAACGGAAACGAAACGTTTGCCCCGCTTCTCGGACTGTCCGAGGATAGGAACGGCGACGGCATTCCGGACCTGTATGCGCTATCGTTGTCGCATACGTACAACCGCTGGCCGGTTATCGCCCTGCAAAACGGAGTCGATTTCAACCGGCTGACCGAACATGCCGATGCGCTTCGAACAACGCTGAACCTGCTCCACGACATGCTGTACCGCAAGCGCACGGCTATTCTGTACACCCGCAACAAAAACAGCCGCAATATCGAGCCGTTCGCGACGGAAAATGCCGCGATGATGCTTACGACCGCCATGGAGCTGGCCGCGCTCAAGGAAGAATCGCTTCCCTTCGAGCCGCAAGCCGCCCCGATCCGCTTCGGTCCCGAACGGGCCACTCTGCTCGTCGCCAATGCGATCATGGTGCCCGTTGCCTGCCCCGAGCCGGAGCTGGCCGCTGCCTTTTGCAAAATCGCGGTTCGCAGCGACATCCAGGACAGGATCGGCAGAACCTCGGGATTTTTGTCGGTGCTTCGCGGCATTAATGAATCGGTGTGGGACAAGGCGCACTTGCAGGCAATCCGGCTCGGAGACGCCCGTCTCGACCGGTGCCTGTTCGTCCACGAGGCGTTTCCGGACAGCGCCTTTATCAGCGAAATGGATTACGAGCTCGGACTGTTCTGGGCCGGACTGGAGACGGCCGACGCCGCGGCGGAAAGGCTGCTGCGCATTCGGAGCCGTGAGGGGGAATGAGGGGCGGGCTCACGGCAACCGACAAGTGGAGGACAACTTGCCAGTCGCCGGCCGCCTGCATGAGCCGGCTTAGACTACGCGGTCCGGCCGAGCACCTCTTTTTAATCGGGGAGGAGGACGATGCGGTCGACCGACCGCCTCTAGGTTAGTCATGCTGAGTCAAGCATCAAAAACAGTCGTTTCATAGGATTCCCCTCTTTCCGTCAGGACTACCCGGTCTGGTCCGGGATCAAAACAATATGATCAACAATAAGCACATAATCCTTGCTGCTTTCACTCTTTCCTGAAACCTCGATTGTAAAATCGATTATTCCGGCCTCCTCAATAACCAGGCTTCCAAGGTCCAGAACTTCAAAATAAGTTTGGGCAAGAGCCATATCCTGCTCGCCCCCTTGTTTTTTCCCGTTGACATAGAGCTGAAATCTACATTGGTTAATGGCTCTAATTGTACCGATCCGCACCAAGTAGTTTCCACACTTCTCTATATTCAGTTTGTAAGTCATACAATCGTTCACGGCACTAAATCTAATGACATCTACGGCTCTCCACTGGGCTCCGGCTTGATCTCTTTGTTGAACTCTATTCCTTCGTGTGCCTTCCGACAGATGCGTGTCCAACTCTTCGGCTTTATAATAGTGCAAAGGCGGTTTTCGCCGACCAAATATTTCAATTTCCCAAATCGTATATTTGTTTTCATACGCGGATTCAAGCATTTCAATTTTTAAGTATCGGCCCGAGAATTCGATATTATGTATATCTTCAATCCCGGCTTTCCCGTGCTCCGATAAATAAACCGCATTCCACTGGTCCCCATTTTCAGAACACATCATTTTGTATTTCCTGGCATACAAGCTTCCCCAATGTATGCGGACATGACGTACTTTCTTTAATTCTCCCATATCTATCTTAACGAACTGGAACTCCTGTTCATCACTGACCCAAGGAGTAGTCTGATCCCCATCGACAATGTTGTATTTCCCCAATAATATTTGCTCTCTTTCAGATGATGTCTCTACAGGCTTGTAAAGAGCAAAATTACGACTTTCGGATACGTCTTCCTCTCTAGTGGCGACGGATAAGGCGACTGGCTTTGAACAGTTGCCGAATGCGTCTTTAGATACTAAATTAAAATTATACTTTGTGTCGGGCATTAAGTTACCGACAATATGACTATTGCGATTGGTCACAGCAATTAGGCTCTCGTCTTGATACAATTCGTATCCGTCCGCCCGCATTTCGGCATTCGCATCTTCCCAACATAAGAACGCACTCGTATCTGTCATAGCGGTACATTTAAAAGCATGCGGCGGATCTATATACAGAGGTCGTACGCTTGAATTGTACAAGCCGCTATCAGAATCGGTCAAATATCTACGTATCGTCTGATACAGCATAAGATCCATCTGTCTGATCTTCTTGCAACGCTCGATAAGGCTTCCTATCTTATCGGGTTGGGGCCATTTCGCTTTCACCAGATATAACATATTTCTAAGAATGGCCATTTGCATGATATACTCTTCCAAAAGATTATGGGCGGCTACGGATGAATGGTATTTCTCCCAATAGATCTGGAACAACGACCTCGTTCCATGAAGATAGGAAAAAGCTTCAATCCACTCGTTCAGCTGGTCGGATGTTTCCAAGTTCCCTTCCAAAAAGCCGACAAAAGCGTCAAACAGCAGGAGATCCAATTCCATACCGCAAAATAAATGATGAAACTTCGAATGCAAATTACGTAAACTTTCTTGATCCAATTTGAAAGAACTATAGTCAAAAACAGTTATATATTTTTTGAAATCCGGCAAACTATCGTACGCGGCGCACAAAATATCCATATCATAATAATAAGGGTTCTTTGCAGGGGGATCGGTTACAGCAAACAAGCCTTGTTCCCTATCGAATCCTTCCAGTATGATGGAGTGCGTGCTCCTTCCGCCACGATGGGGAATATATGCATTTGTTATAAAAATAAATACGGATCTTTCTCTTTCCATATTGCTGACCACAGTAGAGTAAGCATCTCCGAACGATACAAATTTCGTATCATACTGTAAAATACCTAGCGTTGCAAAGTCTTCCTTATTGCATAGCTTATTAGAAATGTTATATCTGGATTTTTTCTTTACTACGGCCTCTTCGTATACTTTTCTGGTGTTGTCGTACGCGGCGAAAAATAAAGGCTCTACGTCTAATCCTCTACGATTGAAATAATTTAAAGTTTGGCTTTTTCGACAAAACAGACCTGTCGACTCAACAATTCTGAAAATTTTCTGGTCATACACTATCGTTTCCCCTCCTTGCTACAACAAATCGCGAAATAAATTAATTTTTAAATGAAATAGGATTGAATGCCAGAAAAGCATTCATCATACTTTGTACTTTCCTTCTATCGGAGCCATAGAATAAAACAAACATTCGATAATTGGTTTTCCCTCCTTCTTTATTTGTAGCAAATGTATACACCAAAAAATAATTACTAGAATCGGGCTCCAGATGTAAATTGAGACACTCGTAAATTTCATTAAAACTGAATTCTTCAATTAGGCAAAACCTGAGAAATCTGCTCATTAAAATGGGATGTTCCTTGTTCAGTCTTTCTATAAGGGGGAGTAAATAAGTGACTTGAGTGAATCTTGCATTAATTTCAATGATGGGATAAAGAACCCCTGCTTGATCCACAATAGAGTCCACACCCAGAACTCCTTGTACCCCCATATCTTTCAGCAGGTGTCCCAGCCTCAGCATTTCATTTCGATATTTTTGGACTAACAAACGATTGTACTGCGGTGTGAAATCGGAACCCATGTAAACTGCGTTCTCGTCGATATGTTGCTCCGTTACTGCGAGCAAGTGAACGTTCCCATCTTCAATTAATAATTGAGCATTCAAAGAACGTTCGATCGTATACCAGCCTTCAATTACAAGTTCCGTAAACGTATGGATCCTTCGTTTTATGAAAGCAACAAACCGATTGAATTCTTCTTTATTATGGATTATTTTCAATCCTTTTCCAGAAGATCCGTAAGGGATTTTTATGACCGTCTTCTCGAAACCTTGGAGTGTTAACGATCGATAAGCGTCTATTAATTGTTCCAAACCACCACAAAAGTATCCCTTTGTGGTGGTAAACCCGTTCTCCTGCGCAAACTTGCGCACAGCAAGCTTGTTATTCAAAAATTTCACCAGCGCGGGATTGCTTCCGTAAACGGAACAGCCATCATCTTGGAGACATGGAAGAAATTCCTCTGTCACCATGTAAGGCACGATCATAGCGCTACGATCCATTTGCTCGCTTCGGTACCAAGAATGAAAATCAGATATGATCTGGATATTTGGAAGCTGAATGCCTTGCTTTTGCAAATACAACCAAAAGTCAAGATCGGGTTGATGCCTGAACAGTACAGTGTCATTGGCTCTAGTCAAATAAATCATCTGCTGTTCCTGCTGCAAAATCAAATGAAGCTGAGATGTATCTGTCACCGAAGGAAAAAACTTCGATTCATTCCAAGTTTGTTCATGATTTAAATTGCAATACCAATATATTTTTTTGTCATGCCAGTTCCAATGCGACAATGGGTTAGTGATCATGAAATTACCCCAGCTTCCCTTGAACACGGGCTACTATTTTACTTATCGTCGAAAAATTTTCGGTGAGCAGCTCATCTTCATCGAATACTATATGGTACATTTCTTCAAGATCTACTATTAAGTTAACAGACTTGATAGAATCCAAACCGAGTGACGTTAATTCTTCCTCCCAAGCTATGTTGTGATCCGTTTCTAGAATCTCATTTACTTTCGCCGTTATGTCCGAAACCATAGTTACTGTCGAAGTCGTTTGCATTTGAATCAAGCCCCCTTTTCCCATTGCGGTTGCACGTTCTGTAATGATTCATACACGCCCCGTTGTGCCAGCAGTTGTTCATGCGTACCTTGTTCGGCAATTTTCCCGCTATCCATGACATAGATTACATCCGCATTTTGGATCGTGGAGAGCCGGTGGGCAATGACGATCGTCGTTCGCTCTTTCCGGCATGCATCCAATCTGGCCATCACGTTCCGCTCCGTCTCCAAATCAAGAGCCGAGGTTGCCTCATCCAGAATCAGAATATCCGGCTGCCTTGCAATGGCACGCGCCAGAGCAATTCGCTGGCGTTGCCCTCCGGACAAAGTTATGCCCCGTTCCCCAAGCACCGTGTCGTAGCCCAGCGGCAGTGCCTCGATCCAGTCGTCGATGCAGGCGACCCGGCACGCCTCCTTCATCTGCGACTCGTCCATTTGCTCGTCTCCCATCAACAAGTTGGCGCGGATCGTATCCGGAAACAGATACGGCTCCTGAAAAACAATAGCGACCCGTTCCGTCCACTGCTGTCGGTGGATGTTATGCAGCGGAAAACCATCGACCGAAATCGCCCCGCTGTCCGGCTCGCGGAAACGGATCAACAGCTGGGCGATCGTCGATTTGCCTCCGCCGCTGCTCCCCACGAAAGCAATTTTTCGTTGAAGCGGCAAGGTCATGGTCAAATGATCCAGCACAAGCGGCGTTTCTTCCGAATAACGGAAGCATACCTTTTGAAAGGCGATTTGCCGGATACGCCCCGGAAGCCGCTCCGTCCCTTCGGAAATTTGCGCCCGATCCAGCACTTCCCGCAACCGCTCCACGGAAGCCATACGACCGGTAAGACCCGTAATAAACTGATAAATGCCATATACGGATTCCATCAACTGCGTCGAGAACTGATACACCACGACAAACAAGCCCAAGGTTAGATTCCCGCGCATCACTTCATAACCCCCGTACCCGAGGACAAACAGCCGGACTCCCCAGCGAAGCGGGTCGCTCCACAGCAGGTGTCGGTTCACGAGCTTGCCTTCTTTCATCACCTTTTCGAAAAAAACGGCAAACCATTCCCCGTAGCGCCGCTTCTCCCAGGACACCCGGTCGAACGCAATCACTTCGCGGGTCGAGGCAACCCCCTCCTCGAAATAAACAACAAGGTCGGAGCGTCCGCTTTGCACTTCTTTGGACGCCGCTTTGAGACGAGGACCGAAATACTTGCCCAATGGAATATAAAGCGCGCCGACGGCCAATACACTGATCAAAATGACAGGGCTGGCATAAGCGACGACAACGATCAGCATCGCGGCGCCGATCACTTGCTGAACGCCGTTGGACAACGAGCCCGAATAAATGCTTGCCACGGATTGAATGTCGCCCGTGACGTGGTTGACCAGTTTACCGGTACGCTCATTTTGCAGCGTATCGGCCGGCAGCCGGTGAACGGTCTGCAGGAAAGTCTCCGTCAGCGAGCGGGACAGCCGGTACGAATGCTTCGTTAAAGTTAAATCGCCCATGGCATGAAAAGCATTATAGGCGACAATCGCAAGCGCGAAGCCGAACATGACCGGCCACAGCAGACCATAGTTTTGACCCAGAAAAATATCGTCGATAATCCACTTCTGCACCCCGGTCAGCGCCAAATTCGCCACCGTTTTGCCGGCAACCAGCAGCAGGCCGAGCAAAAGCCCGCCCCGGATTGCCCGGGAAACGGAAATCAACCATCCGATATTGGTCATTCGCCCGTCTGCCGGGACAACGTCCGTGCTTGCATTCCGCTTCCCCTTCATCCAGCTTCACCCGCCATGTTTGCATCAGCCGTTTCGCCCTCGGCCAGTCGGTAAAACATGCCTTTCCTTTCCAGCAATTGCCGGTAAGTGCCTTCTTCCACATTGCGCCCCCCGTCCATTACAACGATTCGATCATAATCGCGCACCGTCGACAAACGATGGGCAACGGCAATCGTCGTCCGCCCTTCCAGCAAAGCATCCAGCGCTTTCTGCACCTCAATCTCGCTCGTATTGTCCAGCGCCGACGTTGCCTCATCCAGCAGCACGATGGACGGATTTTTCACAAACATGCGGGCAATCGCGATGCGCTGCTTTTGTCCGCCGGAAAGCTTGATACCCCGCTCGCCAACCAACGTATCGTAGCCCTGCGGCATCTGCACGATAAAGTCATGGGCATAAGCCGCTTGCGCCGCCGCCATCACCTGCTCGTCACTGGCCTCCGGGCGGCCGAAGCGGATATTTTCCATCACCGAAGTACCGTAGAGATACGTTTCTTGAAACACAAATCCGATAGCCCCGCGAAGCTGGGAGAACGAAAGCTCGGGCAAGGGAGCCCCGTCCAGCAAAATCTCCCCCTGCTGCGGGTCGTAAAACCGCCCCACCAGCTTCAGCAAAGTCGATTTCCCATTGCCGCTTGTCCCGACTAAGGCCACTTTTTCCCCCGAACGAATATGGAGCTCGAACCCCCTAATGACAGCCGGAAACTGCGGATAGCCGAAATACACATCGCGAAAGCGGATTTCCCCCCGAATGGCGGGAAGTACGACAGGCCGTGCCGGCTCCGCCGCCTCGGGCTCCTCGTGCATGAACCGATACAGCTTTTCCGCTTGATGCAGCAGCAACCGTTGCTCGGTAGTCATCGTTACAATACGGGTCAAATCTCCCATAATCAGAAAATAATAAGAGGCAAACGCCACAAATTCCCCTACGCTCATTTCTCCGTTCCGAACCAAGTGCACCCCGTACACAAACAGAAAAAGCGCGCCGAAGTAGGTCGTCACCCTTCGCACAGTCCCTCTAAGATAGGCGTTCAAATATTGCGCCAGCAGCACCTCATGAAAACTCGTAAACTTGGCGAGGAGACGGCGCAAATCCCATTGCTGGGCACCGAAAGCCCGAAGCTCGAGAATCGCGGAAAAGCTGTCATACAATTTTTTGTTGGCTTCCGTTCGTTTTTGCTGTGCTTCTCTGCCGATCAATGCCGCCTTCTTCTCGAAATACGGTCCTATCATATAGTACGACAGGAAAAAGGGCACAATTGAAATAGTTAGAATAAAATGGATTTGAGCGGCAAACACGAAGGCAATGCCAAAGGTCAAACTCCCCTGAATGATCGTAGGAAAATATCTCCTATAGATTTGCTGCACGGCCGCGACTTCCGTGTTGAACAGCGCCAATGTTTCTCCCGTCGGATGTTGCTCGTAATAGGAAAAGCCCAAGCGCCGCAACTGGGCAAGCAGGCCGAGCTGAAGATCCCGAGCCGTCTTTTCCTGAAATATTCTTTGCAATACATTGCGAAAAGCTTTTACTATGAACAGCATAATAAAACAGAGGCATAGCACCGACAATAGCTGCGCAAACAATGGGATGTTTCTGCCAGGCAACACTTGATCGATGAAAAATTGAATGAATTTCGGAATCGACAGCTCGATAACGGAAGCTACTACCCCGCATCCAATAAATAGAGCAACATGCCACTTATATCGGCCCAAATAAGCAATAACCCACCCATAGACGCTCAGCATCCCGGAACCCGCCCCGTTTAGCGCCGCCGTTTGACGTTTACTCGATGACATTGGCTCTCCTTCGTTTTATGCAATTTACAAACGACAAAAATTTTCAAGCAGTAAAAGGCCTGTTTCTCCGCTTTTCTCGGGATGGAATTGTACCCCGATAATATGGTCCTCTTTGGCGATTACGCTCGAAAACGAGCCATCGTAAATGGTTGTTCCAATTGTATGTTCCGAATCGTTTGTAAACACACGATAAGAATGAACAAAATAAAAATTGGACTTATCCGGAATGCCATCAAAGATTCTATGTTTTTTTTCCTGCTTTACTTCATTCCAACCCATGTGTGGAACTCTGAGGCTTTGGTCAAAAGGTACTACCCCGCCACTCACAATCCCTAAACAAGTGGCATCATTTTCTTTGCTATAGTCTAGAAGCAACTGCATCCCCAAACAAATTCCCAGAAAGGGTATTTCTTTTACGATTTCGTTTATAGCTCTGCTTAGCCCCCGATGGTCCAAAATATCCATAGTTCTTTTTGCATTCCCTACACCCGGAAGGATTACTTTATCGATTTGCGTAAAATCTTCGGGATATGAAACTATTTTTGCTTGTTTTCCTAGTTTTTCGATTGATTTTTGCACGCTGAAGAGATTACCCGCACCATAATCTATAATTCCTATCATACAAAAATTCCTCCAATAAAATTCTGCTATATTACTTTGCTTTTAACTCCTTCAGAATAGAGATGTATTTTAAAGACTCATCTTTTTTAATATCTTTCAACGCCTCTTTTCTATCGAAATTAAACATACGCTCAAAAAATGGCTGTTGCCATACGTGCTGATGCTCTTCCTCGAATGCAAACATATTAAGGTATTCCTGATCGGGCGGGCAAATACTGTTCATAAAAGATCTGGGAACTAGTTCGCCAAATATTTGCTCCGTATAATAAATAGCGTAATAAACGATGGGGTTGATTCGAAATTCCACCAATTGTTCGGCAAAAACTCCCCAATTTATTTCATGAATATTCCGACGTATGAATTCATTTAAATCCACGAATTTTATTAGCTCAATGTCTTTCCCCCTTGAAATACTTTGTATCATTGTTGCATCCTGATAGAGGTGCGATGCTAATTGCATTAGATTGTATTCCGGCTTTAGAGAGTAGCATTCAATATTCCCGTTAATAGTTATTTTTTTTGCTGATTTAAACAGTTCCGCGATAGGGAAATTTGCTCTCATTCTTTTGGCTCGGCTAAAAATATCGAAATGAACGTCGACCTCGACAAATTTGCAAAAACTCTCGTTTTTTTCCAATATAAAAGGCATTAGCTCATGGGTAGACATTCGCTGAAAAGCTTTTTGTTTTCTAGTGGCCGGTTCCAGCTTTCTAGTCTCCCAGTTGATCTGGCCTTGAATAAATCCGTGCTTTTCAAAAATTTTCTCGGTAACCGTCAAAGCATCTTCACTTACAAGTAAATCGACATCGTTACTATGTCGCAATCCAAAATCATCGTATAAGGTATGATTTAATAAAGCGCCTTTTAATAGGATGCATGTTACGTCTATTTCAGACAATTCGCTTAATACGGGATAAATATGACGATAAATCATTTCATTACGTATCCGATTCCCTGCAAGGTAGGTGTTGAGAATATTTTTCCATTTGCCTTCAACATTGAATATATTTTTCTCTATAACATTTCTATACATAATCATGGTAACTTTATGCATAACCGCGAGATGAATCATTCTCCCCCAATCAACTGCTCCTTCACTCATTAAGCGGCGGCATTCTTCTACTTCTTCGTCTGTCATGTCTAGCTTTATTAGTTTGAGAATCAGTCTCTCTTCTAAAGCCAACTCGATTTCCATCTTTTATCTTCCTTTCACTATATTTACATAGTTTAACAGATCGGGCAACTCCATTTCCTGCAAAGAATTTAATTGCAAGTCCACATTTTGAAAAGTAAATCTTCTCGTCATTTCATTTGGAACAATAATACAATATATGTCGGCGTCCTTCGCTGCCCTTGCTCCTGCAGGTGAATCTTCAATGGCTATAACATCGAATGGTTCCAGATTCATCAACGACACGGCTTTCAAGTATAAGTCCGGATGGGGCTTGACGTTAACTACATCTTCTGAACTCACAATATAGGCGAAATAGTCAATGATATTAAATTTGCCTAGCAGTTCTACTATTCTTTTTCGTGGTGAACTGGAGGCGATACTTACCGGGATGTTCATCCTTTTCGCGGATTGTAGACATGATAGCACTCCGGGCAGCAGCCTTTCATTTGCCATACATTGCTCATACTTGGCCTTTTTATACTTCTTAAGATCATTTTTATTTAGATTGTTTTGCGTACAGCTTATAAGATATTCATAGGGATCGAAATTATTTTTATGTCCGCCGACCCTCCTCGCCCACATGTCAAGCGGCAATACGGCCCCATATTCTTCATATATTTGACACATAACTTTATAATCGATCGTTTCCGTATCGAGGATTACACCATCAAAATCGAATATGATGCCCTTGGTCATAAAATGGCCTTCTCTGTCGGCTTCAAGTTCTTTAATATGAATAAATTAGTCCGGATCTCGTCAAGCCTCCTTTTTATATGAGCCTTTCTCATCGTTACGACTTTTTTAATGACTTTATTATTCAAATCTTTCGTTACCAAATTATTCACATTCAGATCCCAGTCTAAATAACTTAAAATTTTAACCGTTCTGGCTATGTAGCACTGTAATTGAAATTTGTCATAATTTAGCTGGTAAGCTGGATTCTTTATTCTATGTTTATAGTAAAAATTTGCCGACCTCCTCCAGTCCGAAAAGGTGATTAGATCAAACACGGGATTCCCGTAGGCACCTTTTCCCCAATCTATAACACTATATCCGTGCCCCTCCTGATTGATCAGCATATTACCACTCCATAAATCAAAATGAATGAGACTGAAGCAATTTGTAGTTTGTAATGCATAAAAATATTTTGATATTTCATACATACTTTCCATAATAATCGCTTTCATTTCGTTATCGAATAAAATTTCGGCGTGTTTACCGTTAAGGACCGTTGTTAATATGAGTTGGAGATCCTCCAGCTCTTCATAGTACGTTTTCTCGGTGTGTATTCCAACAAAAGGAATCGACTCTATTTTACCAATAGTCGCGTTATGTACATAACAAATCGTATTCAGCACCGAGACGGGAATTACCGAATTCTTTTTGATTGGATCGCCAGTACTTTCCATAATCATTTGTTTATCATCAACATAATACAAAAATGGAATTCCTGGAACTTTTATTTTATCGAGATATTCCGAAATTTGCATCTCTTTATATGAACCTTTTTTATATACTACATTTCTTTTTGTTGTTCCTTGCAATAGACCGTATCTTATTACTAGCTTATTGGGTTGATCTATTAAAACCTCGGTACAAGTAATCGCACTGTCCGGAAACACATCATTTATCAATTCGATAGACAAGCTAGAACACTCCTAGGAAAGCTACTCCTCTATTTCAATGCAACTGTCGAGTAATCTAGTAGCTTACGATAATTTTCGACTACTTTATAAAATGCGTTCATGTACTGTTCCATGATTGATTTTGATTCTGGTCCCGTTGGAATAGATAAAGTTAGCAATTTTGTAATCAGTTTTTCGGAATTCGGGAAATCTCCATCCCCGTACACCCTCCAGTTTTCGGGAGTATTGGGATAAAGCCTATTGTTTCTTGTTCTATATAGTTCAAGTTGATGTATCATTTTGAAAGTCGGCTTATGTATTTCAACGCCTTCGGACTTCAACGCATCTATAAACAACTCCATGCTCAAGCCCTCTAATTCATCCGGATTATACTCCGGCTTGTATCCATAGTAGGAATGTCTTGTCACGTATTCTTTAATCAGTGGCGGATTTATTCCGGGCAAAGTTCTTAGTATTTCATTCAATGAATGAAACATCTCCACCCGTCTGCCAACTTCATCGTCAAGCGCTAAAAAATATTCTCGGGCTATAACAGCAGCCAACGGATGGATTCGATTTTTCAGACCATAGCCTGTCTCGGCAAATTGCTTGTAGAACTTACTTTTGATAGTCGTGTGGCTGCGTCCTCTGTAGTGCCCCAATAAACATGCACGTTCGTACAATTCCCTGTGAGGAGTAAGCAAAACCCCGCCTTCCCCGGCGCATACAAGTTTATTGGCTTGAAGGCTAAAGCAGCTAATGTCTCCGAACGTTCCGACCTTCTGATGGTTATACTCCGATCCGTGCGCATGAGAGCAGTCTTCAATCAAATACAAACCGTGTCTGTCCGCAACGAGTCTAATCCGTTCCAGATCGACCGGATGACCCCAATTATGCACAACGACAATTGCACGGGTTCGCGGAGTAATTAATTGCTCGATAGAAGCCGCATCGATGTTCATAGAGTCGGGCTCGGTGTCGCATAATACTGGAACCGCTCCTCGATTAATTACAGAAGTTATGCAAGCATGGAATGCGTAAGTCGGGGCGATGACCTCGTCACCAGGACCGATGCCTATTGCCATAAATGCCGAAAATAAAGCGTTGCTTCCCGAGTTGGTCAGAAGCGCATACGGGAGACCGTAATATTCTTCAAAACTTGTTTCCAGATCATTAACCACGCCAGTCTTATCACTAATGGATAGCGGGCTTCCATCCTCCAAATATTTCTGGACAGCACGAATTACTTCGGGTAGAACAATTGGCCAATTACTGTGCGGTTGAGTAACTGTAACTTCGGGTTTTCCTCCGAAAAAAGCTAACATTAGACTCTCCCCTTTCCCCTACGAGAGAGTAATGAAAAAACGGCATTTACTACAGCTTCAGTATCAGGCCCGCCGGTAATTTTATAAGCAGGAATTTTTTTAACCTTTTCCTGCAATTCAGCAACGGAATTATTCCATACATCTGTGTGAGGAGTCGGAAGTTTCATCCAATTCGGATAAAATGTAAGTTCTTTCAAAATATTTGAATTTATCATTTCGGCCGACTGTTCCCCATTGATCTCTTCTACGGATACATGCTTGGCATCCGGATTAAGACTGGGATAAATAATCAGATTTAGCCCGCTCCGATGTCCCAGGTTGGTATTGCAGGAAGCAGCTACCTCCATCGGCGTTAGCCAAAGTTTTTGGGGCCAGTTCCATTGTTTACTCCGTTCCAGATTCTCTACTTCTTTAAAGGGGCCTTCAGGCTCCGTTATCAACTCTTGATCGAACAGCCATCGAGCCGTTCCACCCGCGCGATCATGCAGATCCGGCAACATTTGCTCTTTGAATTTTGGCATATTATGAATCGCACCCGGCCCAATTCCAAGTACAGTAGGCCACACATAAAGATTGACTCCCGTTTCATCCGCACGTGCCAAAATCCGGTCATTTCCTAGATAGCTAGCCAATCTTCCTTTTTGTAACAATGAGGCCACCAGCAGAGTCGTTTTCCCGCTTCCTTTATCGCCCACAAAAATAATACCTTGACCGCCATAAGAAAAGCTTGAACAATGTAACGGAATACACCGTCCCATCAATTCACTAGTTATCGTTTGCCGAACTGCTTTATAGGTATCCACAAACAGTGAACGTTCATCAGAATTTATAAGAATGACTTTACGTTCCTTATGGTTAACAAAAATAAAGCTTTTTGATCGATGGTTCCGAATCCCGAGCCAAGAAGAAATATGTATTGTGGAGCCCGGATCCCCATACTCCAGATTTTTTTGTTCGGCTCCTTGAAATAGCACCTCAAAATCCATTGAACACGATGTGAGCGCTATAAATTCCCAATTGTATAAATTAGGCGTATTCGTAAGTTCATAGTGCAAATAAGCCCTCGTATGCGCCAGAACTTCGAGAGAATCGCTCTTCAGATGAACGGAAGTGTCTTCATTGGAAATCCTAAATTGAAATGGATACGTATCCACTAGCAAGTGAGAAAAAAAATCAAGCTCAAGTTTCATATAAATCTCTCCCGAACATAAATTTTCCAATTAATAGTCTACTTTCTCCCTATACCCATCTATTTTTGGGAGCGATGAGTCCAAGTGCCTTTTTCGCCAATATTTCCTTCATCAGATCGTCATTCGGTTGATGAAAAGTAGCGGCTCTAACATCCCTATACAGTCTCTCCAAAACACTTCCTCTTGACATGGATCTCATGCCTTCAATCTGCATAGCTTGCCATACGATCTCATTGGCGGTCCGACCAACAAAAAATTTGGTTACAAGCGCCCGTTGAAACAAATCGTCCGTGTATTTACCATTAAAAGTTTCATAATCCGCCTGTTTGACAAACATTTTCAACTGACTATGGGCTGTATCATATTTGATTTTCAGTTCGGAAAAGGCATATTGTATGTTAGGTAAAAAAGCGAGCGTTTTCTTCGAAACATAATCTTTTTTATGTTTAATAATAGTAGTTATGTAATCCATGGAAGCTTTGGCAATACCCAAATAAACCGAAGATATAGCCATCCTTGACCAAAACACCAAATTGGAAGTATTCTCGACTCCAAATCCCTCATGGCCAATTAATCTGTCCTTACTCACAAAAACATCGTTAAGTAAGACATCATGACCTGCAGATGCTCTTAAAGATGCGTTATCCCAAGAGCTGGTTATGGTTACACCGGGGTCGTCCCTTCGTAAAAACAATGCCGAAATACCAAACCTGCTTTTATCAATGCCCACTTGATTCCCATAAATCGGAATGTACGAAAATCTGTCAATGCCCGAAGAACATCTCTTGACTCCGTTCACTAAATACCCTTCATCCACTTTTTTTATTGCTATTCCCGTGCTCTGGGTGAAATCCTGGTTCGCTTGAACAATCGTCACGTTCGGTTGATTAAAGGATGTGAAGTAATGTCCGTTATTACGTATGTCCGAATAAATTTTGCTTTTTTGTTGCGGGGAGAGCACTTTGTTTAATCCGGCAATGGTGTAGTAATGCATTGCCAAACATAAGGCCGTAGAAGGACAACCTGAAGCGAGACGCACCAGCAATTCACTAGTCTCTTCAAAACCTAATTCCATTCCGCCGTAATCCGAGTCTATAGTGACTGTATGTAGAGCGTTATTGGTTACCAAATCTATGTTTTCATGTGGAAATAAACCTGATTGATCATAATAACCGGCTTTATCGCTAAATGCTTTCTGTAAATCATTTATTTTGCCATTCAAACTATAAGAAAGCTCGTCACTTGTAACTGGTATAGTACTCATCCCCCTTTTTTTACAATATAAAGTAAAAAAATTAATATTTTCATGGAAGGTACTATATCACAGACCTCATTGCAACACTATCATTTATGTAAATTCAGATAATATCTGTAAATACCGATTATATGTATTATATAGGATATACATCAAAAACTAACTTGAATTTCCTTTTTTTCATGGTAAAATTTATATTAAAATTGTGTGAAACCGTCCTCATTACATCGCGAATATGGTGATACCGTGTTTGTAAAAATTTGTTCGATCCATACAAACGAAATCATTACCTCGGGGAGCTCGACTCATTGGAATGTCCAAGCAGAGTACTACGCTTATATCGAAATATTTGGATCCCTGCATTTACAGGGGCATAAAACCGGTCAGCGACTACAACATGGAGATGTACTGATAGGCAGGAAATTCCGTCTCGTCAACACAACCGCCCATCCTGTTACGGTACGAGGAATTATTTTTCAATGGGGAGCCGCTTCAGAGGAATGGGAGCGATCTTTAATCGTGCACAGCCAGAACTCGTTTGCCATCCAAGCCACATCCATAGTCGCCCCTTTATTCGCGGAAAATAGAATTTCTACGGAAGTATTGCCGGAAACAGAAAGGCAACTTTATTCGTTGCTTCAATCCTTGCATGTAGAGAAAGAGAATGTTTTGACACCGGCCAAACGACCAATAGGTAAAATCGACTCCAGACTTATTACGGTGAACCGCTATATCCGCAATAATTATATGCGCCCCCTTACTTTGCAGTATTTGGCGGATTTGGTTCGAAGTAATCCAGTCTATTTATGCAACTCCTACTCAAAAGTATTTCGGGTTTCCCCGATCAAGTATTTACAAAACTTAAAAATGGCAAAGGCACAAGAATGGCTTGTTTCCACCGACTTTACTATCGGTGTAATCGCAGAACAACTTGGTTATATTTCCCAATCGCAATTCGGAGATTTGTTTAAACGTTATTTTGGAATAACTCCGACCCAGTACCGCAGAAATAAAGGAATAAACGGATATGGAAATAGCATCGGCGAGTTCGGGGAGGTGAATTGTGAATTTAAACATTGAACAGCTAGTCAAAAAAAAACTCAAGAACACTCTCGGCGAGAAATTCGCTCCTTTATCTTATTCGGAAGATTTGTACGCATGGGGCTTCGATTCCTTTAAAATTGTTAAACTCATTGTCGAATTGGAAGAAGTGTTTAACATCGCATTTGATGAGGAAGAGCTGTTGTTCGAAAATTTCGCCACTCCCGGTCATATCATTGCTCATGTTAAAAGAAAACTTGTGCTGCTTTAGTCGGTTCACCTTTTATTGGGTTAATCATTAAAACCGAACGAGCCGAGTACCGACCCAACAGCACCACGAATGATGGGCGGCCTCAAGATCAAAATCGTAGGAGGAAATTTCTTGTTAAAAAAAAGGATTATTCCGGCAATAGATGTCCTGAACGATAGCGCAGTAAAGTATGTTAAATTTAGAAACCCTACTATTGTTGGCGATCCGGCCGAATTAGGCCAACAATACGCGGAAGCCGGGGCGGACGAAATCATATATCTGGATACTACTGCCTCGCTGACAAACGATAACGTAAAATATGAATGGATACGACGTGCAGCCGAAAATGTCTTTGTTCCCTTCTCTGTCATTGGCGGTGTAAGAACTGTCGAAGATTTCAAAAAAGTGTTGAGATGCGGAGCAGATAAGGTAGGTATTAATTCCGCAGCGGTCAAAAGACCGGAACTGATCACCGAAGCCGCCGAAATTTTCGGCAAGCAGTGTGTTGTATTAGGCCTCGATGCCAAAGCGGTATACAACGAAAACAAAGAACTTGTACGTTATGAAGTTTATACGCACTCCGCGCATCAAAGCACGGGACTTGATGTAGTCGAATGGGCACAAATGGCCGAACAATTGGGAGTCGGAGAAATAATATGCACCAGTATAGACAAAGATGGAACCAAGGATGGCTATGATATTGGATTATTAAGTTTATTGTCCCAGTCCGTAAACGTACCTATAATCGCCTCTGGGGGCGCCGGCAAGCTTTCCGATATAGGCGAAGTGTTTGAAAAAGCAAATGTCGATGCAGCGCTGGTGGCTTCCTTGTTACATTACAAAGAATGTACGATTGATGATATAAAACAATACCTTAAAGAACAAGGAATTCACGTAAGATATTAAAAAGGATTATAGCTGTTTGAGTTTGTCTGAAAAAGACGGTGAGCCACCGAATCAGGTCGACTGCCCACCGCCCGTTCCGCCGGAAAACTGAAGCGTCCGTTGCCGATCATCTGATCCAGGCAAGCGGACGCTTCATAGACAAGCTTCTCCGGATCCCTCGGAGCCGACGGACCTTCGAGCGCCGTAAACGCTTATTCGCACAGCATGTCCGCGACTTCCCCGGCCGCATTTCCACCAATCAGCCCGACTTGAAACGGTTGCCGTCCGCTGCTCCCAGGCTTCAAGTCCCCCTCGCAGCCCTGCAGATAAACCGCGATCGCCTCCGGTCACGCCTCCTCCAGCCGCGTGCAGGCACTGCCGTAAAATTGGGGGGACAACAAGTAAGCGTCAGGAACCAATCGGTCCGGCCCTTGCGAAAAAGGAGCCGGCCTGGCCTCCGTCACCCCAGCCCCAAAGCCTTCCGCAAATACATTCCCGTATACGAAGCATCGACGGCCGCGACCGTCTCCGGCGTTCCTTCCGCCACGAGCGAGCCTCCCGCGTCGCCCCCTTCGGGACCGATATCGACGACCCAATCCGCTTCGCGGATGACATCGAGATTATGCTCGACGACAATGACGGTATTGCCGGCCTCGACCAATTTGTTCAATAGAACGAGCAGCTGCCGGGTATCGCCCGGATGCAGGCCGGTCGAAGGCTCGTCCAGCAAATAGAGCGTATGGTTCTTTGTTTTGCCGCTCAGCTCCTTGGCGAGCTTGATCCGCTGGCCCTCTCCGCCCGATAATGTCCGGACGGACTGCCCCCATTGCAAATAACCGAGCCCGACCTCGCACAGCAGCCGGATCGATCCGGCCATTTTCTCCTGGTCTTCGAGCAACGGCAAGCTCTCTTGAACCGTCATATCCAGCAGGTCGGATATCGTATAGCCTTTGTACGTAATCCGCAAAATCTCGTCCTGGAACCGTCTGCCGCGGCAAACCGGACAGCGAACCTCGAGATCGGGGAGAAAATGCATGTTCATCGATACGACGCCGAGTCCTTGGCAGGATTCGCACCTCCCGCCCGGCGTGTTGAACGAGAAGTGCTTCGAGGTCAGCTTGGCCCGTTTCGCTTCCGGCAAGCCCGCGAACAGGTTCCGCATCAAAGTGAACACATCGGTGTAGGTCGCGACGTTCGACCGGCTCATTCTCCCGATCGGAGACTGGTCGACCGTAATCATGCTGCCGATGGCGTCCAGCCCGGCAATGCTCTCGCAGCCTCTCCGCCGCTGCTCCTCCGTGCCGCCGGCGGCCAACAAATCGAACAACAGAGTCGATTTCCCCGAGCCCGAGACTCCGGTAACCGAGATGAGACAACCGAGCGGAAAAGAAACCGTAATATGCTTCAAATTGCGTTCGTAGGCATTCCGGACCGTCAGGAACTTTCCGTTGCCGGGCCTTCTTCTCCTCGTTTCCGCGAAGCTTTCCTCGTCCCGCAAGTAAGCGCCGGTGACCGATTCCGGGCTGCGGATCAAATCTTCCAAGCTTCCTTCCCCGACTACGCGCCCTCCGAAGCTGCCGGCGCCCGGCCCCATATCGATAACATGATCGGCTGCGCGCATCATCTCGACATCGTGCTCGATGACAAGGACCGTGTTGCCCAGATCGCGCAGTTGCTTCAACACCCCGATCAAGCCTGCCGTGTCTCTCGGATGGAGACCGGCCGTCGGTTCGTCGAGAATATATAGAACGCCCGTCAGACCGGAGCCGAGAATAGAGGCGAGCCTCAGGCGCTGAGCCTCTCCGCCGGACAGCGTGACCGCCTGCCGGTTCAACGACAAATAGCCGAGTCCGACACCGGTAATCCGTTTCATCCGGACGATCAGGTCGTGCAGCAGCGCCTCCACAACGTGCCTGTCCTCCGGGCTTAAGCTGTCCATCAGCCGGTTCATCCAGGCCAGCGCCTCTTCCAGCGACCGTTCGGACACTTCGGCGATCGAAGCTCCGTCCACCTTGACGAGCAGGCTTTCCTTCTTCAGCCGGGCCCCGCTGCAAGCGGTACACGTCTCTTCATGGAACAGCGCCGCTTCGCCCGACTCCCCTTCCTTCTCCCTGTATCGTCTCCATATTCCCGTCACGACGCCCTCGTATTTGCCTTGCGTAACCGACTTGGGCGGCTTGACGTCCGGGAAATGGCGGACGAATGCCTCGCTCTCGACGCCGTAGTACAACAAATCGCGTTGGATCGGGTCGTAATCTTTCAAAGGCCGGTCGGGATCGAACACGAAACCGTAATGCTTCGCAGCCGCTTTCAAAATGTTGATCTGGTACTGGGCCAGTGCGTCGAACCAAAACGTGACGCCGCCTTCGTTCAAGCTTTTTTGCCCGTCAAATACGGCGTCGAGATCGAGCTCGGCTACAGCGCCCAGCCCGGCGCACGTCTCGCATGCTCCCTCCGGCTTGTTGAACGAGAAATGGCTACGCTCCAATTTTTGTATCGTTTCATGGCAATGCGGACATTCGATATAGCTCTGGAAACCGTCCTGCTCGTCGTCGCCTACTCGCGGAGGCTCGGTATCGTTCGCGAGCGACGGCACGATCGTCTTGCCGCAAGCCGGACACGGCCGTTCGCCCAGCTTCTCGTAGATGACGCGCAAATACGTATAAATGTCCGTCACGGTCCCGACCGTCGATCTCGGATTCCGGTTCGTGACATGCTGTCCCACGCTAATCGAAGGGGAAAGGCCGACGATCGAGTCCACCTTCGGCTTGCTGACCGAATCCGCCACCATCCCCATCGATTCCATATACTGTCGCTGGCATTCCCGCTGCAGCGTATCCATGGCGAGCGTAGATTTTCCGGACCCGGAAGGGCCGGTCAACACTACCAGCTTATGCTTCGGAATTTCGAGCGAAACCTGCTTCAAATTGTTCTCCCGGGCGCCTTTGATTGCGATCGTATCGTTCAGTTTACATCCTCCGTTCAAATGGATTTGGTTTGACAATATTAGATTACAACATTGGTGCAAGTGGTAAGGTTGCAATGACATATTCTTCGTATAGCTGCTAATACCGAAAACAAACCTTTTCATGCAAATTTAACCTTTTTGAATAACCGCCCTCGTGCGGCTCGGAGTTCGTCCGTTCGGGTTTCCGTCCGAAATGTCATTATAGTGCCAAAAACAGTCATCATCTCACCTATAAGATGAAACCGCTCCCACCTATAATGAAAACGTATTCGAACTATTACTACATAGGGGAAGGTGAATTATGAGAACGAACGGGTACAGATTGAATGTGCTCCTCATCGTTTGCTTGCTGGTTTCGCTGCTTCCGTCTTTCGGGGCAACGGCGCAGGCGGCCGAGACCGGAGGCGGCTCCGTGACGAACGAGGTTTATGCGGTGTCGCTGGACGGGAGCAAGAAGCTGAAGGTTGATTATGTGAATTTTAATGTGAACAAACCTTCACAAAAAACGAACTATGTGGCTCTTTACACAAGCGGAGCCGAAGTGAATTACGGATACGTGAACCATGAACTGGCGGCGCAAGCCGGTAAAGTATTCGTAAAATACGGCAATACGGCTATTTTTGTGAATGCCCAAGGTGACATTATCCGCGCTGTGGGCGGACCGCCATGGGAAGCGGATCAGTATATCGCAATACCGGAAGGCGGATATGCCTTAGTATCCCACGGAACTACTCACAGAGGTCTGCTGTATGACTTCAAAGACGGAACCATCGCCCTAGAGCGAGACGGAGCCCGATTAACCGCAGTCGACTTCCTGTCGCAGCCGGTCCTGCAAGTATCGGCCGGATCCGTCACTACCGTTACGACGGCTACATACAACATTCAGGGCAAAGTGCTTAACTACGCATCCGGCATCGGGCTTGCCGTGAAGGTCGGCGACGTCGTCGCGACCGTCCAAGCCGACGGCACGTTCAGCCAGACCGTTACGCTGGCCGAAGGCACCAACAGCATTTCGGTCAAGCTGCTGAAAAATGCGGACGTGCTGCAGGATACGCCGCTGACGATCGTGTACCAGAAGCCGACCGGCGATCTGATCGAGATCGAAGCCCCTCCGGCGGACATTACGATTATCGTCGAAGGCCCGAAGAAGACGATCAACTACGTTGACAAGGATGTAACCGGCATTCCGAATATTATCGCCTTGTTCACGACCGAATACGGATCGAAGATTCAAATTCCGGCCACGAACGTTGCCCTGCAAGTCGACGCCAACGGCAAAGTGACCAAGATGATCAACGCGGCGAACGGCAACAGCACCCCTTCGTGGGTCGGCGGCGAGCTGGACATTCCGCAAGGCGGCTACGTCGTCATGGCTCAAGACAACAGCTACAATACGTACGATATTAAAAAGTATTTGGCTACGAAATTCAAAGTGGGCGACGTCGTCAAGCTGCGCAAAAACGGCAACGTCGTACCCGTATCCGATCTGATGAGCGGTCTGGGCGCCGTACCTCGCATGCAGCTCGACGGCATGACGATGTATACGACAGCCGCTGCGAAAACGACGATCTCCGGCAAAATCACGAACCCGACGGGAGCTTCCGTCAAGATCGGCGATCAAGCCGCAACGTTGCAGGCGGACGGCACGTTCAGCCTGGAGACGGCTCTTGCGGCCGGACCGAACTACATCGATGTCGTGCTGTCGAAGAACGGCTCGGAGCTGGACAGGAAGTCGGTCGTCGTATACAGCAGACCGTCCCTCACTTCCGACAAGCAAGTGATTTTGTGGGTCGACCAGGCAGCGAACGCGAAGAAGCTCCAATCGAGCGAAAGCGTGCTGAACTTTCTGAAGCATGCGAAAGACGCCGGAGTCACGGACATCGCGTTTGACGTCAAAGGCGTGGAAGGCTTCGTCTCTTACAAAAAGAACGACTTGACCAACCGGCCTTACGTCAGCGAAATGACGGCCAACGACCGGAAAGGCTCGAACCCCGATCTCGATTTGCTCGAATTGTTCCTTACCCACGGCCATGCGCTCGGCTTGAAGGTTCATGCCGCGTTCAACGTATTTGCCGAGGGCTCCATCGCGATGAAAGATTATGCGATTATCGATCAGCATCTCGACTGGGAAGAGCGCGTATACCGCGCGGATGACAATGGAGAAATCAAGCGTCTGAGAGAGAGCGCCTACGGCCAACGCGGGCTGAATGACCAATCGAACGGAGCGGTTGTCCTGTTCGTCAACCCGTCTAACGACGAAGTGCGCGACTTCCAGCTGAAAACGTTCGAGGAAGTCATGAAAAACTACGACGTGGACGGCATCATTCTCGACCGGGGCCGCTACGACAATGAATCCGCGGATTTCAGCGATCTTACGAAAGCGAAATTCGCGACGTTCCTCCAGCAGCGCGGCAAAACGTTAACGAACTGGCCGGCGGACATTTTCAAATACACGGACGGCAAACGCGTTGACGGTCCGCTAATCCAGGATTGGTGGGAGTTCCGCTCCGGCACGATCGAGAGCTTCGTGAAAGAAACGCGCGACCTCGTCGACCGCTACACCGCATCGAAGGGGAAAAAGATTCAAACGTCCGCCTATGTCGGAGCGTGGTACGAGTCTTACTATTTGAACGGCGTCCACTGGGGCAGCAAAAATTTCCGCTATGACAGCCGTCTGAAATTCCCTACCGATTCGATCTATACGAACGGATATTACCAGACCGGCTATATCGACCATATGGACTTCCTGATGGTCGGAACTTATTACAGCACGATACCGGAAATTCAGCGCTATATTACGATCGATTCGATCGTGACGAACGGCGAAGTGCCGCTTTACTCGGGTATGGCTTTGGCCGATCTGCAGTCCCCCGAGCTGCAGCGGGAAATTTTCCAGACGGCGATGGGCAGCTCGAACGGACTGATGCTGTTCGACGCATCGCTCGCCAACTGGCCGATCGTGAAAGCTTCCATCCGCGACGAAGCGTATGTGAAAGATTACCAAATCGGCTTAAGCAAGCCCGGCAATCCTTCTTCCTTTATCGAAGCCAACTTCTACAACGTCAGCCGGAATCTCGGCGATTTGACCGTGTATAACGAAGAGTTCGGCACCTCGACCGGCACGAACCGGTTCGGCGTGGAAGTCGTAGCCGACTCGACGGGCAAAGTCGTCAAGATGGTCAATAAATCGCAAGCGATCAACTGGAGCTGGGGATCTCCTCAGGACAACAACAGCGCCATTCCGCAGGGAGGCATGGTCATTTCGGCTCTCGACGAGAACGGCGTGCGCACGAAGCGTCAGCTAATCGCCAATACGTACAATGTCGGCGATGATGTAAGATCGGCAGCCCTTTCGGGCTTCATGAACTACAACGGCAAGACGGTATCTACGGCAACCCCCGAGCTTACGGGGAATGTCAAAGTATTGGGAGCAGGCTCATCCGTGAACGTCCTGTTGAACGAAACGGCCGCAACGATCGACTCTAACGGCGACTTCGCGGGTAAAGTGAATTTGCAGGAAGGCGGCAACACCGTAACGTTCGCCGTGTATGTGGACGGCATGAAGACGAACGAGAAGTCGATTCAGCTGACCTACGATCCGAATGCGGATGCGGAAGCGCCGGCATGGGCAGGCAATGCAGCCTTGACCGCAACGAATGTATCGCAAACCCAGCTTCAATTGACCTGGTCCGGCGCAACCGACAATACGGCGGTAACCGGATACAAGCTTTACCAAGGCGGTCAAGAAATTGCGACCGTAACAGGCAACGTATATGACGTGACCGGCCTCCTGTCGAGTACGTCTTATACGTTCAAAGTAGAAGCCGGCGACGCTTCGGGCAACTGGAGCGCCAACGGTCCTTCCTCGACCGTGACGACAAGAAGCTATTCGTCCGGAACATCCGGTCCGTCCGGAGGAACGACCTCTCCGCAGCAGCCGACGACGAAACCGACCGACACCGGCGTAACGATCTCGGCGACGGCGGTCCAGACGACGGATGAGAACGGCAAGCCGGCGATGAAAGTGACGCTGGACGCGGATACGGTAGCCAAGGCTCTGGCCGCGCTCAAGCAGCAAGGAAGCACGGCGAAGGAAATCGTCGTCGAAGTATCGTCCGCCCAGCCGGTCGCGATCTTGTCGCTTCCGGCATCGGCTCTGGCCGGCGGCGCGATCGACGGTGCAGTGTTCGTTATCAAATCCGGCGGCGTAACCTATTACTTGCCGGCCGATCTGATCGATATCGATGCGCTCGCGAGCGCAATGGGCGTAGCTTCGGGCGACCTCGTTCTGACGGTCACGCTTGAGAAGAAAACCGGAACGGAAGCGGAAGCGATCGCCGACGAAGTGGAAAAGCAAGGCGGCGAAATGATCGGCGACGCTTACGATTTCCGCATTATCGTGCAAGCCGGCGGCAAAACGCTTGCGCTCGACAATTTCGGAAGCCGTTATGTGGAACGCGCGATCTCCTTGACGGGCAATGTACCGGGACGTGCGACTGCGGTCGTGATCGATCCGGCAACCGGTGAAATGACTTTCGTTCCCGCCCGTTTCGCACAAGCGGACGGAGTGACGACCGTCGTCATCAAACGAACCGGGAACAGCACGTATGCGGTTGTCTCGTACGGCAAAGCATTCAAGGACACGCAAGGACATTGGGCCGAAGCCGATATCGGGCTTCTCGCCTCGAAGCTGCTCGTGAAAGGCGTTACCGACAGCGAGTTCGCTCCGGACCAGTCGATTACCCGGGCCGAATTTGCAGCACTGCTCGTTCGTGCGCTCGGTCTTGCGCAGCAAGACGGAAGAGCAACGTTTAACGACGTACGCTCCACCGACTGGTATGCAAGCGATGTGGCTACAGCGTCCAAAGCCGGCTTGATCGATGGCTACGAGGATGGCTCGTTCCGTCCGAATCAAGTGATCAGCCGCGAAGAACTGGCGGTTCTCGCATCCCGTGCGTTCGACTTCTCTTCCTTGAAGTCTGCGGCAGGCGCATCGAATGCGCTGCAACCTTTCGCGGATGCCGATAAGATCAGCGCTTGGGCGCGCAATGCGGCAGCCCGCGCCGTGAGCGAAGGCATCATGAACGGAATCGCCGATTCCGCCTTTGCCCCGAAAGAGCAATCGAGCCGCGCGCAAGCCGTCGTGATGCTGAAACGACTGGCGATCAAGCTCGGATTGATGGATAACAACGAATAAGGTTATTGGATAGTAGCGAAAAAGGATAGCGGATAGCAGCGGAACAGCGAAAGAGGGAGTACGGCCTTTGCCGGCGATACTCCCTCTTTTTTTGCATTCCAGTCCTGCGTATCAAAGGTCGTTCCCCTTGTGGAACGCGGTTGCGGATCTGCGACCGTTGTAGGGGAAGAATGAGTTCCGCTATTGGGCGGCGAGGGAACAATGACTTCCTTTATGGAGGCGTGAAGACGAGTTAATATGTAAAAACGGAACGATTCGTTCCGCTATTTGCCGTCAACAGGCTGTATCGCGTGCTTCCGGACGGGATAGAGGAACTTTTTATTCCGTAAAGCCCCAATTTCGATGCCACGAAGCTCGATAGAGGAACTTTTTGTTCCGCTTCCCGTTGGATACGAACTTCTGGAATCATGCAACGAATGTTTCGTGCCGATTACCCGATAGAAGCGATCCACGCTACGGCATCCGCATCCAGCCCGGGCCAAGGTGCGGCAGAGATCAGTCCCGGCTGCCGTATGGACGGATCGCGGAACTGCGATTGCCGCCGAGCGACGCGACGGTTTGAATCGGGTACGCCGCAGCATTGTGCTTGCCGTCACGCTTTCCTGCCGTTTTTGTCCCCGAGCAGCAGGTTCAGCTTCTCCAGCAAATTGCCGCCGCCGGTCAACGAGATCGTGCCGATCTTCTCGCATATTTTCTCCAGAAACTCCAGCTCCTTCAGCCGGAACAGCGTCTCGTTCTCGTCCATCAGCTTCGCCGTATTCAGCAGACTGCGGGTCGAGGCCGTCTCCTCCCGGCGGGTGATCGTGTTCGCCAGCGCCTTCTTCTCGGCCAGCAGCACCGTGTTCAGAATGTCTTTGATATCCCCAGGCAGAATGATATCCTTCACCCCTGCCGACACGAAATGGACGCCGTACTCCTCGCTCTCCCCGTTCAGCCGCGACAAGACGAACGCTCCGATTTCCTGCTTCATCTTCAGCAGATCGTCCAGCTTCAGCGTCCCTACATATTCGCGCAGGAGCAGCTGCAGCCGGATGTACAGCTGTTCCTCGAACGACTTGAACTCCAAGGCGCGAAGCGGGCTGACGATCTTGTACTGGCAGACGAAATTGAGCCGCAGCGTTACCTTGTCCTCCGTCATCATCTCCTGCCCGGTCATATCCAGCTGCTGCTGACGCAGATCCGCCTTCGCCACCGAGACCGAGACCGGCCCTTTCCAGAATACGTGCTTGCCGGGCGGAAGCTCCCGCTGCCGGACGTGATTATAGAACAGCACGCCGGACTCGTGATTGGCCACCTCGAACGTCTGAATATACGTTCCCAGCTTGGGTACGACAGCCGGATCGATCCCGGCGGGCAGCTCCGGGTTGCGGATATCGACGCGGATGAACGTATGCCGCTTCAGCACGTTCCAGAACGCATAGCTTCCGGCCGGCAGAACGGCGACGAACTTCTCGTCCTCATAGTGCAGCACAATCTCATGGTCTTGAACGTGCACCACTTCCAGCTGCCGCAGCAGCTCCTCGTCGTGCAGGAAAAGACGCAGATCTTTCCCGGCAACCGCGAAAGGCTTCGTAACGGGCAGTACGACTTCCGTCGTCTTCTTCCAAGACCAGAACCGGTAAGTCCCCGGCTGCAAAAGCTTGACATAGCTGCCCTTGCGGAACAGCAAGCCGCGTTCGTCGGTTTGAATCGTAACGGTTTTCAACATGATGAATCCCCCTTCATTTCTGTTATGTATGAGATAGGCTTCTGATCGAGGCCATTTTGAAAGCAGCACATTCGCATTTATGAGATAGCCTTTCTCGGCTCAAAGCTTGGCTTGGCTCTTCGGTCTATGGAACGAAACATCTCTGAACGTTAAAAGTCGAATTGGCGACCTTGCGCAAGGAGTCCTCCTGCGGCGGACAGCGGAATCGCGCTTAAGCGACGGTGCGCTCCGGGCATTGTGCCGGAAAGCTCGGGAAGCGGCCGGCGCGCGTTTGCACGCTGCATCGCCGCTGTCGGACCATTCTGCCCCCGGTCCCTACGTGCAGCGGTCGCCCTTCCCTGCTTCTCCGACCGTCACACCCGCATGCCGTTACGGTATCCGCGGATTGCAAAGCTGTGCTCGCAAGCGTGCTGACAGAGCCACTGAGTACTCCTTGTAAAGGTCTTCTGAGTATAAGGTTTTCGCTCGATTGAAAGTCGAGTGCTCTACCGCTGAGCTAACCGCTTCTCGCGGTTAAGGGATTCGAACCCTTGCAATGGCGGAATTCGCGCAGCAATGGCCGTACAGCATACGGGCGCTAATCGAGCGCCGGTACTGCGGGACCGTTCAGAGGTCCCTGCCCAGGTACGCCACCCTTGCGCCAATCCTTTGTCTGTTGCATTTTTTATTTTCGCCGATCCGGGGCGAAACGAACATGGCGAAAGTATTACGAGCGGGAAATAATGGGCTGCGAGCTTGGAAAAACGTTTGCCGTTTATCGGCGTTCTCGATGGAAAAGCAAATGCGACGGGAGCATTCCGAGGGGCGACTTATTTCAGGGATTACAGTCACTAACGGAGATCACGAAGGTCTGCACCGCACAAAATGCGGCGGAAATTCGAAACATAATCACATTTTGCGCGGCAGCGCCTGCTGGTAAGATGGGGTTAACCCGAAGAACCTTTGTCGGGTCGCTCACGAGCTCGGGAAGGAGGATAGCCGTAATGCTGCTGGAATGCCCGGCTGAACGAATAGGCATCGGGATAAGAGATCGTCAAGGCGATTTCCGTGAGCGTGAAGGACGTTTCCTTCAGGTAGTGCATCGCCTTTTCCATCCGCAGCTGCTGTAAATACGCTTTCGGGGAGCAGCCCCTATGCTCGGTAAACACTCGGGTAAAATGGGAACGCGTCATACCCGCATGGCGAGCTACATCGCGAATGCGGATGCCATTGGAATAGTGGGTATTCATAAATTCGATGCTGTCCTGCAGCCAGGAGGTGTTAGGGGCGTTCTCGTAACCGAGCTGCCGGGACTGCGCAAGCAGTTCGTCGAACAAGCCTACGAGCAGCAGCACAAAATGCAAGCGGTCCGTTTTTTCCTCGGATGCGAACACACGCTCCATGGATTTCATATGCGGAATAAGCCGCGTTTCGTCCCAACCGGTCAAACAAGGCTGCTCCATGGAAAAGCCGATCCGGTTCAGGAGCGGGAGCGACTGCTTCCCTTCAAACGTGATCCATGACGTTCGTGGCGGCGCGTCGGCCTCAGCGTAATAGTATTGATGGAGAATGCCGGGGATCAGGCAGAACATCGTATTTTTGCGCAAAAGCTGCTCGTTGCCTCGATGATCGATGAAATGGAGGGCGCCTTGCTCCAAATAAATAAGGGCGAAAGACGGAATAGCTCGAGATCCGTTCCGGTATTCCGGCTTCGCTATCGCGTATCCGGTACTGGTCGGCCAGATACCCCACATTTTCTCGAGCGGTGTCGGTCTGTGCAGCCAAAGCGCTTTCGTTTCTGTCGGATATTCGATCATAAGCTACCTCCAGGACATCATTCGCAGCAATCCGAAGTTTTTGAAGAGCGCTTTCATTGTAGCATACCGATTCCAAAGGCAATAGAGAGAAGCGCAACATTAACGCTAATGCAACGTCAAGCCTTCTTATTGTGCCCGGTATTGACTCTCGAGCCCATTTCGAGGTACTGCTCCGACTTTGTTCCAGAAGCATGGCAAGAAGGCTGCAAATAACCAAGGGGGATTGGCGCTATGGTCAAACAAAGGATTGCTTCACTAGGTTCGCTAACTTTGTCGATTATGCTAGTCGGCGCGTGCAGCAGCGGGGATGGCGGAAGCCTGACCGCCAATGGCGAGAAATCGATTGAAGCCGGCAGCGCGGAAACGGCTTTGAAGGAACCGGTGCAAATCACGATTTATTATCCATGGAGCGGTTACCCGAGAGAAACGTTCATGGAAACGTACGGCAATTATATAGTGAAAAAATATCCGAATCTATCCATTAACTATATCCAGAGCGGAACCGGTGCTACGATGGATGAATTGATAGCGTCCAAAACGGAGCTCGATTTGATCATGACTACCTCCAACGCTTACCAGAGTTTGCAGGACCGCGGCTTGAACGGGGATATTACAGAGCTGGCCAAGAAGTACAAGTACGATTTTAATAGGCTGGACCCGATTGTATACGAATTGACTAAAGCGTTGGAGCCGGGAAAGATGGCAGGATTGCCTTTTAAAGTGAATGCCCCCGGATTTTTCTACAACAAAGATTTGTTCGACAAGTTCGGCGTGGCTTATGTCAAGGACGGCATGACTTGGGACGAAGTATACGAAACCGCCAAGAAGCTGACGCGCGAGGACGGGGGAATAAAGTATCGGGGGTTTGGCATCCGTACGACCAATTTCATCACCTTTAACCAACTGTCGCTGCCAAGACTGGATGCCGGCTCCAAAGCGGCGTTTTTTACCGCGGAATGGAAAAGCTTTCTTGAGAACTTCATCCGCTTCTCCCAGCTGCCCGGCTTCGCGCCAACGGAGAAAGGTACGGGGATCGGCGGGCCGTCGCTGGATATGTTTGCGAAGGACAGGACGCTCGCTATGCTTGTGCAAATGAACTCGGATTGGCCAAAGGAAGAACAAGGAGTCAAAATGAATTGGGACGCGGTAACGTTCCCGGAGTTCAAGTCGCGTCCGGGTGTCGGCCCGCAGCCTGAAGCCGTCTATTTCGTCATGCCGAGTACGAGCAAAAAGAAGGATGCCGCCTTTTTGGCCATGTCCGCCTTGACCGACGAGGAGCTGCAGTTCCAGGCTGCCAAAAGCGGCGCGGCGCCTGTGCTGAACAATACGAAATGGCGGGAAGTATACGGTTCGCAAGAACCGAATCTCAAGGGAAGGAACGCGGCTGCGCTAGTACCGGTGAAATATGCGGCCACAAATGGGATCAACCAGTACAATGCAATCGCGGAAACGAATATCGCCGGAGCAGTGAACAGCGTCATACTAGGCACGACCGACATGAACTCCGCACTGCGCGAGGCGGAAGAGAAAACGAATAAGACGATCGAAGAGAAGCTTAAGGCGAAGTAACCGTTCATTTCAATATAGAAATTTAAAGGAGTGTTTTCGGATGGAGAATATACAGCTTTCGTATCGATATGAATTTGAGCCAAGCGAGCTGCAAAACATTCGGGACTGCAAGGAAAAGCACGGCTTTGCGATCGTCAAACAAATGTTGTCCCGCCACACTGTAGAGCGGTTAAAGGACGAAGTGCGCCGGGTAATCGGGCCTATGTTTCAAGACGATACCACGTTGTCCATTACCGATCCGTCTTTTATCGAGAAAGGCCCGGTAATGGCCGAACTGCTGGCCTACGAACCGCTCATGCTCCTTGCAGGCTTCCTTAACGGCAATAAGCCGATCACGTTGAATCGAAGCGCGGGCATCTATAAGAAGCCGGGTGCCGCGGGGGATGCGGCGAAGTCGGGAGTACATGCCTGGCATACGGATTGGGACCCGCTCGAGCATCCTTATGGGGCAAATGCCGTATTAAACAACAGCGGCGCCCCTTCGCTCTGGTTTTATTTGACGGGCAGCACCCCGCAGAACGGCGGTCTGGCGATCGTGCCGGATTCTCATACTGACGATTGGTCCGGACCCGTCGGATTTGAATTTACACCGGGACGCAAGTCGTTTTACCCAACCGGGACGGAGCCGGTTCCCTATTGCGGCATGGATGTGCCGGGCATGCTTCCGGTTGTAACCGAACCGGGAGACCTCGTCATATTTGCCGAGCGCACCTATCATGGCGTATATGCTCATCGAGGTGCGGAAGCCCGGTTAAGCTGCGGACTCAGCTTCCGTTCCTCGGCTTGCGAGCTAGGCCCGCGCTGGCCTGTGACCGAATCTGCGCGCCGTTTTATAGAAGCTTGTTCTTCCGAGAGGAGACACCTAGTGGAAGGGTATACCGGTTTTGACGGATCATGGCGTTCGAGCCCGACTTCGCAAGCTTGAGCCAGAAGCTGCACTTCATCTACCTGATAGCCCAGAAAAAGGGACGTCCCGGAAGCGGGGCTCTGACCGTGCGGAGGGAGCGCAGCGAACGAGCACGGCGTCTGCAACTACCGCTGCGATCTGCTTCGTCGATTCTACTCCTCCGGACGGTTCAATCAGGATTTCCATATCCCCCTACGCTCCATAGAACGAAAACCGCGGTCCTTCGGGATCGCGGTTTTTTATTTCTAGGAGACTGTCGGTGAGCGAACCCCTGTTAGCCTCCCATGATCAAGATTCGGACATCCCATGATGGATAAACGAGTTGGGCGAGCTAAATACATGTAGTTAGCGGACACAAATGACCGGTAGAGTTAATTTACACCGATTTCGGTTTTCCAACGGTTATTGATGACCATTAGGAAGGAAAACCAGAAAAAAAACCATGATTTTCGAGTCTGACGGCCATTAATGTCCGTAACCATTGTGAAACTCGTACTGTGGAGCTTTAACGGTCTTTGGCGACCGTATCCAAAGAGCTGGCGATGCTCCTCACTTCGAGCCGCGCAGATTCCGCAAGCCGCATCGGCAAGCCGACCTTTACGGCAGCTCGCGCATTTCCAGATCGTCTACCCATGCCGAACCGTTCACGCCTTGGTCGACTTTGAAATAGACGGCGGCCCGTTTCGTTTGCGGCAGCGCAGTGAAGCTCACTTGCACTTTCGTCCAGTCGCCTCCCCTCGCAGCTTCTGTCCAGTTGTACAAAACGGACACGCCGTTCGTGTCGATTTGCCGGATGCCCAGCGCGACCGAGCCGGCCGTCGAACCGTTCTTCACCCAGCCGGACAACCTATACTGGCGACCCGCCACAACCGGAATTTCTTTGGCCTCGGTCGCATTGATCACGTTCCAGTTGTTGCTCGCGTCCGGA
This sequence comes from Paenibacillus hemerocallicola, assembly GCF_006265175.1. Lineage (GTDB taxonomy): Bacteria > Bacillota > Bacilli > Paenibacillales > NBRC-103111 > Paenibacillus_AB > Paenibacillus_AB hemerocallicola. Next base: position 14,547 of record NZ_VDCQ01000030.1, on the reverse strand, counting down.
TTCAGCTTGGCTGACGCCAATCCGCCGTAGGCCGTCGTCTTATCCCATACGCCCGTTCGCATCAACCAACCGTCCGGACCGTTCGTACCGGCTATCTCGAAGCCGCTGTTGTATACGAGGTTCGTCTCGGCCCGGACCGTAAGCGGCAGCGGAGCATAGCTGCCTCCATTTGCCTTCGGCACCACCGTTACCGTATAGACGCCTTGCGTCACCGTCGCGGGAATCGTAACACTTCCATGGACCGTCTTCGTCTCCCGCCCGACGAGAGTCGCGAAAGCCGCAAGGTCGACCGTCAATCCGTTCGGGACGGTTCGGACCAGCTCCACCGTAAGCGGTTCGGTGGAGCCGTTCGTCAGCTCGACGGCAAACGGATACGTGCCCGCCTTCGCCGCCTCGATCGTAATCGGCGACAGCTTCGCTTGCAAGAGCGGTGTCACCTCAAGCTCTCGGGCGGACGAAACTTGGAACAACGAGCCCTTGTATTCGTAATATACCGATGCCGTGACGTTGTAAGTTCCAGCCGGGACGGCGGGCGGTACCGTGAAATCTGCGGAGGCATTAGCGGTTGCACCGCTTTTGACGGGACCGAACTCCCTCTCGATCGGCTGCAGCCCGAAGGCATCCGGCAAATCGACGCGGAGCCAAGGACGGAGCGTTTTGTCCCCGGTGTTGCGGATTCGGACGCTTACGGCTCCCTGCCCGCCGGGCGTCATAACATCCGGCGGCGGCTGCAAATCGAGGCGGATCGTCGATTGGGCGATCGGCTCCACCCGGTCGTACGCGCCGTTCAGCAGCGCGAGAAGCGCCTGCCTTTTGCCTTCCAGGACGGTGTCGGTTTGCCCGTTAACCCAAGACGTCAGTTTGCTCGTGTCATCCAGCGCTTTGTCCGCCTTGTTCATCACGTCTTTAACGTCCGGAGCTTGCCCGGACAAGGCTTGCCGCACATCGCCCAGCTTAGCGGCGAGCTCGCTTGCTTTTTGCCTCCAATGTTTGCTTTGCAAAAGCGCTACGGCGTCCTGCATCGTGTCGGTCGCAGCCTGGACCTCGGATATAAATGGCGTAATGCGGTATACGAGCGCCTGCTCGGGACCGAGATTCACGTCCAGCTTCGCGTCCCAGCTTTCCCAAGACGACGGCTCGTCGCCGTACAGCAGCCGTACCCGGTTGCCTGCGTTTGCGAGCGGAATTTCCGCTGTCTGCGCCGTTTGCGTCACGTTGATCGCGATCGCATATTGCTCCTGCCCCTTGCTCCAAACTCCCCACTGTACCGCTTCGCCGATCTGTTCGGCCGTCTTGCTCCCTTGTGCCGCCAGCTCCCCGATCAGCGGCAGCTCGTCTTTGAAAGCGGCCAGCCCCGCCCACAGCGCCGAATCTTGCATCCTCCAGCCCGGATCGTTGATGGAGTAATACGCCAGCCCTTTGCTTCCGGCCAGAATCGATTGGTACGCCATATTGCGCACTTGGCCGATCGTCGGCAAGTAGTCCCACGAAGCCGAGCCGGGGAAACGGAACGTCTGCAGCACGCTCCAGACCGGCTTTACCCCGTCCGTATCGAGCACCGCCTTGCGTACGCCCTCCCCGACCGCCGAAATTGGCTGCATATTCGTCCCATTGTACGGGTATACGTCCGTCACGAGTATATCCGTCGCTTGCCCGGTGGAGCGGTACGCATACGGCTCGGACTCGACCATATAGGTCGGATGATCGGGATCGATCGAATGAATTCGTTTGTACGCTTCGAGAATTTCCGACTGGGGAATACCGTTATAGGTCGGCTCGTCCATGATCATCCAGCCCAGCAGGGCGGGATGACTTTTGAACCGGGCAACCATCTGCTCCGTCAGCGCAAAGTTTTCCTTGACCTGCATATTCAAGTACAGTGTCTGAAGCACTTTCAGGCCGTTCGCATGCGCAGCGTCGAGCAGTGTCTGCAGCGTCGCTTCGCTTGCCGTGTTGACGCCTTGGATCGTATTGATACCGATCTGGTTCAAATACGGAAAATCATTCGGGTACGCATGGTAGGCGATAATCGGGAAGAAAGGTTGTCCGCCGACTTGGACGGGACCGTTCTGCGGCAGCATTGTCGGACGGTTCCATCGGTAAAGCTTCCTCTCCTCGCGCGAAATGATTTCTCCGGCTGCGTCTTTCAGCTCCGCCGACAGCACGTACGTCTGCCCGAGCTCCATGACGGAAGGCTGGAACGGAACGTTCCATTCCGCGGCGGCTGCCATGTCGGTTTGCGCGAAGACGACCGCCCCCCCGGCTTCCTTAACGAGCTTAAGGTCCGTTTTCTTTCCCGCGAAGAGGCCGTCCAACGGCTTTAGCACGACATGGATACTGCCTGAGGTTAGTTCCGGATAGTAGTAAGTCTGATTCGGCGTGAGCACGATTTGCTGCGCATCTTTCGTTTTGACGACCGCCGCGTCGTCAAAATACACTTTGCCGGTTCCGTACAGCCGCAAATAAACAACCATGTACTTCGCTCCGGCCGGAGCCTTGACTTCGTAACTCAGCTCATGCCACTGCCCGTCGAGATAGGAAGCGGGACTGCGGTACGAATATCCGTCCAGTGCGGTTTGCGGCGATGGCACCTGCGACGTGTAAAACTCGATCTTGAAGCCGGGCGCGCCGGTTACGCCCATCGCCTTAAACCAGGACGTGATCGCATACGTAGCTTCCTCGTCCACGGGAACCCCTTGCGATATCCATGGATTGTTCGTCGTGTTCGTCTGAATCGAAACTCCGTAGCTGCCGGTCCGAGCCGCCTCCGAAGCGATCTGCACACCGCCGGTCCACGTATTACCGATAGGCACCCACCCGGACGGAACGCCGTTTGCGATCGTTTCGAAACCGCCGTTTACCAGTACATCGCTTGCAGGTAAATCCGCTGAAGCCTTACTCCCTCCAAAACCGAACCACTGGACTACGAGACACACCGAAAGCAGCAAAACGAGCCCCAAGCTGTTGTTGCGCATGCTCATCCGAAACCCTCCCTATCCGAATCGATATGAAAATGATTGCAGGAAAGCGTCCAGCCTTTCAGGCCGGTCGATCATGGTATCCCCTCGGTGAGCTTATCCGGGCCGCGATCCAGGCGCCGATTCGTTCAGCCGGCATTCAGCCACACTACCACCCTCCCTTCCCAAGCTCGTGAGCGATTCGCCAGATGTTTCTTCGGGGGTTAACGCAATCTTAGCAGGAGGTGCCGCTGTGCAAAATGTGATTATGTTTCGAATTTCCGCCCCATTTTGTGCGGTGCCTGTCTAAATCCAGTTTGCTGCACGACGGCCAGAAGCAATGTTAATTCTTGGTACAGAAGGTTCGCAATTCGCTCTGTGCTTAGCGAAATCTTCCTGCAACGTTAAAAAAACTATGACAGCATAATTCGCATACAGAAGTGCGTGCATCGCATGATCAGTAAAGGCTTCCCGCCTTGCCGGCGCTAGCGAGAGCGCGAATCCGTATAATAGCGGAACTGGCGTATGTTATGTACCGAATAGCAGTGTCGACAACAAAATAACGGAAAACCATTCCTCTAATACGCGGTTCACTTTCCACTTTCACCCGAGAGATCGATATAACGGAAGCCTGTACCGCTATATTCAAGAATGAAACGAAATTCGAGACAATAACGGAATCCAGTGCCGCTATACACAGGCAACGTGTTGTCACGCCCACCGAAGCAGCCCCCAGCTTGTTTGCGGATAATGCTGTCGTAGAAAAAAAAGCCTCACTGCAATCGTCCAGCGACGCAGCGGGCTTTCGGTGAACCGCATGCCCCCCTACTGAGGCACCTTACGGCGATACAGATGAAACGTCAGCGGTGCGAACAGGATGACGAGCACGGCGCATCCCGCCAGCGCCCAGACGATGTCGCCGGCCGCGGCGTTGCCGTGCATCAATCCCCGTACGGCCGTCGAAGCCAGGCTGAGCGGATTCAGATCGACGACGCCCCGGAGCCATCCGGGCATCGTGGACGAATCCACGAATACGTTGCTGGTGAACATAAGCGGGTACAGCACCAAATAGCTCGTGCTCGTAAGCGATTCGGTCTTCTTCACCACGACGCCGAGGCAGGCGAATATCCAGCTCGCGCTAAAGGCGAACAGAATGACCGTCAACAAGGCAAGCAAGGCGCCGAGCAAGCCCGCCTCCGGCCGAAAGCCGAGAAGCATCCCGATCCCGACAGTAGCGCTCAATGCGGCCGCATACCGGACGATATCGATCAACAGCGTCCCGATAATAGCCGCCGGTTGCCAGAACGGAAGCGTCTTGAACCGGTTGAATACGCCCTTCGAAATATCCGTGCTGATCGTAACCCCGGTGTATACCGTCATGGTCGTCACCGTGTAGACCAGCATGCCGGGGAGCAAAAACTGCAAATACAGGCCGGTCGAGCCGGAGATGGCTCCGCCGAACAAAAAGGTGAAAATCAATAAAAATAGCGCGGGAAAAACAACCGCATCGATCAGAAACATAAACAGATTGTTCCTTGTACCCTGCACCATTCTCCAGGCAAACGTCATCGTGGCGGACCAGGCGCTCGGACGCTTCGGACGACTGTGAACGGACAACGCTTGCTTCAGCTTCCGCCCGTCGATCGTCCGGGTCATAGAAGTAGCGTTCATAGCGTATCCCCCTCACCGTTCGCTTCTTCGACGGCCGGACGACCGGTCAAAGCCAGGAACACTTCATCCAAGCTGGGCTGCGCGAGCGAGAAACGGTTCGTCGGAATTCCGGCCCGGAATAGCTCGGCCAAAGCGATTGCAGCCAACTCGGGATTCGATACCCGGGCCGACAAAGCGACCGGGTCGGAAGCGAGCTGTACGCCCGCGCCCAGCGTGCGGGATAAAATCCGTTCCGCCTCTCCGCGCTGCTCCGCGTTGTCCAGCCTCACCTGAACACTCCCCGACCCGACCGAAGCTTTCAGCGCCCCGACGGTTCCTTCGGCTATGACTTTGCCGTGATCGATGACGGCTATCCGGTCGGCTAGCTGATCGGCCTCCTCCAAATATTGCGTCGTAAGCAATACGGTCGTACCTTGGGCCACCAGCGTCCGGACAATCTCCCACACTTGATTGCGGCTGCGGGGATCGAGCCCCGTTGTCGGCTCATCCAGAAACAGCAGTTCCGGCGTAACGACCAGACTGGCCGCAATATCCAAGCGGCGCCGCATTCCCCCCGAATACGTGTTGGCCTGACGGTAGGCGGCCTCCGTCAGATCAAACGCTTCAAGCAGCTCATTCGCCCTCGCATTGGCAGTCTTCCAGGCATAACCCATCAAGCGCGCGACCATCACCAGATTATCGCGACCGGAAAGCCCTTCGTCCACCGAAGCGAATTGCCCCGTCAAACTGACCCGGCTTCGAACCGCGTCGGCCTCGCGTACCACGTCATGCCCGAATACCCGCACCGTTCCGGCGTCCGGAACGAGCAGCGTGGACAGGATGCGAACCGTCGTCGTTTTGCCGGCCCCATTGGGCCCGAGCACCGCATATACGCTTCCCCGCTCCACGCCGAGATTTACGCCCTTCAGCACCTCGACCTTCCCGAACGATTTCCTCAACTGCCGCACTTCGATTGCATACTCGCTTGTCGCCATAGTGCCTCCTTGAATAGAGTTGGAGTGCCGTGCCGGATAAGTCCCGGCTCCATTAACCTTGTGACAATTCAAGCTTACAACATTCATGCAAATGAGAAGGTTGACAGCATTTTGCCGCTTCATCCTCAGTTATTCAGCTCCGAGGATTCCACATGTACTTTAAGCTTTTAATGAAATCTTCAGTTTCTGGCGAACGAGAGCAATCATGTGCATGAGAGGAGCTTCTGATCGAAGCCCTCTCGATGAAGTGCATCCGTGCTATAGAGGAGACAACGCGTTGCCTGTATATAGCGGCGCTGTGTTCCGTTATCGTCTCGAATTTCGTTGCACTCCTGAATATAGCGGCACAAGCTTCCGCTATTTTGATCTCTCGGTGGGAAAATGGGGGGTGAACGGCGGAATAGAGGAATGGTTTTCCGTTATTGTGCGGTCTGCGCTGCTTTTCGGGTCCATAACATACGCCAGTTCCGCTATTTGACGGATTGGCGTCTCGCGAACACCGGCCAAGGCGGAAACTCGCACTTCGCTTTAACGCTTTATCGAAGTTACACCTTCAATAAAAAAACAAGCAGGCGCCTCAGCGTCTGCTCGCGAAACTATTTGAACATTTGCAATACTCCCTGCGGCTGCTGATTGGCTTGCGTCAGCATCGCTTGGGCCGCTTGCGCCAAAATGGTATGCTTCGTGTATTCGATCATTTCCTTGGCCATATCCGCATCCCGGATTCTCGACTCCGCGGCGGTGAGCTGCTCGGCGGAATTGCTCAGATTGGAAATCGTATGCTCCAACCGGTTTTGACTGGCCCCCAAACTGCTTCTGCCGGCCGTTACTTTCGCTATGGCCTCATCTGCAACCGCAATGGCTTCCAACGCTTTATCCGCAGGATCCACGGACAATGTCCCGATACCCAAGCTCGCCAAACCGTAATCGCCCAGTTCTACTTTCATCGTCTGGCCGGAATTGGCGCCTATTTGAAACGACAATCGATTGTCCCGCTCCGGTGTCGCCGGAACTTCCGGCGTTCCCGGTATTTCGGGTGTCCCGGGAATTTCCGGCGTTCCCGGTATTTCAGGCGATCCGGGGCTTGCCGGTATGGCCGGGGTTCCGGGCATCCCCGGTATCAAGGAGTTATTGCCCGGATGGAACACCACGGTACCTTGGTGTTGGTTGCCCGGAGACATATTGAACGTGCTGGCATTTGTTATATCGAAAGTGATCCCGTTTACGCTGAACGTGGTGCCGGATGAAATCGTATGAGTCACGATTAGCCCGCTGGGGGTTCGAGTGACGTTAAACCCGACGGGTGCGCCGTTTAGCCAATCTATGTAAAGGTCGTACGCTTCATCGCTATGAATATATTCGTCCGGATTTATACGTACGACGGCCCCGTAAATGCCGATCGGAATGTCTCCGTCCGCTATCGTTTTTCCCATGCCGCCCGTCGTTACGTCAATAGAGGAGCTCGGAGGGATATCCGGAGTACCGGGTACGGCAGGAATGGCCGGTGTCGGCGGTACGGCCGGGATGGTCGGCACAGCCGGTATCGTCGGAGTCGCGGGTATTGGCGGAACTGCCGGAATAGCCGGCTTCGCGGGAATGACGGATAACGATCCGTCCAATAGCTTCATGCCGTTAAATTCGGTCGTGTCCGCGATTTTGTCGATAGATTCCTTTAGTTCGGCCACCTCCTGTTGCAAATAGCTTCTGTCTTGTTCCGTCAACGTTCCATTGGCGGATTGAACGGCCAGCTCTCTTATTCTTTGCAGATTATCGCCGATATTTCCAAGCGCGCCCTCGGCCGTCTGGATCAAGGAGATTCCGTCCTGGGCATTTCGGCTCGCCGCATTCAATCCCCGTATTTGGGCTCTCATTTTTTCCGAGATGGTCAATCCTGCCGCATCGTCCGCCGCGTTAGTGATTCTTAGACCGGAAGACAGCTTCTGCAGCGTCTTCGATACCGACTCATTGTTTCTCGTCGCTTTATATCGGGCATTCATGGCGGGCAAATTATGTTTGATGATCAATCTGCAAACCTCGCTGTCATGTAGTATCAAGTAATTATTAACGAATTGCAGTCCCTTGTAAAGACGAAAAAAGGGCCCCTATCAAGAGGCCCTTCTAATATTCCGCAACACCGTCGCCCCTGTTCGGGTATCACCAAGTACCTCCGACCTTAACGGTCGCATGAACGATGCGATGCCACAGCTCAACGCTCCATACGGAATTCACACTGTATCCGGCAAATACCTGTCGACGCAAAACGAGCCTTTCTTACGCTTACACGCCCTTGATCGCCGCCATCGGCTTGCATTTGGCTACCACATCGGCCAACGACGCTCCGACCACGCTGTCGATAATCTGATCGACGTCCTTGTACGCTTGCGGGCATTCGTCAAGAATAGTCTGCAGCGACCGGTGGTTGACCAGAATCTCCTCATCCGTCCCGACCATCAACGATTGCTCGAATTGATCGACCGTCACAAGCTCCTTCGTCGCTTTGCGCGAGCGGGCTCTTCCCGCGCCATGGCAGATCGAGTAGAAATTTTTCATTCCCTCCTCGCGACCGACCATAATATACGAGGACGTTCCCATAGAGCCGGGAATCAGGGCCGGATGCCCCGTCTCCTTGTAGGCGGCCGTATTTAAATAATGGCCGGGAGGCAGCGCCCGGGTCGCTCCTTTGCGATGGACGAGCATCGGCTGGTTGCGATGAGCTTCCTTTAGCGCATAGTTGTGCATCAAGTCGTACAGCACCGGCATCTCCAGCCCGGCCCCGAACACGTCCCGAAACGCTTCCCGCACCCCGAAGGCGATCATATGCCGGTTGCTGACCGCGAAGTTCAACGCCGAGTACATCAGGTTCAAGTACGTCTGCCCTTCCCGGCTGGCAATCGGAGCGTAGATCAGGTTCCGGTCCGGATTGTCCACGCCCCAACTGTACATCGCGTCCCTCAGCTCGCTTGTGTACGTCTGTCCCAGCTTCGCCCCCCATGCCCGGGAGCCGGAGTGGATCATGACCACCACCTGACCGTCGAACAGTCCCCACCGCGCCGCCAGCTCCGCCCGGCCTTCCTCGATCTCCAAAACCTGAAGCTCGATAAAATGGTTCCCGCCTCCAAGCGTCCCCAATTGTCCGTGCGCATATTTTCGGATCTGGGCCGGCAAATGCTCCAGATAAGCATGCTCAAACCGGAACGTCGACTCTTCCACATGCGTCAGCCATTGCTCCTGCGGGACATATTTCTCAGGCAGACCCTTTAACCCATGCCGAACCACGTTCATGATATCTATATCCGCATAATGCGTATTGGTCCGTTCCTTCGTCGGCACATACTTTTCGATCGCTTCAATCAACGCCCTGCGCACGGCCCGATCCTGAATATCCCGGCGATGCAGCGTCGTCGTATGCACCCGCATCCCGCAACCGATATCCACTCCGACGATGGAAGGGGACACGAACCCGTCCTTCATATTCCACACCGCCGTCGTTCCGATGCAAGTCCCTACTCCCACATGCGCGTCCGGGGTATAGCTCATATACACATGACGGGGAATACGCAGATTGTTGTCCGCCATCTCGTATACTTTCGCACCGAACGTCTGGTACACGTCCGAATTCGCAAATACATGCAGCCGTCCATGCGGCAGCTCCAGCTCGTAATGATTGTTTCCATGCTCCACAGATGAGTACTCCATAGTTGAACCCTCCGATTCGTATTGTTTATGGGTTCTATCTTCGCCGATTCGGGACGGGAGGAACATGGCGCAAGTATGGCGAGCCGGAAAAAACTTTTTTTAATCTTTAAGAAAATACACTGTTACTTTCTCCGCAACTTCAATAAACTGAGAATACAGCCACCGCTTGCAGGCAAACCGAACTATTCCGGAGAAAGAGGTGAACGCGCGGCAACGGATCACGGCAGTCCCCTATCTTCATGACGACAAAACATTCCGGCTCCCGGGCGATTTGTAAGCGACTTCCCATTGCTTGTAAACAAGGAGGGTATGCGAGTGTCCATGAACAGGATGAACAGGATTGTCCCTTTACTGCTTTTCCTCGTTATACTATTGTCCGCATGCAGCAATAGCCGGGTAGCTCCGGCCGCCGGAGGCGATACTGCAGCCGCAAGCAACAGACAACCGGCCGAGCTGAGCGTCTATTTCCCTTACCCGGCGGATTGGCCCGAAGAGGAGTTTATGAAAACGTTCGGTCAGCCGATTATGAGCAAATTCCCCCATGTTACGGTCAAATATATCCCCGGCGGCAAAATCACCGAGCTGCTGGCAGCAGGACAGAAGATCGACATCGTCTTCGCTTCGATCGGAGCGAGTCCGGGCAGTCTGCTGGATTACAGGCTGGAGTACGACATCGGCCCGCTGATCAAGCAAGCCAACTACAACCTGAACCGGCTCGAGCCGACCATGGTGGATACCGCGAGACAATTGGCGGGTGGCGGCATTTACGGTTTGCCCGTCTACACAACCCCCGCAGCCCTATACTACAACAAGGATCTCTTCGATAAATTCGGCGTCCCTTATCCGAAGGACGGCATGACCTGGGACGACTTGTACGAGCTGAGCAAAAGTCTGACCCGCACCGACGGCGGCGTCAACTATACCGGGCTAGGTTCGTCGTACGGCCACTTGGCCATGATGAACCAGCAGTCCATTCCCATCGTGTACACAGACACGAAAAAATCCGCCTACGACACCGATCTGAGGTGGAAAAGCTTCGCGGATAACCTGATCCGCTTTTACAAGCTCCCGGGTTATGCAGCAGTCGATCCAAGCAAAATTTCCGAACCGCACGAACGCAACCGTTTCTTCAAAGACCGCACGGTAGCGATGTTCCTCGGCATTTCCGCTCTGTATACGTCGCAGGAGATCGGCAATATGAACTGGGATCTGGCCTCGTTCCCGGTTCTGAAGGAAATGCCGGACATGGGACCGCAAGCTTATCCGACCTACTTCTACGTCACCTCCATCAGCCAGCACAAGGACCAAGCGTTCGAGGCTATCGCCTACCTGACCAGCGAAGAATACCAGACACGGCAAATCCAGGACGGCAAATTTCTGACCTCCCTGAACGACAAAGAACTGCGCAAATCGTTCGGTAAAAACAACCCGATGTATGCCGGCAAAAACAGCAAGGCTTTACAGCCCGACAAATACGCTCCCGCCGGCTCCGTCAACAAATACAACGGCCCGAACAACGGAGAGTTCGTTACCATCGTCCGCGATGTCGTGTACAACACCAAGGATGTCAATACGGCGCTCCGCGAAGCGGCGGAGAGAGTGAATAAGAAAATCCAGCAAGCGGAAGCCGCCGCCGCGTCAAAGTAAGCGCTTAATCCTTCTGCATCGAAATGGCAAACGGCCCCCGCCGGCGACGTCACGTGCGCCGGCGAGGGCCGTTTGCCAAAATTTCGTCTAGTAATAATGAAATTAGGGTTCGGCAATGCCACAGTGATGCTAAGGATGATGGCTCCTTTATGACTAACCCATTGAAGCTGTGGCCTTAATTTGAAGCAACGTTTCTTAGTCGCGATTTGTTTCGTTACCAGCCCATCCGCTCTTTAAGAGAAGCGATTTGGGCGATATGATGCCGGCCGTGCCAAGCATACCTCTGAGCGGCGACATCGAGAGTCATTGCGCCGTGAGTGGGACTCGTAAATGTTCGTTGATAGTCAGACGGACGCAATGAATTTAGTAACGCTGCAAATCGATAATGAAGGGATTCGAGAAGAATGATCGAGGCTTCAATTGGCGTCTCATAATCGCTTAATTCCGCCCACAAATCTTCTCTATAAGAACCTGCCGTAGGGCTATCCTCGGTCAATGCTCTCTTAAAACGAATAAAGGCATTCATATCGTTATCGGCCATATGGTGAACGACCTGTCGGACAGTCCAACCACCGGGACGATATTCGGTAAGCAGCTGCTCCATAGTCAGGTTTTGCACAGTCAGCCGAACCATTTTCGGCATTTCCGAAATATCCTCAATCCATCTGCTGCGTTGTTCCGGAGTTGGATTCTGAACGGCTTCGAATCGGCCGATCGGATAGCGGAGATGGTCCATTGGCTCACCCTCTTAACGTCGTTTACTTTTACCATACCATGAGGTCGGGCATTTAGCATTACGGGGCCGACTTTCTTATTCTTTCCCATCCAGCAAAGCTTCGACTTTTTCGCTCGCCGCGGGCAGTTCCATCCCTTTTTTCCATACCAGGATGTTGTCTGTCCGTGTGCCGAAGTACAAGGCTGTAATTTCTTTATCGTTGCCATGCTTCTCTTGATATACGTGCTTCTCGAATTCCGCAAGCGTGTAATACATATTGGAGAGTCCGCCATCCATGATGGGCTTTTCTTTGACAACGGGCCGGTAAGGAGTCAAATAAAAATTTCCGTTCTCATCGGAATCGAATCGGACCTCATTGAGATCGTAACCATCCGTGAATTGGACATGATAGGCGATCCGGCCATCGGCCAGCTTGCTTACATCGGTTATCTGGATCACATCCGTAGGAACGGCAGTAATGTTCCAGTGAAACAGACCGACATACCCCAGAACAATAACCGTACAAGATAATGCCGTAATGACGGCTCCTTTCATAAAAGCTTTCGTTTTGGAGCGATTCCAGATGGTGGATATTCCCTTTATGACATTGCCGTCGCTACGATTATTTCCGGCAGCATCTCCCGGTATCTGCAGCTCGCGTAGAATATTTTCTAATTCTTCTCTGCAATTGCCGCACTCCGCAAGATGAGCTTCGACCATTTTCCTGCTCGCCTCACTGCATACGTTATCCACGTACAAAGGCAGCAGATCCTTGATGATATCGCACTGGACTGTGCTCATATCGATTCCTCCTTCAGCGCATTCTGAATGTTTTGTTTGGCGCGGTAAAAGGTAACTCTTGCCCAGCTCTCCGTCTTCTCGAACAGCTGACCGATTTGTGCGAAGGATAGCTCTCCGAACACTCGCAGGGTAAACACTTCCTTGTACGGATCGTTCATACGGTGCAGCGCCTTGTGTATTCGGAAAGCATCCTCCTTATGCAGAATCGCTTCTTCGACATTTTCTTTGCTTACGGGTTCAGAGGCGGGCTCCGGCCCGAGCCGTCTTTGTTTCTCCAGATAAGAAAAATACGTGTTTTTGGCGATTTGGCATAACCAAACGTTAATCTTGCAGTGACCTTTGAACGTCTCGATGCTTTTCAAAGCTTTAAAAAAGGTTTCTTGCGTGATTTCCTCGGCAATGGTCTCATTGCGGCTCAACGCATACACGAATAAGTAGATATCCCGAAAATATTGATTGTAGACATTCTCGAAATTCGTCACTCCCTCACTTCCTCACCTCTATTAGACTGCATACTTTTCATTTCGTTACAACATCATTTTCGAAAACACAAAAAAGAGCCGCAGCGCTGCGCTGTAGCTCGATACATCGTTTATTAAGACTTATCCATTCCTATCAGAATCCGTCAGGTTGCCCAAATAGTAATTCGTAAGCAAGTCGATCTCCGCATCGAAGGCTCCCCAATACAAGGCGTACACACTCCGCTGGCCGGCGAACGTAAATACGCGGTTTATTCCGTTCTGGTTGCGTCTCTCTTCAAATACATCAATACCGCGCTCGCGCAGCGTACTGAATAACCTTTCCATATCAACCCGTATCCTGTTTATGGCACGTTGAACAACGGTTACGTAATGACTCATGATTCCGGGGCCCTTGTCTTTCTCGAAATAGATCTTGTCGCACTCGAATGCCGATAGAACAACCGGAAGTATGACGAGGTTTCGGATCAAATGCATATCTTCCGGAGAAACCGCTACACGCTCATTGACCATACGCGAACACCTCCACATAAACGAACACTTGTTCCCATTATAAACGAACATACGCGAACACGCAACCTTCGATCGTGACAAAATCGCAAGCATACATGCGGTCATTGTAACGGTTTGTCAGCTTGGTGTTATTCTTGTATCATATGGAGCGACGGCATCGATGCCTCGGTTCCTTGGCGAGCCCGTCACGTCGAGTTGATTTTTCGGGTTGGGCCGTATAGAAGCAGCACGTTGGACATCGCCGCCATTCCGGCGCTGCAGTCGATGAGCCATCTGCCCGTATTTGCCGATCCCACACACGCCCCACGGCGCGAGATGGTCGCCCCCCTCAGCAAGGCGGTCGTGGCCGCGGGCGCCAGCGGTATCTTCATCGAGCTCGATCCGGAAGAAGCGGCCCTGGACGCTCGTGGGATCGGCTGGCGCAGGAGTTGGAGAAGCTCGCTCCTTCAGCGGGGAAAATATTCGGTACGGTGGATCCGTGCTGAGCGGTAAACAGGCTCTTGCCGGAGTTCGCCGGGCAAGGCACGATTGCTTACCGCCGTACCTCCGGATTGTCTAAAACGCACTGATGACGGAACAGGTCGGCTTCCAGAGCCGGCCTGTTGCTGAATGAGCGTGCAAGGACCGCATGCCATGAACGGAAATCACGTCAGTCGGCGGTTCGGGCAGGAACGCTGGGTCTTCCGATCGCCTTCGCCATCATCGGCGGCATGCCGGAGAGATTTGCTCCGTTAGTCGACCTTATCGGTTACCTTCCCGGCAATCCCATCCGACATGTACAATGTCCCCGAACTGTGTACATGTTTTTTATTTTTCACATCATTTTCTCATTTTTGTCGGCTACAATGATAAGTAGCTCGTCTGTACTGCTAATGATTTTCATTATCATTTGGATGGGGTGATCGTGTAAGAGGAAGTTCTTTTTTTTGGGTTATTATTGAGAATGAATATTATTGTCATTAATATGGAGAGGGAGATTCAATTGAGAAGGAAGTACATAGCGAATGTCATGTTGCTGTTGTTGACCGTAATTGTAATGGTCGGCTGCGGCAACAACAACGCCGGAAGCGGCGCGAAAAATGCGGCGGCACCGA
>NZ_VDCQ01000003.1:2058-256119 GCF_006265175.1 Paenibacillus hemerocallicola | reverse complement strand
ATCGGTATCGCTCCACTGGTAACCCCATTTGAATTCGTCGTGCGCGAAGCGCCAAGTCAAAAAAAGGTTGCACTAAACTGCCCGTTCGCGCAATGACGGCTGCCCCGCGGCAGCCGTTTTGGTTTTGAACTATCGTTACTCTTTAACTTAATAAGCTGCCGCTTTCGATATACGAAAAGCCTACCGCGATTATGCGCATATGATTGTGTCGTAAAACGGTTATGCACATATGTTTGTGTCGTGACACTGCGACACAAACATGTGCTTTCAAATAAAAAAGCCCTAATTAACGGGATATTAAAGCATCTATGTTTGTGTCGCCGGACAGTCTCCTTAACCCAATCCACGCCGCTACCGCAGTCGGAATGTCGATAAGAACGTCAGCAGGCCCAAATCCAGCTTACTGCCTGAGTCGAATGCTGCTGCGTATTCCGGTGGGCATCGTATCGGACCGTTTCCACAAACGGAAAATTTTTATTATTCGGGCTTTTCTTCTCCGCTCTCGCCGGGCTGGGCATCCTCATTACGCATGAGCTAACATGGATTCTCATCCTGCGTGCGCTTGCCGGAGCTGCCGCCGCGATGTGGGTTGCTTCACTATTCTATTCGCTAGTTACTATCGCAAAGAGGAAACAACGAAGGCAATCGGCACTTTATCTACCTATACGTTTCTTGCTTCTGCTATAATGTTATTATGAGCCAAGCGAAGACGGTGAACCGCAATGCTCTTCGTAGACACGCCGCGGCGTCCGATTGACATGTTCAACCCCGACGGGACCCCCGCTTCCTGCAAAGAGACATTGACTTGGCATGAAGGCAGTTGGGAGCAAGGGGACGTCGTCGCTTCCATGGGAACGGCCTTTTACGAGATGTTGTACAATACGCTTGCCTGCGGAAAAGAGTTGGAAGTAACGCCGCAGCAGGTGCGTCGGCAAATTGCCGTCATCGCGCAATGCTACCGGCAAAACCCGCGTTTTGCCGCCGGGCCCATCCGGCAAACAAGTGCCAATTCAGGAAGCCATCCGTTAGTGGCTTCCCTTTTACAATTGGTTTGACAAGGGAGTTGGAACGGGGATGCAAAAATGGCGCATGGAACAACTTCTTCCGCAAGTACTTATTGTAACGAGATGGAACAATAAGAGCGAATTTCAATTCAACAAAGACAGCAATCAGCTATGGACCTTATTCGTCATCGAAAAGGGCAGCCTTCGTTTTCGTATTGCGACCAAACAAGGCATTGCGGGTTCGGGTGAACTGTTGCTCTGCCCGCCGGATATCCCTTTTGAGCGGGAAGTTTTGGAGCCCTTGTCCTTTCTGTCGATCTACTTCCGATTATTCATACCCGATGGAGACGAAATTCGGGAAGATCAATCGCTCTTGCCAGGCATGGCGGGCAAGCTGATTATTCAGGACTGGGGCCGTGTACTATCTTCCTGTTCATATATGGAACGATGGCGAATAGACAAGGATGAGCTCGGCCTGCAACGCAAGCGATTGCTGCTGCAAGATATATGGCAGCTACATGCGGTGGAGAAGGAGGAGGGAAGCCAGGGCAGCCACATGCCGCGGCCGGACGCTCTGATGGAACACGCCGAACAATGGCTGCGGGACAATCTGGCCTCAACTGTCAGCATCAGACGTATTTCCGATGAGCTTGGACTTAGTCCTGTACAATTTACCCGCCGGTTTCGCTCGGTCTACCAGGCAACGCCTTCGGATTATTTGTCCGCCTTGCGTCTCAGACGCGTGTGCCGTTTGCTCGCCGAAACTACTTTGACGCTTGAGCAGATCGCCGCAAAATGCGGCTATGAAAGCGGGCTATACGTTAGCCGTATATTTTCCAAAAAGATGCATATGAGCCCTTCGCAATATCGCAAAGCGCATCACTTATGAGCAAAAGCGCCCTTTAGCCGTTTTGACGGTGCAGGCGCTTTTGTCCGATTGATTTATGTCGCAAAGCTTATTTGATCCGTTCTGCTTCGATTAATTTGTTGATCGCTTCATCCGCCTGGTTTAGCGCCGTATTTACATCCATGCCGCCGGCTGCAAATTTATCGAATTCCTTTTTCAACAAGCTTTCGGCCTTGGAACGGTACATGGAGGCAGTAGGATACGGCACCGGCTTGCTTTTAAAAATATCTTCCACATGCTTGCCCGTAAGCGACGGGACGTCTTTGCCAAATTCGGCTTTCACTCCCGGACTGCGCAAAGTTGTGATAGCGCCTCCGCGGGTACGTTCGGTCTGGTATGCATCGGATGTCAATACGTCCAATACTTGCATCGCCGCTTCCTTATGCTTGCTCGTCTGTGTGATGATTGCCACGGATACGCTTGCATTCCCAAACGTATTTGGACGTTCCTTGAAGCTCGGATACTGCGTTACGTCCCAGTCCATGCCTTCTTTTTCGGCATCCGCCAATCGGCCGAAAATATTCAGTTGTCCTATCATGGCAAGCGTCTTTGTTTTCGTAAATTGATCCAGCGGCGCGCCTACAGGAGTATTGCCCGGAATGTCGTACATTTTTTTAACCAGCTCAAAGATCATCCTCCATTGATCCGACTTCACGGAAGCTTTCTCTGTTCTGTAGTCTACCGCCGCAATCGACAATGGCTGCGAAATCCAGATCACCCCGCTGCCGGGGTCGACCCCGCGATATTGCACGCCGCCTTCCTGGCGTGTCACACGTTTGGCCAACTCGTATACATCGTCCCAAGTCATGCCCGCCTTCGGGTAAGGCACACCAAACATATCGAAGATTCCTTTGTTATAAAACAATGCGTGAAATGTCGTTTCGTATGGAAGCCCATTTATGGCATTGCCATCCACCGCGTTACGTATATCGGCCATGTAGTTGGCTTCGAAACGCTCCTCGGGTACGTTCGCTTCTTTCATAAGCGACTTCAGATCATAAAGCAGTCCTTTGTCTTTGTAGGATTTCAGGTTGCCGTTGTAAGTGAAAATAATGTCCGGAATCATATTGCTGGCAAGCAGATTGTCCAGTTTGTTGCCCCCGTTTGAATTAAGCATATCCAATGTTACGTTCGGATACTTATTCTTAACATGTCGGCTTAAGGTTTCCGCGAATTGCTCGTCGTACGTCCCGTCTATCGCCGCAGTTACGGTTACAGGCTCTTGCTTCTTTACCGATGGTGTCGGATCTGCTCCTTGCCCCCCGTTTGCATCCTTTGGCCCACTGCAAGAACTTGCAAGTAAAACACATAATGCCGATGCCGCCATAAGTTTGGTTTTCATTTTAAAACCCCCTAGAAATAATAGTAAACGTTAACTATCTAATCGTATTCGAAACCGTTTTCATTTTCTATGCACGCAGACTTCGTTTTTCATGCACTCTATTTCAGCAGGGGTGAACAGTTTTTAGCGCACGAGGTCAAAGCACCCTGGCAGAGACGTTCTACCCCGGCTACCGGTACTAAACCACTTAATGATAATGAGGTCAACCAGTAAAATCCGGCTAACCTCATAATACGAAAAAGGCGGAATTTATTAAGCATCAGATCAACGAACTCTACGCCGAGATTGGAAAATTGTCCAGTCGATTGTCGTGGATCATAAAAAATCTGGCCTCAAACCTCTCTCGCGGCGGGTTGGATTTGACGCTTACCTTTCCAATTGTAATATTTACATACTCCTACAAATAAGCTTCCTCATAAACTTTGCCAAATGCTCGCCGATTTCGATCATTCCCTGATCGCTAGGGTGCAGCAAATCGTGCGATAAGCCATTGAAACTAGTCAGGAGCTCCTGACCATCGATATAATGCGTGTTCTGCAGCAGTGGATCGGCGGCGATGTCTCTCAGGATGCTGCGGTATTCATCCGCTGTGGATGCGTGAATACGGTTGGGCCAACTGTAGCCTAGATCATGAAAGGAAGGAAACAGCCCGATGCATACAAGCGGCTTGTCGGGGTTCCGTTCGGCGATGGTTCGAACCATATACCGCGCCTTAGCCTGAAACTCCTCGCCCGATACGCCTTGATTCAGCATGTTCACGGAAATGCATAATGAAGCGATATTCCAATCGTCCCTTTTCGCCATATAGTCCGCCAACTCCGGCTCGCAATAGGCCGTTCCCGACGCTCCCAGATTCAAGGCGTCCGCGAGAAGCCTCCATGCGGTTTGGTTGACATAGCTGAGCCCCGAGGCGTCGCCTTGCGTGATGGAGGTCCCATAAGCCATATAACGCAACTTCGGCAGCTCTGACGGCAGTGGAGGCCTCAGTCCTTCTCCCTGCGCTTTCAAAAGGTGAACCTCGCCTCCTTTGAACAGCAACCTGACGACCCTCGGAGAGAACGGATAGTCCGAGCCATGAAAGTCATCGCGGAACAAAAAATGCGGCGACGGCAAAGCGCACTCGATCGCGGTCGGCTCCTCGGTAACCGTAAAGCTGCCAGCGGCAAAATTGCCGAAATATAAATATGCCTGTACGCTGCCGCGGTAGCTTGCGAGTGTGATTTGCGCCGGCCCTCTTTCGTTCACAAAGCGAAGCTCGACACCGGAAGCCTGCCGATATTGCCGCTGTGAGGCATCGCGCAATCGGCTCCGCACCGATTCTGGTATCCGCTGCAGCAGCACGCCTGCTCGACCCGGAACAGCAACCGCTTCAGCTACATTAAATAGCTCCACATTTCCATAAATCAGATGAATCGCCTGCCTCTTATTCGGATTTTTCTGCAGAACCATCTTGTCTTTGTTGTAACAGAGCCTGTTCAAAAAGCTCATAAAGTCGGATAAAAAACAAAAACGCACCGGAGCAAAAAGTAAAATGGAAGTACCTATACGACCAAAATTACCTATTTGCGAGGTGCATTTTCATGGACTTGCAGCTTGAGCCGCTACCGTATCACTTCTATAACACACTCGGCTTTGATGCGGAACACATTGATTATGTCGATTGTACTCTTTATTTTCTATAGACAATGCGCCTTACAAACAACAGAGGGCGGGAGGCTGACCTCGCCACTTAGAACGGCCCGGTCTCCGGCAAGATGTCCCAGCTGTTCGGCTTGCGCCCGGATTGCTTCCCGGAGAAACCCATATTCCCTCCATCCGACATACACCATGTAAGCGGGCAAGACGGTCTGCATCTCGGCAAGCAGCACATCGAGCGCTTCCAAATCCCGTTCCAGCCGCTCGCCGATGGCGCCGAGCCCACTCCGCCCCGCCGCGGGGCCACGAGCGATCCGTTCGTAGGCGCGAACGGCATCAACAAGCCCTAGTAGCGCGTCGATCAGCCCGATGACCCTCCTGCATTCGAACCGGATGACCTCAAGCTCGTATTCCTTGCCCGCTGCCGGGCTGCCTCGCTCAAACGCCAGCAGTGCATTGCGGGCCAGCGTGCGCGTCACCCTGAATGCCTTATGCGTACCGTCCGTTGCCAGAACGCTGCGGATGATTCTTGCCGGATAGGGGCGGTAAGAATCGGAATTACCCGAAAATACGCCGATTTCCAGCAGCAGCACAAACGTGGACGAATATTCGAACAGCTTGCGCATCGCGCCCATGCCTTTGGCCCAGCGTTCCGCCTCGTTAGCTACGATCCAGCCGGCATACTGGCGGTCGAAATCGGCGATGTCCCTTTTCCGCGTATTCCAGCTTTTCTCTGCCAGGCAGGCCGTATTCCTGCGAAAGCTGGGCGAATACAAAGCATAGGCTACCGCGCCTCGGAAGGAATGCTCCACCCCTTCGTTGATCATATTTTCAATGTTGTCCACATTGTCCTGATAAAACATGCCCGGCAGCCAGCCCGTGCTCGGCGCTACCCAGCCTTCCGCGCCCCGAACCGCTTTGACCGGAAAAACCGGCATGGTGTAATTCCACCATTGAATGACGACTTTCCCGGCAAGCCCGCTTCTCTCCAGAACCAACTCGAACGATTCGTCGAATCCGGTCAAGCTGTCGGCCATATCGTGCCAAACAATCACCTTTTCCATTCCGTTATCGAGCAAATACCGCCCGATTTCAACCAAATAAAGCTCCAATAGCTCGCGCGGGGAATGCTTTTGCAAGTCTGTCTTGCACCAGCGGGATATTTCGTCCATGCCGATATGAAACCAATTTTGCCCGTAGGGCAGCATGTAACGATCGATTACCCGCTTGAGTATCCGTTTCAGCATGGGAAACGTGTCCGGATGCATCAACGAATAGCCCGAGCCTGTCGTCTCTCCCCACTCATTGACTGCCGAAATAGGCGGGTACAGTCGGGGCAGCAACAGTGAATGACCGGGCTCGTTGAATTGAGGAGCACCTTTCCGATTCGGTTCTCAGCTCCGTTCCTGCGGCCGTTTTCGGTACAGTCGCGGCTTCCCGTTCAACTGTCGTTTCCGATAGCCAAATCCGGTAAGAGCGGTCCCCTTCAGCATTAGCATGCTCCTCGGCATCAAAGGGCGGCGCCACATTTTTGCCGCTCCAATGGTTGGACAGCCAAGCGGTCAGTTGGCGTGAAGCCGTTTGTGTCACAGGAGCCGCCCGCTCCCCCGCTTCCACGATCACGGTCCGGCTTTTGTCCAGCTGGAGATTTCCGTGATAGCGCATCTGCTTCGGCGCCGGTATTAAGGTAGGAACCGTGTTTGCCATGATGACCTTCCTTTCCGGTTTATTCGATAACTATTCGTTTGTCCCCCCGTCCCGCAAGTCGTTTGTACATGCGGGTCTCCGCCGACCTCCGCCGATGTCGCGGGAGCTTGCACTTATCGTATTAAATTGCCGCTTCCTTGCCTATGGCCAATTCCTTCATGTTTTATGCACTTTGTTTCACGTTCGCCCGCAAGTCACCAAATATATACGAGTTATCAATCATCTCTCGAACTTCATCACTCGTTCTTGTCTTTGTCCATGACGCTTCATTGTATAAGTTCATTAAATCTTGAAAATGCTTTTCTGTTAGCTGAGATTTACAATATAGGTGCGATTCATCATTTTACTACCTTTCATGCACCGTTCGTCGCAAAGAATGATGAACCTCATCCCTGATCGTGATAGCTCTTGTATGAGCAATAACTTCCCATTTTCTCTTTTTCTTAACAATGGTCACAATATTGATGACTGTCCAGCTTAACAATAACAGGCCAAAAGAGCTTGCCCCTATGCCGAACCCTCGAAGGGTCCGCCTGGTACTTTTGTATTCGATGCAAACCGCTAGCAGAATGAACAGCAATATTCCCGCTAACAAAACGGCCGACAATAGCTGCAGGGAGTAAACATGCATGTTGCTACCCCTAACAACCGCTTGGCTCATGGCTGCAATTAACGAAATAATAAAAAGGATTGGCCCCATGTAGGTGACAGCCACATCGAAGCATACTCTGCATTTGCGACGAACGGATTGTTTTAATAAATCCTTCAGATAATAACGCGAACACTCGAAGGCGCCCGTGCTCCATCGTCTGCGTTGCTTCCATGATTGGCCAAAGGTAAGCGGCTGCTCGTCGTAAACGATGGCCCCGGAAACATAATGCACTCTTTCACCGGCGAGAACGCATTGCGCGGTGAACTCATAATCTTCCGAAATGGTTTTTGTGTTCCATCCGCCTATCTTTTCAAGGAACGCGGTCGTGACCATATACCCGGTACCCATTACAAAGCCTGAAAGATTCAACACTTCCCTGCTGGCATTATAAAATCGGCCAATGATCCAATAATAAATGGAATAACTTAAGGCAACCGCGCTGTCCAAAGGATTTTTGCTGTCTTTGAATCCTTGCGCGATATGAGCGCCTGCAAGTCTTGCATTGTTCATCTTTTGCAAGAAATCCGAATGCACAACATTATCAGCATCAAATACGCAGATCGCATCATATCGTTTGTCATACATGTACTTCTTTACGAATTGGGAAAGAACGTCGCCTTTGGTTCGAATTTCCCCGAACGGATTAAAAATTTCAGCGCCTTGCGCAGCGGCGATTACGTGGGTATTGTCCGTGCAATTGTTAGGAGCTATGTAAATCGTGTATAAATCAGCCGGATAGTTTTGTTGCTGCAAACTGTTTATCAAATTGCCGATAACGGCTTCTTCATTTCGAGCCGGCACTACCAATGCGAATCGCGTAACAGACGGCCGTGCTTTTATCGAGGCTTTTCTTTTCCTCACCTCTCCCCAAACTGCAAGAATCACAAAATAGGCTCCGTACAAACTCGTCAGTATGCCAAGCCATCCAATAACATGTCCAAATACCGCCAATGCAGAGAACATCACATGTATTCTCCCTCTGATTTTAGTCTTGCCTAATAAATCAAGGATAAGATACATATCTAAATTCCAAAGCTAAAAGATATAAACAAATCATAAACAATAGTCGTTCCTTCTGCACGGTTTCTCAAATCTTCATGGCATATTGATACGTTGAAGTCGCTCGATGACAAACAACCGATCACAAGGGAGAATATCAAATGATGGACAGGGAGTCGGATCACCGCGTATTACCGATGAGACCGAGTAATGTCGGCAGAGGGAAGGCAGTGACATAATCACCGACCTTCCTAAAGGTCAATGACCCGACAGCAAGTCAGAGACATAACCTTCCGTCTTGTAAGCGCCTTCCAAATCGCTCATTTTCACGACATAACCTTTGCCTTCATGGACGAAGGAAAACACGCTGCTCAAGTTGCCGCCGGCTAACGGCGTAATCTCGGCCGCAGTTGCGGGGAAAAACAAAAAACCATAGGAGACGCAAATGAACTTTCATTCACGCACATCTCCTATGGTTCATTGGCGGCCGCATTCGGTGACACGCTCATCTTCGGCCGGCCTCTTCTTTGACTTCGCATTCAGCGGCTCGCTTCAGCAAAAGCTCGCGTTCCATGGCATTCCGCGTCATCGAAGCCGCTCTTTCGAACTACTCCCTCGCTTCTCCGATTCGCTCCAGCTTCTTGAGCAGATCGCCTCTTACGCTCGGCAATTCCCGTCTCATGCGACCGGTACGCCGCTTCCACGACCTCTATGACGGATAATCCGTATTCGCCGTAAATCGTCAACTCCGTGCCATGCTCCACCGCATCGAGCTTATATTATTTAATATTGTATTGAGCAATAAATAGTTATAATACGAATTTAAAGTATGATTCAGACAAAACTTCGCTCCCGTTGATACCAGATTATCAGGCCAGAAAGCACAGCGAGGCCGCCGATCCCGTCGGCAGCCTCAGCCTCCTACATATATGAAACGTTAACAATAAACCCTTATATTACGCGTCAACCTGCCGCAGCTACTGCGGGTTGTGCAGCTGAAGAAGCTCTTCGATCAGAACGCCGTTTATCCGAAGACCTCCTATGTAACACTGGATGGATGTGCTTAACCTGAATAGGACCTGAACAGTGAAATAACGCTCCATGAATTATTTGATATATCCGACAAGCGTATTCCTTCATCGAATGTTCAATTCTCCCAGGCACAAGCCTGGGGCTTAATTTTTGAGTTAGTCGCCGAAGTGGATAGAACTGGCTGCTCCGTTCCCGTCTCATGCGACCGGTACGCCGCTTCCACTACCTCCAGGACGGATAATCCGTATTCGCCGGAAATCGTCAACTCCGTGCCATGCTCCACCGCATCGAGCAGCGCGGTCCATTGCCCGATAAACGGATCGGCAAGCTTCGGGACGGGCACCGGCTCATAAGCGCCTCCCTTGCTCAGGAGCAGCTCTTTGCGCTGACGGATTCGAAGAGTGCCTTTCGTGAACAGAAGAACCGTCTCGTTTTCCGGGGCATTGTCATAGCCGCCTATCGTCGCATGGACCGGCACCCCCTCCGACGTTTCCATGAACAGGGAACCGCTGCCTTCGACATTTCCCCGCTGCCCGTAATGCGTCAGCTTCGCCTTCACCTTGACGATGCGGCTGCCGGTCATCCATTGGATCCGGTCGATGGAATGGCTGCCCAAATTGATGACGACCCCGCCTCCCGACCGTTCTTTATCCAGAAACCATTCGGGCCGGCTTTCGCGGAAATAGGCGCCGCATCGCCGGTCGCTGATCTCGACCAGTTCCCCGAGCTCGCCGGACTGGATTAACGCTTTGGCCGCGACATGCTCCGCGAAAAACTGCTGCATGTGCCCGATGGCGATCAGCACGCCGTTCCGCTTCCCGGCCTCGATAATTTCCATGCACTCCGCCGCGTTCAGCGCCATCGGCTTCTCGAGCAGCACATGGCAGCCTTGCTCGGCACACCAGATCGCCGCCGGACGATGCAAGAAATGCGGCAAATTGATGATGACGATATCCGGTTTTTCCTTCAGAACCATGTCCCGGTAATCCGTATATGCGGTGGCGCCGTGTTCCGCCGCCCACTCCCGCGCCCTCGATTCCACGAGATCGGCGATTGCCGTCACCCGGCTTCTGTCGGTCTTGCGTATCGCTTCCAAATGTATCTTTACGATTTGACCCGCGCCGATAATGGCGACCGAGTACGGTTTTTCCATATTCGCTCTCTCCCGATGTGACCGATTGTTGTTACTATTTATCAGATTAATCCCGATTGCTAGGTGTGCTGGCCCGCCAACGCCGCAGATCGGGCAGATCGAAGTAGCGCAGCATGCCGGGGAGAAGAACGGCCTCGCTATCCAAAGCATCATAGTAGCGCGAGCCTACCCATTCCGCCATGCTGTCGACGCCGTTCTCGATCTCGACAAGCTTTAGCCGCCCGTCCAGCACTTCCGCCAGCTCCGCGTACAAACTGAACCTTCCTTCCGCGTACAACCGAATATCTGCGTTGGTCTTCCCGCCAAGCAGCTCGACTAGATCAATCGAGCGCACCACATCGAATATCCTGAGAGCGGCCAGGCTATCATCCAGCCAGAACAGGTCGGTCGTCAATTTATGGACTGTACCGTAAAATTCATGGATGCCGCCTTTTGCGGTGATGCTGTTCGGAGTTATCGCCCCGTCGCCGGATACGTCCAGGACGAGTACCGCCCGCCCGGCCCTGCATGCTTGGCGAAGCCAGTCCAGATGCGCTTCTATACTTCTAGTGCCTCGCTGCCACAGGGCGATCGTGACCGGTGCGGCCTGATCCACGCCGTCTTTGCTGCGGAACATAAATCCGTGATTGAACAGTCCCGTCTGGCTCCACCAAAGGAGGCTTTCCACTGTCAACTCCTCGTCGTCCAGCGACCCCAGCGGCAATCGCCGGGGATTCAGCGAGCCTGGTTTGCGTTCGCTGTACACGCGGTCGCGCAGCCAGGCTAACGCCTGATCCCTCCTTTCGTGATCCGGCCGGGAAGCGGTGTCGTTATCCAGTTCCGCCAGACGGCTCAGATTCTCCTCATGGACGCCGCGCACCTCGACCCGATCGCCGCGAACTTGCCCGCTTGCCGTGCACTGCAGCCTCTCGGGTTCGATCGGCTCGATGTGCTCCCAAAAGCAATCGGGAACCTTGTCCAGCAAACACTCGCTGAAAAAAGCGGCGGCTGCCTTCGCCATCGGCGGCGAATACGTGTGAACATCCGCGTCTTCAAATAGCTGCAAATGATCCGGCTCCCCGAACAGCTCCCAAAATCGCTTGGTCCGTTCCACGGTTCTTCTCGTGCCTTCTATAGGGAAGAAATCGTACTCTGCCGCCAACACAAGCACGGGTCGAGGTGCCATCGACATCAGCAAATCCTCATGATCCAGCCCCAGTTTCGACATCCCGGGCCATATTTGCTCTGCATCCTGCGCCTGCCCGGCATGCATGTACGTTTCCCGGTTCATCAGAAAGGCGGCCGGCGCTGCGGCGGCGATACGAGAATCGCACAGCATCATCAGGCTCGTTTGCGTGCCTCCGCCGGAGCAGCCGGTGACTCCGATTTTGGCCGGGTCGACCTCTGGACGCGCGCACAAATAATCGATCGCCCGAATCGAGTCATGAATAAAGTAACGGACGAGGTTATCGCCAAGCGGCAAGCACTGTCTGCCGACATGCTCATGTTCCCGAATCGATGGAGCAACATGAGTCTTTCCCGTCTCGCGATCGTAATAGCTTAGCCGCTCGCCTTGACCGATAGGATCAATCGTCAGCACGATCAAACCGGCGCGAACGAGATGCAGCGACACCGTCTGATACAGATCGGCTTGCTTGGCCATCGGGTTATGTCCGCACAAATGCAAGACGGCGCCGGAAGGCGAATCGAGTCCGTCCGGAATGTACAGATTGCCCGTCACCCATTGCCCGTGCCTTGATTCGAACATCACGTTTTCGACCGAGTACCCGTCGCCGCGCCAAGTCCCGGTCGTTTGCGGATGAAGTGGCGTATCGAACGGTGGCAGGCCGCCGATCGAACGGATGAACGACTCGCGCATAAGGTTTAGATGTTTTTCCAACTGCTCAATGGTTGCGATATTGTCTCTGGCCCGGTCACCCGCAGCAAAAGCGTCCGTCGAACGCGTATAGATATGCTGCTTCAGTTGGTCCTTCGTATCGTAAATACTCACTTGAAAACGTTCCAAATCGCTTACTTTCATAATGCCGTTCCTCCATTTCGATACAAAGTCTGCCTTCATTCCATATAGTAGCGCAGGTTTTGCATGCCGAACATATATCGTAAGAAAAAAAATCCGCGAATGTCGCGGATCAGCAAAAACGACAACTAACCTATTAATGCGCCAGCATCTTCCATCGGCGTCCCGCAAACGGAACCGACGGATTGATGCGGATAAACACTTCGAAGTTGACGAGTCCGCGTCGGCCGCTCTTGCCCGTTTCCAACTCGTCCGCCATTCTGCGGATATGGCCTTGTCCTTCCCGCACCCACCACGATTCATAGTCGGCGCTGTCTTCCAATTCGATGGACAACTCTGCCCAGCGGATCAGCGCCCCCATCGTTTGCTCCATCTGACGCAAGCATTTCACACAATCCGCAAGACTGGAGGCGTAACGCTCCTGATCCAATCCTTGATGCCTGGCCGCCTGGTTGTAATGCAAACCGGCTTGTTCCAGCTGATCGAGCAGGTTCAGGACATGGATAAACAAATGTGTCCATTCCAGCAGCATACGCGGCTCTTCCTGCCGGCTCTGCGCCTGGCTGTGCATCCTCTCGGCAACATGGACGGCTTTTTCAAAAATCGTCCGGAGCTCCGCTCTGACCTTGGGCGTCATCCATTTGCGTGCATCGTTGAGAACCGGCAACGGGTTCTCCATCCGGAACACATCGCGAACAAACAGACGAAGCAGCTTATACGGCCGATTGTTGTAGCCCTGGACCGCGTTTCTCACGCCATCGTCGGTGATCGCTTCAAACAGCAGCACCTTCTGTACCTGAACGTCCACCAGATCATACCACTCTGCCAAACCGTTGGTATCGACTCCCCATTCCAGACGAGTATACTCGCGCATAAAATCCATACCCTGGCTTTTTTCCCCGGCGAACAGCTTGCCTTGCAAATAGAGCCACGGCCAGGAGGTCGTGAAGAAAGTCCCCGCCTCCGTCCCCCATACGCAAAGAATAGTGCCCAGCGCCTCGTCACCGAAAACATCGAGATGGTCTTGATAAAATGCGGTAATATTCATCGTGCTGTTGACGGATACGACCGGGTTTCCGTAGAAATGGTTGATTGCTGGAAACGCGACTGTTTTTTTGCCGGCATTTTTGAGCGTTTGTTGGCTTTTCACATTGCTCAAACCTTTGAATTGCGGATCGGAGAAGTAGGCCCAGTCGCAAATGATCGCTTCATCCGGGATTCGGGCGATCGTCTCCTCGTTTTTCAAAAACATATCGCCCCACAGCAGCGGAATGCGCCCTTTTCGCTTCACCAACTCGATCATATGGATGACGCGGTCCGCCGCTATGGCAAAGCGCTGCTCCTCGGGAATATCCAACAATTGGTATTTCGTGTAAATTTCATCGGCGCCAATATGAATATATTTGGATTTGAACGTGGCAAAAATATCCGCATACAACTCTTCCAGCAGCTGCAAGGAGTCCTTGCTGTCGACAAGCAATTGTCCGACGGCTCGAGTCTGGCCTGTCGGGTCTGCGCACATATGCTTGTAAGCCTCCAGAAAGCCAAACCCTTCCGTATGCCCGGCTATGTTTACAAGAGGAACCAGATCCATGCCGAGCTTTGCGGCCACCTCATCCAACCGCTGAATATCCGCCGGAGTCAGGCTTTCGTTCGTTCCGATTGCCGGATGCGAAGGAAATTGAAAGCAATGTTCGAGATAAAGCACGAGCATGTTGTAGCCATAACCGGACAAGCGAACCATCATCTTTTCAATGTAGTCCGCGCCGCCCTTCATTCCATCCGAAACGTCATACATAAATCCTTTGATTTGTACCATGAGTTGGAATCTCCCTTTGTCTCTGTATTTTCGACCAAATCCGTAGAGTGTCTGTCTACTTTTTCAAAAAAGCTTCGAACTGGGCAAGCACTTGCCGATGCGAGCAATTAAGCAATGCAGCCTCGTCAATGGGAGCGCCCGTCTGCTTGGGAGGATACACATCCCAAAGCTGCACATCATCGGGAAATCGTTTGCCGCTTAAACGCATGGCGAGCTCGTTTGTCGTAATGGCATGCTCGGGTACCGTTTCCCAGCAATGCTGGGATTCGTCCAACACGTCCCGGGTATCATCCTCCATTTCTTCCGCAGGCAGCAGTCCCAGATGCTCCGCCATAAATTCGGACAATTTCATCCTCCTGTACGAATCCCATGAGTGAGTACCGGGATAAGCGGCATATTGAAACCATTGTTCGGCTCCGACTTCGGCGTAAGCGTATTTCACCTTTCGCATGACCGTATAAAATAGATCTTGGGGAAAAATGCGATCGAGATCTCCCTGGAACAAAAACAAGGGCTTCGGAGCGAAAGCTCCATACAATTGCCACATTTCCAGTTCCCCGACGATATCCGGAATAATATTGCAGCTGCAATGCCCTCGTTCCTTGCAACGCGCAACATACTCGAAAGTAGACGGATATCCGGATGAGGAGAGCACGGCCAATTTGTCGCTGATCGCAGCCAGAAAGCACGTAAGCGTACCGCCACCCGAATTTCCTATCGCCCCTAGCCTGCTTTCATCGAATCGACTGTCCTGGAGCGCCCATTCGATCCATGCCAACGTTTCCATCGCGATCAATCCTTGGAAGCTTATTCCACAGGCGAACGGGTGGACTACGGAAGCATGGCCCATCCCATGTCGTTCCCCATGGCCCATCACGTCGGGAACCAGTACATAAGCACCTTGTCGAGCAAGTCGGATCGCCGCCGCTTGATACCCCGGATTCAGCTTGCCATGGCCGCCATGACCACAACACAACAAAATCAGGGGCAACGGCTGTTTCGAATTTTTGGCCTGTTCAGGAACATATAGATGCGCCGCCCCATATACATCGACCCAGGAACGAAAAGTTAAAAACTGAATCGAACATTCGTTTTTTGGGACTATCCGAACATGATCGATTTGGATCGACGGAATATATTCCTCACGAATTCCTAGCGATTTCCGCGCCAAATTGACAATTTCCTGTCTCTGCGCTGGTACCCATGGTTTGCGCATAGGCATCTTCGCGATAGCGGTCGCTATTCTGCGTTCATAATAATCATAGGCGTCAAACCATGATGCATGCTCATCGTTCATTCCTATAAAACTCCTCATGTTTAATTATTTGGCCTGTACTGCCCGTAATTGTTCCAATATTTTGGCCTGGGCTTCTTCCGCTTCGCGGAAAAATGGCGGCGAAAAACTCGGCTGAACAAAGCGGAAGCCGCCTCCGCTCGCTTTCGTTTTTCGCCGCACGTTCAAGACGCCTTACCGTCCATCCAGGGCGTGTTTGCAATCCTTCTCCGCTGCCACTCTCGGATTCGGCCCATTCGCCGGTTTGCAAACACGCCTTATCAGGCTACTCGTCAATCGTCACTTCGACCGCATCCACGTTAATCCATTTCGTCTCGACTACTTCTACCCGCAGGACGTGTATGCCTTCGGTCAGCAGGCCCGTATCGTAAAGCTGCTGCTGGTTGCGGATAGTCGGACTGGTGTAGTTGATTGTCGTCTGGTAGACGCCGTCGAGGTATATCCGGGCTTGCCCGTAGGTGTCTCTGGTGCTGCCGATCAGCACCGCCCGCTGACCGTAGAACGGAATATCCGCATAAGCACCGACTTCGCGCGACATCTTCAGCGTGCCTTGCCGATATACGGAACCGGTATAAGCGCTCCAGGAGCCGTTGTAGGAGATTGACGGACTGGTATCGTCCAGCAACGTCGCCGTCGGATCAACGATCGTCAACACGTCCTCTGCCGCAGAGATGCGCCCTTGCGAATTGATCACATAAATTTTGTATGTGCCGGGGGCAAAGCCAGTCGAGTCAAACGATACCGCCCCTCCTGCCGATACAGCCTCCGCTGCGCCGTTCGCCGCTTCACCCGCCGTCTCGATCGCCTCCCGGGTTGCAGCCGTTGCGGCGGGGACCAAATAGAGCATTCCATCCACCGCACTGGAAACTTCCACAACCTCACCGCTGCTGATCAAGTCTGCGGTAAGCAGAGACGGCGGGACGATAATCGTCACTTTCAGGGCATCGAAGCCGATCCATTTTCTCTCCGTCGCTTCGACGCGCAGCACATGAATCCCTTCGGTCAGCAGACCGGTATCGTATAGCTCCTGCTGGTGCTTCAACGTAGGGCTGGCATAGTCAATCGTCGTCTGGTACACGCCGTCGAGATAGATCCGGGCCAGCCCGTAAGTATCTCTGACGGTGCCCAGCATCACCGCTCGCTGGCCGTAGAACGGAATGTCCGCATAAGAGCCCGCTTCGCGCGACATCTTCATCGTGCCTCCGATATAGCTGGAACCGGTATAAGAGGTCCAGTCTCCGCTGAACATCGTCACCGGACTGGTCTCGTCAATCTGTACGGCCGAAGCGTCGATGATCGTAACGCTGCCGGAGGCGGCGGACAGCTCTCCGTCGGCATCAATCGCATACAGCACATACTTGCCTACGGCAAACCCGTCTGTCGCGAACGCCGCGGGCATTTCCGCCGACACGGCAGCCCATGCGCCATTCGACGCCCCGCTCGCCGTCTCGATCGCTTCCCGGGTTGCAGCCGTTGCGGCGGGAACCAGATGAAGCGTTCCGTCCACCGTGCTTGCGGCCGACAACTCATCCCCGATGGCCAGCAGTCTCGGAGTCACACCTGTTACGGCAATCGGCATCATGTGGTGCAGACCAAGCGATACGTAGACACTTTGACCGACTGTGACAGGCCATGCTTCCGAGGTCGACCGCATATATCCCGGTTTGGATACCGTCAGCCTGCGGTTGCCTGCGGGCACTTGCCCCAATGTAAAGCTTCCCGCTTCATCCGTCGTTGCCGAGAGAGAGTCATAGCCGCTTACGCGTACCGTAGCTCCTGGCAGAGGCAGCAGATCCGGACCGTACACGCTCCCCGTGACTGTGCCGGTTGCCGATGGGGCCGGCTCATGACGGCGGACCGTTAGCGTGTAGATTTTGCTGGAAGCGTCTACCGCCGTAACCTTGATCGGCAGCGGATTCCACCCGTCTGTCAAGATCAGCGGGATTGCCGCGCCGTTGGCATATACTTGACCGGCAACCGTAATGACGGCAGTCGGATCGTAGGTCACGGCTGTCACACTGACTTCGTATACGTCGCTGGTCACTGTCGCCGCGTATGAAGTGTTCCAGGGCGAGAAAGCCGGGCTTATCGCCCCACCGCTGAGTGTCAGACTGCTCAGAGCCGATGTGCCCGTAACCGGCTGCTCGACGCTTGCGTGTCTGTAGCCTGCCGCGGCCACCACGACCAGATATTCGCCTTCCTCGGCAAATACGCCTGGAACAAACTGGATTTGACCTGCCGACAGCGTATAAAGCGCATTCGGGACAGTCTCGCCGTTAATGGTAACGGCCGTAATGCCCGACCGCCACAGTGCGGAGTCGGCAAAAGTCAACCGTACGGGCTCTCCCGGATAAACAACATTATCGTGCGACTGCAGCACAGGCGGTGCGAGCAGTCCCGCTGCTTGCCCGGCCTGCACGGACATCTGCCTGACATCGGTCAGCGTCACATTGTCCCGAGTCACTTCCACCCGCATGGCAGCAGTCCCTTCGCCGACGGCCGTAGCCTGACCCAGGGCGTTCACCGCCCATACGGGGGGGTTGCTGCTGGAATAGACCACGTTTGCGCCAGCCAAGCCGACCGGGCTTCCGTCCGCACCAATCCCGTTTACTTCCAATTGAACCGACTCTCCCGCGAACCAGTCCCTCTTCGGGATCTGCAACGCTACCGCGACAGCCGCCTCATCGTCCTGGATATGGATCGGCGCGATTTCGAACGTATGCACACCGCTCCATTGCTTGTGCGGGTAGTACTTCTGTTCGGAGCTTCCGTTCAGGTTGATTTCGAACCCGGGATCATGCTCGGCCAGGACGATCGCCGTCTGTCCGCCCGGAGCGCTCCGCACGTCGCCGATTTCGTATCCTCTGGTGGTTCCGTCCGGATGCTTGACCGTCACATAGTTTCCAATAACCGATGCCGGGACCGGATTCGTTGTAAGCAGCGCCTGATACGGATCGCCGTTGGCCAGCCGCAGGGTGCCTGTTATCGTTCCCGATACGATTTCAGTCCCCGTTACTTTCCGGTCTCCCTTTTGCAGCAGAGTACCGCCGACCAGAGACATCTGCTGCACGACTCCGTCCACGAGACGAATGAAGCCCATCTCCCCCTGCATCTTGATCTCGCCGATCTGCAGCAGGCTTTGCGGATGACGCGGATTGCTGAGAATGATATCCGTTGTATTGCCGTAGATGATCTGTACGGCGGAGGCCCCTTCCACCGGAGCATCCGGCGTCAGCCGATCGACCGCATCGATGCGCGGTCCTCCATGGCCGCTGTACGGCTCAAGCACGGTCGTAAAGGTACTCGTCAGATTTGTCCCTTCTCTGCGCAGCACCAGCTTCGGCATATCGTACAGATCGGCCAAGTCATTGGTGTCCCCTTCCGAGCCGATCAGGCGGGTCATGCGAATGGAAGGCGATCGGGCCAGGAACAGCTCATTGTTTCCCGCCTCCAGCAGACCGGTAATGTTCATTTGGGGCTGTTCCTGTCCGTCCTCGTACGCGACCATCTTTACCTGATACCGATCGTCCTGAAGCTCAGCCCGTTTGACATCATTGATATCGATATAGCCGTAATAATGACCTTCGGCATGCCCGTGTTCATAGGCATTTTCCGCCCTCCGCACCTCGGTTCCCGGCGGAAGCAGATAAGGTCCGTAATCGGTTAGCGGCGCATTTGTCAGGAACGCCGCATCGCGGTTCGCTTCGCCGTTCAGCGTGTATTCATGGCGGTCGCCACCGGATACGCGGAACAGATCGAGTATATACCCTTCGCTTCCGCTGCCGTCCGGAAAAGGCACAAACCAAGGCTCCCGGCTGTATTCCCCGGTCTCGGCATAGGCCGGCGCGCTCGCCCGCATCACCTGGAACGTATCCAGCGGGACAAACCGCTCGATCGTTCCTCCTTGCTGCAGCAGACTGGTATCCACTTCCTTGCCGTTGACCACAACCGTATTATGGCTCATCGTCGTGATCGCGAAGTATCGGTGCTTGCTGTACGTATACCCCAAGTCCGGGAGCAGCTCCTGCCCTTGGGCGAACAGTGTCAGGTTCAGCGGATCGCGATGGGTATGACCGTATCTGGGACTGAATTGCATGTACAGCTGCGTTTGACCGGCTCCCTGCCCGGCTGTAAACTTGCCGATCCCCGCTGCCGGCATCAACATGGAACCGGTATTCAGATCAGGCTGTGAAGCCACATCATTGGCCCATGAGTCTCCGGTCGGCAGCACTTTTCGGTTCGGATAAGCGAGCCGGTTCGCAATCTGCGCGGCTTTTTCGGTAATCGGCACTTCCAAAGCCAGATCGAGATTGTCGAAGCGCTTGCCGGTTCGCGGAGACACATACCCCGGAGGATCCGTCCAGCCCTTCAGTCCGTTCAAGGCGTTAATCAGTCCGTTGGTCGCTTCCTTGTGGTAGCTTAAAGCTACTTCATTCCAAAAGCCGTCCGACAAATATTGCCGGTTGATATATTTCAACATCCATTCCACGGTCCGATGAATGTAATCCGGCTCATTCAGCGCTTTGCCGGCAGCAGTCAATCCAAGCCAACTGATGTAGTCCTGATTGCTCAACACAACCGGATACGCCAGCACGAACTCGATCGAAGGAATGAACATTTCATCCACAAGCCTGTTTTCTACATCCTCGCCAATCTCCAGGCTGAGCAGCTCCAGGGCATTGGTCTTCTTTACATCGACGAAAGCCGCGATCAGGTTGCTTACCTGGCTCAATTCCGATAAGGACCAGCGAGTCCACATGCCTCCCGTGTAATTAAACGGAGGACCGGAGGTGATGCTGATCGGAAAGTTGTGCGATCTTGTATCCGTCGTAGGCACGTAGCCCTCATAAGCCTCCGCAAACCGGTACAGGATGCGCGCCGCGCCCAGCGGATCGGATTTGGCGATCGTAGTCAGCTTGCTGATCGCGCTCAGTCGTTGCAAATACCACAAATGCGCCGATATGAAATAACGAGTGCCGGCCTCATCCTCATAATACGGATACTCCTGAATTTCTCCCTTTTTGTTGCGCGCCGTCAGCACCTGATCTTCCGGGTACAACGCATTCGGGTAGATCGTACCGGTGCTTTTGGCAATCAGATGCTGTCCGTCCGGCGATAGCGTATACAGACTGTCCGGGTTCAGCTCCGGCATCTCGGGCAAGCCGACGAAGCGAAATCCGCTCCGATCCGGGATCAGATCGAGCACCGCTTGTACAGCCGGGGATGCCTCCGCATAAGTGATCTCGGTCACGCTGCCGGTGGGGGGCGGCGCAGCCCCGGCGGCAGCGATGCCTGCGGCAATAATAGCTTCCCGATCGAAGGTCAGGATGGCAACAGCGCCGTCTGCGGGAACCGTTGTATAGGCCACGATGCGCAGTTGGTACAAACCGTCCTCAAGCGGCCCGGGATGCTCGAACAACAGATTCACGCGCGAGCCGTCCACAGTCGGAGTCACTTCGTCCAGTGCCAGCCATTGCCCGGTAGGCGTTTTCCATTCGAGCTGGAAGCGATCCCACGACGGGTCGGTTTTTTCGAACGATAATTGTTTTTCCTCAAACCCTGTATAATCCAGCTTCCAGTCCACCGGCGTCCATGCATCGCCAAGCGGAGGCCGGGTGAAGAAGATGCTGCCCAGCCGGCCATGGTCGACAACGTTGGCCGTGTACGAAATGTTCCGGCTGGAGTCGTTGAAGCGGGAAGTCAGGAGCGGCGCCCAAGAGACAAGCGGTTTGGTCTCATAATTGTAGACATGAATCACATTGATCCGCCATTCATCGCCGGGCGTAATGGTTGCAGGGCCGAATGCCGACAGCGGAATCGACGCCTCGACCGTAAAGGTTTCGGAAACGGCATCTGCTTCGGTCTCGTAAGCCACGCCCTCCAACTGCACCCGCTTCTGGATGGCTGGGGATAATGCGAGCCCCGGATTCCATTCCGTAGTCGTATTCCTGTCCAGCGGATTGATCGGAATCGTCGCCACATAATGGGCGTCGCCGGACGGCTGCGTGCTGATGACCAGTTCAATCTTGTCAATCGCGACCTGTTCATCCCCAGGCAACGTCGCGCCCACGAACAGATGGGTATCGCTGTAAGCCAGCTTGTACTCGGGTCCGGACTCAACAGGCTGATTGGCATAAACGGTGCGGAAATCATCCAATACGGCTGCTTGCAGCCAGACGGATTCATCCAGACTTCCGTCGATTACGGCACCGTCATTCCATTTTGGGACGACCGCCCATTTCTTGTCATAACCCGACACAAGATGCTCCTCCCCGGGCGGGTCCAGCTCGGCGCCATAAGCGGCAGGATACATCGGAAGCAGAGAAGTGAGCAAGAGAACGATCATGCCAAGTGCAACAGTTCGCTTCGCTTTCAAACGAATGATCATTTGACCATCACCCCTTCATTCCTTGGAATGCCTTCTTTTCACTTGCCGCCCAATATTTTGCTTACCTCGGCGGCATACTGCTCATCCGCTGCGCGCAAAGCGGTATTGATATCGGACTTGCCGGTGACGACATCCGTGTAGGCTGTCTGAAGCGGTCTGTTTCCGGCAGTAGTCGTGAGCAATTGTTCAGGTGTGACAATACTTGGAGGCGCGAATTTTTTGGGAACCAAAGCCTGCAAATTTTTCGACCGCAGATAAGCGATGTCCTGTCCAAATTCTTTCATGGCCACATCCCGGTCCTTCAGGATCGGCAGCAATCCTTGTCGCGCGATAGACTTTTGGAACTCGGCGGATGTCAGATAGGCCATCACCTCAAACGCTTGTTCCTTTAC
Organism: Paenibacillus hemerocallicola; assembly: GCF_006265175.1. Classification (GTDB taxonomy): domain Bacteria; phylum Bacillota; class Bacilli; order Paenibacillales; family NBRC-103111; genus Paenibacillus_AB; species Paenibacillus_AB hemerocallicola. The sequence continues at coordinate 233,778 of NZ_VDCQ01000003.1, read as the reverse complement.
CTTGCTGTTTTTCGTAAGGTAGAAATAAGTCGGGTAGGCTTGCGGTCCGATGTCCGGCTGTTCTTTCATCACCGGATAAGTAGCCACATCCCAATTCAACGTATCCTTTAAGGTGGAAATCCCGTAAACCGAGAAATGCATAAACATGGAAGACAATCGATCGGTCGTAAACATGGCTGCTTGCCTGCTGGCAGATGCGTTGTCTGCCGTAAGTTGATTACCGGGAATAGCGGCGAACTGCGTCAGCTGCTCCAGCTGCTTGCGGAAATTGTCGCTGGCAAAATTGGATTTGTGCGTAACCGGGTCCAAATAATTGGCGCTGTACTGTCCCAACGTCCGGGCAGCCGTAAACCACATCGTAAGCCCCCGATATTGGAGGCCGCCATCGGACCGCGACATGACTTTCGTCAGCTCCGTCAAATCATCCCAAGTCATGCCGTCCTTCGGATAAGCAACGCCGAACTTGTCGAACAAATCTTTATTGTAATATAACGACATGGAATTGTTGTACACCGGCAGTCCATATATTTTACCTTTGCCCAGTGCACGCAAGTTATCGACGACTGCAGGCTCCAACGGACCCAAGTCATACTTGTACTGCTTGATCAAATCGCTGATGTCATACTCCAGTTGGAACTCTACAAGCGCGGTAGAAGAGCCGATCGACAAATACATCACGTCCGGGATTTGTCCGGTCGCTACCAAATTGCTGATTTTAGTAGCATCGCTTAAAGGAATGAACTTCGGTGTGACATGCGGGAATTTTTGTTTGATTTTCTCTCCGAACAACTCATTGAAACCGGTTTCATTGAAATCGCCGCCAGTGGAATAAAACGAAATCTCGACCGGTTCCTTTTTCGCAACCGGCGTCTCGACCGGCTCCGACGTATTGTCCGCCGGTTTCCCCCTTCCACTCGTACAGCCCGCCATCAATGCTGCTATGACGGATACGGCAACAACCCATTTCCCTTTGCCAGCCAACATCAGACCAACCCCCATTTTTGAATAAATGATCCATTCGAATTGTTTACTGCATATGAGTGCACTTTCCCCGACTCACGTAAATTGTAATTCAATCTCCCCTTTCGGTTACATACACTAAAGCTGAAGGAATTATGGACTATTTTCGAATTCGAATAAAAAAAGAACCCCCATGAATGATTCATGAGGGATTGTTGGATGGGCGATAGGTTAACGTTACGAATTTCTGAAATTCCTCGGAGAAATTCCCGTATGTTTCACAAACATGCGCGAGAAGTACAAAGAATCGTCATAACCGACTTCTTTTGCTATGCGATTGATCGATAAACCGGTATCTTTAAGCAATTGTTTAGCACGGTCAACGCGTAATCGCAGCAGGAATTGTACCGGCGTGTAGCCCGTGTACTGTTTGAATAAAGCAGTAAAGTAAGCGGGAGAAATGGACAACGATCTAGCAAGGGCATTACGATCGATCGGCTCGTCGAGATGCTCGCGAATATAGGTGATGGCTTGCTCGATAAGCGTCCAATTCCCGGGCATAGTACTGGAACTTTCGAACTTTTTCCGTATCATAAGCTCGAGGAGATGCTTGAACTCCTTCTTGCAATCCCACTGGTTTCCGCCCAGCTTCTGCATCCAAAGTTCCTCCAACGTTCGGAAAGAATCGAGAAAAACGGGCTCTTCTTCAAAAAAAACAATATCCGGAAGGGGAAGCGGGAGCTGGTTCGCGTTGCTCCATATCCCTTGTTCCCCCTCCCAGCGAAGCGTACCGTAATGAAATATGATCGAATGATACTTCAGTGAGTTCTCTTCCTGAGTGCGAATGCGCATCGAACTTTTTATCGGCACATAGAATAAGGCGCCTCTCCGCAATTCATACCGGATGCCATTTAATTCAAGAGATCCTTCCCCTTCGTAAACAAGCGCGAGGGAATGGGCAAACGTCTGATCTCTTGATATCATATAATTTCGAACTTTCCAATTATCATTGCCTTTGGAAATATTGAGAATATGAGGCTGAAAAACGTCAAGAAAATCAATATTCATGCAGCGCCCATCCTCTCGAATGTCGATTTCCTTTCGGTATTCCATCATCCGCAATGCTCCAGCCATTACTGCTGCCTCGTTCTGCACAAGTCGCATGCGCCTAGGCGGACTCCGTGCGAAGCACGGGAATAGTCCTCTCATCCATATATATTGCTGCAATAGATTCGAGAAAGCAAGCGGCTTTTGCGAGATTACCACGCGACTGATTCGGCGTTTCTATACCGAGTTGGCAAGAACCCGAAGACGCACATTCGGTTATGGGTATATGTTCTTGACAAAAAAACGCACCAGGTTGTCGGATTTCATGCACCCCCGATTTACGATCGCATCGAGTACAGCTGCCATGGGAAACCTCTTTAGTACACAAAAGAGCCCGTCCGCAATTCCAAATGGAAAGCTGCGGGCGGGCTCGCACCAATGACAGTTATGGTTTAGCCATGCTGTAAAATTTGAAGTCGTCGACGTAAACCTCGACCGGCTCGGTGCTGGAGACGAGGACGATCAATCGCGCTTGCCGGACCTGCTTTCCGTTGATGGTCTGCGGAATTTCTCCGTCCAGACGCGCTTCCAACCATTGAGATTCCGCATCCGCAAGAGAAGTGACCGGGGAGCGCACCGTGCTGAAGTTGATCCATTCTCCTTGGTCGTCAAGCAGATCGAAGCCCCATTGGATGCTGCCGGCCGTGTTTCCCGCCTGCGGAATGTGGTAACGGAAGCTCATGCTGGCCAGCCCGGGCTCCACGACGATCACTTGGCTGGGTCCGCCCCATCCTTTCCCGTACACCTGCATGCTCACGGTACCGGTAAAGGCCGTCCCTTCCGCCCGCCGAACGGAGCGGGACGACGTGGAACGCGACAGCAGCTCCCACGGCGGGGCCGCCTCATCGCCGTCCTCGAAGGACGGATTCTGCACCGCGGACGGACGTGACAATGCCTGAAGCATAAGCGCGGCGTACTGTCTCCCTTCGGGCGAAGGATGCGTCGCGGCCAGCTCCGACGCCCGAAGACGCACCGGCCCGCCAGCATCTTCCCGTTCCTTCATGTAATCGACAAGCGCCCAAAACTCCGGTGCGTTCCAACCGGACCAGATGAGTTGATTGAATCTTCTCGCATCCATATACTGCAGAAGGACCGGATTCGACTTGAATTCATCCAGCAGCGCGAACCGCTTCCCGGCCATCTCGATCCGCTCCCCGAACAGATTGACCGAATACTCCAGGAGGGCAAGCGCCGAAGCCGTGTCGGCCGGCCGCTCGCCGATCCGCGGATAGCTCAGAGCGGATGCTTCATAATACTCGAACGCACGAAGGAGCAGATTGGCCCTGGCCTTTTGCGGCTCCGTTTCCGCCGCGGCGACAACCGCTTCCAGCCATTCGCGGCTAAGCGATATGTCTTCCTCGGTTACCGCATTCAAATAACCAGGGTCGGCGAAGTTTTGATAAATGGTGCCGGGCAAAAACCAAGGCTCGAGAATGGCTCGTTCCGTCCAGAAAAATTCCCAATGATCATAGTATTGCTTCAGGTACGTCGCCGCCGTCACGCCGACCGCCCGTGTATACCATTCCTGCAGCAGCGCATCGACATCTTGTTCGGGATCCCAGAGCAGCTTTGACGCCAACCATGCTTTCGGCCCCTCGCCCCAGTTCGGGTACAACTCCGCGTAGTACGATCCGATTCCCCGTTCGCGTGCATGCAGAAGCGTTTCCGCCATCTGGTGCGGATATACGCGCGGTACAAGGTACGGACTGCCGTAAATGTAATCGTAGTAGCCGATTTGGCCGGCCACTTGCAGCCAGCTTTCTTCATCCGCATAGCCGAGAGTCTCGGCGTCCGGGTCGGCCCAAGCCATCCGGTCTTTTGTAAGGAAAGGAATGACACGCGGGTTCAGCGGAAACGACGGCGGCCGGATCACCGACTGATAGGCGAGAAGCCCGAACCATTTGTCGGGATGGACGGCCAATACGCGGTCCACAACCCGATTGACCCAATCGTAGTATACCGGAATCGGATTGCTTTCGCAGTAACCGTTTCCGTCGTTGATGCCGAGCGAATACGACTGCGCGTCCGGGTTGTCCCGAAAATAAGCCAAAATTTCTTCGACGGCCGCGTCCACCGTATCCGGATTCGAGAAGCACGGCTGCCATCCGGAGATCGAATTCGCGCCAGGCGGCTGCCCGTTCGGATAAAACTCCGGGTGCGTCGCCCCGAACTTGGATACCGAAAACAAGTTGTACATATTATGATGAAAGCTGACTGGAGCGTTGTAGAACCCTTGCAGCCGGTTTCGCTGCGCCCATATATTCAGCTCCTGGATCGCATCCGCACTGTTGTCCGGCTTCCCGTGCAACGGACTAAACACCCGGAATCCGAAGGCCGGTTGTTCTCGCACGATTCCCCTTCCCGCCGACAATTCGCTTAATGGCGGCACATCCTCGCCGTCAGGTCCCGGCATCAGCCAGCGAATATCGGCATAGCGTTCCAGAAAGCCGTACACGCCGTTCGTCGTCCCCCAGACGGTGGGACCGGCTATTGTAATCGTTTGGCCTTGCGGGTAGATGACGAACCCGTCCCCGTCCAAGGTGGAGAGCAGCGCATCGAGCGCCGGCGCGTTTCCGTAAACACTTTCCGTCGTGCCGATGCGAATGAGGACTTGTTCCGGCTCTCCGCCCCCGCCAGCGCCGTATTCCGGCTCCGTCATGATCGGCAAAAGCGCTCCCGTCGATTTCCGCACGTAGTCGACCAACGTTTCAGCTGGCCCCCTCCTAACCGGAGTTTGCGGTTCGAAGCCCGGATTCGCCAGCGGCACGTTCCCGGAGACCGAACGCAGCTGGATATCGTCGAAATAAACGCTTGCCTGGGGGACGCCGGTATAAAGTCCCGCAGCGGCATAAGCGGCCTGTGCAGGCGCTGTCCCCGCAACGGACGCTTCGGTCCAGTAGGCGCCGGTACCCGGCACTCGGAGCCAGGGTTGGCCGCCGATGCGCACCTTGTTTTGGTCGTAAAACCGGATAAAGATTTGCGGATCGTCGCCTGAAGCACGATACACCATCGCAGAGACGGTGTAGGTTTCGCCTTCGCTGATCTCAACGAGATCGCTTAACACCCCGTAGGCAGAGCTATCGCCATCGTTGAAGTGCAGGCTGTAATTTCCCGTATGGCTGACGGCATCAGTAACCGCAATGTTTCCTTTCCCGTACGCTTGCGTCCACCCGTGAATAACGCCCTGTTCCGGACCGGCGGCCGGTTCCTCAGGGTAAACCGTATCGTCGACCACAACGATTGCATTCGCCTGTCCGCCTCGCACGATGTCCAGCGAGGAGGCTCCTTGGTTCGCCGGCGTGGAAGTCGCAGCTCTCCGGTCAAGCGCAGGCAGATGCGGCTTTGCGCCGCCGCCATTCGTCATCTTTCGTTCCCCCAAATTCGAAATCGTTCCGTCTCGATTCATCCGCCCGTCCTTTACTGCAACGTAGGAGGACTCGCCTTCCGTCGGGCGGCTGCTCCCGTAAACGGTATCGCTTGCCGCGAGATTGCCGAACGGCAAGCCTGTTGCCAATACAGTCAATATGAGCAGCTTTGCCCACATTCGGCGGGTATTCCGATTGCCGATATTCAATGCGGACTCCCCCTCTCCTTTGCCGATTATTGGTTTTTCAATTCCGCGATCTTTTTGTCCGCCCGCTCCTCCGCTTCCCGGAGCGCCGTATTCGTATCCTTCCGGCCGCTGACGACATCGTTGAACGCATTGATCAGTTCAGCCCTTGCCGCGATGTAGTACTTGTCCTTCACATTCATTTCGCCGTAGTTGGGCGGAACGAGCGCCTTGGCATGCTTTCCGCTCAGCTCAGGGATGCCGCTGCCCAACAAATCCATATAGTCGGCGTTTTGCAGCGGCGGCGTGAATCCGCCTTTCACCAACTCCCGCTGGATGTCGTCGGAGACAAGCTGGGTGATCGCCGCAAACGCTTCTTCCCGGTGCTTGCTGCCGGCGGCGATCAAATAATAGCGCGTGCTGGGCTGCGGCCCTTCCTTCGGCGCGTTTCTGAAAACGGGAAATGGCGAGATGTCCCAGTTCAGATCCCATTTCTCGCTGGCTGCCCGAACGCCGGCATCGTTGATGCCGAGTAAGATCGCCGCCCGCTTTTCCTTCAGGAATAAATCTCTCGACTTGGTCAGGCTCGTAAGCAAGGCCGGGTCGGAAATGTCCGGGAGCATGTTGAAAAGCGGCACGGTCCGGTCGAATTTCTGTTTCCAGTACTCGCTGTTCAAAGTGGCCTTCAAGTTTTTCGCATCCACATACTGGGGCGCCCGCTCGTTCATGTCGAGCAACGCGATAATATCTGCGGCGAAGCCGTAATATTGCACGCCGCCGTCGGCCCGGGTAAGCTTTTTCGCCGTTTCCATAATATCTTCCCATGTCATCTTGTCATTCAAATAAGGCACGCCGAACTTGTCGAACAAGTCCTTGTTGTAGTACAGCGTATACGAGCTCACTCGGCCGGGAAGTCCGAGCACCTTGCCGCCGGTCAATTGCTTCATCATGTTGATCGTGACCGGGATAAAGCGGTTGAGGTTGTAGTCGTGCTTCTTGATCAAATCGGAAATATCCGAATCGAGTCCCACGTCGATGACCGGTTGCAGGTCGGGAGACGAAATGATAATGTCGATCGGCGTTTTTGCCGTGACGACATCCCGTAAAGTGGTCCCCGTCCCCGGCAGCATGAAATTGAACTTGAAATTCGGATACTTCTTCTGGATGTACTGCCCCTCCGAGCTCATGAATCCTTCGTAATTGCCGCCCAGCAACGAGTATACGGTCAGCTCCGCCTCTTTGTTCGGATTGACCGCCTCCACGGTTTTTCCGGTATCGTCGGGCCGGACCGGCTCTCCGGCTGCTCCTCCATCGCCTCCTTCTTTGCCGCAAGCGGCCAACAGCAGCAATGCCGACATCGTCGCCGCGCCAAGCCATCTTCTTCTCGTCCCGCTCATCTTCGACTTGCCCCTCTCAACTGCTTATTTGCGGAATCAGGCGGATTCGCTACAAAAATGACAACGTTTTCACCTACCCGCAGCTTCAATTATAGCGGGCCGCATTTTTCGCCAACAAGAAATCCTCATGACTTCGGATTACATTTTTGTTACTTGTGGACGCAGCGTTGCCCCGTTTGACCGAATCGACCATTGAAGGTCATAAAAATACCGTTTCGGACCAAAGGTCATGAAAATACCGTCAATGTCATGAAGTTGATATTGTCCGGTATACGATAGGCGATCACGAGGCGTCGAACGCAGCGGAGCCGCGACTGCAGGTAAACAGTCGAATCGGCACTAGTACGGGCAGGCGAACGGAGTCATCCGCAGCCGAAGCGGCTTCTTCGCCGCAGCAGCGCAAAAATGTGCTAAAATGAGTAGAAAACTTCAGGCTGGATCGGCTTCCGTCTTCTTCCGGCATAGTAGAGGAGGCATTCCTGTGAGCAGTTCCCGCGCGTCCGTGGTCGTACTAACCTCGTCCGGATTGCACGTTCGCATCGAACCGATGGCGCCACATACGTTTCACGTCCGGATGAATCGGACGGGCTGTTTCGAGGAACCCTCTCCGCTTGCCCGTCTTGGGGTTGTCGTCCCCTCTCTTGCACCGGTTTGTTGGGAAACGAAAATGCGGGAGGAAGAAATGGGCGTGAGCACGGACTCGGCGTCTCTCCGAGTGGACCGCAGTTCCGGAGAACTGTCGCTGTACGGCGAAGCCGGAACGCTGCTTACCCGGCAAAACCGCCCGCCTCGCGCAGGCTGCGGGACGCCGGCCAGTCCCGGCGCTGCTGCCAGCGTCTCCGACGACGGCTTCGAGACGCAGTTTGCGCTTGCCGCGGAAGAACGCATATACGGGTTGGGCGACCAGCACGGTACCCCGCTGATGAAACGGGGCTGCAAAATCGCGATTTGCTTTCGCGGCGGCAATGAGGTGCACGCCCCCGTCCCGCTGCTCCTGTCGAGCGAAGGATGGGGACTGCTGATGGATACCGACCGCCGGCACGAATTCGATGTCGGTTGCTCCTCGCCGGATGTTGTGCGGATTCGCGGAAGGCGCGGGGAGCTGGCGTTTTACCTGTTCGCAGGCGGCGGCCTTGCCGGACTGCTGCAGAAGTACATGGAGCTGACCGGCCCTACGGCGCTGCTCCCCGTCTGGGCTTACGGACTTTCTTTCAACTGTAATCAACAGACGACGGCGCGGGACATGCTCGAGGACGCGTTGAAATTCCGGCGGGAAGGCATTCCGTGCGACATGATCGGCCTGGAGCCAACCTGGATGGACCGGCAGTTCGATTACGACGCGCCCGTCGATTGGCATCCGGACCGTTTCTACATTCCGCAGTGGTTGCCGAAAGGCGCCCACACGTTTATGGGCGCTTTGCGCACGGCAGGGTTCAAACTGACCCTCGGTCTATATTTGCGGGATGATGAGGCGGGGCAACAACGCAATTTGCCGGAGGATTGGTACGATTATTTAAAGCCGTTTGTCGCACAAGGCGTGCTTGGCTTCAACCTGTGCACCAAAATACCGGTTCGGGAGATGGCGAACATTCCCGTTCCTGCGGACGACAGTTCCGACGACGCGGAAAGCTTACCGCATTCGACCGTGGTCGGCCGCTCCATCCGGGAAGGCTTCGCCGCTCAGACCGGACGGCGGCCGATGATCTATACGCCTATCGGATATACCGGCATTCAGAAATATGCCGCCGTCTGGTCGGGCGGGAGGTCGGATGCCCACTTGTCCGTGCTCGGGCTCGGACTCTCCGGCATCCCGCACATGGCCGTCGATATGGAGCTGCACACCGCCGCCGGCATCCACTGCGGCTTTTTCCAGCCTTGGTCGAAGGTGAACAGCTGGGCGTATTGGCGGCACCCCCTTCTGCTCGACCCGGAGCTGCTGCGCACGTTCAAGTCGTACGCCAGGCTCCGTTACCGGCTGCTGCCGTACATTTATTCCGCGGCCCACGTAGCCGCGCGCACCGGACTGCCGATCGCCAGAGCGATGCCGCTCGTCTTTCCCGACGATCCGCACGCCGTCACGCTGCAAAACCAATATATGTTCGGGGACGCCTTCCTGGTCGCAGCGTTCACCGATCGGGTGTATTTGCCGGCCGGGGAATGGTACGATTATTGGACAGGGGAGAAGTTCGCCGGCCCGGCCGAAATCTCGTACCGCGTCCCCAAGCATGCCGGCGGCCCGCTCTTCGTCCGCTCCGGAGCGATCGTGCCGATGTGGCCGGACATGGAGTACGTGGGGCTCCAGCCGGCCGACCGGCTGGAGCTGCACCTTTACCCGGGCGGCGCTGGCGAATTTGCGCTGTATGAGGACGACGGGATAACGTTCGGCTACTTGCGCGGGGAATTGACAGTGTCGAGCATCGCCTGCCGGGACGACCGGCGCGTCTTCGGCGTCGAGCTCGGGGCCCGCGTTGGCCGCTATCCCGGCATGCCGGATAGGCGGACGTGGGACGTCGTCGTTCATGCGCTCGACAAGCCGGCGGCCGTCAAGGTGGACGGCCAGGCATGGCGCGAGACGAACGGCTCTCGCAAGGAACGGCCCCCGGCTTCCTGGTCGTACCACAAAAAAACCGGCACGCTTCGAATGCTCGTCCCCGACGTCGTCGAACGGCCGGCTTCGCTCCGGCTCGAAATCGTTCGCTCCGGCGGCCGCGATGTCCGGCGAATGTCCGGACGGCAGCGTTCGCAGCCAAAACCAAACGGCAGCCGCCGCACGGCGGGCGAACTGGAGAAAGACATCGAGGTCGGGCTGGATACGGGGAGTACGGCCAAAGCTTTGTCCGCGCTCGAGCGCTGGTGGTCCGTACGGATGGCCGAAGCTGGCTCGGTCGTGGACGTGCGCGAGCATTGGCTCGCCATGAACGGCCTGTTCGTCAGGACGGCCGAACGGAAAGGACGGACGCTTCACGAGATCGCCGGAGGCGACCCTCTGCTCCGTTCCCGGTTTCAACCGACCGACAGTGCTGAGGACGCCTTCAACTCGCTTGTGCAAATCGCGGCGCGCATTATCGAATACGGCAAGCGGCAAGGCGATACATATGGCATCGTCCGTCAGGCGACGGACATCATCAAAAGCGAGATTGACCGAGAGCTGTCGCTGCATGCGATCGCCGACCGGCTCCATCTCAATTCCTCCTACTTGAGCCGCAAATTCAAGCAGGAAATCGGCCTCTCTTTCTCCGACTACGTGCTGGAAAAAAAGATGGGACTCGCCAAGGAGCTTCTGCAGGCCGGTTCGACCGTCGTCACCGCCGCGGAGCGGACCGGCTTCAAGGACGCCAGCTACTTCAACCGCGTTTTTCGCAAATATTGGGGCGTCACTCCAGGAGGAATGAGGTCGCTAGAGTGAAAGAGGCTGGATTTCAGTTTTATTATGATGGAAATCTTGACAAGCTATTTAACAGCCTTCTTTCCTAAAAGTTGAAGTCGAAATCGACATCCTCCAGCAATGAGGCCGCCTTGAACTCCATGCTCATGCTCCGTCCTTTCGCCAATTCGTACAAACGGCCCAGCTCTGCGGCAAGTCCGTCGAGCGGCGCCTTTTCGATCGCCTGCTCGAATAAAAATTTATACTCCTGAAATGGCTCGTCGTCGTCCAGCCGCGCTTTGACGCCTTTGTTCGCTTTGGCGTACAGATCGTCCGGCGTTTTGCCCTTCAACGGTTCCAACGCGGTCAGAATCGGTTCGAGCTCATCGAGCTGCCGCATCAGCAGTGCAATGGCGTCGGGGTCGCCGAAATCGGCTTGCGGCTCCACGTAATCGGCTCTGAGCACCCTGTTCGCCTCTCTATGATTGAATAATTGCCTTGCGGCCCATTCGAATCGGTTGAACAGAGCCATACGCCGCAGGTCATACCTCTCGTGCAATACCTGCTTATTCACGTCGTCGACCGACCCGACATGATACTTTCTTTTGCCGATGCCATGATCGTCGCGCACCTCATTTTCCACCGAGTTAATGTTCAGGTATTCCTCGGAGTTATGCCATAGCTTCTGGTCGGCTTTGCCTCCCACTCCGAACTGGTCGACGCCGACAAAGGAATCCGGCACCATCCCTTTCATGAAGCGGGACGCGTGCCCCAATTCATGGCCGACCGTGACAAATTCCGGCGTGGCGATTTCCTGGTTTCTTTGGCCGACCAATTTCTTCATCCCTTCGTCGTTAATACGTACAAGGCTGCCCGTTGATTGGCCGGTCTTATATACTTTGCCATTGAATTTGAAAAAGGGCTGTCCGCGGTTCTCATGCAAAAACAGATTGATTGCGGAGGCGTCCCCCGCCTCTCCCCCGAACTCGGGAATTGCAGCCATATCCACACCCCCCAGTTCGTCATCTTTAGCGGGCTTGAAATTGTATCGTTTATCCTTCGATTCCAAATCGCTCTTCGGGATCGCCTCATTTGAAGTCGTATCGGCAATGCCGGTGCCTGTCAGCTCCGCGGCAAAATTGGAAGACAATATGACCTGTTTTTTATCGCTGTCCTGCGCTGCATTCAGCTCGGCAATCAGTTTCCGGCCGTTCGGCCCCTGCAGCAGCTTGGCGATCGCGGCCAACATCCGGTCGCGAAAGCCTTCCGTTTTTTCCAAAATTTTAATATTGCCTGCTCCCGCCACGATTTCCCTCCAAATCGTATGGACGGTTTCAATGGTTTCGCCCCCCATGCCGGCCGTGTCGATCGGAACAAGCGCTTCTTGCCGCGCGATATCCTTAACCAGTTCTCGGTGCTCGTCCTCGCTTTCCTTCAGCAACGACATCAGCAAGGCGCCGTTCGGAACATCATTGATCTTCCTTTCGACGAACGTATTCATCCAACTGTGGATATGCGTGTCCAGTTGCTTCAGGGCATGCAGCCGCAGTTGGCCATTTGCGTCGTTTTCACTGCTGAGCGACCGGTATTGCTCCAGTTGATCGGCAATCTGCTCGAGCCGTTCGTTTTGCCCTTCCCGAGGAGTACGTTGAGTGAGAAACGTATCTTTGTCCCTCATCATTTGAATCGTCGTCGCAGGGGTATGGGAACGGGTCAGCCATTGACCGACCGCGCGATTTCCCACCGTCCGCTGCATTTGCAACACATGCGTCCACATCGTAGTCGGGACAGCCCGATTCGTTTCCGTGCTGCGGACCGGGCGGGACATATCCCGCTTGCCTTGTCCCGCCCTCCAATTGCGTATCCGTTCCATAAGTTCCCTCTTTTCATTGCCAAAGTCCGAATAGGGTTACCCGCCGCGCTATCCCTCCCGATCACCCCGCTCTCCTTGCCGATGTATCCTTGCTGTCCCATTCAGTCTAGCACCCGTGCCAAGCATTGACAATCGGGTAAAGGCGCCGCATCTCAGGTCGCACTAAAAAACGCCCCCGGCTGCAGGAGCGTTCGTTCTCATAAACTGCTTAACATTCCACCTGCCCGAATGTGCTTCGATGCACCACACACAAATTTTTGACACTCGACAATATGTTAGTCGATTACTCATTTCTCATCAGTTTCATCCACAATGAAATTACGGATATAGAATTCCTGTTGCGTGAGCATATAATCCGAAGCTTTTCTCATCATCTCGGCAAAGAGCAGGCTTTCTTCCTCTCCTAGATGCTTAACGAGACCAACGAACATATTGAGGCGGGCCTCATTAATGCGTTGTATATACTTTTTACCTTTATCCGAAAGCAGGATTCTGACAACTCGCCGATCGGCAGGATCGGCATGACGCTCGACAAGTGCCTGAGCTTCCAGACTATTGATATGCTGCGTTACCGTTGGCGGAGTGACATTCAGTTTTCCGCTTATTTCCGAAACCTTTAATCCGGGACTGTCATCCTTGACATTCGTGCTGATGAAATAGAGAACCATGATCTCGCCTGGCTTTTGATTGTATATCGAGCGATTCTGCATCATATTTCCACCAACCTGCGATTGGAAGTACGATTCCATTAACTGCTTTGCTATTATCTTCTTCTCAACCGACAATCCATTCACTCCCCGAATAAGAATTCATTGGAAACTACGTAACTTTGTAGATCGGTTCCAGAAGCCATGTCGCTATTGAAAACGTTGACGCTATCCGGCGGAGTCTCTTCGTTTTCCAAGTATATAGGCTCCAAAATACTTTGGTTACTAATTAAATAAGCAACCAAAGTATATGTGAATAAAAGTAGATAGTCAACTAATTCCAGTGACTCTTCGGGATGTTTCACATGTTGGGCATGCAAAAAAAGGCTCACTCCCCCTCATCGATCAAGTTGGAATAAGCCTTTGAAAGTTTAATAAGTATTTTGTCAAGCTTCTTAGCATTTGGTTAGCGTTTGGTTAGTTGGTCGTATTGCAGGACCCTGCATAAACGAAATTGTCGCCCGGCTGTTGAAGGCATTACGCTCTTGTCTGCTCTATCAACCATTTGTGGATATCATCGCCTTCCAACCTAATTGGCTTCTCTTCTGTCCCAACAAAAATATATTGGGCAGAAACTTCATCAATCCCCCTTGCTTCTTTAAAGTTTGTTCCGTAGAGAAAGGCTCCATCAAGTGATGCACTTGTCAAATCAACGTTAGAAAAATTTGCATGACTTAAATTTGCTCTTCGAAAAGAGGCGCGACGCAAATCCGATCCAGATAAGTCAGCAAAGCTCAGATTTGCATCATCAAATGACGCCTTTATACCTATGCAATTTTTCAAAATTGAATGTTTTAATGACGCAAAATCAAATACAGTTTTACTCAGTATACTTTCCGAGAGATTTGTTTCATCAAACGATGTACTTAAAAAATAGCAATCGCTCATGTCATTATTTGTTAAAATTGAATTGTTCACATATGATTCTACAATTACTGAGCAACTTAAATTCGTATCTGTAATGTCTAATTCGCTCATTTCTCCTTTTTCAATTTCTAATTTTTCACCAGTCTCACCATCTGAATTTACCCATTGGCTATGTTTCAAAAATAAGTTTTCAGTATCCATGCAATCCTTCCTTTCGGATGTTTTTGTTATGGCCACCACAATACTTTATCACTGAAGCCTAATGTGTTAACTGCCTCCTGTACTTCTTTGATATGTTCTGGGAACATTTTTGTTGTATCTATGATTACATTTTCACCTTTTGAAAGAGATTCTTCTATGCCTGCAATTGCCTTTTCAAGTGAATACCCTTTTGGAGCATATTTAGAGTACCATCCTTTTACGTCCCATTTTACACCCTTAGCATCAATAAACTCTGCACCGGCAGGATTGGGATCCCTAACTATAGGACCAGGTAAATCACCTCTTGCCTCTAACTCTAAGCCGGCTTGTCTCTCGATCCTTGATTTTTCATTAATTTTAAAATTTTTAGCTGGATCTTTAGCTAAACTCTCATACTCTTCCTGAGATCTATGGAAGTACGTTCCTTTATCTCCATACTTGTGCATCAAGTCTTTATAGTAATCCGGAGCCGATTCCCTAATTTTGTCCAAGTCAGCTTTTGGTGTCCCCGGAGGTTTCGGTTTAATCGGAACGTCGACATCCGGCTTTCGGGAACCGAGCTTATCCAGAAGCTTGCGCACATAGCGGCGCCCTTTCTTCCCCATCCATCTTAGCACTTTGCCAAACGGGATTCGGCTTAGTACAATGCCTACCATCACGGAAAGTGCATTTTCGGGAGTCAGCAGCTTCTTCGGATCGCGGATATAACCGGCAATCTCATGTCCGCTACCGGCGATGCCCGCCGCCGTCATCGCGATGCCTAAAGCCGGCCAGAATCCGACGAAGAGCAGGGACAAGGCAAGGGCTCCGAGTACGATCGCACCCTGTTCATACCATTTCAGGCGATCCCACCAATCTTGCAGCGAATCGAACATGCAGGCGAAACATGCCGTTTCCCCTCCGCCCGTATGAGCCCCGATGCCTGCGAACAGAGCGGCCCCAAGCAGAATCACCGCAAGTCCGGTCAGCGTCTGGAAAAGAGCTTTTACCCGGGCCTGGACAGGCTCTTGTCTACCGGCCGCTTCCTCATTTCCATAAAGAAAATGAAATCCAAGCTCCCTCCGCTCCCGGTAAAAGCCAAGCCAATAAATGAATTTCCCCCGGTCCAGACAAAAAGAGCGGATCATATTCCATAGCTCGGTAAACGGGTTAAGAAATGGCTCGTTCGGCAGCGCCGGAAGACGGTTCCGTATTTTGTTCAGCGACCAGTAATCGGCAAAAAGCGTTGCGGCCAGCATAAGAAGGAAGGCCGTTTGAGTTTTATAACCGCTGCCGGTTAGGTCATGTAGCCGGAACACCCAACCCGGCAGCTTGTGCTGGCCGTTATAAGCCGCGTGATCCAGGATGGACCAAAGCAAAATGATTGCCGGGAAGAGAAAAACCCATTTCGTCAGTCTTGTCCGCAGCCGGTAGGCAATTCCGCACGCTAGCGCGATCATGGCGGTATGTACGGGATGACCGACGGTCATCAGCGTCGGAAACAGACTTTCTTCGAAACGTCCGGGAAACAGCGAGAAAAAGTCCCAATGAATCGTTTCGCCGCCCAGCATCGTAAAACTATAGCCGAACTTTTTCGCAAGAATGCCGGAACTTAGCCACCTTCGGGAAAGCTCCTCCATCAGTTGGAAGCCGACGCCGGTCGCCGCACCGATGAGCGTGTAATCGCTTAAGCTCAAGGCGGAAGCTCTGCGCGAGAACAACAGGAAAATGCCGAGTGGAAGAAGCTTCCACAATTCTTCGAATATGGGCGTGATTACGGCAATGGACCAAGTGTCGGATGTTTTTCCACCGATAAGCGCATGGAGAGCATTAAGCGTAAGCGTCGTGAACGGTACGACTAGGAAAACACCTGCCAGAACGAATAGCACAATCGGCTTCCACGGCATAGTTTTGCTTCGGCAGAGCAACCAAAATTGCAGCAGCACATATAACGACCATAAATATTGAACCATCATGGTACGCGTTTCTTTAACGAAAAACAAGCTTAAGACAAACAGGATTAGCGACAACCAGGAAAAAATCGTATACATCGTTTTAATAAACGGATATTTCTCAATCCATGCTTGGCAAGTTCGGTAGATGGCCTCTAGGAAATCCCGAATTCCGGTTCGGATGGACCAGATCGTACTCATTACGGTCGCCTCCTTGAAAGCCGACCTCGTGCTAGCGGGACGTCTCCCTTGACGACGGTCCGGCCATGAGTAAATGAATTCATGAAACCAGAGTCACCGATCGATCGGAACGGAGGTTATTAGGATACACCCGCAACAGGTATCGAACCTATTTCTCGCGGGATACTAGTATTATAGACATTTTTGTAAAATGTGACAAAAGGCGCTGGTCTCAAATCTTGATGGATTATGTCGACAAAAAAACAAGCCTAAACCTGGAAACCAGGTAAGACTTGAAGGAATGTTTCCCTGCCGCTCCCTGTCAAGTCACGATTTTTACGTGTTGATATCCATTTGGCAAGCATTTAAAGGGCCGGGCTCTCTCAAACAAGAGACGCCCGGCCCTTCAAATATTTCTCCATTACAGCGGTACGACGGCCGCGCGATAAATTTTGCTGAAAGATAGGTTGGTAAAATCGATATCAAATATTTGCAATGATTCCGGTGCCGTTACATTCAGTGGAATCGCTACGGCCGTCAAGTCGGTCACGTTAGTAAAAGCATAATCGTTGAAGAGGACAGCCCCGCTCGGCTCTCTCACTACCGTGTTCGCTCTTCCGTTTCCTGCGGCCGTGACGGGATTGCTCTCCGCCGTAATTTGCAATTCGAATGCGGTTGTCAGCTTAGGATTTTTAACATACAGCTTAAAACGAAAATTTTTGTTTTCGCCCGATGCCAGATGCCATGCCTTGTTGCTCCCGTTTTCGGTGAAGGGCAGATCCAGGTTCGCAAGCGTCCCCGAAATATTCATCTGGGGAAATACGTTGTCGAATTCCATAACGTTCAATTCCGGCTGTATGCCGCTTATGACATAGGGCAAACGTTTAATGGGCGACAATTCCTGGTAGTACACCTGCGTATTCCAGGGGTAGCGCCTATCCCACTTTGTCGTAACGATCTCCAAGATGTTGCCGAGAACGCCGTTAAATGGCGTAGGCGCATTCACACTAATCACGTTGCCGGATGCGCAGCCTATATAATCTCCGTTGTATACGATTTTGAAATAGGGTCTCTGCTTGGCAACCGAAAGGGCCACGTTCAGATGGTTCATATGAATCTTGCAAGAATCCGGGTTGTAAAGATAGTACATTTCGGGCGCCGACTTCACTCCGCTCCGTTCCAATTGCTCGCTGTAATTATGCCGCAGCTCCGCACCGTAAGAGCGCCACAGCGTAATCCCCCCGATTCGGGTAGCATCCAACAAATCGTTCTGCTCATATACGTTATCCGCACCCATTCCGAATGACGAAAAATACCATGTCACCCGCTCGTCATGAATGTGCCGAGCATTGCGGTTGAAACGGTTGCGTTCCACCTTGGCCAGCGTACATCCGATATTTTCAAAGGCGATTCCATAATTGTCGAACAGGCAGCTCTTGACTTCCGCACCATAAACCATAACGAAATGCAGTCCTACTCCAAGCGATTCCAATTCTCCTCTTGCGGGTACAAGGACGGATTGGGCGTCCGGGTCATTCAGCGCGTCGTATGTCCCTTGGAATTTAATATCGGCTATTTTCACCGTTCGTGTCGGGTTCGCCGTATTCGAATAATCGGTTCCCAAATTCCAACGATTCGTAATTCCGTATTTGGCATTCAGCGTAAAACCGCTGACACTGAAATACTCATACCTCGTTCCGGGAGTAAACAAATTTATCGCGAATTTCGTAGAATCGGTCATCTTGATGACGACGCTATGCAAGCCTGCACCTTGAATAATCGTACCTTTGGGGAAATGTACCGTGTCGCTGATTTTGTATGTTCCGGCCGGGAAAAACAAGATCCCGCCCTTCGTCAAGCTGTTGGCCGCTGCTTGAATGCTCGCCGTATCGTCCGCGATACCGTCGCCGATTGCTCCAAAATCTTTCACACTGGCCGATTCGCGCAATTTTGCGCCGACGGTTCGCTCCGGCTGCCCCGCCCCATACTTGTATGTTACGGAGTCCGCGTCCGGTTCTTCGTCGCCGTATACCGAGGTCGTGACGCTGGACGCTCCATTAACTTTATGGAGCAGCCCTCCAGATACGACTGCGACTCCGGCCGCGCCGATCGTTGTCAGCATCGCTCTCCGGCTTAGTTTACTGCCGGATGCCGCCGGTTCCGCTCGCGACCGTTGAATGTCCTCATGCGCTTCGTTCGAAATCTCTTCCACGTTCGGCTTCTTCTGGTTCATCTTGATCCTCCCTCATTCGATCTCGATCGAGTCAAGCCGTCACGGTCAGCTGCCAAAAGACAATTCTGCTTCTTTTCCATGTATAGCTTACGAACACGTCATTGCCGACCGAAACGATTGCCGGATAAGAGTACTCTCCTGGAGCGTCTTCCAGTACAAGCGTTTCTCCCCATGTCGCACCGTTATCGCGGGATAAGCTGATGACGATCGGCGTCCTTTTGCCCCAATTCTGGCCGACCGGGTTGTATACGAGCGCCAAGGCGCCGTTGTCCATCCGGACAAGATCAATGCCGCTGTTATTGTTCGGAAGCTCGGTCGAATAGACAGCCGACCATGTTTTCCCGCAATCCGCCGAATCGCTGCGCAATATATATCCTGTAGAGCTGCGCAATAGCATGTGTACCTTGCCGCGCTCCGATTCCCATAAGGTCGGCTGTATGACTCCCTTTCCTTGGAGAGACGTCTCCGCGACAAGGGATACGGGACCGTCCGAAACGGCAACCTCGACCGGTTTGACAGGAACAGCGGAAGCTGCAACTTCAGACTGCTGCAGCGCCACCTTCTCGCTGGCTACCCACGTCATCCCGTTATCGTACGACAAATCGGCGAATGCGTCCCATGTATCCAGCTCAAGGGATGCGGGGGCTACCCATGTGCCATCCTGCAATACGATCAGTTTGTTTTTGACCGGTCCTCTACCGCCGGAGTCGTCTTCGACCAGCAATCGGGGAACGGTCCACGTTATGCCCTCATCCTCGGAAAGGATATACATCGTTCTCCAGTTTCTGATCGTTTTTCCCACTTTGTAGAACAGCCATACTTTTCCGTTCCCTTCTTGGAACAGAACCGGATTCCAATGCGGCTCCCCTTCTTCATCCGCTACCTTGACAGGAGGCGTCCAGCCTCCTTCCGTGCGACGAGACGACCAGATCGCCACATCGTCCGCCCCCTCGCGCGTACCGGCGAACCAAGCCGCCACAAGGTCGCCGTTCGGAATCGCAATCAACGTTGATGCATGACAGCTCTCAAATGAAACGTCATCCGCAAAAACATACTCCTGGAGCTTTATTTCGAAACCCAAGCTTATCACCTCTGTTTAGTCTTAACGCAGCCGGCATCCCGACCCCGGCATTTCGTTTGAACTCAAGCGGCTCTCTACTTCTTAGCCTTTTCCTCGTCGATCTTCTTGTTAATGATCTCTTCGGCTTCTCTTAACGCCGTATTGATATCTTTTCCGTTGAAGGCGACTTCCTTGAATTTCTTCACCATCTCCGTACCGGCCAAGGCATCGTATTTCGTTACCGAGCTCGGCGAAGGGGCCGGCATACCGGATACGAAGGCGACAACGTTTCTTCCTTTCGTATGCGGCATCTCCGTAGCGAACGAATTTTTGATTTCCGGCTTTTTCAAAATGGATGGCTCGCCGATCCGGGAGCGCTCGGTTTGAATCTCTTCGGACAGCAGATGCGCCACGACCTTGAACGCTTCATTTTTGTTCTGGCTCGTCTTGGAGACGTACAGACCCGATACAACCGGCTGTATTCCCGTCTTCGGACCGCTTGCGAACGTTGGCAAGGTGACCATGTCCCAATCCAGGCCGTTTTGGGTCGATTCGATCAAAGGACTCAAAATATTCGGTACGGCGAACATCGCGACCGTCTTGTCTTTCAGGAAAGGATTGAACACGTTTGGCAGCGCTCCCGGGTTGTTGCCGTCGATATCGTAAAACTTCTTCATAGCCGCAAACAGTGTTTTCCAACCGTCCGTTTGGACGTTCGCTTTGTCGGTCTTATTGTCGATAAACGGCAAAGACAACTGATTGTACGGGATTTGGAAATCTGCGACAAAATCGAATCCGCGGTATTTGACGCCTCCATCCGTGCGGGTCATTTTTTTCGTCAGCTCGTACACTTCATCCCAGTTCATCCCGTCTTTCGGGTAAGCAACCCCGAACTTGTTGAACAGGTCTTTGTTGTAATATAAGGCGGCATGGCCTTGCCCTACGGGAAGCCCGTAAATTTTTGCGTCTTTTTTATCGATCTTTAAGTTGTCCATGCTTATTGGATCGATCCCGCCGGGATCGAATCCGTTCGCCTTCATCAGCGGCGTCATATCGTCGAGGATGCCCAGATCGTTATACTCGAATGTCGATTTGACTCCCGATCCTTGAATGATGTCCGGCACCCGATTCGCCAACACCAGATCGGCCAAGCTCGACCCTTTCTCATTTTTGATATGGACGAGTGTAATGTGCGGATATTTCTTCTTGATTGGCTCCACCCATAAGTTATTCCATAAATACTCCGAATAGTTGGATGGATTAAATACCGTAATCGTAACCGGTTTGTTGATTTCCGCAGGTTGCGCAGGCGCAGCTTCCTTTGGCCCGTCGCCACAGCCTGCCAACACCGTGCCGACCGACAACATGAACGTTGTGAGAAGCGCCGCTTGTTTTATTTTGTTCATCGTAGAACCTCCCGTAACCGATTTGTTTTGCATTCTTGCACTAACCCGCAGCAGGCCTTTCCCTTCCCCGCCACCCCCTTATCATCTCTCTGCAACCCCGCTTGCACTTTGGTTAAGCGCTTGCACATTAAGATTACTGCATGAGACAGCATCTGTATTTGGTATAAATCCGGCAATTCAACGGTATGAAAGTCGCGCTTCCCGCCTTCATTTGTACAAAAATGACTTTTCCCCGCGACCGGAAAAGGATTTCGTTGCCTACTCTCGTCTCCAACGCGAAGGCAAAGATCAATTATGTACAAATCGGACATGATCGTCGGTGTTTGCGGGAGATCGATATCCGAATAAAAACTAAATACAAGCGGTCTCTATTTTGATAAATTAGCAGCAAGAGGAAGGGCGATCCTTCCCACT
Organism: Paenibacillus hemerocallicola; assembly: GCF_006265175.1. Taxonomy (GTDB): domain Bacteria; phylum Bacillota; class Bacilli; order Paenibacillales; family NBRC-103111; genus Paenibacillus_AB; species Paenibacillus_AB hemerocallicola. The sequence goes on along the minus strand of NZ_VDCQ01000003.1, from coordinate 212,528 downwards.
ATAATCATACGCCAGGAGGTATCGGGATGGACAGACCGCTTATTTCGCCATGGAACTTGCAGCAGTTGCATCGATCCCCGCGAATTTATCCGTCCGACGTGAAGACCGCGAACGGCATTCACTCGATTTTTTATGAAGGACTGCCTTTTAAGGGAAAAGAAACGCGCGTCTTCGCCCATTACGGATTGCCGGAAGTGACGGACAACGAGAAAGTGCCGGCGATCGTTCTCGTTCATGGTGGCGGGGGCACCGCCTATGAAGAATGGGTGAATTTATGGATGAAACGGGGATACGCCGCAATTGCGATGGATTTGGAGGGAAATGTTCCCGACAAGTCGGAGGGAGAGACGAAGCGACTCGGCCATACAATGCCAGGTCCTCCGCGGGAAGGGATTTTTCTGGATTGCGATCTGCCGATAGACGATCAGTGGATGTACCATGCCGTCGCCAATGTAATACTGGCCCATACTCTCCTTCGCGGCATGCCGCTCGTAGACCCGAAACGGATCGGAATAACGGGAATATCGTGGGGCGGCATCGTCACCAGTCTTGTCGCCGGAATCGATAACCGGTTCGCCTTCGGCATCCCCGTTTACGGGTGCGGCTATTTGTACGAAGCCCACAATCAATGGGGGCAGCGATTCGTGGATATGGGGGAAGCAAGCGCCGAATCGGTCAAACGGTTGACCGAACCGTCCGCTTATTTGTCCCGCGTGGCGATGCCCATGCTGTGGGTGAATTGGCTCTACGACCCTCATTTCGGCATGAATATCTTCAGCAAATCGTATGCTTGCGCCAAAAATGGAATCGAACGGTCTGGCATGTGCATTTATCCCCGTCTCGGACATTCTCACCCGCTCGGCTGGAAGCCGGCCGAAATATATGCGTTCGCGGATAGTATCGTTCTCGGCGGCGAATCTTTGCTGCGCCTGGGCGAACCTTCGGAGAACGATGGGAACGTTTGGGTGGCCTACGATTCCGCCGACGGGAATGATCCGGTTCAAGCAGAGATATTCTATACGGGCAATTGCGACAACTGGCAGCAATGCGAATGGATCACGGCCGATTGTTCGCTGGACCGGTCGGACAAGCGCGTCTATATTCGCCTTCCGCAGGAAGCCAAAGCCTATTTCATTAACGTACGCGATTCGCACGGATCTACGGTCAGCACCTCTGTCGTCGTGCGTTAATCCAGTTTACACGCCTCTACCCAGTACCTTATAGTAAAGCTATTACGACTTGACGGGAATGGGCGGGATACGATGATCATTCGCACTTATCACAATGTAGTGGACGACAATAAGAAATTCAGCGTGGGCGGTGGCACTCACCCGTACTACGAAATATTGTGCATTACCCGTGGAGAAATGACGCTCGAATTCATGAACGAATCATTCCGCTCCGGGAGCCGTACACTGTTTCTGATCCCGGACAACGTCCCGCACCAACTCTACAAGCATTGCGATTCGGCCGCATACTGGTACTTGGAGCTGGAGAAAGGGACGGGGCCGCTTACGGAGGCCGCTTCGTTCCTTTCCGTCGGCGAAGCGATTGCATGGAACCGCAAGCAGAGCGACGACGAAGCGTTGTCTTCAAGCGTGCCCGGGCTTGCCGAACTGATCGGCTCGACGGCCGATTCCATCGCGGCCATAATGAATAACGATAGCTTATCTCGGCACGGCGAATTGCGCGAGCGGATCGTCCTGCACGATGTAAGCAAGCTTTTCCTCCAAATTTCCGCGGCGCTCCAGCAGCAACGCCAGTCGGATACCGCAAATCCGGAGCCTGCGGAAGCGAATCCGAACAAACAGCTTGTTCAAGATTTGATGCAATATATGGAGACCGCCTATTTGCACGAAGTGAAGCTGCAAACGCTGGCTTCGCGGGCTCATTTGGACTCTTCCTATTTGATTCGCCTCTTCAAGGGGCACACGGGGACAACCCCATACCAATATTTGCAGGAATTGCGCATGAATGCGGCCAAAAGCTATTTGACCAATACAAGCCTGACAGTCAAAGATATTGCCGAGACGAACGGCTTTCCCAGCATCCATTACTTCAGCCGGCAGTTCAAGAAGCGGTACGGCATGAGTCCGAGCCAGTGGCGGCAAGCCCAGGAGGCAGAGTAAAGGATCCGGCAGATCGGATGCGATGGCTATGTTAATGGAAAGATTAAAGACTTTCCTTCATCGGGAGGATAGTAGCCTGCATTTGGTAGCGATTGGCTCGCATGTCTCCGCTATCAAGAAGACTTGGGAACGTATGGATGCGCTGCAGGAGCAGGCGCTCCAGTTCATTGCCGAACAGCACCCCGAGGAGCAAATAACAGACCTCGTATACAGCGGGTTAGTAGTTGAGGAGGACGGGACGGTTCGCATCGGTTATGATGCGGGGGATACGGATGCAGGACGACTGTATATCTATGTCGTATTCAATCGCAAGCTTGTGATGGATCGAACGCTTGTGTATGAGACGTATTGATCAACGATGCGGTGATCTTGTTGCATATCATTTTATAGCCTAATCTTCACCCCCTCCTTCCTATTCTTGTTCTTGTCGGCAATCGGATCAAGTTCTGGTCGTCTCCAAATGTCTAGAACTTGATCCGATAACTAATAAGCCCTCGATTTACGCCGGACTTCAATCGGACTTTGATGCCGCATGGTATGGTGTCCGCTATCGATCGGGTCAACGGCCAGTGGGTTGTTGTCATGTTAGCGGGAACGCCCATTCCCCCCTTTAATTGCCTACCCCCGTCATTGAAGCAGCCGCTGATTCCGTTTCTTGAAATGCTTTTGCTAATAGGTCGCCCCGATCGAGGAAAGCATTCTCATGATTTTAAATGTTCTACTGATGCAAAGAAATCTAATTTGTAATTTCCGTTTTCATAAATTAGCTTTGTGATCGAGCACTCAGGAATAAGGTCGCTTTGTACTGACACAAAATCAGGGTGCCGAACATTTAGTTGGTTCTCGGAAAATGTATGGACCAGAAAATCAGTTATTAATCCTCCATGAGTAACAATAACAATGTTACTTTCAGACGGATGTTTCATTGCCAATTCTAATAAAAACGAAGATAAACGTTCACCTGCCTGTTGCGCAGAATCACCTACGGGTGGTATATAGTCGCGATCACGTGTACATCGCTCCCACATCGCGACAAACTCATCAAATGTTTGTTCGGGTAAATCACCCCAGTTAGCACGTTCTCGCAATCGACTATCCTCATAAAAAGTTAATTTCGTTTTTAATGCAATATATGTGGCAGTTTCTTTCGCCCTTCGGAGTGGACTTGTAACTATGGTTGTTATCGGTAAATTATAAAATCTTCGAGCCGTTGCTTGTGCTTGCAATATACCTTTGGGAGTAATTGGGACATCTCCAATCGCCATTTCTTTTATAGCATGCCTTACAAGAAAGAAAGTAGTACTCATTTATACCGGCCTCCTGCTGAATTTCTCGGAATAAAATTAGATGATATTCTAATTCGATAATCATCTAATCGTATAATACTACTCTTGCCACAACTAAGGCTACAGGTATTTTAAATAAAAAAATTTTATACTGAATTCTGGATATGCCAACATTCATCCGAGCCTAGTCGTAACTTGAAGGCTGATGATGAAGTAGCACATAACAGTTCCTGTACCGCCATTGAACATTTCCACAAAAAAACGTGTTTTATCGTCCTCCCTTCGAACTTCTAAAGGCAGCGGATAGGATAGTGAAATTTTAGCCAGCATGTTAGAATATTAGTCATGGGAAACTATAGGAACCGAATGATATTGGAGGCACTTTTCATGAGTAAACGCTATCGTATTACAAGAGCACTTCAGGTAAACAACCATGCGGAGCAAACCATAACTTTGGATGAGTGCAAACAGTACTTTTCGTCCAAGCCTGATTTTTCCTACACAGCCGTGTTTACAATGAAGGGCTCCACCAGTATGTCCATTGAAGGTGACTTTTTCATGTGGAGCTGCGGTGTTGCGATGATTCCATTCCGGCATTATCAGGGAGACATCTACGTATCTGGCGCCAATGAAGCGGTGATCCCCATGATGGTTGAGGTTGCAAGCGATTTGAAGGCGGAAATTGTGGAAGAGTGAAGCTTGAAAAATTATACGCTTCGTATTCATAGGCTAATCAGAAGCTTCTGGTTAGCCTATTTGTATTTTCGTCATGCGATAAAATACGGAACGTCCCATATCACAATTCAAAGGCCGTGGAAGCCCCGTTCCTTCATCAGCCATTTCCCGAATGAATATTAGGCATACTGCCGCAATCGGGTTTCTATTCCATGATTGATCTGCTAATGGGTCGGGGGATTTCCTTTGGCGCAGGCATATACTTCTTCTGCTTTGTTATGGAATGTTGATCAGAGATTTTGCGTTGACTCCGAGACTGGCGCCAGTATGATTGGTGAACCGGCCGTCAACTGCGACTGCCGACGGGTCGGCGTACAGGATGCGGATCGGGTAATACTGTGTTGTGCCGCCATCGCCTTGCGGCAGCAGGAATGACGCCTTGACCAGTCGCGTTGCGCTGCCTTCCAGATAGGCTCCGCTCCTCAAGTTATTTACGGTAAATACTTGGCCGTTCTCCGACATTGTAGAACCCGTATCATGCACATAGTCGCACAGTCGAGACACAAAGCCGCTGGAGCCGCATTCGCGCATTTGATTGCCGCCGCTCTGTACGAACTTGACGTTGTATGTAGAAATGCCGGCGTATTGGGTTGCTGTCGTTATGTTCTCCGTTCCCGGATTTACGTCTCTGCCGCATCGGATAGTCGTGTTGCCGGTTAATGTTATTTGATCGCGACCTGCCACGCTTATCCCTGTTCGTGTCGCATCTCTGACAATGTTGAAGGTTAGAGCCGAACTGAGATCCGTATTGCCCCAGATCGTGTCGGCCGGCACGTTAATGCCGAGTCCAATCAACTGAGACAGCACGTTTCCGGATATTACCGCATCGCCGAATACGCGGATTCCGTCGCCCGTGATGTAGTCTATGACGTTGCTGCCGATTTTGACCGCCTTCTGGAATTGGGTCAATATACCGCCGCTTGCCAGTCGGGTTGTCGCAGGCAGCTTTCCCGCTCCGGTTATCGTGTTGCCTTCTATACAGATGTCTTCGGAAGACGCGGCATAAGAGGTACCAGGTCGATCAAATCCATAAATTCCATACTCATACGGATCCCGGATCGTGTTGCCTCGGACCGAAACCCTCGCATTGCTGGGCGATACGCCTCCGGCCATAATTGTAATCGCGGCGGTGAGAACGACCGAGTTGTTGCCCGGCATAATGGACTTGGCTCCGGCCTCGTGTATGATGTTATGCGTAACGTCGATATCTTCGCCCTGGGCTACCAAGATGGAGTGGTAACGGGTCGTTTTGATCAGGTTGTGATCGACGGTAATGCGCTTGTTACGGGCAAATGCATTATTGTTCAGCATTTCGCCGATGCCGACCGCGTTGTCCCCGATGAAGTTCATCCGGTTGTGCGCTACTGTCACTTCCTCACACCACTCCACGAGAAATACCGCATTGGCCTTCTGTGCGAAGTCGGTCGGGTTATACAGCTTGTTCCGGCTAATATCCGCCCCGTGAACGGCTTTAAGCCAAATCTGACTCCCGCGAATCGAGCTAATCCTATTGTTGCGGAAAACAATCTCGGTCGAGAGCGTGGCCGTCTCGCCGCCCACCGCGACTGTCCCCTGTGCGACCAGCCCATCCCAAGCAAAATCATAGATGCGGGTACCGCTTACCTCGCAATGGTGGCAATTGGCAAAGGAAACTGCAAACGCATAATTGAGGGCAGGACGTGTGCCATCCCATATGTTGCCGCCTTCAACCTCGTCACGGACGATCTGTCCATCCATGCTAATCCCGCTGATCGCAATGTCCGTGCAAGTGTTAAACGAAAAAATTCCTTTGCGGCCCATCTTGTGAAGCGTTCCTTCACCCTCGATTCGCTTGCCGGTGTAGCCTTGGATAAAGATGGATCCCGCGGCGCCGACCCCATAATCCCCCTTCGGGATCACCGTCTTATAAACAGACTTGACTGTTGTTTCTATAACTAGCCGGTTATCGAACCCGGTTGTTCCATCCCAATCGGCAATCGCGCCGAACATTTGTACCGGATAGCATTCGAGTTCAGGACGACAGAAGCATCCAAGCCCGTTTGGCTGAGTCTCGCCAACGCCAAGGAGAAAGTTGGAAAGATCGGCGCGAGATCCGTCCCACGGAACAGTCGGACTTATTACGGTTCCGCCGTTATGCTCGCTCTTCGGCTTGCCCGGGTTCCAATAGAACAGGCCGCCGCCATAATCCATAATCGCGTGGTATCCCTGCAAGATGTACAGCGTATCTATTGTCTTCGGTGCGGCGAGAAGATCAAGCACGCTTTTCAGAACCGCAGTATTACAGCAGTCCATCAACTGCGGTTCTTTCGGCGGCTTATCCGGTTTCTTGGCTTTGTCTCCGTATACGGATTCCAATACGGACGCGGCGTTGGCATGAGTGGAACCGAGCGACGAGCCGATGACCGCAGCCCCTGCCATACCAAGCGAAGTCAGCACTGCTCTTCTGCTGATCGTGCCGTTTCGTCCTATTTGTGTCTCTTCCGCGCTTCGCCCTGTCATCTTTACATGGTTATCGTCCATCGTGCATTCCTCCTACAACATAAAATGAAATCGTTTACAAATCGATCGAATATATACCGGCAGTCCGGGCGGGATTAGCTCCCGCATGGGCGAATCCCGCGATTTGACCTTTCGCATTTCGTCTACTTTGCCGTTCTGTTCCTCTTGGCTTCTTCGATCCGTTTGAGTGCCAGCTCCTCCGCTTCGCGGAACGCCGTATTCATATCTTTCGTACCATTCGCCACTGGCAATGCGGAAGCCGCATATACGCTGTTCACCGAGAACGTATAATCCGCGTAAGGCGGGATCGGCGCGTTCTTGTACTTGAAGAGGGCGGCATAATTTTTATCCAGAAAAGCCGTTTCCTTCCCATACTCTCTCTTCGTTTCCTCGGTCATCAAGGTCGGAATCAAGCCGCGCCGGGAAACCCAGCTCTGGTACTCGTCCGAAATCATAAACTTCAACACTTCCATGGCGGCGTCCTTCTCTTTCGTCATGTTGGTCAAGCCGAAGTAAAACGGGGTCGTCTGCGAACCGACTCCCGGCGCTTCGGGGAAGACGGGCACCGTAACCATATCCCAATTGAATTGCTGCATGGCCGGAATTAAACTTGGGCTGATATAGATGGCAATGTTGTACGCATACATCGCCAAATCTTGCTTCGTCACGAACGCATCGTTGGCCGGTATCGATTTCAATGTTCCAATCTTGCTGCGAACGCCGTTATCCTGCATCGGCTGCACGAACAGCGCATCGAACAGCTTGCGCCAGCCGGCGTTCGTATTTATAGTCGGCAGCTCCGTCTGGTTGTTGACTATCGGGATGGACAACTGGTTCTGAGCAATGAATTGACTGGGGGACGTACTCAAACCGACATACTGAATGCCGTTCTCAAATCTCGTCAGCTTCTTGCCAAGCTCTATCGCCTCATCCCACGTCATGCCGTCTCTCGGATAAGCGACGCCAAATTTATCAAATATATCTTTGTTGTAGAATAATACAAATTTCATATCGGTGACCGGAACGCCGTACGTTTTTCCTCCGGAAAACTGCTTCATCGCTTTGATCGATTCTTGCTCCAGCCGGCCCAGATCGACCTGATGCTTCTTCATCAGATCGGTCATATCGTACTGCATCCCGAACGAAAACAGCGTATTCTCGAAAATCCCGATATTATTATAGAAAATATCGATCCGCTGGCCTTCCGCCAGCAGCTTGGCCGTACCTTCCTGAAGGTTCGTGCTGGGCATCTGAATATACTTGAACGTATGCTGAGGAAATTTTTTATAAAGCAATTCTCCGTACTGTTTATCGAAGAAATCTTTCGGCTGAGTCGAGCCCCCGTAGAAAACAATTTCCGCCGGTGGTATCTGCGCGCCAGGTATATTACCTGCGGAACCGCTGTCTGATTTGCCGCAAGCGGCAAGCGGCAGCATGAACAATAAAGGCACCATTCCCATTTTTTTCGATAAGATCGCCACGTGCTTGTCCCCCTTTTAAGTCGTTCGCTTTCTTCCTAAAATCGCATAATCGCTGCAGCAATACAAATGTAAACGTTTTCATTTCGTGCTGCATGTTCACCTCTACTCCACTTGGCACTCAACGTTATATCTTTACCACTAGCTTGCCGTCTTCGAGGACAACCTCATAGCGGAGCAGCCTCATATTTGCGCGGACGAGCGATTTACCGGTTTTGATCTCGAATTCCCAGCCGTGCCATGGACATCTGACGATTTCGCCAACTCGCCCGAACGCATACTCATATACATCGGAGGGCAAGTTCGTCCCGCACACCCGCCCTTTGCACATTTCAGCCCCTTGATGAGGACAGTAGTTCAATAACGCGTAATATTCTCCCTGTATATTGTAAATCACGATGGAACGACCCGAGACGTCGTATACGCGATATTCTCCTTCGCCAATCTGATCGGCAGTGCCTACAACATGTACAGTCATGGTGCCTTCCTCTCTACAGCTTGTATAACTGCTTGGCATTCTCGTAAAAAATGCGTCTCCGCTCTTCCGGCTTCAACCATCTCAGAATGTGATCGGGAGAGTCGAAATCCCAATGCGGGTAGTCGCTGGAATAAAGCAAAATGTGCTCCGCGTCGATCATTTCGAAAATATGCTTCAGATGGGACGGTTGGCTCGGCTCCTCAATCGGTTGAGTCGTGAAGAAGCAGTGATCGCGAATGTAAGCGCTCGGCATTTTTTTCAGCCAAGGTACTTGAGAACGCAGCGCCGTGTAGTTTTTATCGAGCCTCCACATCAGATGCGGCAGCCATGATACGCCGCCCTCGATAAATACGAATTTCAGACGCGGATATTTCTCGAATACGCCCTCGCATATTAGACTGGTGAGATGCGCCATGAATGTCGTCGAAAGACAAGTATGCCATTCGATGTACCACGTCGGATAACCCGCCGCCGTAGGCGGATTGGCCTGTCCCGCCCCCTCCGCTCCGGGATGGAGCGCGATTGGCAGACCGTTTCTCTCGGCCGCTTCATAGATCGGATGATAATACCGTTGGCCGAGCGGCATTCGGGAAGCGCTGCTGCTCACCACTTGGACGAAGCCTGGGTGGGAACCGAGCCTGTCGATTTCTTTGGCGGCTAGTTGCGGGTCCTGCAAAGCGACGAATAGGGAGCCTTTGAACCTGGGATCTTTGTCGAGCCAATGTTCGATCAAATAATCGTTATAAGCGCTAGCCACGACAGCTGCAAAATCCGGATCATGGCCTACCGATACGCTGAACAAATTGCCGGTCAAAATCGCGTATTCCATGTTATACGGCTCCATCAGCTGCTTGATGACGAAATCCGGATCCGATCCGACGCCGCCGCCGCCCGGAGGCATCGCATCTTGCCGTCCGACGCCGACGGGAGAGTAGTACCCGGAGTACATCAGGCCGAGTCCCGATTGGGCTACCCGGTCCTTCCACGCATCAGGCAAGTAGGGCAGCAAGTCTCTTTCGCTTCTTAGCGAATTGTGTACATCGCAGTCAATGATCTTTATTTTTTCACTCAATATTCGAAACCCCCTCTGCCTTAAACTTACCTCCAATTTATCACGATCGCGATTTCAATATCCATGAACGTTAGCGATTCTTTTTGAACGATTCAACCCTTTTATTAATTGCATCCGATGAAAAAGGACATTGAACTCGTACGTAGAATAGAATAAGCACCTTACCCCGTTAAGGACAAAATCGCTTTCCGGTTTGGAGAGGGAGAGGTAGATTGCTCTCATGTTTACTTTGAAATCCGTCTTGTACGACGACCGCATCGAGAAATGGCAAATCCGTGACGAGCCCGTTTATCACCATATTCTGATCTTCGTTTCAGGCGGAAAAGTTATATACCAAGTAAAAGAAGAAGTGCTCGAGCTTCACGAAGGGGACGTTCTGTTTATCCCCTCCGGCACGATACGTTCCTGCCAAAACGATGCCAAAGGCCCGCATCAGAAATATTCCGCGCACTTCACTGCTTCAGGTGAGGCGGAAGCAGCCTTGGACGTATTGCGCGAACACGTCGTATTCAAATGGAGCATGCACAACGCCAACTACTTCAGGCAGCGTTTCTCCATGCTTCTGATGCAATGGTTCGATCAAGTGCACGGGGGGCATCTGATCTGCCAAGGGATCTTACTCGAGTTGGTCGGGAGATTGATTCACGATGCGCGGCACAAACATAGCTCAGCCGTCAAAAAGGACTTGATCAACAGACTGCAAAACTATATCGTGCACAATCATTGCAAGCCGATTCAGCTGTCCGACTTGGCGCATCACATCGACCGATCCCCGAACCACGTTACGAGAATATTCAAGGAAATGCTGGGACAAACGCCCATCGATTACATTCATCAGGTCAAAGTATCCGTGGCCTGCGAATTGTTGAAAGGGGGCGGCATGACAATTGCGGAAATTTCCGATCATCTCGGATACTGCGAGCAATCTTATTTCCATCGCATCTTCAAAAAATTTACCGGAGTCGCCCCCACCGCCGTACAGAAGGGCCATTCCATCGCTTTTGTTCCGCTTCCAGGGCTTAGCGCAGCTGCCCGAAAAGAAGCTGCAAAAAATGGGCGGACATAAGCTCATTGCCAACGATCACTATAGACCGGAATCAAGAAATGGCGGCCCAGGGATACTTCCCTAGTACCGCCATCTTCATTTCGTTGGTCCGATTTTTGACCCAAGCGAACGATCTCTCAAGTCTGTGCTTATAATCATTGAAACTCCTCCATAGCTACACGATACAATCACGGATTACAAAACTTCTCTAGAAAGACCGGAGCATGAGCTGTCCGGTTAGGAAGTATTGAATTCGATATTTCTCTTTATTTTCCTCCTTTCTGTGAGTGATTCTCGAGAAATGAGTCGGTCCAATCGCAATTTGGCTGACACAAGCAAACAAGGCGGACTCGGCGGCCAAAAAACCGGATGGGGCTGCAACAGCGTGCCTTACCGCGACCTGCCACAGCCCTAGTTTTAATGTGCGAAACTTGTCCATTGTTACTCGAATCTTATCACTATAGCCTGGCGTCGGGCCGGCACCGCCCTCGTAACCCTCGCAAGGGTGGACGCTGCACAGCTTGCCCGACGCAGTCGTCCTCTGCGGATTGCCGACAATAGTATACTTTTGTACAACTTTAAAATTGGCTGGCTTGCAATACCCGCCGTTCCGTTTCACCCTCGAGCTTGGTGTCCGCATACGATGTTCAAACCACCTTCTTGACACCGGGGATTCGCCGGATGAGCGATGCCGCCGTGTAGGAAAGAAGGACCGCGGCACAACCGGCCAATATGAATTTCATCATCGGGTTCCAACCCAGATCACGAAGCGCAAAGGCCGCGTAGGTGACGAACAACGCATGAAGGATATACACAAGAAAGGCGTTGGCGGACAGCCATCCGATTGACTTCGTTGCCGCGCTCCAACGCTCGCGAAACCATACCAACAGTACATAGGAAATGCCCAGACCCATCAGCGGATCAATCATGGAATAGAATGCCGATTGCCAACTAATTCCTCCCATAAACATGGAGATATCTCCTTCCATTGCTCCTCCGAGCGCCATCCCTGCAGCCATCAAAATGATCAGCACTACGACCACCCACTTCCATTTCCGCGCCGAGTCATTGGTGAGCTGCTGCAGCCATTGCCCGCGATAGGCAGCAACGCCCGCCATGAACAAGCCGATATAAGCCGGGAAATAGGCCAACTGCAAATTCAAAACATCTTCTCCGACGGGGTATGCCAAACGTATCACAAAATTCGTTGCCGCAACGGCTACGACATAGCCGGCTATCAAACTCGGCGACAAGGCGATGCGTTTGCCGCGGCATTTGCCTGCGGTCAGCCTGCGAAACCCGGCATACCCGGCAAAGAACAGCAGCAGCGCCTCCAAATACCACAACGGCCCCACAGCAAAAGCAATGACACCTTGAAGTGGATTGGGGATTATTTCTTCTTGTATAAAGGTACCCAGAGAACCGTTATATCCGGAGGCAACATACTGCAGAAGAGGAGCGATCACCAGCATGTAGAATAACAGCGGAATGCCGAACCGGAACAGGCGTAACTTCAGGAAATGGCCTGCCCCATGACGATCATAAGAAGCAGGCGTCACAAAACCGGATATGAAGAAAAACAACCCCATAAAAAACGACTGATTGACGGCCGTAAACATCGTTAATAACGTGTTAACGACAACATCGTCCTGATGCTCGTAATAAAACCAGCTTCCCGATCCACCGTAAATGATCGCCGTGTGGTGAAGCACGACCAGCACCGTCATGAATACTTTCAACGAATCCAGATAGATCAACCGCTTTTCCATTTTTGTATCCCCTTCCCGGTGTTCATGCTTCTACGGTAACACGGCATTCATAGGAAGCTCACCGAAAGAATGAGGCGTATCCGCGCAAATCGAACTTCGGCAGAAAAGGGTGATTGTTTCGGTCTCGCTCGCGACAGTTGCGGTGAATCCATACGTCCGGCATGGTATACTGAAATCATTTCAAAGGAGCGTCATGTGGGGGTATCCGTTTTGAAACATATTTTATTGGTAGACGATCACCGGACCTTTTTGGCCGGAACCGCCATCATATTGGAAAAACACGGCTTCAACGTGACAATCGCATCAAGCGGAGCGGAAGCACTGAACCGGATGGATCAAGCCCTTTTCGATCTATTCGTGTTTGATCTGAAGCTGCCGGGGATGAACGGCTTCGAATTGTCGGAAGCGACCCTGCAGCGCCATCCGGCTGCGACCATTGTCATTTTGACCGGCGAGGACATCTCGGAGCATTACGACAGACTGATCGAGATCGGGGTAACCGGCATTATGGAGAAATCGCTCGGCGAACCGGAATTTATCGGTAGTCTTCAGCTAGCCATGCAGCAATTAACGGTTCTTCCCCTTCATCTCGCCAAGCAGCTGAGAACCAAAGATAGCCGCTCCCTCGGCCCGGGCTCAAAGGCCGGGGCCGCTAACCGGACGTTAACGGATAAAGAATTAGCCGTCTTGAAGCTGATCGCGCAGGGGCATAAAAATAAAGACATTGCGGACCGGCTTTTCATGAGCCAGCGCAATGTCGAATATATGATCTCCCATCTGTTCGAGAAATTGAGTGTGTCCTCCCGCCAGGAGGCGGTCATGAAGGGGATCGAGTTAAGGTGGCTGAACGTGGATGTGTAACCGGTTATTTTCGGTACACCGCACTAGACTGGCAAGGTACACCGGACCGCAACCCCTTGGCCGGGCGCTGACTGCACCAATACTTCCCCTCCGGCCATGCGAATCCGCTCCGCAATGCCTCTTAATCCGAAGCGGTTCGTAGAAGAGAAATCGATACCGGTCTCCATACCTTTACCGTCATCCGTATATCGGATATGCAACTCTCCTCCCTGCTGACCGACCTCCAATGCTACCCGGCTGGCTTCCGAATGTTTCACCGCATTATTGATAAGCTCCTGCACGACTCTATAGATCGTCGTCGTTTGCTCGTCGCTGAGAGAAGCGGTTAGGGGCAAGGGATAATATTCCAGATGAAAGTCGGCCCGCAGCCGGGTTTTCTCCACTAGTCTGGAAATCGCATGCAGCACGCCTTGATCGGACAAAAAAGACGGCATCAGCTCTCGGCACGTTTCCCGGATCATGAACTCGGCGTTATCCAAACCAAGCCGTAATTGCTCCATGTCTTCGGGCGACGATTGTCCGATCGACGCTCGATCCAACAAGCGGCGAATATGGAGCAGTTCTTGCAACGCCTCGTCATGAAGATCGGAGGCCAGCCGTTTCCGTTCCTTTTCCACCATCTGCATGAACAGCTTGGACAGCCAAGGCGCGCCGTCAGCTTGCCTTTGCTCCATTTCCTTTAACCGGCCCTCAAGCAATTGAAAGTATTCATAAAAGATCGACACATATTTCGACATGAGCGATAAGGCGAACTTGGCTCGTTCTTCAACGTAGACCGGACCGACATCCGCGGAATGTACCGCCAAAAAAAGCTTCGTTTCATTCGTGCCCCCAGCCGATCCTAGCACCATCGAAGGTGTAATCATCGCCTCTCCGGGGGACATCGGATTCCGTTTCGATCGCAGCGTCTCTCCGATGTCCTCCTCAATAGAAGAAGGATCGTTGGCTCCTTCAAGACTAATGGACCCATTCGCTTCATCGTACTTCACCAAAACAAACTCATGCGGTTGAAAATATCGTTGTCCTTCCCGGATGACGCATTTCTCCCAATCGGCGACCCGGTAGGTACGCAGCATCTCGGACAACAATTGATCCAACCGCTGCCGGGTATCCATTTCCTGCTCCAGGGCCGCGTTTTTCGACCAAAGCTCTTCAGTAACGGCCCTATTGTCCTTCAGCGTCTGGACGAACCGGCGAAAAAACACCACGCCGAACACCGTCAACAACGAGAGCAATGCCCACGGGAACGTATCTTCCAGACATTGCTCCCAGAATACAAAACGATATCCGAGATGGCGTCCCTCGACTTCTTCCATCAAATCTTTCACCGGATCAGGCAGCAGAACGAGCGCAAATAAGACGAATCCGAACGCAATCCACCGGAGCTCCGCTTGATGTTCGTTGCGGCGTAACAACGTTAGAAATTGCGAGATGCAGAGCGCCATGTTTAAGAATACTAGAACCAGAAACAGCCGGTTGAGGACAATGAACAAAGATTCGTCGGCCGATAGCAGCGTCGCTGTGAAAATCGTCGCCCAAAGCACGCCTTCCGCCCAGAGGAGTCCGCGGGTGATCGGTCTTTTTGCGGTTCCCAGCAAGTAAGCGATAAAAGAGAACAGCAGGAAAACAATGCCGCATTTGATAACCAACGACCCGTATGGAACTTCCGCGAAAGGTCCGAACAATAAGCTTTTGTCATCCCAATCCCAAAACAGCTGCAGCGATGTCAATAACGAGATCACGCCAAGATAAAAATACCCGCGCTCCCGTGGGAGAACGGCAAACATCGCCCAAAAAACAATCGCTATGAAAACAAATAGCAACGTGAATACGGCATCGTCCAAATGGTAGCGGAACCGGTTGACCGCGTCCGACGCGCCGTTAAGCGGCTTCATCAGCGCATAGTTGATCAAACCGTTCATCCCGAACAGGATGAATGCCGCACCTGCCACCTTCGCCAACGGTCTCGCCATTGTCATGTACCTGCTCATCCTTCGTTGCGGAGCTTTTTAAAGAAAACCTCCTGCCTCGACGTTTAGTTAAGAACGCCCGATAGGTATCTTTTCTATCTATCATACCATTTATTATGAGGGTATTCTTGTGTCGCAAGTTTGGTTCAAGATTTAATCAAGGTTTTACATGTTCCAATAGTGGGTTGCCCTCCCTGTCGGAGGCGGCCCAACTGCCTATATCGTCGCGAAGGCAACATTGTTTTGGATCGACGTTCCGGTACCCAGATCGTTGATTCCGCTTGATTCGGGGAGGGTCGTTCCGAACAACAGCTGATTGCCGTGAATCATGTTGTATTTTTCCGAGGACGACGTTACGAGGATCGCATTCGCCGATCCGTATCGGATCTCATATTCCGAAGTGGCATCCGGCGCGATCGTCCAGTTCGCGCTGCATGAGGCCGTTTTGCTCGTACCGTTGTAGGAGACGATTTTCCGCTTCTGTCCGAGCCCCGTGCCCCCGGTAATCGTGATCAGCATTCCGTTGTATTCGTCGTTTGCCGCGGATGCCTCGGCAGCGAGTACGATTGTCGCTCCGCTTCCAGAAATGGCTTTGCCCGCATGCTTCAACCGATTGCGGATCATATTGCCTTGAATGCTGTTATAACTGGCGGAGGACGTGACGATTACGTCGCAGCTGTTGGTCGTTTTCCCGCATTCGTCGATTACGTTTCCTTCGAACAGACAATAGTTCGATTGACTTAGCCGTACGCTGTTCGATCCGATATTGTAAAAGTGGTTGTTCGCCATGACGACGGATGTGGAGAACCTCACATCGATGCCCCGATCGGTACTGTTTTGAATTTGGTTTCCTTCGACGATGTGGTTGCTGCTTTTATTAAGATGAATACTCCGGGCCGGGGTATCGATCCAATTGCCGCTTATCCGGACGTCCTGCGCTTGTTGTGAAGTAATTCCTCCATTCACACCTCGGAACCGGCTCGATTCGACGATAACGTGTTTTATCGGCCCGTTCATACCGTTCAAGACCAAGTTTCCGCCGGCATTGTTCTCGAATAGACATCCGGCAATGACTACACCCGCAACGGCCGTGCCCGAATCCGGCTCGATATCGATGCCGGCTTGGGGGAGCGTACCGTTCGTATTGCCGAAGTAACATTCGCTGAGGAGGACGCCTTCCGCAGCAATGATGCTGATGCCCTGCCTGCGGTTGTTGTCGCAGCGTACATTTCGGAACGTAACGTTGCGGGCAACGTTCGTTTTCACCTGGTAAGAGCCGAGAACCGCTCCGTCGCCCCAGCAGTCGTCGATCCGGATATCGCGTACGAGTACTTGCTCCGAGCCGCCGATGGCGATGCCGTACCCCCATTCCCCCGTCGTGCCGAGATGCTCGATTCGTTCTCCGACGATGCTGCCTCCGCCTTCGACGGTTACGTTCCGCTTTCCGAAAATATTGATGATCGTATACCTTTGGGAAGCGGTCGGTTTTGCTTTCAGGACGGCACCCGGGCTAATGTAGATCGTGGTGTCGTCCTTCGCCTGAATTCCCGCATTGAGCTGTCCGGAAGACGTGGCATCGGCGTGAATCAGGTAAGTCCCTTTCGGGATATGCACCGTTACACCTCCGTCTCCGATCGCCCGGTTGATCGCTTCGGTGTCGTCGGTCACACCATCTCCCTTGGCCCCGAACCACCTTGCATCGACATATCCGGCTTCCCGGATTCGTTTGAATCGCGCTCCGGATACGGAAACTACAATTATGCCGGTGTTATCGGCGGATGTCGTATCGGCCGGATCGTACAGAAACGGTCCTTCCTGTCCGGCGTCGATGACATAATAGACGACTCCTTCGAGCGGACTCGTTTCTGCCCGCAACTCCGCAATTGTCGTTGCCCGGCTTGAATCGGCGAACATGAGTCCGTGTTTGCCGCCTTTGCCGTACACCGATTTGGAGACCGCTTCCTCATTCCCGTCAGCGTTTCCTATAGATGAAGCGTACATCGCCGCAGCCGCGCCGGTCATGCCTATGGCGGCCAACAGTTTTCTTCTGCTGATTTTATGCTCGTAGGACATATGGAATTCGCTCCCTTATCATTGTAAGTGCTTACAAATATTCAAGTCCGTTACCGGCCGAAATATAGACGCCGTCGGAACGACTTCTGCCAATTGTTCCAGTCGCCCCCATCCGGCACGCGAGTATAATCGAACTCCCGTTTCACGTTCTTCCGCAAGTTGCGCATGTAATGGTCTGTCGCAAACCATATGGACTCCGTCACCTGTTCCACCTCCGATTCGTTAATCTAGATTGCGATTGAATCATCTCCGAACTGACGCTTATTTACTGTTTGCGATGTTCGTATTGATTTTTTGTTCCAAATCCCGGAGCGTAGTATTGATGTCTTTGCCGTCGATATATTCATACATGGCATCCGTCAAGGCATTGCTGTTGGCTCCGAATTCAAATCGGGAAAAAGCCGGAGAGGCGATGATCTTGCTCTTGAAAGCCGCATCCAAATGTTTTCCTTGCAAGAAAGGCATATCTTTTCCAAGCTGTTGTTTAACGTCGTTATTATTTAATATCGTTAATCTTCCGGTCGTTTTGGTGCTCTTCAGCTGTACTTCATCCGAAGTGAACACCTTCAAGGCGAGCATCGCTTGGTCTTTATGCTTGCTTGTTTTCGTAATCGAGAAGACGTGACTGTCTACGATCGTCGACACATTGGGATATTCCTTGTAGCTCGGGTATTGCGCCATATCCCAATCGAGCCCCTGCTTCATGGCGTCTTCAAGGCCTTGAGCCAAAATGTTGACCGTTCCGAGCATGGCTACGGACTGCTCCTTCATGAATCGGTTCAAGGAGTTCGTATTGCTGGGCCGTTCATTATTAGGTATCGTGTAGACCGTTCGAACAAGGTCAAACGCTTTCCTCCATGCCTCCGTGTTTACCGAAGCTTTATCCGTCGCGCCGTCGATTTTGAGTGCAGCTAGAGGCCTGGCAACCCTTGACACCGTTTCTACATCCATTCCGGCGAATTTCACGCCGCCCTCGGATCGCGATAATTTTTTGGCCAGCTCTGCGGCATCGTCCCATGTCATGCCGTCCTTGGGATATGGAACGCCAAACCGGTTAAACAACGTTTTATTGTAGTATAATGCGGCGAATTGATTCGTGAACGGCAATGCGACGATGCTTCCTTCCTTGGAGACGGCCGCGATCGATTGCATGACGGCCGGATCGAAACGAGACAAATCGATCTGATGCTGCTTGATCAGCGGCGACATATCCATAAGCAGATCCGTCAAATAGTAACCGGGCAAAATGCCGTTGAACGCATAAATCATATCCGGAATTTTCCCTGCCGCGATCAAGGAGTCGATCGTGACGTCCTTACCCGGTCTTATTAACTCTAATGTAATATGCGGATAAATCTTTTTGAGCGGCTCGATCCATATTTGGTTCACATCTTGATCCGAGACAGATTGCTGCAGAAACAGCTGCAAGGTGACCGGTGTCGTGTCGACGGGTCTATTTTCCATCTCCTTCGTTGCCGGTTCGTTCCCCCGTTCGCCGCCGCATCCGGTTAATGCCAGCATAAGCGGGATGAGTAACATGGCCGGGCCGGACAATATCCGTTTTACTTCATGACGCTTCATTGAGCTGCTCATCTCTTTCCGATGGGTATGATTTACTGCTGCACTTCCTTGATCTTCCGATTGATTTCTTCTTCAACCTCGCGAAGAATCGTGTTGACATCCTTCGTGCGGCTATAAAAATCTTTGCCGAGAGCGGTCTTGTAAAAAACATCCTTGGCGATCCCGTCATATTGCGTCACGACTGCGGGCTTCCCGATTTTATCCTTCAGGAAGGCTCCCATATTTTTACCGGAAACTCCTTTCAAATCGGCCGCAAATACTTGCGTCGCCGCCGGACTGTTCACGATCGGAACTTTGCCCTGTCTCGCCTTGGCGACCTGCACTTCTTCCGACAGCAGGTAAGAAATGACCTGGAACGCTTCATCCTTATGCTTGCTTCCGGGAGGAATCGCATAGAACGGAGCAATCATCTGCGTCCCGCCGTTCGCGCTGCCGCCGAATTGCGGCAATGATACTACGTCCCAGTTCAATCCGGTGCTGGCGGAAGCCTCGACTACGGACGACACTATGTTCGCCCCGGTCCACATCGCTACCGTCTGATCTTTGTAGAAGCTTACGTTTTTGTAATCGTTGTCCGGCAGAAAGTAAAAACCGCCCATCACGTCGAGCCACTTTTTCCATTCCGCCGTATGGATCGCCGCCTTGTTCGTTTTCGGATCGACGAACGGAAGGCCCAGCTGGTTTTTCCATACGAGATTTTGATGCTGAAATAGAAAGCCTTTATACTCCGTCCCGTTTTCTTTGCGCGACACTTTGCGCGCGAGCTCGTATACCACCTCCCAGGTCATTCCGTCGCGCGGATAGGAGACGCCGAATTTGTCGAATATCGTTTTATTGTAGAAAAGCACGTTGCTGTTGAGCTCAAACGGCAGAAAAAGCATCTCTCCCCGATCGGAGTAAGACCGCACGCTTTCCAGTACGCCAGGAATATAACGGCTGTCGTCGAACCGGTGATTCTTCATCAACGGAGCCATATCGGAAATGAGGCCGTAGCTCTTCAAATCCCAGAACGAGCCGAGACTGAACGAGATGAAGTCCGGGAGCTCGCCCGCGGTAACCAATTGGTCCATTTTTTGATCCGCTTCCAGCGTCACTTTCAAGGTTACATTCGGATATTTCTTCGCGATCAGCTGTTTCTCGAGCTCCAGCCATTTTGTGTTGTCATTCGTATAATAGTGCAGTGTGACGGGAGCCGACAAAGCGGCACCGGGGTCGGAACTCGCATCGTCCCCGGGTGATTTCCGCTTCTCGCCCGCGTTTTGCGAACAGGCTGCGAGTAATGACAAGCTAACTATCATTACACAGCCCGTTCGGTACAATCTTCTATTTACAGCCATCCGCTACTCCCCCAGCTTCTCATTTCTTCCATTCCAGTACTTGTTTGTCCGCCAACAGCTTGTTCCGCAGCTTCGAATAGTCGACCTCCTGCACGGCACAGCTTGCTTCCAGAGCGAGCGCGGCCGCCGTCGCCGCCGATTGTCCCAAAATCATGAAGACAGGCTCCATGCGGATCGAGCCGAAAGCGATATGCGAGGAGGACAAACAGACGGGCACGAGCAAATTCACGCATTGCTCTCCTTTCGGTACGATGGCGCGATACGATATCGGATAAGGCGCACCGGGAGCAACCTCCACATTTCCTTCATTGATGCATCTCCCGTCGATTACGAGCCTGCGGCAGTTATGGGAATCCATCGAATACGCCGCAAGTCCGACCGGATCGTCGACAACGTCATATCCGCGGCAATGGCGCTCCGTCATGACGACCTCCGAAATCATTCTGCGCGCTTCCCGAACATACAATTGCGGCGTGAAGTGTCCGCTGTCCGGATATTCGTCTGCGGGAAGCCCCCATTGACCGACTTCCCGGCGTATCGATTCCGGCACCCTTTCGTCATGGCTGAGAAAGTACAGCATCCCCAAGTTGTACCGGAGATGGTCTTGAAACAACCGTTCCCGGGTATGCGAATCGCCTTCCGGCCATTTGTCGCCGCCTCCGATATGATCCGTGGAAATCGCCCCGAAGTTGTTCAGATCGGTTTTCCCGTTCGGCATCATTCTGTGCAGGCACAATGCATCCCATACCCCCGCTTGAATGTACCTAGACAGCAGCGTATACGTATCGGGATCGTAGCCGTTCGGCTGCGGAAACGGTATCCGGTTGTCCGGGACATTTGTCAGGCACATGCGAAAATTGTATGCCTGCACGCTCGCGTCGCCCTGCCCTTGCCGCAGTACGGGAGCATCCGTCACACCCGGGATCAAACCGCTGTCCGGTTTTCCCGGAATCGTGTAAGGATCGACCCAAACTTTGAAATTATGGTTCGGATGCCCGTAATGAACGCCATTCAGCGTTTCACGGTAAACCGAGTTCGCTTCCCGCCCGACATGATAAGCGACTGCGGCGCTCGCCAGCAAGTCTCCTTCATAGGTGGCATCGATAAAGACCGCGGCGCTGAACCGGTTGCCGTTTGTCATGATCAACCGCGAGATTTTCCCATTCTGCCTGTCTACCTTCTCCAACCGCTGATTGAAGTAGACGGGAACCTCTGCAGATTGCAACCAATTCAAATAGATTTGTTTGGCAACGCCCGGTTCGAATGTCCATTTTGTTCCATCCGGCTCCGTACTCCCATAATGCTTGCCGACCTCGCCGTAAAATTCGCGGGCAATCCCCCCAATCGCTGCTTTGTTGCCAATGTCCGTCGCGCCTAACCCGCCTGTCGTCAGTCCGCCCAAATGACGGCTTGACTCGACGATGACCACATCCATGCCCATCCGGCGTGCTTGGATCGCTGCGGCAATCCCGGCCGAGCTTCCCCCGAAAATGCATAAATCGGCGTTAATCGTTAGCGGGTTCTTCTCAACGGCCGAGCCGGCGTCGTACTTGAGCTTCGTAAAATCGATGATGCGCATGGCATAGTTCTCCTCCCCTTGCTGCGTCTGTATGTTTGTCGTGGTATCCGATTCCAATTCGATTTTATTCAAATTAAAGTTTCATTTCTAGTTGAAGAAAACTTTCATTTTAATTAAAATCAAAGTAAAAACAATGTCGAATCGAAGGTGATTTCAGATGCGGAAGAAGAAAACGGTAACTTTGCAAGATTTGTCCCGGCAGTCGGGATTTTCGGTTCATACGGTTTCCAAAGCATTGCGCGGTTTGCCCGGCATGTCCGAGGAGACCCGGAATCAAGTCCATAAAGTGGCGCAGGAAATCGGATACCGGACCAAGGATCAGGAACGGGTTCATGCGGTCGAACGGATTCCGCTCCATCCCCATAAGCCTTCCAGGTTCAAGATGGTTATTTCCGACAAGTATGAAACATTTGATTTGGTCCCTCTCATATTGAGCGGGCTGCAGGAGAAGCTGTCGGAATACGGCCATTCCATTGAAACGGTGACGATTCCTTATCGTCTCGAGCATGGCACCTTGCAAAACTGGTCCAAAACCCATCAACTGGAATATTGCGACGGCGTTTTTGTTACGCCGATGATCGGACGTGTTCAGGAAGCGCATTTGCTGCAGTATTCGATCCCGAGAATTCTGATCAACTTCCCGGGACCTGCGGCTAAGGTGGATAGCGTCGTATGGGATGTAGGGACAGCGATTCATCAATCGGTGAGCTATCTCCTGTCCAAGGGACATAGACGAATCATGTATATCGGGAATATAGACATTCACAGAGGGTTTATATTGCGATGGCAGTCTTTCTTGAACGCGATGAAAGAGGGCGGGCTCAGCGTGAACCCGGACGATCATATGATTGGGGGATTGGGAGGCCAACAAATATGGTCGGCGCAGCTAACGGAGAAGCTGCGGCAATTCCAACCGTCAGCTATCTTGAGTGCGATCAATCACGAACTTGTCTGGATCTATCATGCATGCAGCCTGCTCGGCAAGCGAATACCCGACGATATTTCGCTGATCAGTCTGGCGCATGCCGAGAATGCCTTTGTACCCGAACTATCCCGGCCGGCGCTCATGATCCGGGAATCGGGAATCCGCGCCGCCGAACGCATGTTGTGGCGCATGGCGAATCCCCATCTTCCGTACGAGCATACTTTGCTGCAAGGCGGCTTTTATGAAGGTTCGACTGTTAGAGTGATCTGAATCGGAAATTTACAAGTGAGTTTAATTGCATAACTCATCCCTCCCAATTCACATAGCAGCTCTAGCTTTCTCCGTCGAGAACATCGCAGGTTTGCGCCATGCCGACCGAATTTGTTGCCACATGGTTGCCATATCGATCCAGCCGTGATGTTCGGTAATCATACCTGAGAAGGCGCTGCTTGTTTTCAGCTTTCGTACTCCGCTATGTAGAATCATAGAACCTGTCATGAAAGACGATCCGTACATGATTATCGCAGAGAATGATTACCATCGTATATTCTCCCATCCTTTCTGACTTTCTTCACGAAACCGTTGCACCCACTGCTCTGCAACATCATCTGCCAGTTTATCCAATGCCGGCGGGGCTACTTTAACGTTATCCGTCGGAATATCCAAAAATTCCAACACCTTCATGACCGTTCCCTTATAATCTTGAATAAAATCCTCGTATACAATCGTCAGCGGTACGATATCGGACTCGGAGAGGAAGTCCTCGATTGCCGCTTCGCACATCGTACTTTGAAAGATCAGATGATGAATTGCTTCGTAATTATACTTATCAGCAATATGATGTTCCTGTGGATGTTCCCCGAAATTCCGATGCCATTCGCCGGATACGATCGCTCGCCACCACGATACAGCCAATCTGACTTTGTTACGGCGCGTCATATATATATGCTTGGAGCAATTTGGGAAGGCGGCACTCCATACTTCCGCCCGTGAAGC
Organism: Paenibacillus hemerocallicola; assembly: GCF_006265175.1. Lineage (GTDB taxonomy): Bacteria > Bacillota > Bacilli > Paenibacillales > NBRC-103111 > Paenibacillus_AB > Paenibacillus_AB hemerocallicola. Next base: position 188,715 of record NZ_VDCQ01000003.1, on the reverse strand, counting down.
ATTATGAGGGAGCACGAACATCGTGCGGAATGCGTCGATCCATCTCTGTTCAAAACCAATTTTCAACCCGAATACACCGTTCGGCGTAGTTCCGTATTGCCATATCCGTTCAAGCTCCTCGCGCTTCAATGTGGCGGGGTTTTTATTCTGATAATGCAGCCATTCACAGGGATCCCCTGCAACCCCTGTCGAGGCCAGAGCATAGTTGAGCAATGTACTTCCCGTCCTCTGCGAAAACCAAATCGTATAGCTTAGTTTAGGTTGTGTCATCATACTTCCTTCCTTTCTGAATTTGTTAACACTCTCCCCTTATTCAGATTCTAACAACATGAACCGCTTGATTATATGCAATAAACAGGTAGGAATTATTCTTTGCACAAAAAAGCCGCATCAGAAATTAATCTGTTGTGGCTTTGTATAAGTGATAATCTATTTAAGCTTTGAATAAACAATTTTCTTAATACTATCGCGGGAAAGGAAAAATTGTTCCGAAAGCTGTTCAACAGTAGCGCCTTGAGAGAATCTTTGGCGAATTTCATCGTTTCTTCGATTAATAGATGTTCTGCTGCCGGAATTCACGCCCCAACCCTTGCGTACTCCTTCAGGTTTAGGTACATAAACCATGACACCATTAATATATTTTTGTACTTCCTTTAGCAATTCCTCTGGTAAAATGTCAGCGTTGACATATTTCATGATTACTCTACCCCTTAAAATATTTTTAATTTCAAGGTAGCAAAGTCTCATTATAAACTGATTTCACCATTAAATGATTTAGGCGGTCTCCACTTTTCAGCTCTATACAAACAACCGCCGTTGTTTATAGTGTAGACTTTGCATAGAGCGTATTCTCTTTGTCATCATACATTGCTTTTTTCGACCTCCCCCCTATCGCAACAATACAAGTATAGCACATTTGATCATTCGGATTAGATGGCAAGCCCAGGAACTGGCGGCATCGCTTCTGAACATGACTCAGCTTGCGCAAACCGGTCTATCGTCCCTTATCATCATTCCGTGTAAAGAGCGAGATTCTCCAGAGAGGATCTCAAGCCAACGTCGTGATCTTCCTTGCGTATTCCTGCGGGTACGTTCTCACAAACGATAGTAACCGCGGTACCTTCCGGAACGGCAGCTAAGGTCCATGTCATGATCATCTCTCCCGAGAAAACGGGGTCCTCGGACTCGAATTCTACCAACTGAACAATTCGCTCGTTCGGAACGAACTCCAAGAATCTCCCTTTGACGACATCTGCATTTTCCGTAGTCTTGCCTTGTACGGAATGGTCCGTTCCGACATAAGTCAGGGACATTCGATAGGCACCGCCGGCACGTGCATCGAACTCGTAGATATGGCCTAGCATACCTTTTGGCGGAAGCCACGAAGCGAGAGCCGACGGATCCACGAACGCCTTATAAATAGTCTGCGGCGATGCCTGGATGACTCTCGCAGCAGTATCGACTCTTTTCTTGCCCGATGCGTCCGTCATAATTTTCGAATCTCCTTTTTGGGTTATGACCTGTCACCGTTTCACAAAATCCAATGCCGGTATCTACATCATACCCTATATTCTATATGCTGCAAAACTGCCCGCGAAAGCAGCGTGAAATCGTTAACGGCTGCGGTCACAGACCAATCCGTATGCTGCCGATCGCTAACAATGATGCAGGGATCTTTCTGTTCCATTTGACCGCGGACAGAAGTCTGTTGCAGAATTCCGTCGCCTTCCACTACCTAACTCGTCATTGAATAGTTCGTCCAGAAAGTTCTTTATTAAGAACGAACTTCGGCACAACACTACTAATTTACTCGAATCGGTCCAAAAGAATCGTCTTGGTTCGTTCTGCAATACTTCATGCATAACTAATAGTCGTCGAATGTTATCGAAAGGAGAAATGTCTTTGCGGTTATACTTGGGAATGCCGGAATGTTTACATTTATTTTTTTAATACGTTCATTAATAAGAACGATCCTTCGAATGTTGTAGTGTATTCCAAATTATAACAATATGGAGGCGGATATGTTTAAACTCGGACGATGGACGAAATGTTTGTTCGTTTGCGTACTTTTATTCGGCTTATTGCCGTCGTGGAACGCCGGGTTAGCGGCGGCTGAAGGTCAAGCTCCCGATATGGAATGGGAGAGGCAGATCGAAGGAACCGTGCGCCTAATCGATGTGCAACAATTGCGTAACGGCGGATATACATCGATGGGAGCCGGGAAAGAGGGCGAAGTTTATTTGGACCGGACTGATGCGCAAGGAAATAAGCAATGGTCCAAGACGGTCACTCTCTCCGAGAACGGTAAAAACGTTACGGTCGAATCGGTGCAGCATACTCGTGATGGCGGCTATATTGTTGGCGGGACGATTCCTTCATACCACTGGCGTTACCGCGGCTACTATATCGCCAAAATGGACGGCAATGGCGAGATTCAGTGGAAAGTCGTTGACGATTCGGGAGCCTATGGAACTTTCCATATGATTCGGGAAACGAACGATGGCGGGTTCATATATGTCGAATTTACCGAAAGCTTGAACGCGGGATTTTTCAGCACGACAGCCGTAAAATTAGATGCAAGCGGAAAAAAGGAATGGACCAAAGTGCTGGGTGGGGGTAGGTGGGTTTCTCCCGACGTTGCCGCCAAATCTGTCCGGCAAACGGCGGATGGCGGATATCTGGTCGGCGGCTACAAAGGGGACAGCTTCTCGATTTGGAAGCTCGGCGCTACCGGCGAGATCGAGTGGAATCAGTTATATCCGGTACGCGGGGGTTATGCCGTCCCCGCTTCCGATGGAGGCTATGCAATTGCCGGAATCGGTGCGAATGGAGAGAATGTCATTATCAAGACGGATAACTCCGGTGCTATGCAATGGACAAAAACTTGGAACGGCGGACAAGCCGTGTCCCTCGACATTGCGAAAGACGGAGGTTACTTGATCGGCACGAACCAGGGCGCGGTCATGACCGACAGTAACGCCTTGACACTGTGGTCTTACTCCGCGACCGATCTATCCAAGGCGATATCCACAGCTGATGGAGGCGCCGTACTAGTACGGTCGCCGAACACGATCGTAAAGCTGGCCGGCCAATCGGCGCCGCCTGATGCCCGGCTAAAGCTTGATTCCATGGACTATAGCTTGGTTGCCGGACAAACGATCGATACGGTTCTGACGTTCGTCTACGGCAATGGGCAAACCAATGTTACCCGTGTCGGCGCCTATTCGATCGCCGATCCAGCGATTGCGTCTGTCGACACTTCCGGCAATATTACGGGTCTCATGCCCGGTCAAACCGTGCTTACGGCTACTTACAACGGCCTGCAGGCCAAAGCGGACGTGTATATTTATAGCGGAGGAACGCAAAACGGGATGAAGTTCGATTCGTCGGCGTACAGCGTCATCGTCGGACAATCGCTGGATACGGTTGTCTCAGCCGTTTATGCGGGACAGACTTCGATCGTAACCGGACAAGCCGCCTATTCGATCGGAGATCCGTCGGTTGTAACGATCGATTCGACGGGAGTCATTACCGGGTTGAAGCGGGGCGTGACCGTTTTGACTGCAACGTACAATGGTATGAAAGCGACTGCCGAAGCGTACGTGTATTAAATTGAAAAAGAAGAAGATCGCCAACCATCTGAGCGTAGCTCGACCAGGTGGTTGGCGATCTTTTTGACATCGTATCGCTTCTTACTGCTGAACCGTTTTTTTCCAATCGGCTGCGAATTTCTCTATCCCTTGATCCGTCAGAGGATGCTTCGAGATTTGTTCGATTACGGCAAATGGAATCGTTGCAATATGTGCGCCTGCCATCGCCACACGAGTCACGTGATCCGGATGACGGACGGATGCGGCTATAATTTGCGCATCCAGGTTATGCGTGCGGAATACTTCCGCGACTTTTACGATCAATTGGACGCCGTCTTCCGAAATGTCATCCAAACGGCCGAGAAACGGAGAAACATACGTAGCGCCTGCGCGGACGGCCAAGAGCGCTTGGTTCACGGTGAAAATCAACGTCACATTGGTTTTCACGCCCTTTTTGGACAAGTAGCGGCAAGCCTCCAGACCGTCCAGCGTCATCGGCAGCTTGATCGTAATATTTTTGTCATAATTATTGATCTTGATCAGTTCGTTCGCTTGCGCAATCATTTCATCGGCCGTAACCGCATCGGGGGTTACTTCGGCCGAAACGGACTCGACCTCCGGCACTTCCCGCAAAATCTCGGCAATTCGATCTTCGAATTTCACGCCTTCTTTGGCGACCAGCGACGGATTCGTCGTAACGCCGGATAAGACGCCGATTTTATATGCCTTTTTGATGTCTTCCACATTTGCCGTATCGATAAAAAATTTCATTGGGTATTACCTCCGTTTTTTTAGTTGATGTTGGCTATTGCAGTAACTGTTTCGTCAGACGAACCACATGATTCACGGAAAATCCGAAGTATTCCATAACCTCGTTACCCGGGCCGGAAGCGCCGAACGTATCGATCGACAATATGGCTCCGTCAAGTCCCGTATAACGTTCCCAGCCTAACGAAATGCCGGCTTCGATGGCTACCCGTTTCGAAACGGAAGCGGGTAAAATACTTTTCTTGTACGCCTCGGTTTGTCGATCGAACAGTTCTCTGCACGGCATGGCGACCACGCGCACGGAGATGTTATCGCGCTCCAGCTCCGCTTTGGCGCTCACGGCCAGTGAAACTTCAGATCCGGATCCGATCAGGATGACATCGGGTTGATCGTTAGTTTCGGCCAGAACGTAAGCTCCTTTCGCGACCTTCTCGATATTGGCTTTTGTCGCTTCATATACAGGCAAATTCTGTCTGCTCAATACCAGAGCTACCGGACCTTCTTGCTGCTGCAAAGCATACGCCCACGCACTCGCCGTTTCATTGGCGTCGGTCGGACGCACGACCGTAAGTCCCGGAATGGTCCGAAGGGCGGCCAAGTGCTCGACCGGCTCATGGGTAGGTCCATCTTCCCCGACGGCAATCGAATCATGCGTAAATACATAAATGACAGGCAGCTTTTGCAGAGCGGCCAACCGAATGGACGGACGCAAATAATCGCTGAATACGAAGAAGGTGCTTACGAACGGTTTTACGCCCCCATGCAAGGCCATTCCATTACCAGCAGCGCCCATTGCATGCTCCCGGACGCCAAAATATATATTGCGTCCCGAGTAAGATTCGACAGCGAATGTTTGTTCACCTGCAATGTCCGTCATCGTCGAATGCGATAAATCCGCGCTTCCGCCAAAAATGGACGGTACGGTTTTCACGTACTGATTGATGGCTTCGCCGCTCGCTACGCGGGTAGATATACTTTTGGAAGTGTCGAATGTAGGAATATGTGCGGCATCAATCAGCACGGAACCGTCGATGGCCTGCTCCAGCTCCTTGCCAAGCATCGAATGCTGCGCTTTATAGGATGCGAGCAACTTGTTCCATTCTTCTTCTTTGGCCTCGCCCTTCTGTTTAAGCTGCTCGAAATGGGCTTTGACTTCTTCCGGAACGGTGAACTCTTCCTCGTACTGCCAGCCATAAATCTGCTTGGTCGCCTTCGCCTCATCCTTGCCGAGCGGAACGCCATGCGCTTTGTTCGTTCCCGCTACTTTGCTGCCGTATCCGATAATCGTCCGAACTTCAATGAGAGTCGGCTGCGAATCGTTTTGCTTGGCTGTCGCAATCGCTTCGGCAATTCGCGAAACGTCATTGCCGTCTTCTACCCGAATATATTCCCAATGAGCCGATTCCGCTCTTTTTTGCATATTTTCCCCGAAGGAAAGGTTTAGCGCTCCGTCCAATGAAATATCGTTGGAATCGTACAAGACGATTAATTTGCCAAGCTTCATATGTCCGGCCATCGACATCGCCTCGTAAGAGATCCCTTCCATCAAACAGCCGTCCCCGACAAGCGCATACGTATAATGATCGACAACCGGGAATCCGGCTTGATTGAATTTCGAGGCCAGATGCGCTTCGGCCATTGCCATTCCGACTGCCATCGCAACCCCTTGTCCCAAAGGCCCCGTCGTCGCGTCCACGCCATCCGTGTGCCCGTATTCGGGATGTCCGGGCGTCTTGCTGTTCAGCTTGCGAAATTGCTTCAAGTCGTCAAGCGATACGTTGTAACCGGACAAATGCAGAAGGCTGTACAGCAAGGCCGACCCGTGACCGGCGGACAAGACGAAGCGATCGCGGTTAAACCACTTTGCATGAACGGGATTATGATTCAACAGTTTGGACCAAAGGGCGTATGCCATCGGCGCTGCCCCCATGGGCAGTCCCGGATGACCGGAATTGGCGCCGTTTATGGCGTCGATGGACAACGTACGGATCGTATCGATCGCTAACTGATCAATGGTTTGTGTGATAGGCATAATGTTCTCCTTTTTTGATATCGGGTTCTTGTTCGGGCTCGGCATCGAGCCACCAATGGAAGCCGTCCTCCGCCAACAGTTTGTCGGACTCGACCGGACCGTAAGTGCCCGCCGCATACGGACGAAGCGGAACGAGGTTCTCTTCGAATGCTTCCAGGATAGGTTGAACCCATTTCCAGGACAATTCGACTTCGTCCCAGTGCGCAAAAAATGCAGGATCTCCGCGCAAAGCGTCGAAAATCAAATTTTCGTAAGCTTCGGGAACGTCGTCCCCATTTGCAGGAAAGTCGACCGGAATGGGGATGACTTGTTCTTTTTGCCCCGGCCTCTTCTTATCGAAATGAAGCGTAATGCCTTCGCCAGGACCAATCTCGATTACCAGAAGATTAGGCGCTCTGCTGCCGTCTTTCGTCGGAGATGCCGGAGTCTCCGTGTCCTTGAACTCGATCACGATCCGCGTGGACTTCTCCCTCATTCTTTTGCCCGTTCGGATATAAAAAGGCGTTTCCCCCCAGAAGGAATCGTCGATTCGCAGCTTGGCAGCGATAAAAGTATCGTTCATCGAAGCATGGTCAATACCCGGTTCGGAAGTATACGCGGTTACCGGCTTTCCTTGAACGCTCCCCTCTTTGTACTGCCCTCGGATAACGTTGGCGCTCGCCTCCTGCTTTTGCAGCGGCTCGAGGACTTCCATCACCTTTTTCTTCTTCAAGCGCGCGTTGCCGGAAGTATTGTCGTTCGGAAAGTGAACGGCCAGCATCATGAGCAATTGCAGCATATGGTTTTGGAACATGTCTCGTACAGCGCCTGCATGATCGTAGTAGCCCGCTCTTTCTTCGACGCCGACGGTTTCATTTGCCGTAATCTGCACATTGGCTATGCGACGATTGGTCCATAATTCCCGGAGTACCGGATCGGTCTGGTGGAGAACCTCCAGCTTCTGGACCATCGGTTTGCCGAGATAATGATCGATCCGGAAAATTTCATGCTCCTCAAAGGCTTGGTTCAATTTCCGATTCAAATCCCGGGCAGACTGCAAATCATGGCCGAAAGGTTTCTCGATCACCAGACGCTTCCAGCCATCGGCGGAACCGAGCCCGCTTTCCCGAATATTGGCGGCGATCGTGTCGAAAAATTCAGGTCCGACAGACAAATAAAACAAGCGATTAGGCGATAGCCCAAGCTCTGCCTCCCGCTGTTCGATCAGCCGCAGCAGCTTGCGATAATCCTCTATATGGCCGGCATCCAGAATGCAATATCGGAATGCGCGCAAGAAAGCATTCAGAAGTGCGGGATCTTTCGCTTCGCGTCTGGAAAATTGAAGGAGAGATTGCTTGACGTTTGCCCGAAATAATTCATCGGACCACTCTCTTCTTCCGAGACCGATCAAGGAAAAGGTTGGCGGCAGCTTCTGCTCGACAAACAAATGATACAAGGCAGGGTAAATTTTTCTTTTGGCCAAATCCCCTGTCGCTCCAAACAAAATAAACGTGGACGACTCCATTTCCGTTCTCCTTTCGGCCCGCAAGTTCTGGATTCTTTCTCGTAGTTCCACTATAATACGATTAACATGTATGCAAGTAATTAATATATTTCACAGGAGCTATAGACCATGTCTATGGGAAATAACTACGAATTGTACAAAGTATTTTATTGGGCTGCGAAGACTGGCAGTTTGACCCAGGCTGCCAAGGCGTTGTTTCTCACCCAGCCGAGCGTAAGTCACGCCATCAAACAGCTGGAAGACAGACTGGGCATCACGTTGTTTTACCGGAATTCGAAAGGGGTTGCGCTGACGCATGAAGGCGCCATCCTGTATTCTTATATTGAGCAGTCTCAGATCTTGATATCGCGAGCGGAAGAAAAAATGGCCTCGCTAAAAAATCTGGAAAGCGGCGAGCTGCGGATCGGCGGAAGCGATTCGCTGTTCAAGCATTATTTGCTTCCGTACTTGGAAGGTTTTCTTCAGAAGCATCCGGGTATCAGACTTCACCTGAATCATGGAACAACGCCGGAAATCATCGCTTTCTTGAAAGAAGGCAGAATTGATTTGGGCGTCGTACGCATGCCAATCGTCGATTCCCAGCTTAAAGTAACGGAGAGTATCCAACTGCAAGATTGTTTTGTAGCGGGGCCCCGATTTGCCGAGCTTAAGAACATGGTGCTTTCGTTCGATATGCTGCTTCAGTACCCCATCATCCTGTTCTCGCGCAATAGCCGGGCCCGAATGGCCATTACGGAATTATTTGAAAGCTATGGCTACAAACTCAAACCTGAAATCGAAGTCGGAAGCGTGGATCTTCTCATCGAGTTTGCGCGGAAAGGACTCGGAATCTCTTACGTGACCAGAGAATTTGTGTCAAAGGAGCTGGAAGAGGGCTCCCTCTTCGAGATTCAGCTGGACGTGCAGCTCCCGCCCTCGCACGTGGGGATCATGATTATGCGCAATATGCCGCTTTCGATATCGGCAAGCAGATTTATCGAGCTGGTTCGATAAACTTCCAGTAACCGCGATTCGATAAGGTGAAGAAACCAACACAAAAGAAACGGCACCATTAGCGGTACCGTTTCTTTTGTATCCGGCGAATTATCATTAGAGCTCGATAATCTTTGTGGCAATATTTTTGCAAAATTCGCTGTCATGCTCGACAAATAGAATGGTTGGCGAGTATTCGAGCAGCAGCTCTTCAATTTGCATCCGAGAAATAATATCGATAAAGTTAAGCGGTTCGTCCCAAATTTGCAAATGAGCTTTCTCGCAAAGACTTTTTGCAATCAGCACTTTCTTTTTTTGGCCGCCGCTAAAAGCGGATATATCCTTTTCAAATTGAACTCGGGAAAAATCAAGCTTTCTTAAAATGGATTTAAAGAGGCTTTCATCGATCCCATTGTTTCTCGCGTAGTCCGTTAAATTGCCCTCTAAATGTGAGGTGTCCTGTGAAACATAGGATATTTTAAGCTGCTTTCCCTTTCGCAAGGTGCCGGTATAGTTTATATTCTCGCCGCAAATAAGCTTGATCATGCTTGATTTCCCGGAGCCATTTTTGCCTGTAAGCGCAATTCGCTCCCCTTGCTCGATAGTAAAGCTAATATTTGCGCAAACCGTCTTCTCGCCGTAATAAATCGAAACATGTTCAAGTCCGACAAGTTGGTTTTTATGAAAAGCAAGTTGTGAAATCTTTAAGCTGTCGGAGGTTTCAATATTTTTAAGGAGTTTTGACCTTTCATCAATAGCGCTATGCTGTCTTTGCTCAGTTGCTTTGGAGCGTTTCATCATTTTGGCAGCCTTGTGGCCAATATACCCTTTATCTACCTTGGAACCCGAGTTTCTCGTACCGTTTTTCGTTTTTTCCACTTCGTGCGACCAGTTGCTAGTTCGTTTGGAAGAATCCGACAAGCGTTTAATATCTTTTCTCAGCTTATCGTTCTCTGCAAGCTCGAAGTTATCTTGTCGCTGTTTATTTTCCCACCAATCGGAGAACGTGCCTTTTTGAACTTCTACGTTGGTCTTATTGATTGAAAGGATGTGATCTACGCAGTTATCAAGAAAGGATCTGTCGTGAGACACCAGAATAAATCCGCTTTTGGTATTGAGATAATCGCTGACAAGCTTTCTTGCATTCATGTCAAGATGATTGGTCGGTTCATCGATTAACAGAAAACTGTTTTCCTTAAGGAACAAGGCGGCCAACAACACTTTCGTTTGCTCTCCGTTGGACAAGGAATCAAAGGGCCGATATAAAACATCCTCGGAAACTTTTAGCAAGGAAAGCTCACGCATTAATTTCCAGTGAAGATAGTCCGGGAAAATGTCGTCAATTACATCTTGGGTATTGCTTTCCTTGTTATCGACATGGAAAGGGAAATATTCAAAACCTACATTTGCAGAAATAGTTCCGCCGTAGTCATATTTGCCAAGCAACAAGTTGAGAAAGGTTGTCTTCCCTCTGCCGTTTCTTCCCGTAAATCCTAATTTCCAATCGGTATCTATTTGAAAGCTTACATTTTCAAATATGTTGTCGTAACTGCCTTCATAGGCAAACGTCAAGTTTGCAACATTTATTAATGACATTAAATTATCCTCCTGCTGAAAAAAATAAAAGCTACAAGAAAGTTACTTTCTTGTAGCTCAAATAAATACAGCAAATCCAACTCGCTTGCGGAGTTAGATAAGGATATCGTTTGAGTGAAAAGAATCAGTAACTTTCTTGCATATAAAAAAATAAAACATGCGAAAAAAACGCATATACTGTTTTATTATTTTTAGCAAGAAAAATCACATTATTCCTCTCAACTCCAATCATTAAATTACACCCATCTTAACATACCCTTTTTTTAATTTCAACAAATGATTCGAATTAAAGTTAACATAATAAATATTATGTTAACTCAATCGGGCTTGCCGTTTAAACGGATGCCGGATTACAAAAGTGTCGGTCAACCTGTACGCAACCGCTCATAGAGCAACTGTCGCATTTCTCGCCAGGGGCCGCGCCAGTCCGCCTCCTTCTCTCCCCCGCGTCTGCCTGCACCATTCAGAGAAACCCGCTGCGCACGTCGCTTTTTCCCGCCGGACAACAATTGTCCATGTTTCGCATTATAATTCCATATACATCAATCCCCGTACTTTATACAGTAAAGGAGAAACGATCCGCAGACCGGAGCTGGCCGGCTGCCGGATCGGGAGAAAGACCCAATCCGATTCGCAAGGAGGACAAGCGGAAATGAGAGACTCGCTTCAGGCAGGAAAACGCGCAATGACGGCGGCGCTTACTCTGCTGGCAATCGCGGTCATGCTGTTCGCATGGCTCGGCTACCGGGAACCGGCGGCACACGCGCAGGAACAGGAGGAACAGGAAGTGTACGAGGATGATTTCAACGCCTATTCGGTCAGAACCGACATGCCGACATCGCCGACTTTACCGTTTCGGTGGCAGTTCAGTCAGCCGGCCAATACGGCAATCACGCTGGAAGCGCACCCCGCGCAGCCTGCCGACCGTTATTTGCGCATAGTCGACACGGGAGCGGGTACGGGATTTGCGCAGCTATATTTTGAAAGCCTTTCCAACGGAACGGCGACGGTCGAGTTCGATATCCGCACGGAAGCAGACTCCGATTTGACCCGGAAGCACGATTTTTTTGGCGCCACCTTGTACAGCAGCCAAAATGAAGCGATTACCCAATTGCAGAACAGTACGCAGGCAAACGGATACGCCTTCAAGCTGCTGCAAAAAAACGATGCCGGTCAAGCGATATCTTCCTCCATGCTGCCGACCGCTTCCTATGCGGACGGCAGCTGGTACCGGATCAGGCTGACCGTGGATTTGACGCAAAAGAAAGTAAAAGCGGAATGCTACGATCAAGCCGGGACGACGTTGCTCGGAACGGTCGATTACGCAGGTTTCCAAATTCCCGAGGCAACCGATGTAGCCGCAATCAAATTCGTCACCACGACTTCGGGCTGGGGGATCCTCAGTGTCGACAATGTGAAAGTGACTTCGCATCCCGAAGAAACGGGCGGACCCGTCACGCAAAATATCGTCGTCGACGTTTCCGATGTGCTGAGCAACGTTTATGCCAACCCCGTCGGGGTCGTATCGAACCATTTATTCGATTCGGACATCCACCATCCCGCCCGGGCCAACAGCTTCGCCCAATCGCTTCAGGAGCTGGGCTCCGGGACGGTCCGCTTCGGCGAGGGCGAGGCGAGCGACCGCTATTTGTGGACCGGACCGCCTTATCCGGCCGACAGCGGCAGCCCGCTCGTACCGCAGCTTTCCTACTACTACTCGACGCAGCGGATACTCAGCAACAGCGAGAGGGCGCTGCTCAATCCGGACGGAACGTACAAGCAGACGCAGGATTTCAAGGAATTTATGAATGCGGTCCACCCGCTCGGTATCCAGCCTTTCGTCATAGTCGGACTCGATGCGATCAAGGCGACCGACGCCGACTGGGCGAAGTCCAAGGAGGAACTGAAAACTGCCGCCGTCGAGTGGGTGCGTTATGCCAATGTGACGAACGATTGGAACGTGAAATATTGGGAGATCGGCAACGAGCCCTTCTTCACGTCGCAGTCCGGCCATATTTGGTCGCCCCATGATTATGCAGCCGTCTTTCTCGAGTTCGCGGCGGCGATGAAGGCGGTTGACCCTTCCATACTCGTCGGGGTCCCCGTTCATGACTCCGTTTCTTGGAACAGCGCCGTATTGCCCGTCGTATCCGGAACGGCCGATTTTCTTGCCCTGCATATGTATGGGACGACGAATATCGCCCCGCTCGATACGCTGGTCCAGCATATCCGGCAATATTGCGCCCCCGAGGACAGAGAGCGATTGCGCATCGCGATTACCGAGACGAATACGTACAGCTCGGGCAGCCCTTTCCCGAATGACATGGGCAGAGCGGCTCTGCTGGCCACGAAGATCGGAAAAATTTTGCAATACGACCAGGTCGATTACACGCATTTCTGGGTGACCCGCAAAGGCTTGAACAACGATCCGCAGGACGAGCGTTCCGCGATCGATGAGGACGGCCAGTTGCTGGCGATGGGGAAAGCGCTTCAGCTGTGGAATGCGTATGTCAAAGAAAACATGGTGTCCGTCATCGGCGCGACGCAAATTTCCGCCTTCGCCAGCCATTCGCCTTCCAGCGGGGAGCTATCTCTCGTACTGATCAACAGCGGCAATTCAGCCGTTCCGGTCCATATGACGTTACAGCATTATTCGGCCCCTGTCGTCAATGAACGTTGGGTGTTGTCCGGTACCGGCGCGTCCGATCCAGATCCCGTCTTCGGACAATTCGATCCGATCGGCTATGCGGACGGGACAGCCGACTTCGAGCTAGCAGCGAATTCGATCACCGTAGTGGCATTCAAGCCTGCGCCGTAAAGATGCGGCGGCGGTCTGGAAGCAATCGCTTCATCTGTTACCTTCCGGCTCCGTCCGGACTGCGGGGGACTGCATACTGCGGTTCCCCTGCCCTCTTCCGCGTTTGCGGCACTCCCCGATCCCACTTTTTTCGTACTCCTATCAACGTTACTAGCCATTTTCCGTTCCTGTTCCATCGTCCTGCTCTCCGCCCTGCTCTGTTCCTTCCCGCTCAGCATTTTCTGTAATCTCTCGGAGACATGCCCGTATGGGCCGAGAACACTCTGGCAAAATAGAGCGGGTCCTGGAATCCGACCTCCCGGGCCACCTCCGACACCATCCTATCGCTGCATACGAGCAACTCCTTCGCCTTGTCCATACGCACCTTCGTAATATATTGCGTCGGCGTGCAGCCCGTCACCCTCTTGAACATGACGGAATAATAGGTCGGGGACATCGAGACGAGCTCGGCCAGCTCATCGCGCTCCAGAGGTTGCCCATAATGCAGCCTGATATATTCCATGCTTCTGGCGATGGCGCGACGGGCCAAGTCTCCCTCCTGTCTGCGCGCGTTCATGCTGCATACATCGTTCAATATGTTCATGAAGGCAAGCCGGGCTTGCCATTCGTAGTCGGCATCCTTCCGCTGCCACAGCTCGTACAGCTCCTGAAGGCGAAGGGGAAACCCTTCCATGTCCGCCATTTGCGTCACGAGCGGAATCGGCAGGCTGTCCTGCGCGGGCGGCGCGCCGGTTATCGAATTGTCGTCCCAGTCGATCCATTTGTAGTCGTAGTGGACCGAATAAAACTGCAGCATATTGTTTTTCTCCGTAGAGAGTCGGATATGGTGCCGAAACGGAAAATAAAAAGCGGAGCCGGCGGTTAACGGGAAGCTGCCCGATTCGACCGTAAGCGTTCCGCTTCCGTGAAGCACATACATGAAATTCCGTTTCAACGAGCATTCGAAAGTGCGCGCGAGCCGCCCGTACCAGAACTTCTCGTCCCGCATTAACACATCGATGATTTTTGGGTAAAAGCGCATAAAGAAAGCGCTATCCAAATCTCTTTCCCCCTTCCGGCATAGAGTTGTCCCTCCTCATTATAGGTTCGCGGGGGCGGCGAGTAAATGGATGCGGGTAGCGAAACATAGAGATTTGTTTGTTAACAATTTTCCATGTAACTGTTTTTGTATCCATGTTCCCGCCGTCTGCGCGTCCGTATAATCGGGTATAGGGCTTTCCTTACGCGAAGCCATTTCTTGATACGAGGGGGAAAACACAATGAAGAAAAAGATGCGCATCCGGGTTGCGGCGGCGGTTGTGTCGTTCGTTTTGGCAACGGGCTGCGGCAGTGGAAAAGAGCAGTCGGACCAAGCGTCGAATACGCTTCCGCCGGCGCCGGAGCTCGGCAAGGAGCCGATCGTTCTGACATTTTTCAATCATGCGGCAAGCGTCTCGACCGACGAGGAAATGAATGAATTGCTGCTGAAGCCGATTCGTAGCCAGTATCCGAATATTACGTTCAAGAGAGTAACCGGCACGCTCGATAAAATGCTTGCCGCCGGCGATTTGCCCGATCTGATCGGCACTAGCAACGTATGGATTCAAGAGATGGTCGCGATGGGGGTAGCCACAGATCTGAAGCCTTTCGTCCAGAGAGACCGCATGGACTTGACCACGCTGGAGCCGGGTGCGCTGGAGGTGATGAACAAATTTTCCTCTGCCGGCGAATTATACGCGCTGCCATTTGCCATGAATTACGGTGCAACCGCATACAACAAAGATATTTTCGACAAATTCGGAGTTCCTTACCCGAAGGATAATATGACATGGGGCGACATGATCGAGCTGGCCAAGCGCGTGACGCGCATCGAGAACAGCGTACAGTACGTCGGGCTCGATATGGGCTCTCCACACGACTTGACCCGTTCCTACTCCCTGGCCGCTGTGGATGCGAATCAGAAGGCGCTTCTGACCGGGGACGGCTACAAGAAAGTATTCGAGCTGTTCGCACGGCTGTACGCCATTCCCGGTATCGTCGACCCGAAGGGCAAGTACAAATACAATGTCAAAGGATTTTACGAGGAGCAAATTTTGGCCATGTATCCGTACTGGCTTACGAATCATACAAGCCGCATCCATACGTTGAATCAGACCGGCAAAAGCTTCAACTGGGACGTCGCCGCCTGGCCCTCCTTCGACGACAAGCCTGGAATCGGCCGACAATTCGATTTCCACGTGTTGATGATCCCTCCTTCGAGCAAAAACAAGGAAGCCGCCTACCGCGTGTTGAAGGCGCTCGTCGGCAAGGAAGCGCAGGTCGCGATGAACCGCGGAACCCGCCTGACCGTCTTGAAGGACCCGGCGTTGAAAAAGGAATTTGCAGGCGATTTGATCATATACGGAGGCAAAAATCTGGAAGGCGTATTCAAGGCGAAGCCCGCGCCATATGAAATCGCTTCCCCTTACGATGCAGCGATCAACACCATCATGGACGAAACGATGAAAAACGTGGCCACCAAAGGATTGGACGTCAATACCGCCCTGCGTACGGCGAACGAAGCGGCCAATAAAGAAATCGAAGCGTTGCGCCAGAAATAAGTACGGCTTCATGCGAGTAAACGCTTCCCCTCTTTTCACGAAATTCGGTGCAACTGCAGCACAACGGCCGCCCCCAACAGGAGACAGCCGTTGTGCTTGTCAATGCTCGAAATGTCCGACATCCCCGAAATAAATCCGCAGTCGGAGCAAGGCGTCCAAAGCGTCCGCTCCCTTCACGGCAAGCTGCACCGTTTGACCTGCCCGTACCGTCAAGAAAAATGCTACGATGCCGGTTAACCGCTTGAGATCGAGAAACGCGCTTCCCGGACGCCCGATCCGGATGTCGCTCGCGTAGGCGGCGGCAATGTCCGCCAGCTCCAACGCCTGCCCCACGGTCGTTTCACGCTCGACTTGAATAGTCCATTCCAGCTTCATGCTCGATACCCTCCTGTCTCCCGGATGAACAAAGAAGCGGCTGCCGCCATGATTCGGGGCCTCCGCCAGAACGGTAGACTTTCATGTTGGAAAATAACTCTAACGTCACATCGTTCAATAAATACTTATTATTCCGATTAGTTTAGTGTATGTATAGATCATATCAAGGGAACCGTCGTCTGTCAATCTATCATTAACCGCATTTGTTGCACTTGAAACATCCGTCCGAGCTGAAGACTCCTCAGTTATGCGGATAATACGTTTTTTCGCGAGTCAACCGACGTCATACATCGATACTGCGTATGGAACTGTGCATGAGGTACAAAAAAGGTGAAAGAAGGAAACCCCGCAATCTGGAGGGGAACAAAAAGTTCCTCTATTATGTCGCGAGTGCGAAAACAAAGGCTAAATGGAACGATTTGTTCCTTTATTCGCTTTCAGCAGCCCGAATTACGTTACGCCGAACGGAATAAAGCCAGTTTTTGTTCCGTTAAGCTTGTTTTTCGACGCCGCGAAGCGCAATAGAGGAACTTTTTGTTCCTTTCCCTTCAAAAATCGTTGTATCGCTTGCTTCTGCTTGTTCGCCTTCACCTTGTTCACCTTCACCTGCCATTACATCTTGGCGGGTTGAAAAGGACAACTTTAACGAGAGGCTCTCTTCCCAATGTGCAGAGAATATTATATACCTTGACAGGAATATTCCCTAAAATGTATATTATATTCATGAACTCGACTTTGGGCGTTCTTACCTAGCCCAACCGGCTGAGTATATCGAATTCCTGCGTAACGGTACTTTTCTGCGGAGCAATTGTCTGCCTCAGCATGGCGCAATACAAGCCTTGAATCGATTGGCTGAATTTTTGCGAACAATTAAAAATTACATTTGGAGGATTGAACATGGTGGAGAACAACAGCACTACAAACGCCACGGAGAACGAAGAATTTGTGATTACACGCGTTCTCGATGCGCCGCGCGAGCTCGTATTTAAAGTATGGACAGAAGCGGAGCATATGCAACATTGGTGGGGACCGAAGGGGCTCTCGATAATTGTGGCCAAGCTGGATGTCCGACCGGGCGGCATATTCCATTACATCATGCGAGATCCGGACGGAAACGAAATGTGGGGAAGGTTCACTTACCGTGAAATCGCCGCGCCGGAGCGGATTGTCTTCGTCAACTCCTTTTCCGATGCGGAAGGCAACATTACACGGCCGCCGTTCGACGAACCATGGCCGATGGAAATACTAAATACGGTTACTTTTTCCGAGCTTGACGGCAAAACGACTCTCACCCTTAGAAGCATCCCCGTTAACGCTACAAAAGAAGAAGTGCTTGTATTTCAGTCGGGCTTCGAATCGATGGAGCAAGGATACGGCGGAACGTTCGACAAGCTCGCCGAATACTTGGCAAAGGTGTAAACCTACAGCCGCCCGCCGGAACCGGCAGGCGGCTTTTTATTGCCCAATCGGGCGGGGGCTTGCTCCTATTCCAAAACCGCCCTTTTGTAGTCGGTGATGACGGGTTGCATCGGAGCCAGCAGTCTGTCTGCCACCTTCTGCATCCGTTCATTGCCCGCCAATAGCTGGATGACGAGATGCGTTGCATTCGTCCTGATCATCCTTTGCGCGGATTGCGCTGCCAATGCCAGCCCTAGCCCTTGATCGCGGTAGACCTCGCGGATATACAACGCCCTGTACAGCAACGTATCCGTCAATTCCCGATCGACGATCGACCAGCCCGCGATCTCATCGTCAAGCTTCAGCACCAAGCTGCAATCGGTCTCGATAGTACCATCATTGAGAAGAGGCATGAAGTAAGCGTTGAAGTCTTTTTCCTGCAACGTATTCATGACCGCTATTTCGTCTCGCTGAAGCTCGCTCCACGGAATCACATGGCAGCGGGCGGACAGCTTGAACCGGTGGATCCACGGGCTGTCCCGACCGGCGGATATGTCGCAGCGGTAGAATCGGCTGTACACGGCGGGCAGCTGCCATCCTGATTTCAATAGCACTCGCTCCAGTGCCTGGTATTTGTTTATGGCATAGTACTCCACGCACGCTCGCCTCAAGTTATTCCTGCTCAGACAAGTCTTCAGTTCCTGCATCAGTGCGCTGCCGATGCCGAGATTCCGGAAGCGCTCGTCTACGAATAGGGAAAGCACTCTCGCCGGCTCATCGTGTATAGGGGAATGAACAAGGAGCAGTCCGACGGGCTCGCCCATAAAGCAGGCGCCAAGAGCTATTTTCTCCGCTTCCGACTCCGCTTCCGGCTTAACCATCCAGTCCCTGTAGGCTCGATATGTAAAAGGCCGGTATGGCCCCGACGCTTCCGGTGTGAGCTTAATAATTTCAATCAAAGGCATGCGTCCCCTTTCCGAAAAAGAAAAGAAGCCGAAACGTTCATTCCGGCTCCGCCTCAAAATGACTTATTATCTCCTCTTCGGAGGCATTCCTGACGGGACTGTCGAATCATACTGAATAAAGCTAGCGAATGTCGTTCCTCCTGCGACATGCTCCAATTCCGCGTCATCAAGCTCTCGCTCTGCGTCGGAAGAAGGGACGCTGAGCAGCGCCTTCGCCTGGATCTCTCCATTCTCGTCCTCCGAGATTACAACTTCGATACCCTCCGGCAACTCCAGACCGGTCAACTCCCGGATAGCCTGCTTCGGACTGGTCAGCGCCAAAGCCCGGAATTGAGCATCCTCCGAAGCGCGTTGCTTAAATACCTCGAATTGCTCATTGGCTTTTTCAATTGTCCAACTCATGCTTCATACCTCCTTCTTAATGTTCAACACAATGAACTCATTATATCGGGAACTGCGGTGAAAATCCGTACCCCATTCGGGGTATCTTTCAGCAAAGTCAGACAACCTGTCGCGCAGCGAGCCGGGCGAACGGTCCGTCCTGCCGCAGAAGCTCCTCGTAGCTTCCCTGCTGGGCGATCCTTCCTTTGTCCATCACGATAATCCGATCCGCGTGAACGATCGTACTTAGCCTGTGGGCGATAACAATTCTCGTACTGTTCATACCGCGCAGCATCGTCGTAATCTTCTCCTGCGATTTCTGGTCCAGCGCGCTTGTAGCTTCGTCGAGTAGAACGATCCTCGGCTTATGCACAATGGAACGGGCGATCAGAATCCGCTGCTTCTGCCCTCCGGATAAGCTTCCCGCGCCTTCCGAGAGGACGGTATGCATCCCCATCGGGAGCCGGCCAATTTCCCCGTCCATCCCGACCTGCTGCGCCGCATTCCACGCGTCCTCTATCGTATACTCGCTGCTCTGGCCGATAATATTCTGCGCGATATCGCCGGCCCATAAGCGGCCGTTTTGCAACACCACGCCGCACTGTCGCCGTACTGCCCGAAGGTCCAGCCCGCTCAGGTCCTGGCCATCGAAATACACGGCACCCTGCTCCGGCTTTTCGAAGCCGATGATCAAACGCAGAAGAGTGGACTTGCCGCTGCCGGAACCACCGACAATCGCTACGTATTCCCCCGGCTTGATCTGCAGCGATACATTGTCGAGTATCGGCGGGCCGTTCCCGTCGTATCGAAAAGTGACCTCGCTCAATTCGATCGCGCCTTTCAAATCACCCGGGTCTTCCCTGCTCGCTTCCGTCTCCGGCTGTTCCTTCATAAGCGGCTTGACCCGCTCGTACAGCGGCTTCAGCTCAAACAGCGGAATAGACGAAGCGCAGAAGGCGACAACAGAGCCGATCAATGTCGCATATGCGGCATGAAAGGCGGCGAAGGCGCCCGGACTCATTCGTATGTCCGAAGCCGAAATGACCCAGAACAATACCAGACTCGATAAAATGGGATAAGCGCTGTTGATGACGGCCAGCCGATTGCCGGACTCGCGAAGTCGATACACATGCGCGCGCTGCACACTGAATGCGCTGCTCCAGCAGTTGAAAGCGCGCTGCTCGGCCGCAGCCACACGCAGCTTGGGCATATTGGCTAGAAGCTGTACCAGCAATCCGCCTACCTTGCCTTCTTGCTCGGTTTTCCGTTTCGTATGCTTCGCCAGCTGAATGCTCAGCAAAACGAAAAGTGCCGTATAGACAGCTGTCAATATAACAGCCAACCAGGCCAACCCGGGCTGATACCAGAACAACAAGCCGAACTGCAGCACGGAAAATAGCGCAATCGACATGCCGGATACGAGCCAACCGGATATCAAATGAAAGATGGAGCTCACTCCCCCGATGCGGCTGGCCAAATCCCCTGCGTTATATTGGCGAAAAAAACCGACCGGCATATTCAGCAGCCGATCCCAGGTCGCACTATGAAGCGATGCTCCCCATGTTCCAAACAGCCGAAGCCATGCCATGGACTGCGTTACCCGGAAGCCGAAGCTTGCAAAGGCAATGCATACCAATAGGGCCAACACCTGTAACAGCTGGTCGGGTTCAGCCGCAGGAATGATTTTGTCTATGATAAGGCCGGTCGCGGCCGGCAAGCACATGCCGAGCAAACCTAGACTCAGTCCGGATGTCAGCCCCCAAGCCACATCCTTCATCGCTCTGGGGGTACGCAGAAACCCGGCGATATCCTTGGGTATCAGGGAACGGTAAGGCAGTGGACGGTACAACTCGTAAGCGAACGGACTCAATTGCGCTGCCAGTCGCTCTGTAACGATAACCGGCTTCTCTCCCGCCTCGCCGCTAATCCCGTATGCCCTGCCCCCGATCGGAAGCAGCGCCGCCGGCCGACCGTCCCCGCGGAAAGCGAGCAGCGGTCCATTGTCTTCACGCCACCACCCCGTACGCAACGCAACCTTGCGGTAGCGAATGCCGGCCTCACGGAACAAGTCCTCCGCCATACGACCCGGCTCCCATCGTTTCGGTGCTTGCAGCTCGATGCCGATGTAATCGCAAACTATACGAGCGCAAAAGAGCAGAGGATCGCGATGATCCGTGAATTGTTCCAGCGTCTGGAGGCCTTTCTTATCGACAACCGCTGAAAATCGGCGGACCGCTTCCTCCATGCTAAGCTTATCTTGCTCCAGTCTCTTCGCGATCCTGGCTTGTTCTTCCCGATTCGCGTGACGATGCTGATGGAGCAGCTTATGTACCAGGTGTCGGTGAAAAAAGCACATAGACGCAGGCAAGTCGTTGAGCTGCAGAAGTGTGAGGGTGTCGGCCGTATGCAGACGATTGCCTTTCGGAGATGCCGTCCAAACGGAGCGCATCAGCGGCACGTATACGCCTGGCGGTACCGCCGGCAAGTCGCTGTCCTGCCACAGGCCGGGAAATCCGCCTTCCGCCCGAACCCAGACAACCTGCGCTTCCGAGGTGAAAACCGCCGGTGCCCAGACGACGATATCGGACATGGGCACCACTTGCTGGGCTTGAACAGGAGCTGTATCGGCAACGGCGGCGGAGCTCAGATTAAGCAGCCACTCGTTTAGCAATCTAGACCCCCGAGTCTGCAGTTCGAGCCTGTCATCATGCCCGGCAGCGCCGGTTAATTGCTCGAAACGGCAGCTCGCGAGCACCGTATCCGGCATCACCTCGGCAAGCCAGCCGAAGTCGCCTTCATCGGTTCGAGGCAGGTCAAACCAAATTTGCCCGGTCTCCACCGTCAGAACATGCGATTTCGAGCCGGCTGCTGCGCCTTGTGCAATTCGGACCGAATAAATCTCCACCGATCCTCGCTCGACGTAATGCATCGACATCGACGGGCACTCTTGCAGCATCAAGGAAGTTCTGGATTGGTATTGCCGCCGTACCTCGGCGATCTTAATCCAATCGGATGTCATGAAGCCTCACTCCTCTCCGAGGCGTAGAACAGCTGTCGGTAATAACCATCCCTATGGAGCAATTCCTCGTGAGTTCCCGTCTGTACAAGTCTTCCTTGATCAAGCACCGCGATGAGGTCGCAATCCCGGATTGCGCTGAGCCTATGGGCAATGATGACGCAGGTACAGCCTCTTCTGCGAATATTGTTATAGACGGTGGCCTCTATCTCCGGATCCAAGGCGCTGGTCGCCTCATCCAATATGAGGATGGACGGCTGCTGTGCAAGCGCTCTGGCGATTTCCAGCCGCTGCGCCTGTCCTCCGCTGAAATTTCGGCCGCCTTCCTCCAGCAAATGATCATATCCGCCCGGCCTAGCCGCGATGACTTCATGGATGCAGCTATCCTTAGCCGCTTGCACGACAACGGCATCGGGTATCGTTTGATCCCAGAGGGTGATGTTGTCGCGAATCGTCCCTTCGAACAGCCGGATATCCTGATCGACCAGCGATACGGAGTTGACCAGAACGTGCCGGGGCAGCTCGGAGCGCAGCCGACCATCGAATTCCACGGTTCCGTTCCACGGCTGGTACAAACCGGATACAAGCTTCGACAATGTCGACTTCCCGCTGCCTGATCCTCCTACTATGGCAACCATTGTGCCGGGAGGAACTTCCAGTGTAAGCTGTTCGAGAAGCGGAGGATCCAGAGGGCTATAGCCGAACGTAACGTTCCGAACGGCCAAAGCCCCGGATAGCTTGGCCGGCCATTCGTGCCGCTCCGTCCCTTCGCCGGTTTCCGACACAGCGGAATGAGCCGTATCGGCGGGATGCTTGAGTACATCGTCGAGTCGGGATAAATGCCCGCGCATCTCTTGCAATTGTCCGCCCATCGATACCAGGTTGTTAATGGGCGTGAGAAAACCGGCGGTAAAGCCGAGAAAGGCGAGCAGCATCCCGACCGTAAAGGAACCGTTCAGCACGAAGACACCGCCGATGACGAGAATGAGGGCGTGATTCAAATGCTCGAGCAGCACGGGGATCGCCGACAAGTACTGGTTGGATACGCCGAGCGATTGTTCCGCACGGGTCATGTTGGCCTGATGTCCCGCCCAGCGGGCGAAGAAATCCGATTCCCTGCCGCTGGCTTTAAGGGACTCCATATTGATGAGACCGGCGATAGAGGCGCCTCCAAGCTTTCCCTGGTCCATTTGAAGCTTCTGGTTCCGGTCCGTCTGCTTGCGAGATACATACAGCAGGTACGTCACGTTAAGTCCGGCGACCATCATGGAGGCAAACGCCAATCGATAATCGTAGAGCAGCATAAAGGTGAAGTAAAATCCCGCAAGCAACACGTCGATGACGGTGCCGGCAAGCTTTTCGGTTAAAAATTGGGCGATTCTGTCGTTCGCCTGCGCTCTTCCCGCAATTTCCCCTACGAAGCGCTGTGCGAAGAAGCCGACGGGCAAGCGGAGTATGTGCCAGACGAAGGAGCCAGCCAGACTGAGGGAAACCTTCGTTTCCAATCTCAGCAATGCAAATTGTCTTAAAGCGGTCAGCATGAAGCGGAGAATGACGGCGACAAGCATGCCCAGAAGCACGGCTCCTCCCCATTCCATCCGTCCGGCCATCAGCATCCGATCTACGAACAGCTTCAGGAACAACGGAATGAGTACCCCCGTACCCGCCAAACCGAGACCCGCAGCGATCAGATAGACGATTTCCCATTCGTACCCCTTCAGCCGTTGCAGCAACGACGAGCTCACAGAAAATCGGCGCCCCTCCCGAATGAACGTCTCTCCCGGCGCCATAGTCAGCACGACTCCCGTATAGGAGCTCTCGAACTCCTCCAGGCTTACCGAGTACGGACCGTGCGCAGGATCGTTCAGAAACGCTTTGCCGCGGAAGAAGCCTTCCACCACGAGAAAATGGTTGAAATTCCAATGAATAATAAACGGAGGCATCAGCGACTTGAGGTTTTCCGGATCTTTTTTGTAGCCTTTGGCCTCCATACCATATTTGCGGGCGGCTTTTAAAATATTGCTTGCCTTGCTCCCGTCTCTGGACACCCCGCAGTCGTACCGAAGCGTCTCTATGGGAATATGGCGTCCGTAATAAGCGAGTACGATAGCGAGCGAAACCGCGCCGCATTCGGCCGCTTCCATCTGTAGAATCGTCGGTGTAAAAGCTCGGGTACCGCCGTATAGCTTGGATAATAATGACGTCTTCATTGGATTTCACCTCCTAACGCGATCAGAAAATCCATTCGATCGGATGTGTTTTCCCAATGATAAATTGGGCGGAGCACAGCATTCCCGTCTTCACGGACATGCCGGGCTCTGCGCGCTGGGCGGTCCAGCGCAGTCCGGTCGGGTGCGACCGATCCTTCTGTAGAATCACCCGGACCTCGACCATGGGTCCGGCTTTCATGTATGTTGCCGCCAGCTCGCGGTTCCCGGTCGTGCGCTCCATATCCTCCAGTCCTTCCGGCACCTGCGATACGGTTGCAACCTCGCCGAGTATGGCTCCGTTCGCATTGGCGTAATCGCCGTTCGGCCACACCCTTGCCTGTATGCCGGGCTTCAGGCTTTTGCCCTGCTCCACCGGAACGTAGACGATGGCCTCGAATTTTTCTTCGGAGCCCGCCGCTTCCAACGTGAAGAGCGGCTGTCCGGCCTGGACCCACTGACCCGGCTGCACGTGCACTTTCAGAATGCGGCCGTTCTGCAAGCTTACGACTCTGGATTTGAGAAGCAATCGCTGCGCACTGTCAGTTGAATCGTCCCGGACCCCGTTTTCCGGCCACGAAGGATCGAAGATTCTCGCGACCGAATCGCCCCGCCGTACGGTCTCCCCGGGCTTTACCCCTATATCCGTCACTTGCCCCGCAGAGGTATGAACGAT
Source organism: Paenibacillus hemerocallicola (assembly GCF_006265175.1). Lineage (GTDB taxonomy): Bacteria > Bacillota > Bacilli > Paenibacillales > NBRC-103111 > Paenibacillus_AB > Paenibacillus_AB hemerocallicola. The sequence continues at coordinate 163,838 of NZ_VDCQ01000003.1, read as the reverse complement.
CGTCGCGAACCCGTCTTGCAGCACGAATACGCCGCTTCCGGTCATCTTCACCGTAACCGTACCTGTCACGGCCCATATGAAAAACGCGACGAGCAAAACTAAAATGGACAGAAGGGCGATCCAATGTCGCGGATGGGCGATGGTCATCAATACATCCAGCTTCTCGGGCGAAGACATCTTCTCTAGAGAGGACTGGCGGAAAATATTCGGATTCATCGCGTCGTCCCCTCCGTTCGCCAATATTTCGGCGTTAATGAAAATATTTGCACGAGCTTCCCGTTGTCGGCCTCGTCACGGGACTTAAAATTATAGGTTCGGACTACGCCTTCCCAAGGTCCGATTCCTTCAAGCGCCTCGTACATCGGGTCAGGCTCTGCTGCAGCGGCCAGACCGGCGGACATGGCTATCAGCCGTACGGCGTCATAAGCGGCGGCAGCCATCCGGCTCGGCGCGGTGCCGTAGGCAGAGCGGTACCGCTCTGCGAAAGCCGCCGTGCGTAATCTGTCCGCATTTACGTCGAAGTCGGAGTAACCGTACACTTCACCCTTATACGCCAAAAGGAAGTCTGTGCCCGGAATCGACGGTCCGGCAATAAGCGGATATTGCGCTCCGGACGCTTCCAACCCGGCGCTGATTTCCGAGGTTGCTTCCCCGCTGCTGTCATAAACGATTACAGCTTCTGTCTCCAGAATCCTCCACCTGTTGCTTGCGTTGATCAGCGCTGTCCGTGCGGGAATTCTAGTCAGCCGGTCCACTACCAATTTCCCCCGCTGATCGGCCGCTTTTTCCAGGGCCGCAGCAAATTGCTTACCCGGATTGCTGTCCTCGTAATAAATCGCAACTTTGTCGTAGCCTTGCCGAACCAACAAATCCGCCACTTCCTTGGCGTAGACCTCGGGTGACGGCGCCAGCGCAACAGAACGATCCGCAGCCGCCAGCGCCCCATTCAAGATGATTGCTGGCAGGCCTTGCCTATTCGCCGAATCCGTTTGTGCTGCCGCGATGGCGAATACGGGAGCCGGAGCCGGATCCTCGATCCGTCCTGCCTCTCCGTTGCCCCGGTAATCCGGCCTCAGCTTCAGAGGCGGCAAATCGGAGCTAAGCTTCAAGTCCGCTACAGCCAGTTCAACACCTTGCTTGATGGAGGCTGCAGCGCTCGCCTCTCCCGGGAGAATAACTGCAAACGGCACCTCGGGCGCTGCACTGTCACCGGCTAGCAGGGCCGGCGCGGACGATGGCACGGGCATTTCGGTCCAAGCCGCGGTCCAATGCCATAGAGGAATCGCGAGGAGGACTGCCAAGCAGGCGGGAACGATTTTATTAAGCATAATTTGATTCCACGTCTTCATGGTGAACAGCCGGTCGTACTGCAATTGCGAGGCCAACACGACGACGACGGCTGCTTGAGCCGGACTCGCTCCCGCCACCACGGAGCCGGTGCCTATACAAATCATTCCAGCGAAGATGGCCATCATCGGAGGAATGAAGCGGCTAAGCAGCAAAACGACGGCAAACAGCGCAACGAGCGCTCCCGCGGCCGACATATGATGGGAAATCCACCCGGCGGTCAGATGCTGCATACCGGAGCCCTCGTACAGCCCTGCCACTCCAACCAGCAATGCAAATACAATGTACGGCTCATATTTCACTTCGCCGGCGATAGTCTTGCTCATCAGCCCGCAAACGGTCAAGGCAAGCACCATAAGCAAGCTGATCCCCAGCAGGCTGATGCCCAGCCAAGGTGCCAGCACCATAGCCAAGCCGCCGCCAAGCATGATAATCAGGGCGGCGGTCTCCTTGATCGACCAGCTGCCCATTATCGACAGCTGAGCGGATAGGATGGCAGGGTCGGGCGCAAAGAGTTCACCCTCCCGTTTCATAAACGATTTGGCCGTATTATAAAGGAACATGACCGCCACCAGAGGCAAAGCCGCCATCATCCAATGCGAAAATCCATAATTGTCCGCTAGGGCGCCTGGAATCAACGCCATTGCAAACCAGCACAGACTGGATGATTGGATAAACAGAAGAGAATACGCATCCGCATGACGCCGCTCCCGATCCTTAATCTGTAAAAGAGCGAATGCATCGCTACGCAGTCTGGAAGACGGTAGCAGCAATACCGATAACGCAGACATTATTTCGATCATGGCCCCATACCGCTTGCCCTTGTTCTGAAATCGCAGAGCTAGCGCAAGCAGCAAACGCTGCACGACACCGGATCGATACATGGCTTGCGCCGACATCGTTAGAGCCAATGCGGTGAGCAGCGGCGCGGAAGCAGCAGCGATTCCCCTGCCGTACTCGAACTCGACACCCGGCAGCGATACGGCGGCGGCCCCCATAAGCACCGACACTAACGGCAGCGAAGCGACCCCGCAGGCTGTGAGCAGCAAGGCTGTTATTCCTATGGCCCCTAGCGCGCATACCGTATTCGGCTCGCCACCCGCACGCATTGCATAATAGGTAAGAAGACCGGAAATGAGCGATACTGTCATGCATAACGCTCGGGACAGCGGCGAACGCCAGCGGTCCGCTTCTATACTGACCTCTCCCCGGTACTCGCTTGGCCGCGCGTCAGTGGCCGCTGACGTCGAACGAATTTCCTCGGACAACATCGATTCGGATATCGCCGGATCATCGCGCGTCAAGCCCTCTGAACTCGACTGACGATTCACCCTGGCTAGACGCTTGGCAAGAATACCGGCAAATTGAACGGCAAGCGCGTTGTGCTCGTACAAGATCCGATCGAATGATTCCTTGATCAGCTTAAGCACAACCAGGTCGCTCTCCGCCCTAGCGGAGGCCGAGCGCGGATCTCCCGTCAGCAAAGCCATTTCTCCGAAATATTCCTTCTCGCCCAAGATCGCCAGAGTCGTTTCGTTCGTTCCGGAGCCCAGATAAATTCTGGCTTTGCCTTGCATAACGATGTACAAGGAATCGCCGAATTCGCCTTCCTCGAACAATAAATCCCCTTTGCAGTAACTGAGCTGGGTGAATTCCTGCAGCAGTGCAGCCTTGTGCACCCGATCCAGACCTTCAAACAGCGGAATCTCCAGAAATGTAAGCTTATTCAAGCAACATATATCTCCTTCCAAAAATCAAATCCGTTCGATTCCGAGCAAATGAAAAAGCCGAATCGTGTCAAGCGCACATTCCGGCTTTTCCATTTTGTGTTCTTTTCCGTTCCCATGTTAATAATTATAAGCTCGCTTCCGATCCTGTATATAACCCATTTGGGGTATATCCGTATAGTTCCGCATCCGAACACCGATAAAACCGGAACACGACTCCGATCGTTCCGTTATTTCTTACGATAGCGTACGATCCGTGAAACCAACCTTGTCCGGCATGCGTCAATGTAGTTAGGAGGCGAGAGCATGATCGAAATATACAATGACCCCAAAGGGGACGCTTACTGCTGGCTGATCGACTATGCCATGAGTCGTTGCCCCGTGTTTGCTTTGGCCGACCGGGGATGGAAAGGTTCGGGGGACGCATGTTCCCGCGTATTCGAAGCGCTGGAGCCGTATTTAATCCGCATGCAAAGCTGCGAGAGTGCGATCGGGATGTCCGCTATCGCATACTCGCTTGAGGGAACGATCTATTATTATCGCTGCGACCCGGAAGCGGCGATAGTTATAAAAGAGGCCGCATCGAGCCTGTTCGCTTGGCAGCATCCTCATTTGCCGGAAGATTTATGCTTTTTGGACGAAAACGGCAAAGACTGGCTGTACAATGTGGCCCACGAACAGATGGCCGGTCTTCACATAGGGGAAACGGAAGGAAAGGAGATCTCGGAGACGGTTGACGGCTTGTTTCTGAAAAGCGGATTTAATTCCTCTCTCGACTATTTGATTCGCGATGCCATCCGGCACCAAGCGGACAAATTGCATATAGAAGGATTCGGAATCGACCGAATTCCCGAACAGATCGGTCTTATTCGATCGTTAGTCTCTCTTACCGTCTTCGAAGACGATGTCGTCCGGCTGCCGGACAGTTTGTTTGAGTTGGAGCGGCTCGAGCATTTGCGCATCTGGACGAAGGACCTGGAATGCATTCCGCCTCAAATCGGCAAGCTGCATAGCCTGAAAACACTGGAGATCAGCTGCGGCTGCTATACGAGTCTTAAACCAGGAGAGCCGGTAATCGATAAATCCGAGGTAAGCGTGACCGAGCTTCCCGCCGAAATCGGTCTGCTTGCGAATTTGGAAATATTGACGATCCATTATACCGGGATCCGTAGCTTGCCCCCGGAATTTACGAATTTGCAAAAACTGAAGTTTTTGGATATCACAAACAATGAGTTCGATTGTTTTCCTCCCGAGATCGAATGTCTTCCTAATTTGCAGCACGTCTGTCTGGGCATCGGTTGGATCGACGTGAGAGCCTTCTTTCGAGTATGGGAGGAGCGGCTTGGACTTGCGGCGCGCGATCGCGGAGAATGGATGATCCGACAGCAATTAAACGGGCGCAACGAGACCGAATATATAGTCGAGCTTAAGTGGACTCCTGCAGCCATGGATAACGCAGGACACGGGGAGCCGTACGAGGGGGAAACCTCGACCGACAAACCGAATCCGCCGGGTACGGTGCTAGTGAGCGTCGACGCGTACAGCGGGCGGCTCTGCTCCTATCTTGTCGTTCGCTGCGAAGAATGGTTTGAAGGGGGCGGGCCAGCCGGACCCATGCTGTCGGCCTGCGAAGATCGCAAAAAGGTTGCTTTGAAGTGGATATACGCAAATGCCGATTTCCGAGAAGAGGCCGATCGGCTTCAATTCGTAAAGGAAACGGAGAGTCGCGGACGAGTTTCGTTGCACTTCCGGGAAGTATATGACGGCGTTCCGCTCTATCCTCCGAACCCGATCTCGGTCGATATGCTGGAAGACGGCACCGTTACGGGCTATTCGTCCTACGGAACATCCGCTGTCCATCATTCCTTCGACAGCGAATCGGTTGCTCCCGTTCCGGCGGCCGGCACCGTCCGCGAATATGCCCGCGAGTATTTTACGTTGGTGCATATACCGGATCGCTTGTCGGGCGAAGGATATGCTTCGCGAAGCTGGGTGTACGGAATGGAAGAGACATTTATCGACTTCCGCGGCGGGGGGACTGTTCCTTACGAGTTCGATACCCGGAACTTCGGCAAGCCTCCGCTGAACCGTACCATAGAATGGACCGAGGAAGAGCTGGCGCGCGAAACGGTCGTACCCGCCGCGCCGGCGAACGAAAAAATCGGGGAGCGAATACGCCGTTTTATTGAAGCTGCGGAAATCCGTTCCACTCGTATCGACTGGAACGTTAAACACCCGGATGGCGTTCCGATCGGGGAGGAGGAAGCGGAGCGAGCATACCGGACGGTTATCGCCTGGGCTATGCGGACGAAACCGGAGCAGTCGGGGATATGGATGCTTGAACGGCTCACCCGCCATAACGGGATGTTGGTCGCCGCGATCCGACGAAAGGAAGAAGCATACCGCGACATACTTGGCAAAATCAAGCTGTTCCTTGACGCCAATAGCGGCGGTTTGATCGAGGTGATGGAACGATCCCCGGCCGAACCGGCTTCGGTCCCCGAGCTGCTTCCGGCAGTTGGAGCTTTCGCCCGCTTAGAGGAGCAAGTGGTATGCAAGCCATATTATGTTTGGAACAGCGAATCCGACTCCTATCGCTTCATGCATTTGCTGGATTGCGAGACCTTCGTGGATGCGCAAACCGGCGAATGTCTGGATAAGCTTTAATCGGTTTCGATACGCGCGACGTCCTTAATAAATACCGGCATGATGCTTGGATTCGAGAGTTCAAGAGACCTCTTTCGGTTTGATCGGCCCAATCGAAGTCTCGAAGTCCTCCTTGTTCACGCGTCAGAGCATTAGCGGTTGCCGGCGTCCTTCGGCACGATTGCGCCGAAGCGCTCCAGCTCTTCGCGCAATTGCGTGATCGGAACTGCCCGTACCGAACAGTTCCGATCGACGGCGATCGCCGCCGCCATGCCGGCGGCCTGTCCGGTAGCCATGCAGCTGGCCTGTACGCGAAAGGCAGAATTGGCCATCCTGTCGCCCGACACGCAGCGTCCGGCAACGAGCAGGTCGTCGCTTCCTTTCGGAATCAGCGCCCGGTACGGCAGTGTCGGAACGATTCCTGGCGCAATCATTTTTTGCTCGATATGAAATCCGCTATGGTGGTGCAGATCGATCGGGTAAAAGCTGTAGCACACCGCGTCAGGCCAAACGTAGCCGGAAACGTACGACTGCTCGTCGACCTCCGCTTCCCCGTCGATGCGCCAAGTTTCGCGAATTCCGCATTCGCTCGCGAAATGTCGGACCTCGATCTTCTCGCATCCCGGGACCCGGCGCAGCATCGTAACGGTGTCCAGCAAATGCCGCCTCGCCTTGACCTCCGCAAGCGTCCTCGTCTCCGATTCCGAACCGTCGATGTCTTGAATGTGCATATTGATCCGTCCCGACTTGAGGTCGTTGTACAGTCCGTGGCGGTTCCGGCTTATTTCCCCGGACCGGAGCGCCTCCTCATACTCGCGATTCAGCATGTCGGTGTCGATCGCCGAAATATCGTAGCCGCCAATATCGTTGATCAGCGTGCCCGGCTGAAGCTGCTCGCCTTTTTTTCGCGCGTATCCCATCAAGCCTGTCACATCGGCGTCGCCGGTCGCATCGATCAGCTTGTTCGTCTTGTACCATTTCAAGCCCGACTTGCCTACGAGCGCGACATAAGTTCCACCCTCGCCCTTCAGAACCGCGGCAGGCATTTCGTGCAGACGCAAGCTTACGCCCGCTTCGAGGCAGAGCCGGTCGAGCACGGCGCTGTATATGAACCGATTAACCGTAATTTGATGCATCCAATGCCTTTGGGGAACGACGGAGAAATCCGGAAGCTCCGCTCCGCCCAGCTCTGCGGTTCGTTCAATGATTTCCCAGCCGATGCCGCGAATGACCTGCTTGCCCCAGGCGTGAAACAGGCCGGGGAAATTGACCGAGGCTACGATCGTCGTGCCGCCGAGTATGCCGTTTTTCTCCACGAGCGCCGTTCGCTTCCCGGCCCGGGCTGCCTGAATGGCCGCCGTGCATCCTGCAGATCCGCCGCCGAACACCATGATGTCGTACTCGCCATGAATCGCGTCTCCCGACGGCATCGGGATAGTTGCAGGCCGCCCCCCGTATAGCCCGTCACTCATTTGCGCACCGCCTCTTCCAACGCTTTATTCGCTTGCTCCTCGGTCAGTCGCAACGCCGTGTTCACATCCATCTCTCCGATCATGACCTTGGCCAAATTCGCGCTGAGCGGAGACAGCACCAAGCCCTCGTTCGCGGAGCGTACGATCGGGGAGGCAGGCTTATTCGTAAACAGCGCTTCGACGATTTGTTTGTCTTTAAAAGCGGTATCTTGCGCAAACGCATCGCGGACCGCTTTCGTTTTGACGACGGGAATGAATCCTTTCCGCGACAGCTGCATTTGGAATTCGTCCGAAACCATAAAGTTCAATACTTCCATCCCCTGATCCTTGTACTTGCTCGTGCTCGTAAGAAACAGACCGTTCGGATAAGGCTGCGAGCCGACCCCGGGCAAATCTCCGAACACAGGCAAGCTGACAATTCCCCAATTGAACGTGTTAAAGTCCGGCTGCAATTGCAAATAGAAGTTCATGACGAACATGGCCATATTTTTGTCTTTCATGAAATTATCGTTGTTGAACGTTTTCTTTATTGATGTTACATATTGGCGATAACCGTTCGCATCGGTCGGCTCGAGAATCGTTTTGCTTACGAGCTTGCGGTACGCATCGGTATTGATCGCCGCTTTGCCCGTCGCTTCGTTAACGAACGGCAAGGAATACGGATTCATCGTGAGCATGTGATTGACGGAAACGCCGAGGCCGATGTACTGGACACCGTTGTCGAAGCGGGTCAAACGTTTTCCGAGCTCGATGGTTTGATCCCATGTCATGCCGTTTTTCGGATAGGCGACTCCGAATTTATCGAAAATGTCCTTGTTGTAATAAAGGACCAAACCTCCGTCGTGCAGCGGAAATCCGTACAGCTTCCCTTTGTCGCTGAGCGAGTCGAAAACCGCCGTTTCGAATCGGCTCGTGTCGATTTGATGCGTCTTCATGAGCGGGGATAAATCGTAGTTATACCCGTTATCGATAATATTGGCGCGCATGCCGCCGAGCGAATCATGGATGAGATCGATCGTCTGGCCGGCGGCGATCATACTTTGCAGCGTATTTTTGGCCGATCCCTGGATATAAGTGAATTTGTATTTCGGAAACTTCTGCTTAAGCGCTGTCCCAAACCTTTCGTTCCATACCTCTTCCGTATTTCCGACCGCCCCGAAAATAACGAGCTCAGCCGGCTCGTCGGCATACGATTTTGGCGCCGCCCCGGGCGCCGGCGCATCCGCCTTGTTATTCGTCGCGGTGCAAGCCGCAGTCAGCAAAGCGATAACGAGACTTAAGCCCGTTACAAGCGGTATTCGTTTGGTCGTTCCCATTCAAGCGCTCCCCTTTGTCTTTTTATTGGTATGGCAGGCCTGCTTCCCTTATTTATTGTAGGGGAAAACGCTTTACTTTCTCCATGCACTTTTGTAATCTAAACTATATACAAATGATCGCCGCTTCGGAACAGCAAGTCCGTTCACCGATGATGCAGACGGGGAGAGGTTGAGGATGTCTTTTCCTTTATGCGGACATATACCGCGGCTAACATATTTTCGGCACGTGGTGCGACGCGAGCAATTTTTTCAATACGAAAGCGTTCAGAACGAATGGCTCGTCTTTGCAGTGGAAGACGGGTCGTTTTATTACGAAATCGAGAATCGTCGTGCAACCGCTTCCTTCGGCGATCTTGTGTTTTGTCCGCCGGGCGTCGTCTTTCGGCGGGTCGTCATTTCGCCGGTAACCCTTTTCGTACTCCGGATGGGCTGGGGAGACGATCAGGGAAACGAGCTCGATCCGTCGGGTCTTGACCGCATTCCGGTCGGTAAAGTCAGCCTGCGCGATACGGAGAAGCTTATGGTCGATTATGCCGCCATGAAGCAGCATAACTTCCTTGAAGAGCGATGGAGCATGATCGGCAGAAACCATTACTTGCACCATATTTGGCTGATGTACTGCGAACAGGCGGAACAACTGCCCTCCGCCGAAGCTCCGCGCTCATCGGATCCGCTTATTCTGAAGGCGACTACACTCATACAGACGCAAGCGTTCGAGCGGTTCAGCCTGAAAGCGATAGCCGTATCCCTCGGAGTTAACCGTGTGCAATTATGTCAGAAGTTCCATGCCGAGCTGGGAACGACCCCGATCAAATACGTGACCGCCCTTCGTATCGAAAAAGCGAAGAAGCTGCTCGCCGAAACGAATTTGACGGTGGATCAAATATCCGAATGCTGCGGTTACCAGAACGGATTTTACTTAAGCCGCGTATTTAAAGCCAATTGCCGCATGACCCCGAAACAATACCGTATGGAACACCGGTTGTAAGTCCGCTATGGTGCGGCTTCGCATCGAATTAGACGGTCTTACAAAAAGAGATTGCTCCCGCGCTGCGCTCGGGCTGCAATCTCTTTTTTACTCGACCAGGGTGTCCGGCTGCGACCGATCGGGCAATATCTCCCCCATCGCACCTTCCCTCCCGAGCAAGCTTGTTGTTGTCCCAAGCTTGGACAATAACATGTATCCTTAGTAGGATGACTTCGATTAACGTGGCGACCGCGATTTCACTAAGTGGATCAGGATGGCTCCGATTTCAACTGGGCCGTAATCATCCACATAATACCGTATTTATCTGTAAGCTCTCCGTAAAATATTCCGAAAGGCTGCATTTCAATAGGATATTTGACATGTCCGCCTACTGCAAGCTTCGCGAATGCTTCACCGGCTTCGGATTCCGTTTTGTAATCTATCGTTAATGAGATGCCGGATCCTTGAGTAAACGGTTCGATTGCATCCGCCATGAAGAATGTATTTCCTCCGGCAACAGCCAGACACATATGCATAACTTTGTCTTTAAACTCATTTTGTGCTCCCATTAACTCTCCGTGAGTACTTAAGGACAAAATCTCTCCTCCGAGCGATTGCGTGTAGAACTCGGCTTGAGCTCTCGCATCCTCCGATATGATGTATGGCTTCAAACTTCCCATACTCAACCATCCTTTCCATTGGGGTTTTAGGATTCCACAAGCTTACTCTATCACATTGGCAAAGGTTGCGTTTCTTATGGATTGCTAATCTAATCCCCAGCGCGGCTTTCCCACGATTCAGTCTGCAGTCAACGCGTCGGCCCCCGGAGATTCAAGCAAAACGGTGAAGATGGAATTAGTTTGGGCGCAAGCGCAGACAACATCAGGGTTCTCTACAATGAATAGTGAACAATGGAGCAAATCATGGGTTGGATGGGAACTCGACCGATTAAAAGTCGGCAACCGCCAACCCTTTCCTGCTCTTCTATTCCGAAGCAGCAATGAAACCTGAAAATAAAGGGCACTTCGAGTGCCCTCGAATGTGACGCTTTGTTCTAAAAGCTTAGGTAGTCCGTTCGGAGTCGTTTGATACATATTTCATATATACATAATAATTAATTCCGCTTATTTTGGTATGCTTTTGTTTGATTCGTTTAAATTCCTTAAAACCTAATTTTTCATATAGTTTTAGTGCGCTCGTATTCGTATCCGCAACTCCCTCAAGAACGTATTCGCGATATTGAGGCAAAGCAAATAAATGGTTCATAATCGCGGTTGCAACACCTTTTCTTCTATATTTTCCGGATGTTGCAACAAATCCGACGGATGCAATGTCTTCTCCGGTTTCCAATGAAGGTTTTTGGAACTCGCGTTTGAACACCATGCTGGCAATCGTGCCTTTATAGAAACCTAAATGTTTTCTCAATTCTTTTTTATTATGATCGATACACAGCACAGGACCATTTGTACAAGTTGTGATGCCGGCAATCTCCCCATCTACGACTGCGACATAAAAAGCATCAAGAACAAACATATGCTCTATCGCATCCGCCAATATTTTTTTATCTTTTGTAAAAAACTGCAGCTCTTTACCGAATGCATCAACAAATACCTCGCTGATTTTTTTTCTTGCCATTTCTCCCAATTCGCTTGCACGTTTAATTTCGATCATTGTTAACACCCCTTCGCGTTACTTGCGTACATCATTCACCTTCCTTGTACAAAAACGCGGTAAGAATAGACGAGGATGGCATGGTAAAGCTGTCTTTCAAAGTGATTTTCATCACGGCCAATCCATGTATAGCCGAATAGAAATATATAGCCATTTCATGAGGATTTCCCGAATGGAATTCTCCGAGCTCCTGCCCTCTTTTGATAAGCTCGGCAGTAGAATGAAGCATTTTGCCGTTTAGCTCGGCAATCTCATTTTGTTTTAGATTTGCCTCTCCTGAAAAAAAAGATTGCGACATGAGAATCAATAAATTGGCCAGTTGTTCGCCGGTTATCATGTCGTTGTATACCTCACTGACAAATTGCCCGATTAGTTTTTTAGGTGATTCGTCCAGCCCGAATAAATCGGTAACCGCCCGAATACCTGCAAGCGAAAACTCGACCAATTCACTAAATAATTGTTCTTTTGTCTTGTAATGCCGATAAAGCAGCCCAATACTGATTCCGGCCAAATCGGCAATCGCCTGAACATTTGTGGAGCCGAATCCTTTTTGAACGAACAACTGCATGGCCGCTTCTTGGATTTTCTCTCTTGTTGCGTTGCGCATTTCTTCAAACTGTTCTTTGGTACGCGGCATAAGCTTACCCTCACTTTTATGAGTGAATATATACTCATTATTAAACCGAATAAGATTTTTGTCAATACGAGAAAAAGGATAACTCGACGGAATAGCCGCCGCTTCCGCTTCTGCCCAATCAGTTGTAATAAATAAGAACCGGGCTATTAGCTTTGTTACGTGTAAGGTTTGTCTGTCGTCCATGCCGACGCTCACGAGACCGCAAAGCCATACAATAACGGAACCGTATGCTATTGGCCCGTTTACAAGTGTCGATAGAAAAATAGCGGAAAACGACTCCTCTATTCCGCTGTTCGCTAGCCATTTCACCCCGAGTGATTCAAATAACGGAAGCCAGTGCCGCTATATTAAGGAGTGCAACGAATTTCGGGATGATAACGGTATCTGGTTCCTTTATATACAGTCCGCTACATGTCAAGTCTACCTGAACTCCATCAACTTGCATGCGGAATAGGCTGTCCCAGATAGAAAAGCCCGCGATTTACGCGGACTTCCTGAGGATAATATTATTGTATTCTGACATTACTGACGACGGCCTGCTTGACCCGTTACACGCTGCGGTTGGGAGTCTTCCATAAAATACGGGCGGCAAATACGCTGTTGTCGGCGCCCATTAAAGTTATAAGTCCGCTCATATGAGGCGCTGATTCGAGAGGAGCCAGTTCCTCTCCGGTATACGTTTCAAGCAGCAGTCGACGCATCTCCTCGCCCCACACGCCGCCGTTCTGCATCCATTCGGCTACGGTTACCCATGTCTCCCTTTCGTTCACGTCCACTACCCCGAAGTTGCACAGTCTCGCCCCCCGCTCCGGGACGAGTACGCGTTCGGATGCGCGGATCAAACATAGCCGTTCCGGATCGACCTCGGCGATAAACAATGGAGCACGGTGTCTGAAGATGTGATCGTTGTTGTCCGCCTTTCTCGTATAGACCAGGAACAGCCCATCGCTATGGGTTACCCAGTGCTGCTGGGTGTTGTATGTAAGCACCTCGCTACCGTCATCCCAAGTCCATGCTTTCGGCTCACCGAAATGCAGTCCGTCCGCGCTTCGCGCCACAGCCCCGTGATCATCGGCCCGCAATGTCAAGAAAAACTGTCCCCGGAACCGCGTCAAGGAAGGCTCGACGTAGCCGCGATGCCGGTGAACCGTGAGCTCCGAGCCGTGCTCGATATATCGCAGACTCTCTCCGTCGAAACGACATCGGACAACCGTAGAGTAATTGAAATGACGACCGTTGCTTAAATCCTCGACGGATTTCGAAAAATAGATCGGCAATAAAATATCTCCATTTTCCAAATCGAATCGCTGCGTCGATCCCGCACCCGAAGTGAAAAATGTTGACGGCATCGCCATCTCTCGCCATTCCGTCCAGCTTCGACTACCCGCATCGTATACCGCATATACCGTTTTACGGATCGGCCGGTATATATGATTGCCTTTGTACGTTACGGTATGGCCGATACCCAGAAGCTTGCCGGACGCTTCGTGCCATGCAGGAGTAAAGTCGCTTATGACCTCTTCGAGTCCGTCGCTAAGCGCATGTCGTCCAAGAGCCGGCTGTTCCGCGGGATAAGACCAAGTCTTCCCCATTTCGTCGGAGCGCGTCTCGTTCAAGGCGAAGAAGACGTCGCTGCCGGTTAATTTCAACGGTGACATAGTCACCACTACGGAGGGCTTCTCCCCTTTCACGATACCGGCTCTCGGATGCGTCCAGCAGTAATCCTGTCCCGGAACGAACCCCGAGCTGATCTTATCTAGCCGAATGTCATAGATTGGACTTTTGTGTTGTACATACTCGACCATTCGATCTCGCCTCCTCGTTTACTGCAAATTACGCTCGGCGTAACCTGCACTTACTCGCCGAGATTTGCGCACGATTTTTGACTGGACGACTCCACCAAAGAGCCGCGTGCCCCTATTGTCCAAGCAACTTTCCGAATGTACCATAAAGGTATACTCGACTGCCCGCAGGGTGAAAGAAGCTAGCCGGCTGTTGAAAACCGGCTATTGCAGATCAAAAGATCGGCATGCGGACCGGTTATAGCAACATTCCGTATTTCTGCCTTCTGTTTCGCAAAAGCATCGTGATGTCGCTACATCATGAACGGAAAACTTGAGCATCGTTCATCGTTCAGCCGACGTTCGTCGTAATTTCGAAATCGAAATCGAAGCACATCTCCCGCTCGAGCCGCTTCGCCCGAAGCTTCACGCGGTATACGTCATCCGGCTGGCCCGCATGGTTCAGCGTCTCCAGCCGCTCCGCCTCGGCGTCGAACCATTCCGGCTCGAAGCGCAGCGACAGCGTCGCCTCCCGTCCGCGCCACACCACAGCTCCGTCGCCGAGCTCCGGCTTCAGTCGGCTTATCCATACTTCCTCCAGATGCCCGGGCATCGTATCGAACGCGAAGATGTCCCGCACATGAAGCGCCGCTCGATCGGAGCCGGGAATGCATTCCCAGCCGAATTTCCGCTTCCACAGCCGTAGGTGCTTCACGTCGTACGCTTTCGTCGCATCGATCTCAATTCTCAGAGCTCCGTTCCCATGGCGTTCTTCAACCAACATTTCAGCTCTACGGGCGGCGCCCGCCAGCTGTGGGCAGCCGTCGACGACCGGCACGGAATGGCCTTCGGAGCCGTTATGGATCATCGAATAGCGTTGCGGACCGAAATAATCGCGCGTATATAAGCCGGCTCCCAAATCCGTCAGCAGGTCCTCGCCGCCGGCGTGCAAAATAAAATGTCCCAGATCGTTATGGTTATGCGGCTCTGCGTTATGTCCTCCCTTTGCAGCAAACCCGGTAGGCATACCGCCGATATGTCCGCGATCGACGATCCATTGCAGGTCGTCGAAAACCGCCGTCCCGTCCGGTACCGGCCGTCCGAGCAAAGACGGGTCCGTCCAGCTCGCGTTTCTCAAGACGGTCGGCCATCGGTAGCAGTGGTCTGCGTGAAATGACGGCATCTCCCGCAATTCCGGAACCGGCATGCCGAGCCGGGACGCCAGCCTGCATAACAGTCCTGGAGTAGGCATCCACGAACCGTCCGCATCGGAGAAGGCCGGATAATGCGTACCGGAGAAGCAAGACTCGGCCGGAAAAGCGGCGATCCGCTTTACTTTCGGCATGTTCATCAAATCGAGAGCGCCTGCGGTAACCGTATGCAGCATGTCCGCATAGTAGACATAATAGCCGAAGCCGTACGCCCAATAGGTGATCCCTTCCGCGCAGCCGCCGTCGTTGCCGTAACCCAATAGAAAACATTCCATCGCCCGAACGACGCGATCTATCGCGGCGGTAAGCCGTTCGCGGTCGTCCACCAGCAGGAGCGCCGCCATTCCGGCCGCGCCGGCGCACACCGCGGACCAATTCATCATAGACGATTCCCAGCCGAACGGGACCGGATCGTCGAACAGCGGACGCAACACGCGACGTTCGATTTCGCCGCGCACCCGGTATTCGATCCAGGGATCCAGCCGGCCGGCGAGCAATACGACGCACTCGGCCAGCGCATGCGCCGTCTCCGCGGCGAACAGATCCACGATTTGCTCCGGTGGTCTCCGGCTCGCCCGGTTCGCTTCGACACCGACCGGCAAATGCGCCGGCAAGCACCACGTAAATTCCTCGCACATTTCCCAGATCAGATCGTGCAGCGCACCCATATACCGGTCCGTCTCGTCGATTACGGAAGTCATCGTCAACGCCAGCAGCCTCCCCCGCCGTTCGAAGTACGGGGTTTCGTACTCTTTGCGCGTTCCATCCGTCTCGAATGCGCGGAACAAGGAGAATGCCAGCGGAGGGATCGGTTCTTCGGCGGCCCGCTGCGCCTCCCGACGGATTTCCGTCAGCAGCTTTTGCAGATGGGGCGCCTCCCGCATCGCAAGCAACCGCTCCGGGGTCCATTCCGACGCGTAGGGGTACGCGTTTCCATCCCTGGGGGGCATTTTCATAACGGCATTTTTAATCTCGGTAAATGGAATCATATCTCTCCTCCATCCGGATGCAGAAATCCATTCGTCAAATGACGGTTTGGCCAATCGTTCATCTTGCTGTTTCCTCCCCGAGCCGTTTCGCGATTCGCTTCTGTCTATCCAAACTATAACAAGTCAACGTGTACATTTGTAATCTTTTTTGAGAAAAAATGTTGTTCCGTCGCTATAATCGATCATAAACATGCAAGCCTGAATTGCAGATCCAGCATGGGACAAGCAGATTCGCAGGCTAGACCCGCCGCCTCAAAACATTGGAGAAATTTAGGATAACGAAAAAAAGAGCAGCTTAATGTCAATGGAATCTGACAATAAACTGCTACCGCTTACTCTTCCTATTCACATGTTCTCGGTCCGAAACGATTGATTATGCGTTGCGGTTCCTTCTCGATCGCTCCAACAAACGAAGCACCTCTTCCTGCGTGTCCAGTTGAAGCGCATTCCGCGCCAGCTCCCGGAGCTCGACGTAATCCATCCCCTGAACGAGATGTCTTGCCTTGAGCACGGAGGATGCGCTCATGCTTAGTTCGTCGATGCCAAGCCCGACCAGCAGCGGAATTGCTTGGACGTCGCCGGCCATTTCTCCGCAAACGCCGACCCATTTATTTTCGCGGTGAGCCGCGTCCGCTGTCATTTGAATCAACCTGAGTACGGCGGGATGGAACGGTTGATACAGATGCGAAATTTTCTCGTTCATACGGTCGCAAGCCAACGTATATTGGATTAGGTCGTTAGTGCCGATCGAGAAAAAGTCGGCTTCCTTGGCCAACTGATCCGCGATCAGAGCCGTAGAAGGAATTTCTACCATGATGCCGACCGGAATATGATCTGAAAACGGTGTTCCTTCCGTCCGCAGCTTGGCTTTTTCCTCATCGACCATTTCTTTCGCTTGTCGCAGTTCCGTCATGGTAGCGACCATCGGAAACATCATATGGACATTTCCATATTCGCCGGCACGAAGGATAGCCCGAATTTGAGGTCGGAACAGGTCCGGCCGCTCCAAGCAAAGCCGAATGGCGCGATGGCCGAGAAACGGATTCATTTCCGGGTCCATGGGCAAGTAAGGCAGCGATTTATCCCCGCCAATATCCAGCGTCCGAATGACGACTGGTTTGGGAGACATTCGCTCGACCGCCGTCCTGTACGCTTCAAACTGTTCTTCCTCATCCGGCAGCGAGCTTCGATTCATATATAGAAATTCAGTTCGGAACAAACCGATTCCTTCCGCCCCGACAGCGATAGCCGCATCCGCATCAAGCGGAGAGCCGATGTTCGCGGCGATCTCGATTTTCCTGCCATCCTTGGTCAAGCTCGGTTCATGAATCAACGACGCTAACGCAGTTTTTTCTGCTTCGTATTGTTCGCGTTTGCTTTCGTATTTTGCAATTTCCTCTTCCGTAGGCCTAACGATCACAACGCCCTCTCTCCCGTCGACAATGATCGTATCGCCGGGGTTCACCGCATTGGTTAGCCCGGATACCCCGACGACCGACGGAATGTTCAAAGACCTTGCTATAATAGCCGTATGCGAAGTTTTGCCGCCGATTTCAGTAGCAAACCCGGCTGTGCTGCCGACTGTCAGGCTCGTCGTATCGGCCGGAGTCAAATCATGCGCGACAAGAATGGAACGTACTTTAAGAGACTGTTCCGGAAACGATTGGTCCGCTATACCGAGCAGCTTCTTCAGCAGTCTTTCCTTCACGTCGCGAACATCGGCCTCACGCTCCCGCATGTACTCATTTTTCATCTTTTCGAATTTGGCGATAATGGTGTCGAAATGCTGCTCCAAGGCGTATTCGGCATTCGCTTTTTCGCGCTCGATGAGCTGTGTGACTTTTTTTCTCAAGGAAGGATCCTGAAGCAAAGACAAGTGTCCTTCGAAAATTTTGGCTTCCTCCGGACCGAGTCTTTTGCCCGCTTCGGCATGGACGGCTTGCAGGTCGGCATAACATTCGGCAATCGCCTTATCCAAGCGCTCATACTCGGACTCTGCATCGTCGATTTTCCGAAGCTGAACCTGAATCTTGTCCTTGCAGAAAATCGTAACCGGCGCGATAGAGATCCCTTCCGATGCCCCAATCCCCTGCAGTCGAACCGAGCTGATCTGCGCCATCACGTTTGCCCGTCCTTCGATTGGAAAAAGTTTTTGACCGCATCCATCGCCGCCTGCTCGTCTTCTCCGTCCACAGTCACCAAAATTTCGTTTCCATGCTCGGCACCGAGCAGCATGATTTCCATCACGCTTTTGCCATCCGCCGCTTCGTCTTCCCGCTCGAACTGAATATCGCTCTGGAACTTGGCCGTAATTTGCACCAAATCGTTGGCCGGTCTAATGTGCATGCCTTCCTCAAATGGAACGACTACGGTTTGACGAATCATGTTAATCCCTCCTAGTTGCCGATTGTTTCCCGGTATGCTTCATCCACCAATTGCGACATTTCTTCTACAAACAGACGCAGCATCAGTTCGCCCTTCTCCTTGGTAGCGAGCGTCGCATCGCCATAAACGCCGCTTCGGCTTAAATCGCCGAGAGATATTGTGGACTTCCCGTACAAATTCGGTTTATCCGGATATTCGCGTACGGCCTTCCCCATTTGGACGTATTCCGGCTTAACCGCCAGCATCAGAGAGGTTTCGAATTCGCAGGCATGTATCATTCCGTGCCATAATTCCGAATCGCAATATTTCTCGACGATGCCGGACATATTCGGATAGAACAAGTAGACGACTTTCATATCCAGCTCGTCCTCCAGCTCCCGCGCCGCATACTTCATCGAAGTATTATTCGCATCGTGACCGTTAATGATAACCAGCAGTTTGGTGCCATAACGCGACACGCTGTGCGCTACATCCTTAATGACCGCTTCCACGTGGTGCTGCTGCAAAGATACTGTTCCGGGAATATCCCGCCATACCCATGAGTATCCGAACGGTACGGACGGAAGCAGGATGGCGCCCGTCTGTTCGCACACGCGCCGCGATAAAGCTTCCGCCAAAAAGATATCGACGCCGATCGGAAGATGATGACCGTGCTGTTCTGTCGCACCCAGGGGAAGAACCGCCACAGGATAGCGCTTCACGGCTTCCGCGGCATCATCTCTGGTCATAACTATCAATTCGTTGCATGCATTCATAGTCGGCTCAACCCTTTTCGTGAAGTATGTTCTTGTACTGTTTGGCCCGCTCACGAATGGTTGATAGTTGCTGCCTGGTCGCACCGCGAGGAACCAAATCGCTGCCGATGGCAAAAGAGGAGCATCCGGCCTCATAAAAAGAATTGATGTTGCTCAAAGCAATCCCTCCGACACCCATGATGTGAAGGCTCGGAAACGGACCTTGTACTTGTTTGACGAAGTCGGCGCCTAACGTCGAAGCCGGAAACAGCTTGACGACTTGCAACTGTTCTTGCACGGCTTGCATAATATCGCCCGGGGTATACACCCCCGGAAAGATTTGCATGTCCAATGATTTTACGTAGCGAACCAGCTCCCTCTCCCAGCCGGGAGTAATTACATAACGGGCTCCCGCTGCGATGGCGCGATCCGCTTGTTCCTTGTGAATCACGGTACCGACGCCCAACTGCAACCGATCGCCATACGTTTCCGACAGCAGCTTGATATTGTCAAGCCCTTGCTTCTCTTCGCTTAGGCTGACTTCCAGCCATTCGATCCCTTCTTCCAAGAGCGCCTCCGCGATCGGGACGATCTCATGCGGATCGACGCCACGCACGATACTGATAATGGTGCCTTTTTGCAACGGTCTCATAACGGCCTCCTTACTCAAACTGTGCCAGCCATCGAGCCGGATTTTTGACGAAAATGGTATCGATCTGCTCCTGCGTAATGCCTTCCGAGAGCAGCCGAGGAATAAACTTCGCGATAATATATTGGAATCCGGGACCGCCGCCATATCCGTGAAGATAAGATTGACGCCCCATGTCCCCGGAGAACAGCAATTGATCGATAAATCCGTGTTCGATCATATTCTTGATCAGCATGACGCGCGTGCTTTCCGGGTAATATTTTACTTTGCTCGCACCGTCAAATTGAACATATGCTCCCCGGTTTGCCAGCTGCAGGTGATAATACGGATCCGCATTGCGATCGCTATGGCCGACAGCCACTATGGACATATCGACGCCTTCCTCCTGCAAAATATCGAGCATCTCCATGCCCATCGTACCGGCCTCCGTGTGCAGCCACACCGGAGCCTTCGTTTCTTTTTGCGCGAGCGCCAAAGCTCGGGTCGTTTTCTCTTCGAGCGGATGGATCATCTGCATCCAGGAGCCCGATTTCAAAAATCCGGCTTTCGCATCGGTGCCGTCCATGCCTTGTGTTACATCGTGTACGAGCCGCTGTGCGATTTGTTCGATCGACTCCGTCTCCACCCATTCCGGAAAATAAATATGCTTGTTAAAACCCGTGGTGCCTATGACGTGAACGCCCGAATCAAGCGACATCTGCTTCAGCTTGCCGCCGTCTCTGCCGTAGTCCAACGTCGATGCGTCGACTAACGCTTGTCCGCCGAC
This sequence comes from Paenibacillus hemerocallicola, assembly GCF_006265175.1. GTDB lineage: Bacteria > Bacillota > Bacilli > Paenibacillales > NBRC-103111 > Paenibacillus_AB > Paenibacillus_AB hemerocallicola. The sequence goes on along the minus strand of NZ_VDCQ01000003.1, from coordinate 143,540 downwards.
TTCCTTGAAGCTGCGCAGCTCGTGCAGCGAAGCCGCGTAGTCGGTCAGCTCCAAATCGCGGTCCTTCTGCGAAGGCGGCGGACAACACCATAGATGCTCGTGGCTGTAGGTGAATCCCAACTGCTCCTTTTTTATGTCTCCCAGTACGGTTCTTATTTTTTTAGTCATCTGTACCACTCCTGTTCCGATATGAATTGTATCTATGACATATGGGGAAATGCTATTATCCGAAGATCATTCCGACTAGACGCATGATGATGACGACGATAATCGCATCGGGAGAAGCGAACCATAGTCCCTGCACCCCATACTTCCCTACATCGATCAGCGGATAAGCCAAGGCGACCAGCAGCGAAAAGGTAATACCGAGGAAAAAGCCGGAAACGATTGCGCCGCGCGCGCCGCCCGCCGCATTTCCGAATACGCCCGCTGCCCCGCCCATAAAGAATAAGCCGATGACGGAGGGCAGAACGACGACCGGCAGAAATCCGGAGATCAACGTCACAATTAGACCGCCGATCATAGCGGCGATAAAGCCGATCGTTACCGCAACCGGAGCAAACGAGTAGAAAATCGGCACGTCCAGCGCGGGCTTGGCTCCCGGAACGATTTTATCGCCAATTCCTTTAAATGCGGGAATGATCTCGCCAAGAAACATACGGACACCTTGCAGCAGCACCAGTACGCCGGCGACAAACGTCAATGCCGTCATAATCGAGAATTGGTAAGCATTTTGACCATTCGTTATTTCCGTAATCTTCGAATTATCTACGAATACAGCGGTTACAATAAATATAACGATCATGACCAAGCTCATGAGAACGGACATGTCCTTTAGGAAATCGATCGATTTGGGCACTTTAATATCTTCCGTCGATTTCTTCTTGTTGCCTACCAAGCCCCCGACCCAGCCGGATAGCGAAATCCAGGAACTCCCCCAAAACCCGAAGGCGACTTGATCGTTACCGGTCACTTTACGAACGAACGGCTGGGAAATCGCCGGGAACAAGACCATACAAATCCCTTGAATAACCGAACCGATCGCGATGGCCGTCCATCCCTTCACTCCCATCTGATCGAGTGTGATCGCCATCGTGCCGGCGAAGGAAAACATCATATGACCCGTCAAGAAAATATATTTCCATCGCGTAAACCGGGCAATGATCAGATTGATGATAAACGAGAATATGAGAATGAATGCCGTTTCTTTGCCGAGCACGGTTTGCACGGCGGCAACCAGCGAATTGTCTTCGGCTACGATACCGGTTAAATGAAACGCTTCGGTGAACATTGTACTGAACGGAACAAGCGCGGACACGATGATACTGGAGCCTTGCTGCAAAATAATAAAACCAAGCAATACTTTCAACGTTCCTTTGATAATATCGGAAACGCTTTTACGAAGCGCAATCAATCCTATTGCCGCAATGATGCCGAGAATGATAGCCGGATTGCTTAAGACGTTCGTAATGAAATTTAGCATAGTCATTTATCCTTTCCAGCAATAATAGCTTGAAGTACCGGAAGCACCTTGTCCTGAAGTTCGTTTTTATCCAGCAAATTGTTGATGGCTATCACTTGTACGCTTTCCTCGCTCAGCTCTCCGGCAATTTCGCTGGATGCTACCATCAGATCACAGCTTTTTCCTTTGGCCGAGCCGAGATCGACCGCTTCTCCCTCAACTTTAATTCCATGCTTCGCCGCCATTTCTTGAATGTCCATCAACAGCATCAAGCTAGTCCCGAATCCCATTCCGCACACGGTTACAACCTTCATGTTTATCATCCTCTCGTTTCATTTGGTAAATGATTGGTCTAGGAATGCTGCATGGTCGACAATACATGATCGGCCGTAGTCGCCCGCATTATTTCATTGAGCTTCGCCTCGTCGGACAATATCGAGGCAAGCGAGCGCAGCATTTGGATATGAGCTTTCTTGTCCACGCCGGCTATTGCGCAAACCAATTGAACGGGATCGTTCTTTGGATGGCCGAACACGACCGGCTGGTTCAGCCGAACTAACGACAGACAAACTTCTTTGACGGTTTCATCCGGCCGCGAATGAGGCAGCGCAATGCCCGGAGCAATAACGAAATATGCCCCCAACTCTTGAAACGCCTGAACCATTGACTCTACGTAGGCCAGTTCGACTTTGCCTGCCTGCACTAACAGATTTCCAGCGATACGAATCGCATCGATCGGCGACTCCGCATCGGCATCCAATCGAATAACCTCTTCGCTTAATGGCAGCATGACCGATACCCCCTTTGTTCCGTAGTTGTTTGATGTTAGATAAGGTTGCGGGAACGGCTATTTCCGGAAAGCCGGATGGAGTATTGATACCGATCCGCCCGTGCTACCAAATCGACGACTTCCATTGGCGTACCGTCCGCCAAATAAGACGTACGGACAATATGCATGACCGGGGAGTACTGCTCGATTTGAAGAGCGAGCGCTTCCAAATCAGACGCTTCGCGGGCGCTGACGATCTCTTCGGCATCGGAGAAACGGATCCCGTACCTTTTCTCCAGATCGTCATATAAAGATTCCGACTTCAGTCCTGTCTCCAGAAATCCGGGAATATGGCTCGCCCTTAAATAATTGATCATTATGACTATAGGTTCCCCATTCGCGTAACGAATACGCTTGATGGAAATCAATTTTTCATTCGCAGCCAGCTGCAGCTGCTGCACCATTTTGCGCGACGGCCGTACTTCCTGGATTTCCAATCCTCTCGTTTCGGTTTGCTTGCCCAGCTGCTGCATTTCTTCCGTCCAGCTGAATATCCGGCTCATATCCTGAGTAATTTTGGGCGATTGTACGAATGTTCCGCGCCCCTGCTGTTTCACGACGATCTGGTCGTCAACCAATTCGTCGATCGCCTTGCGGACGGTCATACGGCTGACTTGATACATTTCTTCGATCTCCGACTCGACAGGTATCATGTCTCCCGGTCGGTAGTTGGCCTCGATGTGCTCCTTTAAAACCTCCTTTAGCTGAAGATACAAAGGCATCCCGGAGCCTCTATCCAATTTTTTCAATGTCCTCACCACGCTCATTCATTATAATCAATGCCATTTGAATTCGCTTTCTTGTTATTTATATTATATCATTATAATCTATTTGTAAATAAATTTTTAATCATTATAATGAATATCATTTTTTGTATTACCTCGAGTACAACTCATCTCCAATAAGTTGAACGAATGATCTATTCGCACAGTTTTCATTCCGTGGAAGACAAAGCTCGCCTATATGGCAATTCCCCCTTCTACTGCATGGGTTGTAGTGGTTGGTTGTTCGTGGCTGGTTCTTTAACTCCATTTAGTTAATGATATTAACGATTGCGAGCACGGACTATAATAACGACCCGGAAATGTATTTAATGTCATTATTATTTAATATTATTAATTTTATTTGTACGAAATTCTTTTAGGGAATACGCTTGACTATGATAATGATTTTCAATATCATAGAGGCCGAGTGTAATTGTTTAATCGATATCTATGGAGGAATCCTAAAAATGGTCATGTTCAAGTCGCGGAAACATATCGGACTATTATCGGCAATACTGGCAATCTCGCTGACGGCTTCGGCTTGCGGAGGGAACAAAGAAAGTACGAACCAAGTGGCCGGCTCCGCTGCCGAGACCTCTGCTCCCGGTTCTTCTACAGCCGCCAAGCCGGTCGCGGAGAAAAAGGTCAAAGATGCAATGGGAAATGAAGTAACGATACCGGCCAATCCGAAACGGATAATCGCCTCGTATTTGGAAGATCCGCTGCTTGTATTGGGAGAGAAGCCGGTTGCGCAATGGATGGTGGCGAACGGAACGCAGCTGTATTTGGAGAAAGAGCTAAGCGGAGTTCCGACCATACCGTCGACGCTTCCTCCGGAGACGGTTCTGAGCTTTTCGCCCGATCTGCTGTTGATCGGCAACGAATCGCAGGTAGCCAAGGGGCTGTATGAGCAGTACTCAAAAATCGCGCCAACCTACGTGCTGGGTGACGAAATTGTCGGCGATTGGCGCAAAACGCTGTTGAAAATGGCTGAACTGCTGAATAAAACCGATATTGCCGAGAAAGCGCTCAAAGAATATGAAGACAAAGCCAAAACAACCCGGGATAAGGTCAAGCAAACGATCGGCGACAAATCCGCCGCCATATTGTGGCTGAGCAAGAAAACGTTTTACGTCGTGAACGGTAAAGTGGCGAGCGGAGCCGTCTTGTATGGCGATTTGGGTATGAAGTCGCCCAATATTTTGGCCGTGCTTCCGGATGCCAAAGCAAATTGGGTGTCAATCTCGCTCGAGAAGCTCGCCGAACTGGACGCCGACTATATTTTCCTCGTCAACAGCGACAAAGGGCAAGCCGGCAATCTGGAGGAACCGCTGTGGAGAAACATTCCGGCCGTCAAAGCGGGACATGTGTACGAGTTCGACCGTTCCGGCAGTTGGCTGTACAACGGACTTATCGCCGGCTCGAAAGTGATGGACGATGTCGTGAAGAGCTTGTCCAAGTAGGTTTGATCGATTTGAGCTTTTCCGCCCGTTAGCATAATGAGGCTGCCGCTCCCCAAGCCGGCAGCCTCATTTTTGCGGGAGAGTGAGCACTCGTTTCCGATAGCGAATCCGTATCCTCTTTTCCCTCTTGCCTTTGGGAATTTATCGTTTTCATAATTAGTTTACATAAATAATGTTATGTTAACTTAGTTGAACGGCTGGATACTAATCCCCTTCAATATTATGAGGAGTCGCTACAAACTTTGTTCATGGTAGAATATAGAAAATAGTCCTTAAGGCTTTTTACTGTGCCTGGGCCTTAAGGCTGCCGGTCATGTCGGCAGCCTTCGAACGATCCAATGTTTCTGCATCAGGTCCCGCAAAAGGTTCGGTAAGGACGGTTTGATTGCGCAGGCAATGTGGAGTAATCAGCCTGTTCGTTGGAGTGAGCGAAAGGGCGCGATAGAACATCAAGAAGCCTCTCCATTACGCTGAAATCTCCTAGATTCACCGCGGCCTCCAGCGCGTCTTCTACACGATGGTTGCGAGGAATGACCGCTGGATTGTTGTTCCGCATCAACTGATGCGAGGAAGCTTTTGGTTCCTGCTGCCTGCCCAGTCTCGCCTGCCACAGCTCGTGCCACTGAGTAAATTCCACGGTCCCAAACAGGGCCGTATCCTCCGGCTTGTCAAAAGTTAATGCGCGGAAAGTATTGGTGAAGTCCGCACGATTTTTCTGCATCATACTGAGGAGGTCTTCAATAAGGGATTCATCGTGCTGCTCTTCGTTAAAGATTCCCAGTTTCGCCCTCATTCCCGCGAGCCAATCGCGGCGATACAACTCGATAAAATCTGAAATCGCATCCTCGGCCAATTTGACAGCCTGCTCCTCGTTGTCATGCAGCAGAGGCAATAGAGCTTCGGCAAATCTCGCGAGATTCCAGGCGGCAATACGCGGTTGGTTGCCATAGGCATAGCGGCCGCGGATGTCGATGGAACTGAATACAGTTGCCGGGTCATAGGCATCCATGAAGGCGCAAGGACCATAATCTATCGTTTCTCCGCTGAGTGCCATGTTGTCGGTGTTCATTACCCCGTGAATAAAGCCGACCAGCTGCCATTTGGCAATCAGTACGGCCTGCCGCTTGATCACTTCATGAAGCAGCGCAAGATAGCGGTTCTCCTCCGAATCCGCTTCCGGATAATGTCTTTGCAAGGTGTAATCGGCCAATATTTGGAGATCTTGGGCAGTGCCCCAATTCGAAACGTATTGAAAAGTACCTACCCGCAGATGACTTGCAGCCACGCGATTCAAAATTGCGCCGGCTTGCTCGGTATCACGGATTATAGACTCCCCGGTTGTAACAACGGCCAGGCTGCGGGTCGTAGGTATTCCAAGCGCAAACATGGCTTCGCTGATGATGTATTCGCGCAGCATCGGTCCGAGTGCCGCTCGACCGTCGCCTTGACGGGAGTATGGCGTCCTGCCTGAACCTTTAAGCTGAATATCAAACCTCTCCCCCTGCGGAGTGATCTGTTCGCCAAGCAGCAGAGCCCGGCCGTCTCCCAGCAAATTAAAATGCCCGAATTGATGTCCGGCGTAAGCTTGAGCAAGAGGCAATGCCCCTTCGGGAATCCGGTTGCCGGCAAGCACCGATATACCGTCATTGCTTTGCAGCGCTTGAACGTTCAACCCTAGGGATATTGCCAACGGATCATTAAAAATAACCAGCTTCGGCGAGCTTGCGGGTGTCGGGTTGAGCCTCGTATAAAGCGACTTCGGCAGACGGGCATAACCGTTGTCGAAGTTCCATCCTGCTTCTGTACCTGCTTTATTCTCTGTCATCGTATCTCCTTCTTTGTCATGTTTTTATGTATTTTAATATTTTCTATTACATAAAACAAAAGCGATGTTATTTGATAACTACTTTCTGTATCGGCACAGGGCATCCCCTTTAGGGTTAACTTCCGCTAACTAATTATACCCTTCCATACGTTCGCTCGCACTGCTTCCGTACTTGCCATTTCCGACGAAAGCGGCGAAACTAGGAATAGCAAAAAAATGATAGCGCTAACGGCGGAGGAGAACGCAAACATGAGGAAAAAATGTAACGCCCCCGACAATACCGAACCGTCAAAATCGGGGATGCCGAATGCGGAAAGCGATATTGCCGCGATGCCGGCAACGACGGCCTGATTCCATGTCGAGACGCAAGCTGTTTTTACTGATCACGTTATTCCTATGCTTGCTTACCAGTCTGCGCCTGGTGTGGATGGCCATACAAGCGACCCCGGACCATCCTCACGCCTCTCGAGGCGTGCTGGACTTGCGCGAATGGAACTTCGAGGGCAACCGATCGATCACGCTTAACGGCGAGTGGGAGTTTTATCCGGAACAATTAGTGCCGAATAACGAACGAGGACCAACCTCCTCATCGGAGCCGGCCTATATCCAAGTTCCGAGTGACTGGCGTACGTCTATGCCCGGACAAACCCCCTACGGCTACGGAACCTACCGGCTGCGCATAATGGTCAGCGGAAATCTGGAGCAGCCGTACGGTTTTTGGGTTCAAAAAATTTCGGCTGCTTCGGCAATGTATGTGAACGGGGAAAAGCTGTCGAGCTTTGGTCCGCCGGCGGAAAACAAGGAACATTACAAGGCCAAGGCGAACACCTATTCTGCCACGTACGCGGCGGACGGTCGCAATGAAATCGAACTGTTTGTCCATGCCGCCAACTTCGACAATCCGCGCATGGGCGGCATCGTCAAATCGATTCGCTTCGGCTCGCAGGCGGCTATCGACAGCGAACGGATGTACTCGATCGGATTCCAGCTCGTCACGATCGTCATTTTGCTGCTGCACGCCTTGTATGCGGGTATCGTCTTTTTGTTCAACCGCAGGCAAAAGGTCATTCTATCTTTGATTGTGCTGTTCGTCTGCGCCGCTCTGTCCGTCGCCACAGACGACGATTTACTGCTTCTGCTCTGGTTGCCGATTTCTTTCGCCTGGTCGATCAAACTGAAGCTGCTGTCCTACGCGGCCTTGTCGTATTTCATGCTGAGGGTTATCAAGCAAATGTTTCCGGAATATACGATCGGCGGTAAGTTGTTGCGCTGGTACGATTGGTTTGTCGTCTTATATGCGGTCTTTCTCATCATCGCGCCTCACGAATGGATATTGCTATGCACGCCCCTATTTTCGTTTGCTGTCGTATTTCCGGTTGTCGCGATCAACTTCATAATCGCCAAAATGCTCGTCCGGAACTACAAAGACGCCTTTTTCCTGCTCATGGCCGCAGCAAGCGTCTTGTCCAGCATTGTCTGGGGATCTTTGAAAAGCAGGGGTTATGTCGACGTAACGTTTTACCCGTTCGACATTGTGGCGGCGGTCGTCGGGTTTTCCGCCTTCTGGTTCAAGCAATATTTCCGCAATGCGGAACAAAACGCCAAACTGACCGAATGGCTGCAAAAGGAAGACAGGCTGAAGGATGAATTTCTCGCCAATACGTCCCACGAGCTGAGAACGCCGCTGCACGGCATTATGAATATCGCGCAATCGGTCGCGAACGACGAGTGGGATACGATGAAGGAGAAAAATCGGAAAGATCTGGAGCTCCTCATTACGATAAGCCGCCGGATGTCCTATACGCTGAACGATTTGCTCGACTTGTCGCAATTGAAGGAAAATCGCGTTTCTCTTCGCCCCGGCAACGTTCGCGTACAATCCGTAGCAACCGGCGTGATCGATATGGTCAGGTATTTGACCGAGGGCAAGCCGATCCGGATCGGCATGGAGATTGCGCCGTCTTTTCCCGCCGTCATCGCCGACGAGAAAAGACTTGTGCAAATTTTGTTCAACCTGCTTCATAATGCGATCAAATTTACGCATGAGGGTATGATTTCTGTTTCAGCCGAAATCATGGAGGGTCGGGCGGCTATCCACGTATCGGACACCGGAATCGGGATGGACTACGACACGCAAGCTCGCGCATTCCTGCCCTACGAGCAAGGAGCTGCCGGCTTCGGCGTCGGCGCAGGCATCGGACTCGGTCTGAGCATATGCAGGTCGCTGATAGAGCTTCACGGCGGTTTGTTGACCTTACGATCGGCGCCGGGCGAAGGATCGGTTTTCACTTTTACGCTTCCTTTGTCCGATAATCATCATATCGCTTCGTATTCGGAACTACCCGACCCGTCCGCCGCCCAAGGAGATCCGGTGGTCATAGATGCCGGGACGGTGCCGCCGTTACCGGACTCCTTCCAAGTATCGAAGGAAGCTCCATCTACCGGTAATCCGAAAATATTGGCCGTCGACGACGATTCGATCAATTTGAAAGTATTGAGCAATATTTTGTCCTCGGAACGGTACGACATCACGGTTACGACTTCCGGAGTGGAAGCCGTATCGCTGCTGGAGACTACCCAGTGGGATCTGCTGATCGCCGACGTCATGATGTCCCGGATGTCCGGTTACGAGTTAGCGCGGATCGTACGGGAACGCTACTCGATATCCGAGTTGCCGATTTTGCTGCTGACGGCGCGCAACCAGCAGGAAGACGTCTACTCGGGATTTTTGTCCGGAGCGAACGATTACGTGACCAAGCCGGTTGACGCCATGGAATTGAAATACCGGGTGAGGGCATTGATCAGCCTGAAGCAGTCGGTCGGCGAACGGCTTCGAATGGAAGCGGCTTATTTGCAAGCCCAGATCCAACCCCACTTTTTGTTTAATACACTGAATTCGATCACGGCATTGGGCGATATCGATACGAACAAAATGAACGGGCTTGTCGAAGCATTCAGCACCTACTTGCGGATCAGCTTCGATTTCTGGAACTCCGAGCGGTTAGTCCCGCTCGAGCACGAGCTTACACTGGTTCGTTCTTATCTGTATATCGAGAAGGAGCGTTTCGAGGACCGGTTGAACGTCGTCTGGGAGATCGAACCGAATCACGGACTGCAGCTCCCTCCTCTCACGATCCAGCCGGTGGTGGAGAACGCCGTGAAGCACGGCATACTCAGCAAGTTCGAAGGCGGAACCGTCCGGATTACCATAACCAACGACAACGATTATTCGACCGTAACGATCTCGGACGACGGCGCAGGCATCGATCAGGAGAAAATCAGCGGGCTGCTGAACGGCGAACGGCGAAGCGGCCGGGGAATCGGACTGCTCAACACGCATCGGAGACTGACGCAGCAGTACGGCGAAGGCTTGTTCATCCATAGCGAGCCGGGAGTCGGAACAACGATTTCGTTCCGCATTCCGAAATCGAGATCGAGGAAATCTGCACGGCATCCAAAAACCTGATGTCGTCGATCCGATCGTGAGCGAGCAAGCTGCAATCCACCGCTGATCATGCTGTATATCGGCGAGTATGGACATTATTGAACCGCATTTTACTATTCGCGAACTTAGGTAGTTCAGCAATAGTGAATGCGGTTTGTTTTTTGCCCGATTTCGGTCATGGCGTTCGATTAGCAAACGAATTTGCAACCTTGTATTGACTTGGAGTTGGCTCCAAGTTGTAATATGCTTTTAAAGGCTTTTAACAGCTAGGCAAAGAAAAGAAAGCTGGGGATGAAAAATGAAGCAGCGTACCTATACAATCAAGCAATTCGCCGCACTGACCGGTGTTAGTGAAGACACATTAAGGTATTACGAAAAAATCGGGCTGTTGCCCTTTGCCATGCGCAAGAACAATGGACACCGCTATTATTCAGCTGAGGATGAGGAAAGAGTAATGGTTCTCTTATGCCTGAAGAAAGCCGGAATGTCGCTGGAGGAAATCAGTCCTTTTATGAAGCTGCCCATGGATGAGGACATCCAGAACATTCCCGTTATCCGCGACATGCTGCTCGATTACAAAAGAAAAGTCGAGGGGCAAATGCGTGAATTGCAAAAAATTCTGGATGTAATTACGGCAAAGCTGCACAGTGGCGAGAAGCTGGCCTTGAGAAGATCGGAGTCGAATACGGAGGCGAAAAGCTAAGATGAAAAACGATACACCTAAAGTTGCATGCATTACAGGAGCGAATTCGGGTATCGGCTTGGAGCTGACCAAACGCTTGTTGGCTGAAGGATGGCATATTATTGCGATGAATCGTTCAGAATTTCCAGATCATGAGTTATCCATTCAACAAGCCATACGGCAAAATCGACTGCAATTGTATCGTGTCGATCTCCGTGATTTCGCGCAGCTTAAAGTGGTTCTTCAACGCATAGTCGCAGATGTGGAAGCTGTTGATGCGCTGTTTAACAATGCGGGAATCAGCCTGGCGAATTCGGATGTATCCAGGCAAGGACGCGAAGCGCATTATGAGGTAAATACGGTTGCGCCTTATATTGTACTGATGGAACTGAAGCCTTTGCTGCTGCGAGGCGTTACAAAAACAGTCATTAACACTTCATCCAATGCTTCATTGACGGTGAAACGCTTGAATCCGGAGACGCTGGGGCAAGTGCGGCATTTTCGCAAGCTTCTTGGACCCTACGCGGACAGCAAGCTGGCGCTATCGCTTTGGTCACAACAAGTCGCGCCAGCTCTCGCGACGGAGGGAATCCGGATTAGAAGCGTCTGTCCGGGCCCCAATAAAACGCCAATGACCAAAAGCTCCGGCATGCCGGCCTTTATGACACCTCTGGTTCACCTGTTCTTTTCGCCGCCTAGCAAAGGGGCTGCCAGACTGTATGATGCGGCATTCCATCGGCAGCAAACCGATAACGGGGCGTTTCTGGTAAAAGGCAAGCCGGTTCAAGCGCCATTTGCCCATTATGCAGAGGAAATTCTTCGGAAAACTGATGAAATTTATCGGCTGGAGTTCACACAAGTCCAATAGCAGGAGAGACTGGTACGAAAGCCTGGACCCGAATTTCAGAAAATGACTTTTCGCAGGTCGGCCATCGGAGTAGCTATCATTCTGCCCGTTCATGCAGCGAAGGCTGCCGGATCCAATGTGCCGGTCATCCCGATTTGCCATTGCGGACCGCCGTTCCAACCGTCAGGCCTCCCGAGCCTCTGCTCCGAAATATGCAGCGTTTTGACGTAATGGTTCGGATCGTTCTTTCTCATCAGCTCCCGCAATGCAACCCATTCCTCAGGCGAAGAGAATGACTCCGGGCCGGGGTACAGGATCGGCTCGACCATACTTTCCCATGTACAGTATTCTGCCGCCAATAGACCGACCGAATTCGTGAACCGTTACGCTGGGATTGCGACTCCAGACTCCGATCAGTTGTTCCATTCGTTCATAAGACAAAACAAAGAAGCGATATCGCCCCATGTGGACAATACACGCCGTATTTTTTTGGTGAGAACGGGCTTTTCCGCAAAAAAAACCGCTCCTTTCGCTCATTGAAACGAAACGGATGCGGCTTTGTTTGTATTTAACCCGATGCTGGAGTCCCTCCTCCACCCTGACTCCGCAGCAAATATACCAATTTGCGGTAATAAAGCGAAGATTCCTTATATCGACGCCCTTCCTCTGATACGACGGCCAAAGCTTCATACAACTGCTCCATACGCATGGCGTGACCCGTAGTTTCAAAGTAAGGCAAGCATTCCGTCGCATGGTCCAAAACACCTCGACTTCGCTTTGCGCTAGCGCCCACTGGCTTACATAGAAGGAAAGCGCCATGCGCTGATCCTCTCCGGCGAAGCATAGCCGAAGCTGTTCGATCCCTTGCGCCAGCATGCCCCAGTTTTTTTGCGCAAAGGCGATTTCGCATCGGAAAATAACGGTAACCGGCTCCAGCAGCAGTCTCGTTTCCTCCGGCTCTCTGTCCATCAACTGGTCTCAATCTATCTTCGCACCATGTGAACGCAAAAAAAGAATAGCTTGTTCTCTGTCCATCCGCGCACCTTTGACGGCAAACGATTTAAAATCGACCCCATCCAGATTGGCACCGCGCAAATCGGCCCCTTGCAGTTTGGCCTTAGCCAAAATGGCTCTTGTCAGGTCGCAATCTCTCAAGTCCGCTTTCTCCAAATTAGCTTCGGAGAGATCGGCCTCATTGAAGCGAATTCCCCTCATATCCTGTTTTACAAACCGAGTGTGTCTCAAATTCGTATAAGACCAATCCCCGTGAAAAATTGTAATACCATCCATTTGAGCGTTTGAAAAGTCCGAACCTGTCATTTTGCAATTGTTGAATTTCGAGACGAAGAGATTGGCTTCCACGAAGCTGCAATTTACAAAAGCCGAATCCGAGTGAATCGAACCGTTCAACGTGGCTCCGCGAAAATTACATTCAATGAAACGACAGTCGCTTGTCGTGATTTCCTCCAGTGAACCGTTAGTAAAGGTGCAGCGTTCAAATGTACAACGAATGAGCTCGCCGTCCCTTAAATCTCGTCCGCTATAATTAACCGCATTATAATGTTGATCGATGTACTGGAACATAGTATGCCTCCCAATCAATCCCTATTTAATAACCAAACCTAAAAGTCCGGCAAAAGACGAAGCATGATGCGATGAGATGATGCAGCCATTCAAGTCTTCAATTTCTACGTATAATTTTTCAAATTCGCAATCGCTTAAGTCGATCCCTTCCAGCTTCGACCCTGACAAGACCGCTTGATCCATATTGCAGACGGTAAACCATATTTTTTGAAAGGTGGACTGATAAAAGTCCGCGCTAATTAAGGAACAGTCCTCGAATCCGACTTGCTTAAATTTTGCAAATCGAAACATGGAATAATCCCCCAAGCAACTTAGAAAACTAACGTTCTGAAATCTGCTTCTCGAGAAATCGGTTCCTATCAGCTTGCAATTTCTGAACTCTGCCCGATGAATGAAGGAACCGGAAAAATCAATATTTGAAAAGTCGCATTTATCGAAAATGACGTCTGTAAGCTCAGTCTCCGTCAATGCCGATTCCATTATGGTTACATTTTTAAAAACCATTTTTTCAAATGAAACCTTGGAAGCTTTCTGATTGTCGATTGTGATGTCGTCTATAGTCCCCATACTGAACTCATCTTTTGATTTCAACGAGAAAACTTGTTGTGATAATATGGGTAGGCTTAAAGGGATTTTCGGGATCTCGATCTTACTTTTCATATATACCTCCATTTGTTCTCCCTATTGAAGTTGACGCCTCCGGCAAATTGTAGTTCCATTAGTTGATATGTTAACTAGTATAGGATGATTCAATTTGCTTGACAAGCCGATACCCTAACCGGTTCGCCAGTTGCCTCATAAATTAAAAAAGCCTGATTTCTCAAGCTTTTTTGGAACAACTTATGTTGACACGTTTACGGATTTATTAAAGTGAAGCCGAATATTGTTCGAGTTCGGCAGCTGGACCAAATTTATATTTGCTCATCGCAAGCGCGCCAGCAGAGCAATGACAGACGGAATATGCCATAAGGATTTTGCCATCGTCCCATGTACCCTCCTCATATTACTTCTTCTGCAACAAAACCAACAAGGGCTAAGCTCCACTGAGACCTCGGCTCACAGTAATCAGAGACCTTCAGTCAGAATCCTTTTCAAGAACACTCCCGTGTAAGAAGCCGGAGCTTCGGCTATTTGCTCCGGTGTACCTTCGGCTACAAGCTTGCCGCCGGCTGCGCCTCCTTCCGGTCCGATATCGATAACCCAGTCGGAATCCCGGATCAATTCCAGGCTATGCTCGACAACAATTACGGTATTTCCCGTTTCGACCAGCTTTTTCAATAAGATATGAAGCTGTTTGATATCGGATGGATGGAGGCCGGTCGTCGGCTCATCCAGCAAATATAGCGTATGGTTTTTGGATGGTTTGCTCAGCTCTTTCGCCAGCCTGATCCGCTGTCCTTCGCCACCGGACAACGTTTTGACCGATTGACCCCATTTCAGATAACCAAGCCCTACCTCACACAGCATCGCAATCATGCCTGCAATCTTGGACTCCGACTTGAGGATCGGCAGGCTTTCCTGTACGGACATATTCAGCAGATCCGAGATGGAAACTCCTTCATACCGAACCCGCAAGACCTCGTCAGTAAACCTTCTACCCTTGCAGTCGTGGCACTTCACCTCCAGATCGGGCAAAAAATTCATATCTACGGACAGCACGCCCAGACCTTGGCATGTCTCGCAACGACCTCCCGGCGTATTAAAAGAAAAATGCTTCGAGGTCAGCTTTCTTTCCTTGGCCTCCGGCAATCCGGCAAACAGCTGGCGCAGGTGTGTAAACACATCGGTATAGGTCGCGACATTCGAGCGCTGAACTCTTCCCATTGGCGTTTGGTCAAAGATAACGATATTTCCGACTTGCTCCAAGCCCGTAATTTCCTTGTATCCGCTCTGCTCGTTTCCTTTCGGACTTCCTTGTGCGAGGATATCGAATACAAGCGTAGATTTGCCCGACCCCGAAACCCCCGTTACGGACACTAGGCAGCCAAGCGGAAAGGAAACTGCCGGGATACTGATATTGCGGAACCGAGCTTCGCGGATCGTGACATGATGTCCGTTCCCCTTCCTTTGGACACGGGCGGAAGTCGAGAGGTTCTCTTCTCTCAGATAAGCACCCGTAACCGAAAGCTCGCTTGCCATCAGATCCTCCAGATTACCTTCGCCCACAACGGTTCCACCGTACAATCCGGCGCCCGGACCGATATCGATAATATGATCGGCAGCACGCATCATCTCGACATCGTGCTCGATAACGAGGACTGTATTGCCCAGATCGCGCAGCTCCTGAAGCACCCGTATGAGGCCAACCGTATCCCGAGGATGAAGACCCGTCGTCGGTTCATCCAGAATATACAGCACGCCAGTCAAGCCTGAACCAAGCAACGATGCGAGCCGCAGCCGTTGTGCTTCACCTCCGGACAATGTTACCGTCTGCCTGTTCATGGAAAGATAGCCGAGACCTACATCGATAATCCGCTTTAACCGTACAGGCATATCGTGGAGGATCGGCTCAAGCAGATGAAGTCCTTCTATGGGAAGTACCGCCCGCAACCCTCCCATCCATTCGTACACATCGACGAGCGACCAGTCCGATAGGTCGGAGATGGAGGCGTCAGCTACCCGAACAAGACGAATATCTTTCTTTAAGCGAGCTCCGCGGCATTCGGGGCATAGCTGTTCATGAAAAAAGCCCCCTTCTTTTTCCTGTGAGCCGGACTCCCCCTCCTTCTCCTTGTAGCGCCGCCACAATCCAGGTATGACACCTTCAAATTTAGTGCCTTGAACCGGCTTCACATTCGGATAATGACGCTTGAATGCCTCGCTTTCGACTCCGTAGTACAGCAAGTCCCGCTGAATATCGCCGTAATCTTTCAAGGGCTGATCAGGGTCAAGGTCAAATCCGTAATGCTTGCCCGCCGCTATTAAAATACGGATCTGGATATCGCGATGGACGCCGTTCAGAGAAGCAACTCCCCCGTCGCGCAAGCTGAGCTCCGGATTGAAAACAGCCGCTTCATCGATGCTTGCCACATGACCGAGCCCGCTGCACGCTTCACAAGCTCCCTCCGGCTTATTGAAGGAAAAGTGTGACATTCCCAGCTTCTCAAGCTCCGTATTGCAATGCGGACAACGCATCGTATGACGCTCCATGTCCTCGTCTTCTTCCGCCAACAGACCAGCCGGCTCAAAGGTAGGCAGGATGCTGCCGCTGCAGGATGGGCATACTCGCTCACCCAGTCTGGAAAAAATAAATCGTACATACGTGTATATGTCCGTAACTGTCCCGACTGTCGAGCGCGGATTGCGGTTAGTGACATGCTGTCCCACGCTGATGGATGGCGACAATCCTTCAATAGATTCGACCTTCGGCTTGCTGATCGAATCGGACGTCAAACCCATGGATTCCATATACTGTCTCTGGCATTCCCGCTGAAGCGTATCCATGGCCAGCGTCGATTTGCCGGAGCCCGACGGACCTGTCAGTACGACCAGCTTGTACTTGGGAAGCGTAAGCGAGACATTCTTCAGGTTATTTTCCCGTGCGCCCTTAATAACAATAGTTTCTTTCACAACAAAGATTCCCCCTCATTTCCCAACTTGAACGTAGCGTTAAACCGTTATACAAAGCATTATGCTTCATTCCTTTGCAAATTCGCGTTAATTTCGATAAAATAAGTTTACTTGATTAAACATACGATGATCTAGTATCTTTTCTATCTAATATCTTGATTATCGAGATAAATATATCTTAAAAGGAGGGTTGTCTTTTGTCAAGCGATCGCCAAGATCAACCAACGGATTTGCATCAAAATTTCACCTTGCGCATGCGAGGCCTGGGCACCCGCACGGTACTATACCAGCAAAATGTAGCCGCCTCGTTAGGGTTATACAATAATGAATATCTATCCGTAGATATTCTGCATGAAAAAGGACCCATTACCGCCGGCGAGCTGTCCAAGCTGACCGGACTTGCTACAGGCAGCGTCACCGCGTTGATTGACCGGCTCGAAAAAAACGGCTTTGTTCGCAGACAAAAGGACCCGAACGACCGTCGCAAAGTAATTATTGTCCCTTTATATGAAAATAAAGAAGAGGTCTTCAATACGTACCTCCCCCTTCACACCGCGATGGTGAAACTGGCTTCCACCTATACGGAAGAGGAGCTCGAGCTGATTACACAGTTTTTAGGCAAGGCAAGTGACGTCTTGGAAGAGCAGATTCATCGTCTCAGCTCCACGACTCGCAACAAATCTTCTTCCTGAAACTAAAAGGACGATAATCCGGAGAGTTAAAACACCTCGGATATCGCCCTTTTGTTTCATTTGATCCAGTACATCATACCTGTTTATGCGTCTCGCCCCGCGTTTCGGTACGCGGAGTTTCTTTTGATATTACAATTGAAAAACTTGGATGTGTCTCAGAACCTTTCTGCTCTATGGGTACTACTGTTTTTCGAGCCTATAGATTGCCGGGTGAAGCCCTTTTAAGCTAAGTGCAGCCTCCTTGCGGCAGCTGAAATCGACCTGTCGGGCGGCGGTTTGTAACGCGGCATCCGCATCGGTCATGCAAAGGACGAATCCGTTCTTGTCCAACACCCGTCTCATCTCCTTGAAGACGGCTTGATACAGGGACGGGATGAGTTCATCGGATGAGATTTGCCGGCCAAACGGCAAATTGGTAACCATTTTATTTACAGTACCGGCTTCGATGGGCAGACGCCGGGCGTCCCAATGTCGAATCTTTACATGATCGCGGATTCCTACATTTTCCAATGAGGCTGCGACTGCCTCTTTGGACAAATCCCCTCCGCATATTCGAGAATAAGCGTACGCAATACGTTCGGAAACAATCGTTCCCGAACCGCAGCATGGGTCAACAAAAACATCCGTCGGTTCGGGACTTGATAGCCAAACTAGCGCATGGGCGATTGTAGGACGCAAAGCGGCGTTGGTAAAACTTCTTGCGTTCTTTCGATAACGAAATGCGGCATCCGTCAGCCTTAAAGCGAACATCGCCTCTTCATGATCAATATCAAGCCGAAATTCTATATCATGCGTACCAGCGATCTCGTGCCGACAAAAAGCATTGCGTTTCGCAATTCCCCGTGCGGCGGCTTCAGCAGCTTCAAAACGGGAATAAGTATGCTTTCCCTTTCGGCTGGCGTTCACGTTAAAGCTGACAGGTTCTGACCGGTTGCGAGAAGAGCAAGAAAGGTCTAATTGGGATATTTCTTTTTCTATGCCGATTAAATGAATCTTATGAGGGCCAACCCGAAACCGATGAATCGATTCGTATAGGTTGTCAGCAGTCCGTAAAACCATTAATGCGTCAGCAGGCAAGTCGGAAGTAAAAAAAACTTTGCCTCGCTCTATATTTTCGATTTTAGCGTCAGTAATTTTAACCCGAATTTCATTCTCCAAAACGTACTCGAGCCCAGGCAATACCGTTGCAAATAGATGCGCCACTTCCTATTTCTCCTTCGTATTCGGGATTTTGGGTATAAAAAAACGCAAATGAACAAAAGTCCATTCGCGTCTCCTATACAGTAAGTAGACCCCTCTCTCAGGGCCGCCTTAGAAAAGAGCGTATTGACTATTCCGTTCCTTGACAATCGACAGCAGGAAGAAATCCATGAAAACAGAACCCGAAATATCGGATTTGGGTTTCTCGCGTGTCATTCGCGTTATTCAGTTCATTAGCAACTGATAACAACTGTCAAGAATACGGCCATCATCATCAACGTTCTCATCCCTCCATCAATACGAATATTCACATTATACAGCAGGATGAAGCTATACTCAATGATTGTAATAACTACGCTCGTGTGGTGCTGGCGGCGGTTTACGGCTCAAGATGACCGCTTTTACAACGATCGGCACGCGATCGGGCAAAATAATCGTCCAACAATTCCAGATCGAACTCTCGGATCACTTCATCGACAGAGAACTCGTCGGTTTCGCTGGATATTAAAACCGATCCGAGACGACCCGGATCTTGAACGTGTACTTTAGCGCCGTATTTTCGTTTCAATTCTTCCAGCCGCGGCATGTTGTAGTCCAGATGAATGACGGCGCAGTCCAGATTCACCGTCTGAGTTACATAGGGGTAATAATTCGTGCTCTCCCCGACGATTTCCCCAACAGGCGAAATAATCGAGCATGGGTTCGGCAAATACACGGACCCGGCGAAATGGGCCCGACATTGGTAAGCCCAATATTGCTGCATCAAGCCGCCGTGATAGGCGGAGGAGAATACGATCAGATCGGGCTTTTCCCGTGCGTATTGCTCCAGCAGCTCATTGAAATTCAAGTCGAAGCAGATCACGCAGGCGACTCGACCGAAATCCGTTTGTATAATCGGCGCGAATTTGCCGTATAACGTGCCGGAGGTCGATTTTTGTTTGATCGTGAGATGGTTTTTGTTGTATACGCCGCAAACGGATCCGGACCGATCAAGGAGCTGGGTTGCGTTGCGAAAGCTTCCGTCGGCGGCTTCGATCATAGCGGAATAAGCAATGTAGCATCGATTGTCCCTGCCCGTTGCCGCGAAAAAATCGCGAACACGGTTCCCGCGATATCGGTAATAGTCATACAACCATTCCAGTGTACGGTCTTGCTTCATCGGGTCGTCGCAGCATTCCGGCAGTACGATCAGGTCCGGTCGATCGCGCAGTACCTGGTCCAATTGCTTGCTCCAGTATGCAATGATCCGATCGACTATCGCCTCCATATCTGTCAACGGATCGATCCGGCAGTGTGGGGCTGTCAAGCAGCTGATTTTCACATAGTTCGCCATCGCTACGATTCTCCTTCGAGATGATTTGCCCGATCTGCTCCCTGTACTGGCGGTCGGTTCCCTAAATGCTTGTCATCCGCTACCGGTTAAGCTGCATATGCGTTTAGTGGGATTGTTCTGGAACGCGAGGCCAACTTGCTTAAGAAGTTCCGATCCGATAATATCAGCGCAGCTTTTAAGAGAGCGATTACAATCAAAGCTCGACAACCTTTGTTGAGGCTGACAATCCACCCTCTTCGCTTTAAACTGTTGTTCGATCGTGGAATGCATGGAGTTCAACAGTCGAAAAAGATTGAATCCATATATTCATATATAAATAAAAATAAATGATTAGATTCATTTTCAACTCATTTATATCACACTCGTTCGGAAAAGGGAATATACTTCCAAAAGTAATTTAGCGGGAAATTTCCCCTCGAAAAAACTACTAACGCATAAGCCGCATACAGCTTGGAGGCGATTAAGTGGGCTTGAGTGATACACTCCCTATATATAGCGGCACAGACTTCCGTTATTGTCCCGAATTTCACTACAATCCCGATTATAACGGCACTGGCTTCCGTTAATACGATCTCTCGGGGGGATAATACATAATGAACAGCATAATAGAGGAATAGCTTTCCGTTATTTTGCTGTCGACACTGCTATTCGGTTCAATAACATACGCCAGTTCCGCTATTTTATGGAATCACGTCTCGCGAACGCCGGCAAAGACGGCAAGCCTTCACCGATCATGCGATGTAGGAGCACACGACAGGAGACAAGCTCCCGAATCAGCCAAACCCACGTACTATTGGCATATTTCGTTTGGACGGAAATGTAAATAAGGTTGATGACATCGGACAATGTCAACAACCTCATTATATACATGCATTATTTTATCGGCACATTCGATTCGACCCCTTCGGCAAAACGAATGGTGAGTCCGCTTTCGTCCATACTTGCAACCGGCGGCGTCCAGCCCGCGCTGCGATCGAAGGCGAATACCCACCAAACCGTTCCGCCGTCCTGCTCCAATACGCGAGAATGATGCAGCGTCAGCGGGCCGCGGCTGCCCTCGTGGCGATGCAGCGCTACCGGTGCAATCGGCTCCTGTACGCCCGATCCGTCGAAAGCGCCGATCCACATCGCCTGCGCACCGTCTCCGAGACGAGCCCAGCCGTCCGGAAACGCCCAGGCGAGAAATGTGCCGGCTTGCCAATAATAGTCCGCCCGCAAACCGTTTCGTGCCGTTTGGATAGTATCCTTGACGACAACTACACCCCGAGGAAGCATCCACACATCGCGAATCACGTCGGTCGCCGCAGCTTCGCCGGAATCGGTCGTCGTCCCATAGCAATCGGCCAACTGCAGCGCCGTATGCTGCCTTCCTTCTTGATCCGTTTCCGCCCGCAGTACGAGAGCGGCGCGTTTCGTTTGGGGCATACCGTCCAACACCGGTGCGTTGTGGGCTTGCATCCCGATCGAAAATTCCCGTTCCGGCCCTTGACGGTACTGCTGATAGCCGGGATCGGTAATCCAGAAGCGATCGCCCCCGCCGATGACGACGTGCCCGCCGTCAAAGTGCAAATGCCCGAGCGGATACCGGCTAGCGCCGACGGCCGCCAGCAGGTGTTCGCTGCCCCAGCCGCTTCGCAGGCTGACGGCGAAAGGGTGCTCCTCGCAGCGGGCAACAGGCTGCTCTTGGTCCGGTCGATCGCGCCAAGGCCAATCGAGCAGCTGCTCCAAAGCCGCGGCGGTCATGCGTGCAGGCGGCAGCCTGCCGGCCAGCCAATGGCCCTCCGGCCAATCGTAGATACGGGTCAGCTTTAGCGCGGCGTCCATCCAAAATGGCATTTCCGGCTCGTTGTCCCCGAGCGGAGCATTGATATCGATACGTCCCGGCAGCGCCAGCTGTATACAGCTGTTGACAAAGGAAGCATACGCGGGCTCGTTATCCGAATCGGACGGCCTGGAACTAGCCCGCGCCGTCAGCCAGTCCGTCAGCGCATCGAGCCAGAAACCGTCGTACGCGATGCCTTCGGATAAATGCTCGTCACCGAGCCGGGCCGTTTTCCAAACCATCACGACTTCCTGTGCTTTGTCCGCCAACGATGACGCTTCGCCATGTCCGACGGTCTCCGCCAAATAAGCGCCGCCGAGCAGTACGATAACCGGAATATTTACGAGATGCTCGGAAACGACCCGCTCTCTCTGCCCCCAGACGTTATGGTAAAACGGAACGATGTCCCTTTCCAGCAACTGAATGGCGGATTGCCTCGTATTCTCGAGAAGCTCGCGGTCCCAGCCCTCGGGACGCTGCAAATAATTGGCCAGACAAACAGCCAGATGACCGTTGAATAACCCGGCCTTGCCGGGACCTTTATGTCCATTGCTCCAATTGGCGGTTATGGCCAGCTCATGTTGCAGCAGAAGCCCCGCCTCCTCGTCGCCGAACCGCCGCCAAGCCGCATGCAGCAAATCCCAACGCTCCTTGATCGCCCACATGAACCAAGTGTACCAAGGGTAAGCTTCCATCCCCGGAATCCCTTCCGGCTTGCGTATAATGTCCAGCTGCGTGACCGGCAGCGGAAAAGCAAGCACGTGATCGATCCGGTAATAATGCACGTGAAGCTCCGACCTCCGCTTCTCTTCCGCGATCCTCCTTTTCAGCTCGTTTGCTCGTTCCTCGTCGCTCCAGACCCTCAATCCGCGCGGAAAACCGGCTGACTGCTCGTAAGCGGACGTTGCATCGTATCGTATAAATCCGTACATTCCGTAGCCTCCCAAAACCGAATATAAAGGTAGCTTGCGCTCCGTCGTTTGACAGGCGCTCGAATTAGAGCATACCACGGAAGCGGATCCTCCGAATGCCGATGATTGCCGTATTCGGCGAACTGCCTATCTATCGTTGCGGTCCGCCAACATGATTTCCAGTTGCTTGCGGTATTGCTCCGGCGATTGGCCTACGAATTGTTTGAAAAGACGCGAAAAATGCGTCGGTTGCTTGAAACCGAGCCGATAGCTGATGTCGGTCACCGTCTCGGCCTTGTTCAGCGTGAACAGCAGCTTCGCCTCATTGATACGGCGCCGGCGAATGTATTCGAACACCGTCATGCCGGTCACCTCTTTAAATAGCCTCAGCACATAATATTTGCTGAAATGAACGCCTTGTGCCAGCTCGTCCAAGGACAGATCGCGCATATAATGCTGCTCGATATACGCGATGACATTTCGCACGTGGCTTTCCTTCTCCCCTGCGGCGTCTTCCCGTCTGCCGGGCTGCCGCTCGTCGCAATCGTAAATAAACAGCAGTAGCTCGGCGACGGCCATACGCAGACGGGTAACGTTGACTTGCCCTGGCTGGTTGTAAAATCTGTCGATTTTCGCCAAAATGTGTTCAACTTCTTCTTTGCGACTTCCCGTCAGACGCCAGTGACCGTTTTGCAGCTCGCGGAACGGGCGGAACAAATCGACGGTTCCCGGCAATTGCACCAGCGGCTGCACGCTGGATTCCTCGATGCGCAACATCGTGCGGGCGCATGTATCGCGCATAACAGAGCCGTGGCGCTTGATCCCGTTCATAATGATCAAGTCCCCGGGAACGAGATCGATCGATGTCTCGCCCACGAGCACCGAGCCGCTCCCGCCATGAAAATAGTAAACCTCGTAGTCGGTATGGCTATGATAAAACGGTTTTGTCCTGAAGCTGCTCAGATGATGGACAAAATAATTGAGAAGCTGACCAGCCGGTTCCATTCCGCTCCCACCTTTTCCGTTCAATTGTGCCCAAATCCGCCCTACGTACATTATAGCGGGTCATAGCGGATCGCTGCACAATATAATTCGATGGCATCATGAATCGGCAGTAATTCCTCGCAAATGTGATCAAGTCACCGTGAAGTTGACTCCATAGAAAGTCAAAGCCGATTTTGCTGCCACGCTTCGGGATGCAGCATTCTCCCATGAGGTGCTGTATAACGGGACAATCCCCAGCTCCCGCACCGCCCTTGCCCATCCGGCAACTACTGCCGCGGCATATCCCCTTCCGCGAAAAGCATTCAAGGTCTCCAGCCCTGCTTCGTGCGCCCTGGATGTGATGCGAACGCTACGACAGATCGAGACGGCCCGGCCTTCGCGCACGAGCGCTATGCAAGGCTGCGCGAAGTCTATTTCCGAGTTCAGCCATTCAAAATCGCCGTGCAAAAACTCCGTCCTGTTTTCCGGGGTGATGCTGACAACCTGTGTGAACGGCACGATTTCGTCAGGCACGAGAAAACAAGGCCCCATCGTGAATCGTTCCCCTTGCAAAAGGTTCAAATACTCCTCGGCATGTTTCGGCTTCGTCTGGAAATCCGTCACGACCGGTTCGTCAGCGCACAATCTCTCCAATTGTTCGACAAGCTTCACCGGAACATCATACCGGAACCGGCATAGAGTCGTTCCTACTGTAGTCCGTCCCAAGAAAAAACGGGGGGCAAGGGTCTCTCCGGGCCAAGGCTCGTTTATCGTGCGAAGTCGGGCGTTCTGGTCATGCGTAAACAGCGCCTTAACATGGAATTCCATCAACTCATGGGCGTTTGGTTTGATTACCTTCCGATCACTCATGCTTCCATCCCTCCAATCGATCCATGTACGCTCTTCACTGAGTGTCACTATCAATAGTATCAAAATGTCAAAAGATAACCTGGGAATATTTAATATAAATCAAAATATCCTGCCAGGAAAACCTGACAACACAAAAATCACTTTACAGAAGACTGTAAAGTGGAGTGGCAGCCGGATCCGTATAGGGTTGATGAAGGCGGATTGCCTTATCCGATGAATCGAAACAGCCAAACGGATCTTGAAACATTAAAGGCTCAGGGCGTTGTCGTCGTTCGAATGGGAACGGTGCCGGAATTCCAGCGGAGACATCCCTTTCATTTCTTTGAACACTCTGCGAAATGTGCGGAAGTCTCCGAATCCGACCTCCAATGCGATTTCGGAGATGGACAAGTTTGTAGCTGCCAGCAACCCGGTCGCACGTCCTACCCGAAGTGCGTGCAAATATTCCAAAAACGTATGGCCGACGTGTCGTTTAAAAATGCTGCTCAAATAGGTGGGGGTCCGTCCCAGCGTCTCGGAAAGGAATGTCAGACTTAGCTCCTCGTTATAGTGCATGTGGATCACTTTCAGCATTTCCATGACCGCCCCTTGTTTCTCCATGTTCAGGGTGCCGCTCTGATGGATGGATTCCTGCACCGTACGCAGCAAATAGACGCACGCCTCGGATAGCTTGGACCGGATTACCGTGTTTTTCCCGAACCCGTTAGAGTGGTACTCCTTGAACATTTCTTCGATCAATCTCTCGAAGCTTTCTATTTGTTCTCCTTCCAAATCGTAGCGGGAAGGCAGCTCGCTGCCGATTTTCAAAATTTTATCCCATACGATAGGATCGATGGAGCTCGACTGTAGGAGATGAAGATCGAACATGCAGCAATATTTCGTCAATACGGTCCCCGGCTGGATCACGATTTCATGGAGATGATTGGGAAGCAGAAATGAAATCGTCCCTCGTTTTAATGGATGGCTTTGGCCATTCAAGATTTCTTCCCCGGAGCCTTCGATCACGAAGGAAAGTTCCGCAAAGTTATGATAATGCAGACGATAGCTTTTCGTATGCCGGCAAACCAATACGTAAAACGGCAAATCGTTTTTACCGAACTTATTAAAAGTCAGCGCGTCCTGGTACTCAGGAAATCGAGACATGAAGCTCCCTCCCCTATCCGAATCCAATCCAAAACCTAGGAACTTCCGACATAAAATGGCGGTAATCTCCAGCCGGGAACGACCATTTATGGAAAGGAGCCGACGCAAATACATGTTTGAAGCCTACGAAAAACATTATATGAAAATGAGGATGAAAGCACAATCGCAAAAAGTAAGCATTTATTGCTGAGGATGCAGTTGACGTCTGCCTTGTGCAAATCGACTGTCTTTGACCCCGTTTCAGCACGCCTGTCAGGAAAACAAAAAAGCCCCTCGCGGAGCTCTTCGCTATTTTTGTATCTCACTGTTCATTTCCGATCATCCCGTATTCGGATAACACTTGCCTGCGTCCGAGATATCGCCATACGACCGAGCCATCCGGTATGGCGTTTCCTTCATTGCCGGGAAAGCTGCCGGTGCTCGACGTGCCGCCCGTGATGCAAAAATACACTTTATCTATCGCTCCCACGGCAGCCCACGCCACATCCCCTGGCTGGTACGAGGCGGATGCCTGCCGCCCATGGACATCGGCCAACAAAAATCCGTCGTTTATCGCAATGAGTCCTTCCTTCGTCTTCCCTTCCAAATTCGCGTACGGAAACTTGGTTCCCGCCACAATCTGAACGCCGTCGCCCAATTGTGTCAGTACCGGAGCGCCGTCTCCGGCCGGGAACGGCTTGCCTTGCAGGGTGTAATTATTCGATAGCTGCAAAAGAACTCGGGCCAGCTTCGCGCTTTTATGACGCACATTTTTCAGCAAATTGTCCCGGATTACGAATATATGTATGCCTGCCGCCGACGCAGACGCTCCTTCATAGGAGATGTCGGATTCGATATAATTGTTGAAATCATAGATTCGATTGCCAATCACGTATGTTTTCACGGGCTGACCCGCGTCGTTAAATAAGTTGATCGCACTCGTTCCACTCGATTGCTGCGCTTTGATATAAAAATCGTTATATTCGATGGTGGTCCATTGAGCAACGGCACCCGACAAGTCTCCTATGTCGATAATGCTCTTCCTTACATCCCGGGTAATATGGAATTCATTATGGGACAGCAGACTGTTTCCCGAATTGTTAAAATTCATATCGATGACGACATTCGTAAACTTATTGTCGCGCAACGCGTAGTGTGAAAAATCGCCGATATCGACAATGCCCGCTCCGGTTTCCCCCAACCAAATAAATTCGTTGCCGATGAACACGCATTCATCCGTACCCGCGATATTCGTAAATCCCGACCCTTTGTTGACGAACAAATAATTGCCGCTGCTCGGGTCCCATTTCGTTCCCAGTTGAAACAGATCGTTGATGTTCTGTGCCGATCCGTCCTCTATGCAAGTATTTCCGATAAATTTATTGCCGACGGATGCGTAGAAGATGGCCAGCGAGCCGTTACCCGAGTTTTTCACGGTATTATGCTCCGCCGTACAGTAAAAGCAGCCTTCGTAGTCAATGCCCAGATCGATGCCCCGCTCGACGTAATTCCCGGTATCGTTGCACATGTAACCATTGATAATGTAGAGCGCATTCGGCTCATACAGCCGATTCTGGGTACGATTCACGTGGCGGCACCGGCGATAGTGCTGCAGATTGCCACCCTCCACCTTCCCGGCGGCGCCGCCCCAGCCGCTGATCGATCCCCGAACGGAGTCGTTTGCATGGATAAGCCCTTTCTCGCAAAACTCGTAGCGGAACATTTGCACGAGCGCTCCATCCTGTGTATAAGTCCGATTGTCCGCAAACAGAAAGTCCTTGTTCAAGTCTCCGCCGGTCGCAGATAAACCCGCCGACACGGCCGGATCGATATTCGGGTCGGTGTTGCTCGCAAGGGCCTGATTGTAAGTTCCCCATTGCCTGACAGCATGGGTCATATATTGCAGCCCCATGTTGTGAGACGTACATCTCCTCATCGATACGTTTCTGACGTTGATGCTGTACCAGGCACAGTAGGTCACATAATGAATTCCTGCGACCAGATTGGCCTCATTGATAAAATCGAGACCGTACAGATGGATATTCGTCGCAAACAAGAAATGATCCGTCTTGCAATGAACCGCCGTGATGAACGGGACTTTCAGTGTCGTTCCGTTCATGATTATTTTTACCGTTCCGGGTTCGGCTTGAAGCGTAATGTTGGAAGGGAGCTTCACCTGGACTGCCAAGCGATACGAACCTTTTGGAAAAAAGATAACGCCCCCTCCATTCCCGGCCGCATGATCAATCGCGCTTTGAATCGCCGGAGCATCATTGGCAATGCCGTCGCCTGCTGCCCCAAAGTCAAGAACGGACATAGACTCCCGTAATTTTGCGCCTACCGTGCGTTCCGTCAAGTTGGCCGCGTACTGATAAGAGACTTCGTCCGCTCCGACAGTATCGGGATTTCCGTAAACGGAATTGAGGACGGAAGCGCTTCCGTTCAAAGTGTGGATTAAACCTCCAGATGCTACGGCAGCTCCAGTAATTCCGAGAGAAGCAAGCAGCTTGCGCCGGCTGAGCTTTGCAGCCCCCTCCTTTTCCGTGGATGATGGTTTCTCCGTATACTGCTCCTGTTCGGTTCGGTCCGGATTGCCGTCCGATTGGTTGTTCACTTTTCATTCCTCCCTTGAAAGCGATTTCTATATTTGAATTGATTATAGGACGTATTTCTTTTGGATGCCTATATAGATCTGATAGCGAGATTCACTATTTGGCTATAAAATTGCTTCATGATGCCAGGCCACTTCCGAAAGATATACCGAATCGCGCAAAACAGAAAGCGGACTCCGCAATCGGAGCCCGCCGGCCATCCTTTCATTCATCTTTTCAAATTAATCTGACGTACTAGACTTACTATGATCGATTTTGACGTCGGAATTTTATGGTACTCATTAAATGGTGCTCTCCGGATAAGAGGAGGGGACTTCCCTATATTTATGCGTGTTCTGCAGTTTAAAAGGGTGATGTCCGTACAATGAGTTTCTATTAAAGTAACTATCGATTAGCGGCTTGTAATTTCTTAAAGAAGCCGGGTCGTCATTAATCTCAAAGGGACTCGGTTCCCCTTCTCCGCAAAGATTTACAGCCGACACGGCATAGCTGCTTATCGCTCCGTCGCAAGCTCTTTTGCAAGCAAAGCCGGATTCATCTCCCGAATATACGGTTTGGGTACCGCCATTACTGTCCTTTTTATATAACCGATAGCTTCCGGCACCTAGTACCTTGCCCCATGAGAAATACAGGTCGTCACCCTTAATGATGACATCCAGTCCTTCCGGCGATAATGGCTTTTCATTTGACGGATAGACGGGATACTCATGGGAATACGGACCGCTCTTGCTATCATTCTTGCCACAAACTCTAACGAAATATTTAACGTCATTAACCAATCCTTCAACGAGGCATCGGACTTCCTTTGTTTCGATTACGGTATTCCATGTCTCGCCGAAATCCTGGCTTATTTGAATCTGATAGCAGTCCGCTCCGGCCACGGCATGAAAATCGACTTCGCAAATCCCGTTTCCTTGAACAATATTCGTAATGACAGGTTTCGCAGGAATCGGCATATCGCTGCTATGCAACAGTTCCAACGTGTACTCTCCGCTTGATATTTCGTACATTCCATCTCCATCCGGCTTACACGGAATCGAGTCCATATACAGGCGTGCGTCCTTATTTCCCTCGCATGTTACGGCTATTCGATCTTCATGCAGACTGGAAATATACCCTTTCCATTCTCCGGCTTGCGTCCGACTAAGGCTTATCCCCGTTTTGCCATTTTCCGATCGAAGAGTTATGCCCTTGGCGTTGAGACTGTATCCGTGAATAAGCGCAATCTCGTAATCTCCAGTGCGGTATTCTCTTATCGCCCCTGCGGTTCCTTCGAATTGGACGCCGTCGAATTCGCCCTTGAGTTTCCTATTGCTTCGAAAAAGCGTATCCTTGAATTCTGGCGAAGCGACGATAGCGCCATAGCTGCGTTTTTCTACTCGCAAATCGTCCCTATGGCTAACGATTGCAAAACCGTTTCCTTTCCCTTCATACCAGACGGAGTCGATACTGCCCGTCTTATTTCCCGTAGTAAGCTTGCTCGTGTATTCGAAATCGGAAATCATATGAATAGAGGGCATTTGATCGAAGCTGGATACGCTCCAGACGAATCTGTTTCTTATGGCGGGAGTACCCGCTTTATCGTAAATGGAAATATAATCCGTTCCGGAAAGCAGTACATTTCTTTCCAAATATTCGGGATAGGAATATGATTTGTCGTCCTTTTCCGATTCAATGGACGTATACTGGAAAGTTCCAAGAGCATGATACGCATTCATAATCACATTTTGTCCGATTGACGTATACTTATTGTTTTTCCAAACTCCAAAATTGCAGCCTACTTCGCAGTCATTAATTTTTCTATCTCCTGCGTCCTCCTTGCCGTTGTGACTATATGCTTTTCCGTCGGCATAGTAGTAAATGTTCCCATTGCCGCCGGCTCCGGCAGTACCCCATCTGTAGTTCGGACCTTCATCTATTTGCTGCAAAAATACGGATACTTCCTCAGGCGTATAGACGCCATTTCGCAACATGATGCCGAACCCGGTGAAAGCGGTAGTTTTAAAATCCGGACGAGTACCTTTCTTCAGTCGATCCTGATCGGCGATTCCCTTCGACTGTTCTTTTTTCCTGGATTCAAAATCATCTGGCAAGTCGGAACAGACATAATGTATATGTTCTGCGAGGATTGGATCGTATCGTTCGAGATGTTTTGCAAAATCTCTCATGGAGGAGGGAGTAGTTCTTCTTGCAGCGTGCGCTCCTATCGGCAAATAGACCCGATGAGGCCCCATTCCCTCGGCAAAGCACCCCCAATGATGTCCGTCTTCGCTCGTAAGCTTGACGGATTTTTCATTTTCTCCTTGAAAAGGGGCCGTCATGCAATGAACCAGCCACTTGCCAAGCAGTGCGGAATGCTTGCTGGCAAAAACATTCCTAAATTCGCCATGCTCTTCCACCAACATGGCCGTTTTAAGTGCCGGGATTAAAAATGCCCACGTGTAGGTGCCTATATTTTCAGCCCATCTGCCACCCTCCAATCGGAGTCCTTTCAAATCCGGCCTGGTATACAGTCTGAGCGAGGTTTCAACGAACTTAGCGAAAATTTCCTTCCACTTCCCTGCTTCCGGGTGCTCCGGGAAGAGCGTCGCGATATATCCTAACGTTCTCCGCACATCTCCCTGCAAGTTGGGCGGCCCCCCGAGCATATGAATTAGCGGTACGACATGCTCGCTTGCCGCCAAGTATGTCAATAGCAGCAGCATAGCTTCTATTCGTTTTCTATTTTCGTATGGCATTTGATCTTTGAATCGGTTATAAGCCGCGGCAAAACCTGTCATTCTTCTATACGGGACAGAATGGAAACCTGCATTTTCTCTTTGTCCATGGGTCGGAAGCTTGCTTATAAGTATATAATTCATTAAAAAATCTTCAAAACTCTCATAGTCTTTATAAGGGCATTCATCGAAAATGACAATGCAACGTTTTGAGACTTCCGGATAGTCGAGAACGTAGTCTTTGATCGTGTTTAAGGAGAGAAGACTGTACCTGTTCTGCAAAAACATGCAGTAGCTTGAGCTGTGAAGGCTTGCCCTCGTGCCGCCGGCCAAGTATTTTGTTTCCGGCTCCCGCTCGGGTCTTACCCGATCAAAATATTGTTTGTCCTTCCTATGCTCGTATACGGCTATTGCCGTTGTTCTGGTTCCGCTGATGATTGGATAATTCCACCACATCAAGCCGTTTTTATAGAAGAAAGTTACGGCAAAGCCGTCCCAGGAACAAAATAAATCGTACCTCCTGTTATCCCATTTGGATTCGTCTACTATAAAAGCTCCGATCGATTGTCCGGACGTTTCATTCCAGAATGCGGCGGAATTCACTTTAACAACGGCCGCTTGAGGCTCATATAAAGAAAGTCTGAACGGAATTTGACCATCCGCCCTATTCGACCACATGCCGACAGGATGATTATATCCGCCTACGTTTTCTTCATCTATTTTGCACCAATTAAAGTCTTCATACTTGGTTTCGCAATCGCCCTCCATTACGGGAGGATTATTGGGAGCATGCCTATGTGTCGGAGCGAGCCCCGACCAATATATTTTGAATGAGGCGTCATCGTTTACCGAAATATTTTCGATAGTTTCAGTAAATTCGATAAACTCCATATTTTTAACAAACTTCAGAATAGCCTCGTAAGTTTTTCCGCCGTCAAACACATACTTGACTGTATATTCAGCGAAAATAGGTCCATGCTCGCGACATTCCGTAACGATTTCCAAAATCCGCAATTTTCCTGTTTCTATTTGAGAATTGCCGTATTTCATTCCGTTAGCGCTGATTTGCATAATAGGTCCGGGAATTTGTACAGGATAAATTTGCGAGAGAGGAATCCGCGCCGAGAAGATACCGTTATCGATCCATAAGCCGTTTTCGGTTTTTACTATGTTTATAGGGTTTTCAAATTTGTTCGGAGCAGTTTTTTTTAGCACGAAACTCCGTTCTTCCCCCGAGCCCAGGTCTGTTAAAAAGCTTAGGTCGGAGGACAACAGTCTGCCCGAGCTATCCTCCTTAAGATTAGAGAGCTGAAAAGGAACCTGCTCGTTTGTTCGCGAGTCATATAGGGCAAGATCGTCCGCTAAAACCTGATCTTCGCCAAAGTCCAGAGGGTAGGTCAATAAAGTCTCCGGCCACCAAAAGAGCTTATGTTTCAAACTGTCCTTTATATGGAACGTATAATCATTTTCAAATCGTATGCTCTTCTTCTGTTCGAACTTCATGGTTATATTCCAACCCCCTCGTTGTTCGGCATATTCGCGCCTTCCGTGAGCAGGATCTCTTCCGTACCGTCCTCGCCCCAAGAAATCTGAAATGTCTTGTTTAAAGGCGTTACGCAATTGATGCCTAATGCAATCGCTCCCTCTATCTGCTTGTCGTTGCGCATCGTCTCGAATCGATGCTCGTTCATGCCCGGCGAAACAACCAGACGATCCGGTCCGCACCTGTAAGTCGCTTCCCCTTCGGTCAGATGATAGAATTGCGGAGTCGCCTGACGCAGTCCGCTCCCTTCTATCTCTCCCTTGGAATCGAACGCAAACAACATCTGGGCGAATAAATGAGGAATGGCGTCTGTCGACACCTCCAATCGGATCGCCGACTCCGCTATCGTGATCTTCATGCGGATCGGCAACACCAATACATTGGTTTTCTCCCGAAGCTGATACGGTACATGCGAGAGATTTCCGGCGTTAGCGAGCAGCTGTTCTTCGGTAAGTATCCCCCCGTAAGATCCAATCGGCTCGACATGCAGCTCGTATTCGTTCTCGCCCGTTCGTCGAATGGCAGGAAACGAAACGCTTCCGATTCCAAACCAACCCAGCGCCAATTTGGCGGCAACCATTCTCGTCTTGCCGTACTGGATATACATAAAATGTTGTTGTCCGGCCATCAAGGTTACGCTCAGCTTGCCTCTTCGATGCCGAAGAATGGAAGCGCCATGCAAATCGGGTTCCTGCCGGCCAGTATTGTTAATGGACATCGGAACGTCAACGGAATGGTTGTCATGCAATAATACGGTATATTTGTCCGCTAACGGACCTACGGATTCGTTCAATTCCATGTCGGCGGGGTATAGCATCCAGTACAGCAGCAAAATCGGATCAACCGATGAAACCGTTTCGCTTGCAATAGCCGCCATACGATGGAAGGTCTCGTTCTTGTCGCGATTGGCCATCAATCTGTATATAGCGTTGTACATGCCATTCAAATAGACGACCTGATCCCGATCGCCCCTGCTCGAATATTCGGTCGCCACGCTATTGTCCGGGTGCAGCAAATAACGCATCATATTCAGATTGCTGCGAATCGCCGCAAATGCTTGTTCATGCCCGAATGCGGTTCCTGCATGGTACAGCAACAAATCGCAAATCGGATTGTAAGTCCCATTGCTTCGTTCGGTCCATTCGCCGTCCGGGGTAATGTCGAAGCCCTCGTTCAAAAACTGAAAGGCTCTGTCCTTCAAGCGTTTGTCATCAAATAGTTCGTATAGCAAAGCGAGCGCTCCGCATAAGACCCACCTGTGATTGGGGGTATGGAATCCTCCATGCAGCAAACCATCGATCGACCGACGCAAAAACAGTTCGATCTGACGCTCTGCAGGAACTAGCTCCTGAAATTTCACATGCCGCACCAATTTGTATACGAGCGATACGACATGCACGGTAAAGGCCGTATCGGGCGGCGAGTCGATATTGCAGTTCTCCAAAGAGATACACCCGCTCGGAAGTTGGCTGCGCAGCAAATAGTTTATCGCTTTTTCCAATACTTCGAGCATGGCCGGTTTTTTGTACCATCTTGATTCGGAATGACAGTAAAGGCAGGCGGCAAGATTGATGATGTCTTGCTGCTTGCCGGTCGCGGGGTCTAATGTCCCGTACCAATGGCTCTCCGGGTCGCCGATCACGAAAGCTTTTAAGGTATCCCATCTATTTTCCAGGTCCCGGACCAAATCCTTTTGGGTTAACATCGACTTCGCCTCCATGTTCAATTTGTTCGGACGATGGAATCCGGAACCAATCCCAAACGCTCGTATTGCTCCGGCGGCGCATCGTTCTGTTGCATGAGCCTGATCATCAACTGCCGCATATGCTGCTCGATCCGCTCGTCCGACAACGGATACAGCTGTCCGGGGTCCGTCTGCAGATCGAACAGCAGCGTACCCATCGTATGGCTCTGTATGGCATTGCTTGCCGCGATCTTCATCGTTCGGCAGCCTTGGGTAAAGGAAAACGGTTCCGCCAATTCGATGTGCCGCAGCTCCTCGACCGTATACATGGCATTCATATGGGACGGCATCAAGGTGTAATCGTACAGCGGTGTATTATCCGCGCGAACGGGAGCCCGCATATATACATAACGCCCGTCCGTGCAGTTGACGTGAGCGCCGTGGTAACCGAACAAAATCGCATCCCTCTTTGTTTCATCCGAACCGTAGACCGGAACCAGGTCGTGCCCGAGCATGGTGGACGGTACGGAAACGCCGAAATAGCCCAGCAAGGTCGGCGCCAGATCGATCCATTGCACGAGAGCGTCGCAGGTGCGGCCTGCCTGTCGGGTACGCGGATCCCAAATAAACAGGGGAGTGTTGGACAATTCGGCGTATAGCGGCATCACGTTCTTGCCCCAATAATCGTGCTCGCTGAGCAAGTACCCGTGATCCGTGGCGACAATCAGCATCGTGTCCTCCCACATGCCGTACTGGTCCATTCGATCCATTACCCGGCCCAATTGGGCGTCGCACATACTGACCAAAGCCGCATATTCATGCCGCAAATGGTTCACCTGATCCGGCGTTTCCGTTACGGGTCCCGGTCGCACCCAGTCGAAATCGGGTCCTTCGTAAACATGGGAATACAGTTTTTTGTATGACTCCGGCGCGAAAAACGGCTCATGCGGGTCGAAAGCCTCGATTTGCAAAAACCAATTGTCCTCCGAATGGTTCGTATCGATAAATTCGATCCCGTCTCGAAATGTTCGCGATTGCGAGTGGTCTTCTTCCTTCTGCATGTAGGTTCGGTTGATCCGGTCTTGTCGAAGCCGTCGCAGCGCATGACCGTTAAACCGGTCCGAGTGCCCGGTCAGAACCGGATCCTTCACCTCCCCCTTCCAAGGATCGCCTTCCTGTCCCCGGCTGAATTCCCAAGAGTCGTATTTCGTGTGATAGGTAGCTCCGCCCGCCTCCCAGTAATGGTAATGATCGCTGACAAGATGGGTATACGTCCCCGCCCGGCTCAGCAGTTCAGGCACCGAACGGTCAAACGGTTCCAAAGGGCCCCAACTGTTGTGCAGAAAGTTCAGTCTGCCCGTGTGCAAATCTCTGCGGGCAGGCATGCATGGCATACTGCCGACATAGCTCCGGGTGAATCTGACCGTGCGCTCGGACAGCCGTTTGAAATTCGGGGTATGCACCCAGTCGCAGCCATAAGGCTCAAGCATATGACGGTTAAGGGAATCGAACAAAACCAAGATCGCTTTCAAGAGCCATCTCTCCAGTCTTTTGTTAACGGTTTCGAACTACTTCACGATTACAATCGCCACTGTTTTAATTTCATACGGCCGAATCTCGAGCCGAATTTTGCCTTCCGTGGACAAATCGCCTATTGACCGTTCCAGCAGGTCGGTTTCTTGCCAAGCGCTGATCTCGAAATCACTCGTTATCGTTATCGTTCCGCGAGCCCCCATGTATTCGTGGAGGCGGATAATGACGGCATCGCTTTCTTCCGCCTTCTTCACCGCATCGATCATGACATGATCGGCATCGATGCTGAACAGGGAGGACGCAGGCTTGGCCAGCTCGCCCGGGACTGCGGCAATCGGGTTGTTCAACGCCCAAGCTTCCTTCACTGTACCGGCGGTTCGCCAGTCGCCGCGATGCGCCAGCAGCGAATAAGTAAATTCATGCGGTCCGACATCGGCTTGCTCGTCCGGAACCATGGCCGATTTGATAAGCGACAGTCTCATGACGTTATCCTTGATGTCGTACCCGTATTTGCAATCGTTCAACAGACTGACGCCATAGCCGTGCTCGCTCAAATCGGCCCATTGGTGTCCTACCGTCTCGAATCGCGCATAGTCCCAGCTCGTATTCCAATGCGTCGGCCGCTTGACATTGCCGAATTGCACGTCATACGTAGCTTCGGTTGCCCGGATATCGACCGGGAAGGCGACCTTCAGCAATTGCCTGCGTTCGTGCCAATCCGCTTGCGTATGAAAATCGATTCGGGGAATGTCTGCATATACGATCATGTCCTGTAGGATGACGGAATGGCCGTACTTCCAATGAAAACGGACAACGAAGCGCAATGGACCGGATTCAACGGGCCGTACCGAGACAAGCTCGTTTACGATACGCATTTTCTGGCTGTAAAAAATATCGATATCCCAAGCTTCATGCCGTCCTTTCGGCTTATCCTCGAATACCTGCAATACGTTGCCTTCGGCCCCGGGCGCCAATACGTTTCGTCGCGACCGCTTGTCATATATGGCCGTAAGCGCTCCTTTCTCGTTCCATTCGATATGATAAAACGGCGTATCCAGCATCCCGTTATCGTATCGGATGCAGCCGGATACGACGCTCGTCCGTTCTCCCTCACCATATCCCGGTTCTATGAGTTCCTCCGTAGGATGAAAAGATATATTGGCCGCTCCCATCGAAGGCAGGTCGGTTACGCGCACCCACCAGCTGTCGCCGGTCCGTTGCGCGGCCATTCGCAGTCCCGCGGCGTCGCGCCATAATCCCCGGTCCATGCCGTCGTCCGCCGGAATGCGCACCAGGTCCGAGCGTTTCCAGTTCGCATTGTTGAATAGCGCATAGGCTCTTGCCTCACTGTCCCGTCTCGTTTCTTTGATGGAAATCAGCGAGCTTGCGGCTTCATTCCATAGCCGGCTCCCTAGCTCCCATGCTTCCGCGTACTCCTTGCGGCTGTCCTCATACACCTCTCTGATGGACGAGCCGGGAATAATATCGTGAAATTGATTTCTCAATATGATTTTCCAACCCGCCAGCAAATCCCGGTCCGGATATTCGTTCCATGCAGATTTCCATATGCAGTGCATGATGTTGATCCATTCCGTATCGCGATAAAGAAACTCCAGACGCCTGTTCATTCGCTTGTTGTATGCCTGACTCGTATACGTCCCGCGATGAGTTTCCAAATAGATTTCCCCGTCCCAGACGGGAACGTAGCGATCGTGGGTATTCATTTCTTCCGCAAGCTTGGCGAAATAGTCATCCGCCCGTCCTGTCGCAACATTCGGCAAGCCCGGCATTCGTTCGATTCGGCGGCGCATTTCCAGCATTTCACGATTGGGGCCGCCCCCGCCATCGCCATATCCGTATGCGAGCAGCAAATTCCGGTTTAATGCTTTATCCTGGTATCCGTTCCAAATCCCTTGTACGGAATGAGGCGTGATGTCCCCGTTGTAGGTATACAAAAACGATTCCTCGTCTTGCTTATTATTCGGTGTCGTAATGAAATGGGACACGATCTCCGAACCGTCGATCCCCCTCCATAGAAAGGTGTCGTGGGGCATTCGATTGTACTGGTTCCAGCTGATCTTGGTCGTCATGAACGCTTCAATACCCGATTTGCGCAATATTTGAGGCAATGCCCAGCAATATCCGAAAACATCCGGCAGCCATAAGTAGTTGCATTCCAGGCCGAATTCGGATTTGATAAATCGGGTGCCGTACACGATCTGGCGAACCAACGATTCCCCGGAAGGCAGATTGCAGTCCGCTTCCAGCCACATGGCGCCTCCCGGCTCCCAACGTCCTTCCTTCACACGCTGGCGAATAGTTTCATAGATTTGCGGATAATCCTGTTTCATATATTCGTATAGCTGAGGCTGGGTTTGCAGAAACCTATATTCGGGATATTGCTCCATCAGCCGCAACACCGTAGAGAAGGACCGGGTGGCTTTCTCTCTCGTGTGTTTAAGTCTCCACAGCCAAGCAACGTCGATATGGGTATGGCCAACGCAAGTTATGTTTACAGAATGTATCTTATGTAAACTGGAAAGACCATGATCGAGCGTCTCACGCGCTATGGCCAGTGAAGCATAAAAGTCGTTTGAACGCGGATCGGACCAATCGATGCCTAGAAACGCGCGATCCAGCAAGCCGAGCAAATCTTCCCGCTCCGGACGATTGGCATCGAAGGTCGAGATTGTTTCCAGAATCGCCCTGCTCGTGTAGTATAAATCGTCGGCCGCCTCGTCGAGCCAGCACATCTTGGCCAAGACTAGCCGATGCTCGATGTCTGCCGCAGCCTCGTAACCGTTCAAGCCCGACCACAAACGGAATCGGAGGCGTACTGTCGGCTCGGCGATGTCGGATGGCAGAAATACTTCCCTGTGATTCGAGTCGACTCCTTGATACGGCTTCCCGTTCAGAAACAGCAGCGATTCAAATCCGCTGTTGTTTCCTCCTCCCGTGCGTCCGAAATCGAAAAGACCCAATACTTTTTTGCCGCGCCATGCCGCCGGCAGGTCAAAGTCGGCAGCCAGCCATATATAGCGATCCCTTCCCTTCCAAATATCGCCTAGCCGGATCGTCCGCCACTCTCCCGAATCCGGCGGGTATGCCCCGATATCCCCTGCAACATCCTCCTGAAATGCAAACTCGTCAATTCCAATTTCGTATACCGAAAGGCGGCTAATTCGTTCGTTCGCGCCTCCAATTTCTCGACTGTCCACCACATCATTCTGCTTCTCCCTATAGGGCCTCCCGAAAGCGAAAACGGTCATCGAAGGCGACTACTCCGCTTTCGGGAATTCCCCCTTAATTTTGCCTAAGTGCTCTCCCTGTGCATCAGTTTGGGCGAAACGGTGATGCTGCTCGTGTCGGATAGCTTCCGCGAGCCTTCGATATATTCCAGCATCCGTTCGGCTGCAAGCTCCCCCATCTTCTCATAAGGAACTTCGACAGCGGTCAAAGAAGGGATCAGATGCTCGTTCACCTGCTCCGTGTTGTCCGCCGCCATCACAAACAGATCCTTTCCGACCCTAAGCCCCAGTTGATAAGCGGCTTTGTAAATATTAATGGAGCCGCGAGACCAATTGGTTAATAGCGTTATCGGCAACGTTTGGGCGCGGAGCCATTCTACCCACCGAGCGCCGCACTGCTCC
This sequence comes from Paenibacillus hemerocallicola, assembly GCF_006265175.1. Classification (GTDB taxonomy): domain Bacteria; phylum Bacillota; class Bacilli; order Paenibacillales; family NBRC-103111; genus Paenibacillus_AB; species Paenibacillus_AB hemerocallicola. Next base: position 104,396 of record NZ_VDCQ01000003.1, on the reverse strand, counting down.
CAGCTGTCATCTTGTACGGATACTACTTGCGGTTTATGTCCACGGATGCTCATCCAGTTTTCGTATGAAGTCCGGCGCTGTCGATCTCCCCAATTCGGGCTGTAGGCAGGACCGGTATACATTTCGATATAGAGGGGGGGCGGAGTGCCCCGTTCCTGCAAATAATCGAGAGCCATTACAATGCTGCCGGCATAATCCATCAGGATGGAAGGCACTTGATTGTTTTCCGGATACCCCTCGACGGAAATATAGGGAACGCCTCTGCTGTGAATTTCATGAGCCCAGTCCGAATCGACGAAGCTGGTAGAATCCTTTGTGATGATCCCGTCGATCCGGCGCTGCAAATACATCTCGACAAGTCCCTCGCGATCTTTCTCGGCATCTCCGGAATCGTAAAGGAGAATGTAATAGCCTTCTTTCGTGCATACGTTTTTCAACCCTTGCAATATGGGCAAGAAAAACTTGCTTTCAAAATTGTCATATGCGGCCAGACACCGGCTGCGCCCCGTTCTCATTCCGCGGGCGTTGGCATCGACTTGATAATTTAAATCTTTAATCGCTTCGAGAACAATGCGTCTCTTCTCTTCGCTGACGCCGATCCCTTTCGTACCGTTAATGACGGCGGAAACGATGCTTCGTGAAACCCCTGCCCTCTCGGCGACGTCAAAGCTGGTTACGCGCTTCTTCAAATCGAACACCTCCCACCACAAGGATATCACGTGTTATTAAATAGGGCAAATAAAGGGAGGCATGCGCTGTGTTTGAAGAAGCAACGCAGAGACGTATGGATCGTGCCGATTTATTTGCTTTTTTCCGTGGCGATCAATTTATTGATTTCTTCCTCGGCCATCCGCAGGATGGAATTTACGTCCGCGACATTATTCAAATAATCTTCGAATTTCCTTCTGACGATTCCTTCCGCCGCCTGTCTGTAGGCCGAAATGGGAGGAGACAGAGCGGGCTTGCTTTTCAGTATGCCCGGCAAGTTTTTACCTTCCGCAAATTTGATCTCCGTGCCGAAGGCTTTCTTTATTTCCGGGTTGCTCAGTACCGTGATAACCCCTTGACGCGATCGCATCAGCTGGATTTCATCCGATGTAAGAACATTGAGCACTTGAAGAGCCTGTTCCTTATATTTGCTGGTGCTTGTAATCATGACAACATCCGTACTGGAAGAAGGATATACGTTCGGATTTTCAGGAAAACTCGGATATTGGACTACGTCCCAATTCAAGCCTTCTTGAGTGGGCGTGCTTAATTCGTCAAGCAAATTTTGGAAAAGGAACATCGATAACGTCTGCTCTTTCAAAAACTGCGTCCTCGGGCTTACGCTGGTCCAGCTATTTCCGGGTATGGAATAAATGGTTTTGCCAAAGTCGAACATTTTTCTCCATCCGTCCGTATTCACGATCGGTTTTTCGCCGTCGACGGTAAATAAGGATAAAGGCTGGGCGATCCATATAATATTGCTGCCCGTATTCAATCCCCGGTAAGTAGTCGCCCCTTCAACTCGGGACACTCGCTTGGCCAGCTCGACCGTTTCATTCATCGTCATACCGTCTTTTGGATAAGGAGCGCCGAATTTATCAAATAAGCTCTTGTTATAGTATAGCGCATGATATTTCGAATAAAGTGGAAGCGCAAACAATTCGCCTTTGGTCGAAGTCATGTAGACGTCGTCCAAATATGGCTTATCAAATCGGTTCAAATCTACTTTATGCTGCTTCACCAGCGGATTCAGATCATACAAAATCCCGTTTGCCTGCAGGGGAACGATCATACCGGTATGAGTGAACACAAGATCGGGCGTATTGCCGGCGGCGATCATATCCGTCAATTCATTGGACTTCCCCGGCTGGATAAAATCCAACGTGATGTTGGGGTGATGCTTTTTGATCAGGTCCTTCATCGTATTGAGGTAATTCTCATCAATCGAAATACCGCTGGAAGTCGCTTTTAGCGTAACCGGTTCCGTGCTGATGCTCTTGACCGGATCGACCTTTTCGGCGGTCTTATCCGCAGCTTTTTCTCCGCATCCCGCTATGACAGCAATCGATACGAGAGCGGCGCCTATCGTTAACAATCGATGTTTCATCATTCTCGTGTCCCTCCATTTAGTTTTGACTTGTTTGAGTACGTTGACTTCCGGCACGGTTCCAGTCATCCCCGTCGGATAGTTCGGTTTCCGCAGCGTGGACTTTTATGACTCTTTTCGGCATGCTCCTTGACGATCCTCGATATTGTCGCGCTCTCCTGTCGCTTCGTCTCGCACAATCCGCTTCTTACCCCATCCGCAAGATGTTAGAGTAGAACGTGCAAGATGGGTATAGCGCTTTCTCGATCGTAATCCGATGCGATGTCGACGACTTTGCGAAGTCGTTTGGATGTGCCGGCACTCCGATCGTCATAACCCGTTTCTGATCGGATCTCATTTCCTCCGTACTCCTTCCCCTTCAGCCGGGCTGCCTGAAAAGTCGTTCACAGCAGCCGAACCGTTACTCCCCCTCTACCTACCTCTTGCACTAACCGTTTCAAATAACGCCGTGTTTTCGAAAGCCTGCTGATCACGAAAATCTGCCCCGCAAGCTTCGTACTCTGCCTCCCCCGAAACCGTATGAATTTTCTTATAACACGTGTTACTCGAGCTGTAAGGTCATTATAGCAATATTATTGTTGTATGTCTACAATATGGTACGCTTTCATTCCGGCATAAGCTGACTTCCCTGCCGAATGCAAAACAAACCACCCCAGGCCGATTTGAATCCGGGGTGATTTGTAACAGCATGTATACGAAATGCGTTGCCGGTCGCGTCAACTACGGCTTCTTCTCGTACACGAGAGTGCCGGTCACCGTCTTTTTATTGTCCAAGTCAAGCTGGAAGTTAAACGCAAACAGCTCGTTACCTTTCGAACCCGAGTACTTGTAGAAGCCTTCCTCCGACATCTTGAACACTTCCTTGTAATTGGCCTTGTCCGCGTAATCTTGGTACAGCTTCACGACCTTATCCATGGGCAGCTTCGTTTCGATTGCTACAGTGTAAGAGTCGTTGCTTTTTAACGACGAGACTACGCCAACTTCAACCGGCAGCGGAATATCCGTCGGAAAGCCCTTGGGAATCTCCGTTTCGCTGGAAAGCGTAACCGATTTTCCCCCATCCGTCTTGATGGTCACACTGCCCTTGTCCTCCGTGCTTTCTTTCACCGCGACTCCGGCGCAACCGGTGGCCGGTATCGTTACCGCCAACGCGATTAAGGCTATAAGTATATAGCGTTTATTAGTCATAATCTGTCACTGCCTCTCCTCTGTTCCCAAACTCATCGGTCAGAAATGCATTTCTTTGCGGCATTACCGGCTAACATCGCGAAGGGACACGTAGCTTCGATGTCGTTCGACCGTTCTTTGCCTCCATCATCTTAGGGGAATTCCGTCCTTTCCGCTAGTGATTCTATGTCACCAATTTTGTAATGGATGTACCCAAGTAGTTCGATACTCCCAAGCAACTTGCGGATGTGCGACCGCGATTTAGCGGAAGCACGAGAGCATATAAAAGCTGGTTAAGCGCTCGCACAAAAAAAAGTCGCTCAAGGAGCGACTTTCAAATAATCCCATTTATTAGTTTTTATCGATGGTCATCCATTCCAGAAGACTCCCCAACCCGATAAGTGCGGCGAATCTGTAGTCGCCCGAACCGACCCGGTAAAGGCAGTAACCGTCGCGTTGCCCTTTGCAGCGCTTCCGCGAGGACCGGCTCCAGGTTCGGGATAGCGGCCTGTTCGCAAGCCGCTTCAGCATCGTTGCCGGTCATGCTATCTGCACACTCGGCTTCGAAAGCCGCTTCAAGGCGCCGCAGAGAAGCTGCTTAAGGCCAAACGGTCGACTCTCGTACCGTCCTCGCGAAAGTGGATCGAAATCGTATTCAAGCCCGGTACGAGTGAAAACGGCGTCGCGTGCCGCTTCCACATCCAGCTTCCGTCGCTTGTCGTGGCGACGGTCTGGTACGCCGAACCGTTTACCGAAACATTAAAGCTGTCCGACGACGTGTCGATTCCGCTTGAGAGCAAATGCACATACAAGGTTGCGCTTGTCGTCAGCTCGATCCTGTAATTCAGAACATCGGTCGCCGGGGCTCCGCCGCTGCCGTCGGGTACGTGGCTGTAAGCTCCTCCCGAGCAAACATCGCAGAGCGCGTCCGAGAAACCGCCGCTTATGGAACTGTACCCTTCCGCTTCCAAATAATAGTAAGGTCTGGCCGGATCGGCATAGTAGGTTGGCGCGATCAGCCAAACAGGGCCCACGTCGCCGCGAGCGAGCGGCTTGCGTACGACCGCTGCCGCGGAGAGCTGGTCCGCTCCTATATCCGCCGCGCCTGTCCGGCTTTGACCGTCCATATCTTCCGTCACGAACGTGTATGTCCCTCCGGCCGCTCCTACAACCGGGCTTGCCGAGGACGGTCTATACAGGTTCAGAGCGCTTAATCCGAGCAACGGGTCCGACGACGTGTCGATGCCTGGCGGCACGGGCGACAGGCCAAACGATGCGCCGAGCATCATATTTCCTTCATAAATCGTACCGGTCGCCGTCGAATATGGAATGAACACCGTACCGCTCGGGCTGTATACGAGATTGTTGGCGAATGTCAGCTGATCCGGCGGCACCGAATAGCTTCCCGAGCCGATCAAAATATTTCTTCCGTTATGGACGAGCGTGTTGTTGACGATCTTTACGTTTCGGACCGGCTTGTACGTATGGAGCAGCAACGTTCCGTCGCTGTCGTCCTCGTCGAAATCCGCGTCCCCGTTCATGACGATGATCGCTCCGCGCAAGGAGCTGGACGGAGTGCCGGAAATGCCGGAAATGTAGTTGTTGTAAATTTTGTGCCCTTCCCCGATGATGCGGATGCCTACGGAAAGCGTGGAATAGTTGTTGCCGAAGATGAAGTTGCCGTTCACGTTGCTGTAGTCTCCGTGCCGCAGAACGATTCCGCCCTCGGAGTTGAAAATCGTATTGTAGCGGATGTTGTTGCGTCCGGCTTTGACCGAGATCAGCTCCCCTTCGCCGTCGCATTCCTCGAAATAATTGTAATCGACGGTCGTGAACGAGTCTCCTCGCGAATACTGGCTCGTGCCGATCCGGATCACCTCCGCCCCGTTCGCACCGAGCGGCGGGATTTTCCCGAAGTAGTTATGATCGATCCGATGATGGTCCTCGTGATCGGACGTATCGCCGTACCGCCATACGACAAGGAGTGCCCCGGGATTGCTTTTTCCTTCGAAATGGGAATGGTCGACACGGTTGTATTGACCGAACAGGGATACCCATTTGTATGCCGTATCGTCAACGGGGTTGAAGTATAGCATTTGCGAATTCGTCAGCCGGGAATGGTTGGCGAGGCGGCTCGATCCGTCCCGGAATTCGATCACGTCTCCCATGCCCGAGCCTAGGGCGCCGTCCTTGAAAACAAGTCCGTCGACCACCCAATAATCTCGCCCGATACGCAGACGGGACGTCCCGGTCAGAAACACTTCACCGGGCGTTTCCGCCCGCAGTGTAATATTCGCTGCAGCCGTACCGTGATTGCCGTTAATGCGTAAGTACAAGTCGCTCCACGTGCCGTTTCGCATCGTAATCGTGTCGCCCGGCAACGCGCCGGCGAGAGCGGTCGTCAGTTGGCTCGGCGTAGCGACGTAGTGGTCTGCGGCCTTGGCTTGCGGACTAAATATGACGAAGCCGATCCACATAAACAAAACGACAAACAGTGCATTTCGGATTGCGGTCGTGCAAGCAAGTAGACTGGGCAAGCGTATCCCTCCCTGGTTTTATATTTTGTTGGCAATGCAAGGGCCGTCTGGCATCACATCCCCCCACCTCCCGTTTACGCAAACATCCTGCCGAGGAACGCTTATCTCGGCGGGATGCGCATGGACTGCTTATGTGAGTCAAGCCATGGTGCTCATCTGCTCTGGCCTTACCTCGCCATCGAGCCGCTCGCCGGAGATCAGTCGCTTTGCTTCGTCGATCGCGAATTGTCCGAGCCGCTTGGCGCCGTTGTTGACCGCCCCTGCCAGATGGGGCGTAATGACGCAGTTGGGCAGACTACGCAGCGGATGGTCGGGATCCGGCGGCTCCGGATCGGTTACATCGAGACAGGCAAACAATCTGCCTTGGCGCAATTGGTCAAGCAGCGCCGCTTCGTCTATAATCGAGCCGCGCGCGGTATTAATCAGAATCGCGTCGTCCTTCATGCGGGCCAATCGTTCCGCGTTTATCATCCGGTAAGTGGCCGGTATAGCCGGTGCGTGAATAGAAACGACGTCACTGCGCGTCAGAAGATCGTCCAGTTCGGTTTTGGTCGCCCCCAATGCATGAGCCTGCTCGGCGGTAAGTCCGGGATCGAAGACGAGAATGTCGACGTGGAACTGCTTCAGCAGCTTGATGAAATGGCCGCCCGCTTTCCCCGCCCCTACAACGCCGATTGTCACTTGATACAGCTCTCGCACCTGTTCTTTTCCTTCCGACCAGCTTCCCGTCCGGGTCGAGCCGGTTAAGCGCCACATGTTTTTGAGCGAGGCAATCGTCATGCCCAAGGCGGTCTCCGCCACCCCTCTTCCGAGCTCCCCATTGCCGCTCGAAACCCGAATGCCTCGCTCCCACAGCTCGGGAGTGACAATCCCTTTGACGGTACCCGCCGCGTGGATGACCGCACGCAATCGTGGAGCGCAGTCCAAAATCTCTCCCGCAAGCGGACCGCAGCCCCATGAAGTTACGGCTATGTCGGCATTTTCGATTACGCTTCTTACGCGCTCGGGGGTCGGCCGGCCGGGCAGCCGGTTGATGGCCACTCTCCCGAGCGCTTCCCATTGCTTCCAATGCGCATCGGCAAAAATTCTATGCTGGACTTTCGGTTCGGGCAGTATGGCTATGTTAATGGTCACGTGTCTCTCTCCTCGGATGCTTCCTCATCTTTATTTCGCCTTTGCCTTTTCGTTTGCCAGCTCCGTCTTCAGCTGCTCATCCAGCTTGCGCAAAGCCGTGTTCACGTCAGTCCCGTTGCTTACAAGATCGACGAATGTATCTCCGATCACTCTTTGTTGAGTAGCCAGAGGAACGTCGACCAGACCGTTTTTCCGTTTGGGCGAATACGAGGCGGGCGGATAGTATTGGATCACCTTCATGTTTTTCCCTTTAAAAACCGGATTGTCCTGACCCAGAGCGTCGTGAATCTCCGTCTTGTTCACCGTGGCAGGCATGCCCCGCTTGGAGTCGGCCAACTGCACCTCGTCGGACAGCATCTCCATGATAACCTCAAACGCCTCGTCCTTATGCTTGCTCGTCTGAGAGATGGCCCAATAGGCCGGACCGCGTTGGGGCGTGAGCTTGAGGCCGCCCTGCATGGTCGGATAGGCGACATAGTCCCAGTTAAGCTCCGCAGGCAGGTTCAGGTAGGGACTGTGCTGGTTCGCCTGCATAGCCACATTTCCTTTATTGAAGGCGGTGTTTTCAAGCGACACCGTTTTCTCGTGCTTGTTGCCCGGTATTTCGTAGAAACGCTTGAAGTTGTCGAAGATCGATTTCCATTGATCCATATTCGCCAGCTTGTCCTCGTTCGGGTCCAAAATCGGCAACGAATATGTATTGTCGCGCAGCGCGGACATCGCATTAAAGCTGAATCCGCGAATGGTCGTACCGTTGTCCGTGCGCGTCAGTTTTTTGGCGAGCTCGTATACCTCGTCCCAGGTCACGCCGTCCTTCGGATACGCAACGCCGAATTTATCGAAAATATCTTTATTGTAGTACAGCACGTGGGGAAAATACGGGGGAACCGGCAGTCCGTATAACGCCTTCGAGCCTCCTGCCTCGTAAATTTCGTTCATGAATATTTTGTTGAAGCGATTTGTGTCGTAGTTGAACGATTTGACCAATTCGGTCAAATCGTAACCGAGACCGAGATCGAGATAACCCGTCCGCAGCGTCGGGGTGTCGGTTCGGACGATGTCGGGAACGTTGCCGGCGGAGACCAGATCGGTCATATTTGTCCCTTTGCCGTTGCTTGCATACTCGAACGTAATGTGCGGGAACTTCTTTTCAATCACCGACCTGAACCGTTGATCGAATTCCTCCGCCGACACGCCTCCGCCATGGATCATCATCGTATACGGTTGTTTCGGTTTTTCCGTTTCTTTACTCCCCTGACCTCCCGAGTCGCCTTTGCTGCACGCCGACAGCGAAACTAACCCGATTAAACCGATGAACATGCACTTTTTCGTTTTCATTGCTATCCCCCAGTTAAATTGACATGGACAAAGCGGTACTCTGCACATTTTCAACCAAATTGTTATGCCGATTGTTCGTTTGCGCGTACCGATTCGGCACGCATTCCAGAATGCGCTTTCATTCGAGAGTAGAAACAGATCATGTCCGGCAAGCATGGAACGCGAACGGAATGTCGAACGGTCGAATCAGCAGGATTGGCTTAATCTAATGTATAACAGAGTTATTTCTTTGACCAAATAAAATATATCACTGCCAATAAAGTAGTGTCAATAGAATATTATACATTTGATATACATTATAAAATGCGCTACTGATTGCCATAATGTCCCCTGTTAACAACAGAATTTGGTTCGCGCAATTTTCCTGAACGACAAAAAATACTTGCCGTTCAAAACGGCAAGTAATCGCATTTCCGCGTTCAACCCGGCAGCGCTTGAACGGTCCGGTACGAATCGGTAGACAAGGGGGCGTTCAGCATTTCCTCGATTCTGCGAACCGCCTGCTCCTCGTCCTCCATTTGAAACCAGTAATATTTCAGACATTGCTTCAACTGCGTCAGCTTGGCGAGCGGCAAGTTGAGGTCGGAAATCGGCGTGAAGCTAGGAATGATTTCCTTATACAGTTGATATCGTGTAGGTTTGCGAAGCGATCCGGATAAGGATTCACTTTCGGTTTCGGCGGTATCGTTCGTTTCCGTCTCAGCCATTTTCAGCGCCGGCAAGCTTAGCGTATGTCGTTCTATCAGCGTCTGTCCTTCGTGGGAGGTCAGAAAATCGACGAGCAGCTTGGCCGCTTCCTTTTCCGGGGACAGCCTGTTTACGGCCCACCCTATACCTTGCAGCAGCGTTGCCGGCGCATGGGTATAAGGCAGTGGAGCGATGTCGTACGGGAATGCCGCGCCGGACAAATTGTTGAGGGCGAAATAGGTCGTCATGACGATCGACACTTTTTCCTGCAGAAACAACTCCTGCACATCCCTTTCGCTTTCCGCCATGTAGCTCGGGAACGACTTTTTGTTCGCGATCAGACTGCGGCAAACGCGCAAGCATTCCTTCAGCCTCTGCTCCGAATACGTATACCGTCCCCGCTCGTCCCTGGCGAACGTGAGCCCGCTTTGCAGCAAATACACAAGCCAGCGGTTATCCGACAAAATGTTGAAATAAAATCCGTACCGGTCGCGGTTGGAGAGCAGTTCCGCCTGACTTTGGACGGTATCCCATGTCCAGCTGCTGTCGGGATCGGCCATACCCATTTGCTGAAAATGCCGTTTGTTGTAGCAGAGAATAACGGGCGAGTAAGCGAACGGCTTCGCGCACAATTGCTGCTCCTGCATAAATAGGTCGTTCAGAAACGGGTACGCGTTCGGATCGGGCGGAAAACGCTCCAACAGCTCCAGTCCATCGCATTCCGCCATCTGCATAAAATCCATATGGTTAAGCATGATGATGTCGAGCGCCTTGCTTTCCATCAGCTGCTTGGTCGCCTGAGTGTAATTGTTGTAGTCCAGCGTAATCAGCTTTACTTCGATATGCGGGTATTTCGCGCGAAAGCGTTCCAAAATCAAATCCAGCCGCGCCTGTTCGATCAGCACGGTGCGGCAAGCAAGTGTAACAGCCGTTTTGACCGTTCCGGCTGCTTCGGTTACCTTGTTGCCGATACGCGGCAGCTTCTCGATCAACCCTTCCTCGACGAGTACGTGCAGCCCTTGTCTGACCGATTTGTTGCTCAGCTGAAACAGCTTGGCCAGCTCCTCCTCCGAAGGCAAAAACTGTCCCGGCTTGAAGCTGCCCGCCGCAATCTCTTTACGCAGTTCTTGTACCATATGCTCGAGACGCTGACGGAACGTTTTGCGCGCAGGTCTAGATTTCATGTAAGCTCTCCTCATATCCATTCAAATGTCCAATCGTTCGCATCCGCTTCTCATTATAACGCAGATATACCTGAAATGCACAGGCAAGAACGAGGGCAAGACAGTCGTATTCACGGCCGCATCCTCGATATCCGATTGGACATCTCGACCGGGAATAGTAAAATATATAGTTGAATAGGATCAAAACTTAGCAATCGAAAAGAAATCAATGAAAATGCATAAGCTATAGTGGAATAAAGTGTTTAAAAATACGGCCTAAACCAAATGCAAATGGGGGATTTGCCACAATGAAAAATATTTATAATCCTATACATACAAGGGAAATTTTAAGCCGCATCGACAAATTAAGCCCTGATTCACAACCGCAATGGGGGCAAATGGATGTCGCCCAAATGCTGGCTCACTGCTCTTCGTTCCAAGACATTGCATTGGGAAATTCTTTCCCTATCAGAGGTTGGTTAGGGATACTAATTGGAACGTTTGTAAAACCGCTTTTTTACAATGACAAGCCGCTTACCCGCAATATGTCCACTATTCCAACTACATTAATTGCAGACGAAAGAGAATTTGAAAAGGAAAGAGAAATATTGAAACAATCTATTATAGCGTTCCAAAATAATGGGCCGGAGAGGTGTACAACGCATCCCCACCCATTTTTCGGAAAACTTACCTCGGAGCAATGGGGAAAAGGAATTTACAAGCACCTGGACCATCATTTAAAACAGTTTGGAGTTTAGTCATTTAACACTTTATTTTCTTTCTGCAGCTGGCTGCACATGGAAAAGGACGGCGCAGCAATCAAGCCGCACCGCCCTTTTTTCCATTCCTTCTCCTTCGTCCCATGTATTCACACTTTGATTCCGCTAAACGCGATTCCTTTAATGATAAACCGCTGCATCAGTAGGAAAAATAAGAGCAATGGCACGGTAGCCATAACGGATGCCGCCATGAGCAGCGGCTGCTCGGATACGTATATGCCCTGCAGGGAGTTGATCCCTACCGACAGCACCTTCATGTTGTCGCTGTTCGTCACGACCATCGGCCACATAAAGTCGTTCCAGCTGGACAATATGCAGAAAAACGTCAGAGCGGCCAGCCCGGGCATCGTCAGAGGCAGCATTATGCGCCAAAAAATCGTCCAATAGCTGCATCCGTCGATTTTCGCAGAATCCTCCAGCTCCTTCGGCAAGGAAAGGAAAAACTGGCGCAGCAAAAACGTGCCGTATGCGGAGAAGATGCCGGGAATGATGAGCGCTTTGTAGCTATCCACCCAACCGAACAACACTGCCTGGTAAAAGTGCGGAATGAGCAGTACCTGCGAAGGAACCATTAAAATCGCCAAGATACATACGAAGATAATGTCCCGTCCCGGAAACTTCAGCCGAGCAAATCCGAACGCCGCCATCGCGCATAGAAATACTTGCGGCAACGTGCGGCCGACCGTCACGGCAATCGTATTCATATAATATTGACCGAACGGAATCCGCTCGAATATGTCCAAGTACCACGAGAATTGCGGCTCGTTGGGGAACCAGATCGGCGGTATATGATCGGCTTCCGCATTCGTCTTGATCGAGGTCAGGATCATCCAAAAAAACGGAAACAGCATGCTTGCGGCGCCGATCAGCAAAAATAGATGGATGCTAAGTCGCGCCAAAATTCCAGTATGTTTCTCGCCCATCGGTTCATCGTCCTCCTTTCGTCCGGCAATCGCTTATTCGTAATGAACCCATTTCCTCTGCAAATACATCTGTATCATAGTGACTATGAAAATTACTACGAACATGACCCACGCTTGCGCGGAGGCATAACCGATTTTAAACCATTGAAAACCGTTCTGGTAAATGGAAAACACCGCCGTACGCGTCGCATCCTGCAATACGCCGCCCGCTCCGCCGCCGGCCGTAACCGGCGTGAGCATGAAGACGAGATCGAATACCTGGAAGGCACCGATCATGCTGGTGACGAGCACGAAAAATATGGCAGGCGTCAGCAGCGGCACGGTAATGTGCCAGAAACGGCGAATGCCGGTTGCTCCGTCAATCGCCGCCGCTTCATAATACGATTCGGGAATGCCCTGAAGTCCCGATAATAAAATGATCATATGATGGCCGATCGCCGTCCATATGGCAATTATCATTACGCTCCAGAGCACGACATGCTCGTCAGCCAACCAGTGGGGACCTTGGATCCCCACGAGGCTGAGCGCATAGTTAATCATACCGCTGTCATAATTGTAGAGCCATTTCCATACGACTGCGATGGCGACGGGCATCGTCACCGACGGCAGGAAATAAATAAGCCGGTAAGCTAAATTGCCCCGCATCTTGCGATTCAATAGAACGGCGACGACGATCGACAAGCCGATTGAGGACGGAACGGTCACGCAAGCATAGATGGCGCTCGTCCGGATCGACTTGAGGTACACTTTATCATGAAACAGCTTCGTGAAGTTGTCGAGCCACACCAGACTGATCGCGTCCGAGCCGTCCCAGTTTGTAAAGCTGAGGGCCAAGGATGCCAGGAGCGGAATGATGCTGAACACGATCAGTCCGATACATACGGGAGCGATGAAGAAATAGCCCCATAACCTCTCATTTTGCATCAGCCTGGACCAGCGAGAATTATACGGCAATTTCGGCAAGCTCCCTGATAACGCCCTTCTCATCGGTATCCCTCCGCCATGTCAGTTGCCAGCCATAATTTTGTTCGCTTCGTTCTGTGCCGCTTTCATGCCGTCGGCCGCTTTCTCCTTGTCCAGCCATATGTTCGAAATATGCGCGCCGACCGGATCTTCCCACTCCACGTTATTGGATATCGGGTACGGCGTAGACGATTTCGTCATATCGATGAACACCTTCAGGTTATATGGCAGCGACTTTACCCACGTGTCCTGTGTACCGTTGAACGCCGGGATGACCGCGCCCGCATTCGCCTGCATCATCGCGACATCTTTGGAGCCGAGCCATTTGACGAATTCCCAAGCTTCGTTCGGATTTTTCGTCTTCGCATTGATCGTCCAGCCGATACCGTGAATGATGTTGCCCTCCTGCTTCTGTTTGGGCAGCACCGCCACATCCAGCTTCTCCTTCAGCGCATCGTAATAGCTGCGGGCATTCCACGAGCCGCCGGTAATCATCGCCACCTTGCCGGATTTGAACAGTGGGCCCGGCTTGTTGTCGATCATGTACTTGCCGTCCGGCGATACTTTCTCCTTGTACATCAGGTCATACAGAAATTGTACCGCTCCGACCGCATTATCCGAGCCGATATCGGTCGTTTTCTTGTCCGCGCTAACCAGCTTCGCTCCATTCTGCACCATAAACGGATAGATCGATTCCTGCGTGTTGCTCATCGCCGCGAAGCCCCATTGCACCGTTTTGCCGCCTTCCTGCAGCGTCAGCTTTTTCGCAGCGGCGAGCAGGTCGTTCCACGTCCATGAAGCGTCCGGGTACTTGACGTTCTCTTTGTCGAACAGCTCTTTGTTGTAATAAAGTCCGATCGTGTCGAAGTCTTTGGGCATGCCATACATTTTACCGTCTATCGAGTACAAATCGACCAGCGATTTCGGGTAGTTATCCATGCTGAAATTGTCTTTTTTGATCAAGTCGTTATAAGCCAGGAGGAAGCCTTTGGACTGAAACTTCGGAAAATCGGGGCCGTCCATCCACATGATATCGGGGCCGCTGTTGGCCGCCAGTACGGTTTGCAGCTTGGTGTAATATTGGCTTCCGGCGTTCATTTCCGCGGTCACCTTGATGTTCGGGTGGTCGTCGTTAAATTTCTGGGCTATTTTCTCGATTACGTCCTGCTGCTTGGAATCGGCATACCACCATTTCAGCTGGACTTTCTTGCCGGAAGCGGCTGAGGATGACGGACCGTTCGCACTGTCTCCATCCTTAGTCCCTCCGGAACTGCACGCCGCCAAGCTGCATGCCAAGCATGAAACGACGATGACTCTCCATCCGGTTTTCCCTTTCACTTGAATCCCTCCAATTGATTTATTATCTTAAAGATTAAGTTAAATAAAAGCGAAAATCCGTCGTAAAAGCGCTATCATCTTGGCAATCACACAATATTTTCCGTTTCGTCTGTATTATATACCTGTTCAACTATTGGATCAATAGTTATCTTAATGATTTAGTTAATGTGATGAACAATTTATTTTGAGATCATTCCCATTCGGAATGGCTGCAACCTTGCGTTGGAATGGTGAAAAGAGCTTCCCTTCGCAGCAAGGAAGCTCCGTCCGTTCAACAAACCAACTTGTCTCACCATCTGCAGGATTCGGGACAAGTGCGAGCATTTTATGGGTCGGACACGATCGAACTTCGACGAGCAATATTATCGTTCCCTGCTTCCTGTGAGATAACAGTTTGTCCGTAAACACGCCTGTGCCCGGTCCATATTCCACGATATACCGAGCATGACGAAAGTCGATGTTCTCGATTATTTTGTTTGCGAGGTACTTGGAGCTGGGTACGATCGCTCCTACGAATCTCGGCATACGCACATATTGCTTGATGAATGAAATCCACTCCATAACCGCTTCCTCCCAATGATGAATTCCATACTCACAGTTTAGAATCCAATCCTGAAGAAGCATCCAACAAAATTATGAAGAATTCTTAAGATTTCGTTAGTCATTGCGTAAAATATGCGATTCGATCCGCACAAGAAAGCACCCCATTCATTCGCAAAGCGACTGAATGAGGTGCTCTCTCTAACATCTCATCCTTTAGCCACTTTTCTAATTCGGAGATGTTATTTGCATAACGTCTAATGGCATTTATCGTTCCTGTTACTTGCTCAGTCCCCATCTGCTGTTCTTCTTCGTTCGTACATTCAATCCGTAAGGACCGTTTTAAACTATATTCCAGCCAACCTAATTTTCCCGAAAATCCATTCATTTTCCAATACCGTTCTCCAATTCGCTTCCAGTATACCGTATCTCTTTTTATAACCGGCTATAAAAGCCCGAAATTTATCTTTGTTAATGTCGCCTGATTCATTCTCAGACCAGAGCAGGTATATGATTTGCCACAATATTGGCAATTCGTTCCGACTTGATATAGTTCTGTTTGGCTGTTGGTCTAAGCATAATTTGAGGGTTTAACGCTTTAATTGCATATTTCCCTCGGGTGGTTTCAATAGCATACATTTTGTGTAAAAACCCACCCGACACCGGTTCAGGCATACCGACTAACTCACCAAGCTGCATAAGCTCGCATAGCTTATCAAATTGCAAATTGTATTGTATTTCATTCACCTTGTAATATCCCCCTTTACCACTAACTTACCTTAATCCATTATAAATAACTATAATAATATTCATTGTCACTGCCTCTTCTGACGTTTGCGGCGCAATCCCCTTCAACACAAAGATCTGCATGATTTCAGTTCAATATGGGAACATTAAGGAAGGAATGGAGGCGATCCTGTTGAACAAAGGCCAACAAATAGCTAAACTTCAACAATTGGCGGAAGATAAAATTGCAATCGAGGCAGTTGAAGATAAGCAAGCTTATGCAGAAAGCCGAGTAAAAGAGCAATATATCCCGGTAGCACCGGATGAAGAACAAGACAAGCTATAAATATTTGACGGATAACCATCAGGCTTGTCGTGTAATCTCGTGTTAGTGTACAGAAAAGCAGAGGTCTTGTGCCGGTAGGCGCATGTCCCTCTGCTTTTTTAACGCTTTCGCCCGACTTCCATACATGCATGCGGACAACAGCACCATCATACCGATGGACAACCTTTTCTTCAACAATTGGTTCCCTCCCCTTTTGATTGCTATGAAAACGGATTAAGCGCATACCCGTTGCGGTAGCCCGTAACACCAGGGTGTAGTATCAGCTTAATGCAAGCCTACCCCTCATACGCTTGCAATAAGGCTTTGATGTCGATTTTGCTTTTCGTTTGGAGCAATGCTTTCATGACTCTTTCCGATTTCCTTGAATCGGGATCGCTTACCATCTCGGATAATGCGGCAGGAACGACTTGCCACGATACGCCAAACTTATCTTTCAGCCAACCGCATACTTGAGCCTTTTCGTCTCCGCCCTCGGACAGCTTTTCCCAATAATAGTCCAATTCTTCTTGATCCTCGCAATGGACGATAAAGGATATCGCTTCAGTGAATTTGAATTGAGGACCTCCATTTAGTGCTACGAATTGTTGTCCATCCAGTTGAAATTCCACGGTCATTACCGTTCCTTCGGTTATCCCGTGGATTTCATGCCTTTCTTTTCCATAACGAGCAATTTTGCCGATTTTGGAATTATCAAAAATGGAAGTGTACAGCTTTGCCGCCTCTTCGGCTTGCGTATCGAACCACAAGTTCGGTGTAATTTTTTGGATTTTGTTGTTCACATTACTTCCTCCTTTATTTTTCGAGCGTTACGAAGATCAAGAGACTACTGTTTCAGAAAGCCCGAGAGTATGGGCAGCAATACCTCGGGGTTGCGCAGGTCCGTTTCCATATACATCATAAGCTAACATTGCCGTCTTTTGATCGGGATGTTTTCATAATTACCTTCCTTCTTTGTCCTATTTCGATTAACTCTGTGCAGATATCCTATGGTTGGAATTGTACTAGCTTATTATAACTTGACCGTATATGTCGCGTTTCTTCTGGATTGCTATCCAGGAGTAGAAAAGTGCCGGTGTCCGACTGATCCTTTGTCGGGTGAAAAACGTTGTGATATCATGAATTTCAAAGGAGAGATTCATCTGCCCATGAATTTGTCAAGGTCGCAATTATTGGCTATAGCGCACATTACCGCGTACGCAAGAAGTCAAAAAAATGAAGCTGAGCGAGCGATTCAAGAAATCCTTCAAATGTCCGATCTCTCGAATAAAACATTTGAAGAGGCCGTCGCCAAGCTGAAAGCGCACGCAAAGGTCGCCCTCCATTTCCATCCGGATAGACCGGTTCCGGCGACAATGAACAGCGTAGCCGAAGCGCTGCTTGAACATGGAATTTATAAGAGCCAATTTGAAACCTTGTTGTCCAACGGCAGCGTATCGGCGTACCCTGGCGGTGAACGGGACCTTTGGGAGAAAGGGATTTTTGGAGGGGCCTATCATCGGAAGGATTCGACTGACAGTCAGCGTCCCAAATATGGCGCACTGGATTTAATGCTGTATCCGGACGGACCGGCTCCGCGTTTTGGATCGTGCTACTTTCTTCTGGCTCCGGAGGTGTCCAGACGTTGCACATTCACGTATTCGGATTCGCATCAAGACCCGAAGGATAAGGGGACGTACGAGGAGTTTACCGTCATAATGGCGGCTCTCTTGAAGGAGGCGTTTAATCGAGATTTCGCTTTAGGTGAAATGAATTTGACCCCGAGAAAATTGGCCCGTCATTTGTTAGTCAATCTCGAGAGGCCAATCACCGACCCTGCCAACAAAGAGCCGAGTCGCAATCTTAACCACTATATCGAAGCCCAGGTTCATGGCGATATTTCGCTTAAGGAAGACGTGGAAGTGCTTGTAGCGGATCCTTCCTTCAAGGACACTCAAACAGGGCGATCCCTGGAGCAAATATGTAGGCGATATTCGATCGATCTTTATTGGCATATGGGCTTTGTGCTGTTGGTAGACGAAGTTCCCTCGGATTTTAGAGGTCCGTCGATGCCTTCCTTGGCCAAGCGCATCGCACGAGATGATTGTATCGATGCGAGCAGGATCGGGTCCGCCGCAATGGATTTGAAGCGCGATCCGGTCGCCTGGAGCGATCGCGGAACGTATACGGAAGTGCTTCAGGAGCTAAAACTATTGTGGCATGTTTTGGTGAGGTGCGGAAAGCCGGTTCGAAACTTTAAATGAATGGCAGCGGCAGACCTCCTGAAATGCCGGCTTCTTCTGCCGCTGCCATGTTGTCCCGTCGCATCGGATAACCAACGGTTAATACCCCATATCCTTTAAAATTCTCGATAAGGCGCGCAGCCGCTCCCCGATCAGCTCATCGTCATCGCTCAAAGCTTGGTTGAACAGCTTGATGTCTTCATTGATCTTGTCATTATCCGTACATACCGCCACGGTCATGGCATCCCCCTGCAGGCCCACCCGGTCGATGATAGGCTCCTGCGGATCATATAAATGCTCGTATCTGTAGGCTTCGCGAAAATGCGCCATGGACCTGCAAATCAGAATGGACAAATCGAGAACGCGATGAAGAGGCAGCTCCTCCGACTGTCTGGACCATTTCTCGCCCGTGTATCTCCATACTTTGGCCGAAATATCGACCTTTCCCCTATCGTTCCACTGGGCCAATCCGAGGGACAGTCCTTTTGCATCCGTGTTCCGGGCATAACGGCCATCTACCTGCTCATAGTTATCCGACACGACTACGGGCTTATGTTTTAATGTTGTTGGTATTTTCATTGTACTCCCTCTCTTGAAATTTACTAAATTACTAATTTACTAAATAATACTCTCTGTTTCATCGTTAGTCAATCCATGATTTCGACATACCCTTCCGTTCCGTTCACTCGGTTCTTTTTACCCGTCCTTTATTCATTTTTAAGGCTTCCACCACGGAAGATCGTATTCGCTCGCAATGACGGCGTCATGCGTCATCATCCCGCCGACTTCCGTCACTAAGCCTTTTCATAGACGAGTTAGAGTGACATTTACTCAGACAATTGACATACCGGAACTTCTTGCTCTGCCTGAAATTACGCAAAAAACATAACTTTATCACGAAAAGTTATGTAGCTAACGCAGCACGTATCCAGCATATTTAAGAAGGAACCGATACGGTTCCCGAAAAATGTGAAACCAAGATACTGTCGCCAAACTGGTCGCCTACCACGATTTACGAATCATTGGCCAAAGTGTCGCTCGTCAAAAAAGGAATCCGGGGCATGGCATAGAACGCAAAGACGTCAATACGGTGCTGCGGGAAACGGCTGAAGATATCAATCAGATCAGATCGAAGCGGCCAAGGCGGGAAAATGATAGGGGGAACCGAATACAATGACCGATAACATGACTGATAAGCAAGCAAGCCGAGGAGCGCCGATGACAAAAGTCGGAGTGGCGGGTGTCGCCGTCGCTTCAGAGGGAATACTGGACCGACATGGATGGGAAGAAGCGAACGCGACCAATTCCCCGGTTACGGTGCTTTCGGCAAGCTGGTTCGGCGTGAAAGGAGACGGAGTGACTGACGATACGGCGGCGTTTCAGGCGGCGCTGAATGCAGCGTCAGGGAAAAAGCTGTATGTTCCCAAGCAGGAAGGCGCCCATTACTTGACCGGCCAGTTGTATATTCCCGGCAATATCGTTCTCGAATTAGCCCCGGGTACCGTTATCCAAGCGGTTGATACGCTTCGGGTGACGGCCCCCTATGAGCGGCTGATTCGCATCCTTAATGTGAGCAATGTGCGCATTGTCGGCAATGGCGCCGTGTTTCGGATGAACAAATCGGCTTACCCGGCGGGAGAGCAGGCTCATATATTCGATATCGGCGGGTCGGATAACGTTACGATCGAACAAGTGAACGCGAACGACTCGGGCGGCGACGGGTTTTATATCGGCAACTACCAGGCGACGAACAGCTATTGCCGCAACATCGTGTTGCGGGATTGCCGGGCGGATAATAACCGGAGACAAGGCTTGTCCGTCATATCCGTCGACGGATTGCTCGTCGAAAACTGCACATTCACGAATACGATCGGAACGAATCCACAGGCCGGAGTGGATATCGAACCAAACGGACCTACCGATCGGTTGAAAAAAATCAGGCTCATAAACTGCGTATCGGAAGGCAACAAAGGACGCGGATTCGTGTCGATGATAAAGAAATTAAGCACCGCCAGCGAACGTATCGATATTATCTTCCAAAACTGCGTTTCCCGAAACAATGCTTTCGGATTTGCGACCGTTTACGGCAAAGACGGCACCGATGCCGCACAAGGAGAAGTAAAATATATCGACTGCCTCGCCGAATATGAGAAATGGTCCGGGTTTTTCGAATTGTCCAGCTCGGCCGACAGCGTCCGCACGACCTATATCCGATGCACGGCGTATAACTGCAATACGAACAATGGGACCGAAGCCGCTTTATCGTACGCCGCCTCTTTCTTCATCAGCACGGTCGCTTCGGAAGCCAGGTCGAGCGCAGGCAACTCACATTTCTATAATTGCCGCTCCATCGACGACCGAACTCCGTCGTTTATCCGCAGAGGATTTGCTACGTACGCTCTAGAAGGCTTTACGATCACGGATCTTGTGTACCGTGATTGTGAATCGGTCGGCCACACGGTAAGTCCGTTCGAGTTCGATCCACACACGCGCAACGTGCGGGTGGAACAGACCGCATCTGCCAGTTATCCCCAAATATCCACCGGCGCGGTCGGCTTGAATCGATTGGGCGGGACGATTGCGAACCTGGGAGCGATAGAAGACGTCTTGTTGACGCTTCCGCCGGCAGCCGCAGTGCCGAATTTAAAGCTGCCATACCGGAACGCGAACGCTGATACGACACTCGATGGGAGAGACAACCATCTAATCGTGGATGCCTCGGCGCAGCCTGTCATCGTGAGTATGCCTCCGGCATCCACGGTAAACGGAATGAAATTCACGATCAAGAAGGCGGATTCCGGAACGAACCCGGTACAAATCACCGCAAGCGGTTCGGAGACGATCGACGGCGGCTGCACGGTCGTTTTGACTGATGCAGGTGAATTCCGAAGCTTTCTCAGTATCGGCACGGCTTGGATTACCATGTAATATGATGCTCGTTTCCCGCTTCAACTAGCCATACTGGCTGCAAGCATCCTTGCACAAACGATTGTTTCATGGCCGTCGTCAAACGCCTGACTTCCCCCACAAGGGAATGTCGGGCGTTTTTGGGTTGCACTGCTCTTATAAAAACTTTCGAAGAATTGTAGAATGAAGGCAACCTTTCGTTTGCTTAATGACGATCTGCGAATGGAAGAACTGTCGCACTTGGCTTAAATCCGTCTCATAAGAAAAACGTCTATCGACGTATTTCAAGGATGAGCGACCGCGATTTAGCGGTAGTTTCTCTTGGTTCACAATTTCGCAGTTCGCTTTATAGAAGCATTGCTTTGAAGCTGTGTCGCTTTAGCGAACTTAAAAATTTTGAAACGTTAAAAAAAGACGATCGATTCCAGACTGGAAGCGATCGCCGATTTATTTGATAAATTTGATACAATTAGCTTGTTACCAGTACATTGTTTGCTTCTGTATAACCGGTAACTAGGTTCGTATTTACAAAACCGTTCGGGCTATCGATCCCCACGTTATTAAAGGCGGATATTTTGCTGCAAGTGCTGTCAAACCGGATCGCTGTAGGACAGTCGGACATTTGATTGTTCATAATCGAAGAGGTAGCTACCGTACTCTCAAACCTGATACCGGTGGATGAACAATTGTTGATATGGTTCCCTTGAACAAGCGTTTTCGTTGCTCCGGATACAAATACGCCATTTGCGAATGATTTAATATGATTGCCTGAAACTTGGTTTCGTTCTCCTACCACAAGCAGGGCGGAAAAGTTGCTATTGGCGATGCCCGCTGTAATTCTGTTGTCGAGTATCGTAACATTTTTATTCCCAGCGCTAGTGGAAGTAATTCCATGCTCCTTGGACTCCACGTCATTTCCCTGAATGGTAATGTCGGAGCAATTTCCTGTTACGGAAATACCCCTTTTCGTAACATCCCGAAGGATGTTGTTATGAATCATTACCCCGATACTTGCGATGATATCGATTCCATTTCCCGAGCATGTTTCAAAATAATTGCCGATTATGGAAATTAACTTTGGCCCGTTAGCCGGATCGCGAGTGACGCCGGAACGGTATTCTTGATGGTTGATGTTAATAAAATTCGAGTCCGGCTTAATCCCGATATTCTTAAACAAGTTGTTGGAAACTACTATACGACTAATCTGACGTACATTTGGGATACTCGTGCCGCCCTCGTATGGAGAATCTCGGTATATCGTTTTTATATCAAGTCCGGTCGTAACGAGATTTCGAATCACATTGCCGGTGACAATGGTATAGGATCCGTCCGTAAACATGTCCACTGCATCCCTGTAACAATTGTCAAATATGTTGTTGGCTATTACATTATCTTGCGGACCGAAATATTGCGGATCGTAGCTTCCGGTCGAGGACGATAATTTCACTCCATCCCCAACCGGCTCAGTAGCCCAACCATTTTGGTTCGGAACTCCTTCCGTAGAGCCTCCGGTAAAATGATTGTTCGTTATGATATTATTTCGGGAACCGTGACCGCACACCATAAAAGCATAGTCTTTAAAAAAATTATGATCGATAACCGTGCTTCCGGCGGTGTCTTTCATGAGAACTCCCGCCCACCCGCGGCCGTTAAATCGACATTCCGTTATGGTGACGTTTTTGGATAATATGGTCACCTGTCCGCATTGGAAAGCGTATTCCGTTTCAAAAGAAAGACCTTTAATCAAGACATTGTCGGCGGAAACTTCGATACAATGACCCGTATTATAATCATAATCTATAATCGATCCGGGTGCGCCGACCAATTGAAGCGATCCAGAGACGTTAATTTTTTGCGTAATACGGAAACGGTTTGGAGGAAAGAAAACAGTACCTCCTCCATCCGCGACTGCAGCATCGATGGCCGCTTGAATAGGCGGCTTATTATCGAATGCGGCATCTTCTTTGGCGCCGAACCAGACGACATTATAGATGCCCTCGACGATCCTCTTGAATCTTGCTCCGGATGTGGAAACTACAACCGTCCCCGTATTGTCCGGGGTTGTTGTATCATTGGAGTCATAATAGAAAAATCCATGCTTCTCTATATCCGTTATGTAGTACCTTGCATCGCTATCCGGCGTAGTATTGTTCCTTAACTCATCGATAGATACAGGAACGATTGTTGAAACTCCGTTAAGAGCGCTGTCCCCATATACCGATTGAGCGACTGTCCCCGGGGATGAATTTGCTACCCGGATGTTTCCGAGTACACCTTCCGCTGCCAAAGCCGCACTCGCCAAGCCGGCCGAAATAATCAAGTTTCTTCTGCTGATAAGCTTACTGTCCTTCTCGTTAGTGTCCGTATTCATACACGAATTCGCCTCCAATTTACACTTTAATATCCGTCCATCTTCCATTTCTAACGTATTGTGAATCTTGAGTGCAGGCAGTTCACAAAGAAGCTTGGAGCTTTATGCAAGTGTAGTCGGCCTCATGCGGGCGGGCCTCACCTCCTTATTTGTTCAGAGCCGCTTCGATCCCCTTATTGATTTCTTCCTCAACTTCCCTCAGGGCGGTATTGAGATCTTTCTTCTCCATCCCGATTCCCCGGATTCCTTTGTTTACGATCGCGACTTTGGAAATGCCGTCATATCTCGAGAGCAAGATCGGTTTGGCGATCGTATCTTTGAAAAAAGCGGCTAAATTTTTCCCCTTTAGTCCCTCCAGTCCAGCGCCAAACTCCTTTAGCACCTGTTCGTTTTTCAGTACCGGTATTCTTCCTTGTCTTGCCATAATGCTTTGGACCTCGTCCGACAGCAAGTAAGCAATGACTTGAAATGCTTCTTCTCGATACTTGCTTATCGACGGAATGCCATAAATCGGTGTATTCATCTGGGAGCCTTGCCCCGATCCTTCGGTGAAATGCGGCAATGAAACGACGTCCCATTCCATTCCTCTTTTTTCGGCCTCGGGCAGTTCGGTCAAGAAATTGGGACCCGTGCGCATTGCCAATGTCTGACTTTTCAAGAACAGATCTTTTTCCGTCTCTCCTTTAGCCAGTTGATTTCCTTCGATTTGATAAAAGCTGGTCATGACTTCGAGCCATTTTTTCCATTGATCGTTGTTCACGACAGCTTTCTGCGTTTTCGGATCCACGTATGTCTGACCTAATTGATTTTTGTGTACCAAACTCGTCTCGTCGTACAAAAAACCTTTGTATTGTATGCCGTTCTCCATTCGGGTCACTTTTTTCGCCAGCTCGTATACTTGTTCCCAGGTCATATTGTCCGTCGGGTAAGTAACCCCGAATTTATCAAAAATATTTTTGTTGTAGAACAAGGCGTTATTATTCAATTCGAACGGCATAAAAATGAATTCCCCGTTGTCATCGTGCGCTTTGACATTTTCGACAATGCCGGGAGTCAGTCTTCCCAGATCGAATCCTTGTTTCTTGATGAGCGGAGTCAAATCAGACAAGAGGCGATCGTCTTTCAACCCCCAAACGCCGCCAATCGGGTTGGAAATCAAGTCGGGGATTGTACCTTGCGAAAGCAAAACTTGGATGTTGATGCCTTCCCCCCTTTTAATCGTATTTATTGTAATATGGGGGAACTTTTCCTTTACCAACTTCTCGATCATGTCCTCTAAGCCAATTGAGGTACCCGCATTATACAAAGTCAACGTGACGGGTTTCTCCGGGACATTCTCCGGTTTGTCATCCTTCTCGGTTGCCGTATTGTCTCCGCTGCAAGCAGTTAGCCATACAGCTAACATGGCGGACAACCATGTTTTTTTATTTTTCCAAGTCATAGGCTCCTCCTTTTCTAAAACACGGGAAATATTAAACGCTTTCAATTCGTTTCATTCACGTCCAACTTTTAAATATTACACGTGTTCATTTTTCAAAAAACATATTATAAAACGTTTACAAGAAAATTATATTACACGTGTACCATAAAGTAAATACGCAACTTAAATAACGCGCTTTTGCGAAGCGCGCTACTGGGTCCCTGCCGGATGAAGTTGTTACTTGCTGGTTGTCGAGTCGATTGCGGGCTTGGTGGAATGACGAATCGTAAGCTCTGATTTGATTTCTACGTTAATCCAACTGCCATTCGTCTCGGGTCCTCTCGTTAAACTTTCGATCGATGTTTTAGCCAACTTCTCTATGGAAGGTCCCACTGTCGTGAATGGAATTTCAAAACGCTCCATCTCCGGAATATCGTCGTAAACAATAACGGAAATATCATCGGGAACGCTAACTTTTAGTATTCTCAATAATCGAACCAGCCGGAACAAAACAGCCTGACTATCGACAAGGATCCCGGTAGGCTTATTATTATTATTTACCAGCAAATCGCGAATCTTCTGATCGAAATCCAAGTTACGATCATCGGTGCGAACGACATAGTCCGGATGATATTCGAGTCCGTGCTCGACAAAAGCTTGAGTAAAACCCGTTAATTTATCCGAAGATTCTCCTATAAACGAAATACGGCGATGTCCCAGCCGAACGAAATGATCAACGGCTTTATATATACCCGTTATTCTGTCGATCGATATACAATGGGCTCCATCCATTTTGCCCCCGCCTACAAGCAAAAGTTCTCCATGGAATTGTTCTTTTTCTTTCAAAAACTCGATAGACGGTACCCAGCGAGGGTAACACCAAAAAATAATATGATCAACGAAATGTTGGTTAAACGTACGCATCGCTTCGACCGGGGCGACAAGGGAAGTAATGACATTTATCCCCCTCTTTCCCGCCTCTGCATGGATCAGCATGCAAAGATTGTAGAAAAACAGACTTTCTGCAACCGGCCAGATAAGCCCGATACAATTAGACTTTTTGTCCGAAAGTCGTTTAGCCGCCATATTCGGCATATAATTCATCTGCTTGGCGATGGATAATATTTTATTGCGCGTCTCCTCCGCAACCCCTGGAACATCGTTAAGAGCCTTCGAAACTGTTGGATGGCTCACGCCGGCCATTTTTGCAATATCCTTTATCGTTACTTTCATAGGATTCTTCATTTCCCAAAATATCCCCCTACAATTTTCTTTCCAGCAAAAAATTCCCGACATTGGTTTTGATGCCGGAATTCCATGTCTTTTGATCGACGATTGTAATAGGAATCAACTTCCTCGTCTATTTATTCCATATTATAACCGATTGCAAGCGAAGAGAGAAAAATAACGATACGTACAGCGAATTGCGGCTGCGCGGAAGGGGCTCGCCACGAACGCCAAGCGTGAGCCGGGCGAAGGCGAACGATCGAAGGTGCGAGGAGTAGTCGAATATGAGGGTCGAAGTGACTATACAGGGTCGATTAAACCTACGAAGTATGGTCGGGGAATCTCAAACAGATTGAGAACAAAGTTTGTGCGTTTAATGGTCAGTCGTAAAAAAACTACGACAGCATAATTCGCGTACAAGTGCGGATAATGGGTGCAGCGCCAGATTCGGTGAAAGGCTCGCTGCCTCTGCCGGGCGGCGCCTTGCGGGACCGCAGGTCCAACAATTAGCGGAACTGGAGTACGCTATTGGCCCGAGCCCTCGTGTCGAGTGCAAAATAAGGGAACACCGTTCCGTTATTCCGCTGTTCACGATTAGTTTCACACCGAAATCTCGATATAAAGGAAGCCTGTTCCGTTATTTTCAGGCGAGTCGCGAAATTCGGGGCCATAACGGAATGTAGTTCCTCTATGCACGGGCAACACTATATCACGTCCATCAAACGCCCCCTTGTTTGTATGTGGATTATGCTGTCATAGAAAAAAAAACCGCGATTTACGCGGATTCTTGATTGACGTACCGTTATTATTCAGTCCAGCATCAGGCTTTGAAGGGGAGCCGCGGGTTTTCCCGTCAAGCTGTTTTCAAACATGTCGATAATGGCCAAAAATCTTTCGGCTTCACGAAATACATGATCCGCCAAAAGCGGATGAATGATACTTTTGATCCGGCATGCCTCAATCAGCTCGCGAGCTGTTTTCTTAAAGTCGCGCAACGATGTAACGGACACCCGATTCTGGTCGAGAAACTGGTCAAGAAGCGGCGACGTTTGCGATTGCGGACGCATGGAATCCAAGTCTCGCGCTTGAAATAACAATTGGTCGAATTCTTGACTGAAGTTATTGGCTTGATCGACCAACTTCCGTTCCGAAGGGTCAAGCAGGTGACTGATAAACTTGGCATGATCCGCCATAATTCTGAGGAAAAATACGTTTTCGTCGATAATGGCGTCAGGCAGCGGTTCCAACCTGCCCGTATTTAGTTCCGTCAACCGATTTCTGAAGTAATTGGCTTCCCTGCTCACATGATCGACCAAAAGCGGGAAGTTGTTCGCGCCCGGCAGTTGGCAAGTCAATATCAAGCCGAGCACTTTTCTTTTGAACATCCAGATGTAGGAAACCGCAATATGAACTTCCTCGTTAAACTTTTTGATCGTCTGCGGATCCGTCCCGATGGTGAAAGCATTCGCCTTATTTTCGATCGCTTCGAATGTTGTATAAAACTGATTGGCTTCTTGAATTAATTGAGTATCCTCGCACCGGAATCCTAACTTGAGGAACAGCGAATGCTCCTTCATGATCCGCGACCAAAATCTTACTTCATCCAAAGAACGCGCTACAAACTCATTTGACATTTTGAAACTCCTCTCGGGATAGCATTTACTCCTTACCATATGTGCGAATGCCCCGATTGGTCATCTGTCTATTGACATTCTTTAATTTATTTAATTTATTATTTGTGAGGCTTTATTCCTTATCCAGACATAATACGGAAACCAGACTGCCCGGGACGGTCTCCTCTTTCCCCGGCGGAATGCAAATCAGACAATCCGAGTCCTTAATCGAGGTTACGATGCTGGATTTGTCTTGTCCCGCCGGCTCCACACATACCCGCCCATCGCTTGAAAAAACGATTCTTCCGCGTACATACCTTGTATATGCATCGGTTTTGGCATAGCCTTGCCGCAAAAATGCTTTGATTTCAGGAAGATGGGGTTCCACGCTTCCCTGCATCCCCAGAAGAACCGGACGGACGAATAGGTGGAACCCGACAAAGCAGGCGCCGGGATTGCCGGATAACGCAAAAATTAATTTGCCGTCCAGAACGCCGGCGGTCGTCGGGCTGCCGGGCCTCATGGCCACCTTGTTAAACAAGGTTTTCCCTTCCCATTGCAGGAAAAAGTCCGCCATCGCATCATAGTCCCCGACGGAAACTCCCCCTGTGCTGACCACGAGATCGGCTGACGCCAAAGCTTCTTGGACCCGCTGTCGCGTTTCGTCCAAATCATCTCCGATTTTTCCGATCCAATGGGGAATCCCGCCAGCCCGCCTAACCAAACCGGCTAGCATAGGCGCGTTGCTGTTGCGGATTTTGCCCGGTTGCAAAGGTTCATCCACTTGCAATAGCTCCTCACCGGTGGATAGGATGGCGACGACCGGCGAGCGGTATACCGGCACATGGTGAAACCCGTAGATAGCCAATAAAGCCGTTTCGCCGGATCGGATTTTACACCCCTGCCCTACTATTCCCGCTCCTTCCTCCAATTCCGATCCGACCTCTGACACATTGGCGCCCGGTTGGATTGGTTTTGTGACGATAATATGCGAAATGCCTCCGATGACCGCCTCCTGCGTCATTTCCATACGGATGACCGCATCGGCCCCCTCCGAAACCATGGCTCCCGTCATTGTCCGTGCCGCCGTCCCCCTCTCCAGCCGTTTTCTCGGAACCGCGCCGCACGGAATGCGTTCAATCACTTTCAGCCGTACAGGCGTCTCTGAGGAGGCTCCTCTCAAATCTTCCGTGCGGATCGAGAAGCCGTCCATGCCCGAGCGTCGAAAATGCGGCAGCGGGTGGGAGGCGGCAATGTTCACCGCCAAATAGCTGCCATAGGCCTGCTCAAGCGGAACCCGTTTCGATTCGAGAGGCGTGATATAGGGCTTGATCAACCCTTGCGCCTGGGCGACCTGAACGGCATGCCGTGTCAGGCGTGCTTCTTTGTGCATCGCGATGTCCATCCGATTACCCCCCCGATTTGCGACATCCGTCTTCCTGTCGGCGTATGTTGAAGCCGCTCCCGGTTCAGCACATTCGCCATTTCATGATTGATCGGTTTCATATCGAGCTTCAGTCGGACCGCTCCGCCTTCACCGCGCAAATTTTGAACTCGGGCATGCGGCTTGTCGGATCCAAGGCATCGACGGTCAATCTATTGACGGATAGCTCCTCGCCCCAATGAAAAGGAACGAAGATCGTCCTCGGCTGAATGCCTTCCGTAATTTTGACATGAAAGACGAGCGAAGCTCTGCGGCTCGTAATGCGGAGCTTGCTTTCCAGACCCAGACCGATTTTGCTTGCCAGCCATGGATGAATTTCGGCTACCGGCACCGGGGCTTTTTTGAGGAGCCCGGGTGTGCGGCGGGTTTGCGCACCGCTTAAATAATGGTTCCCCAGCCGTCCCGTCGTCAATATATAAGGATATTCCTCGTCGATCGGCTCCGCGGGCATTTTCGGCGTGATGCCCTTCAGCCTCGCTTTACCGTCGGGGTGGGCGAACCGTTCCCGGAACAAGTGCGGCGTGCCCGGATGATCCTCCGAGGGACAAGGCCAGAAGATTCCTTTCTCCCGCCTAAGGCGCCCGTACGTTATGCCGCTGTAATCGGCTTTTCCGCCAGCCGTTGCTTTGCGCATTTCATTGAATACATCCTCGATCGAATCATATTGAAAATAAGCGCCGCGGCCCAGTTCCTCCGCCAGCCCGCAGATCAGCTCGTAGTCCAGCTTGCACGCGCCAGGGAGCGGCAGCGCCTGCGGTCTGTGAAATACTCTGCCCTCCAGATTGGTCAATGTACCCTCGCCTTCCAGAAAGGAGGAGCCCGGCAGCATCCAGTGGGCGAACCGCGCCGTTTCCGTTTCGAACAGATCGACGACCACCAGCAGCTCCAGCTTGTTCAGCGCCCGCTCTACCATCAGACTGTTCGGACTGGAGACGACCGGATTGGAGCCCAGCACGATCATCGCCTTGATTTCGCCTTCGTCGATTTTTTGCAGCATTTCGTAGGCGGATACGCCTTTGCCCGGCAGCTCCGCCGAATCGATGCCCCACACGCTCGCGACATGCTCGCGGTCGGCCGGATCTTCGATCAACCGGTAGCCCGGCAGCTGGTCCGCCTTTTGCCCGTGCTCTCGTCCGCCTTGTCCGTTCGCCTGTCCGGTGACCGCCCCGTAGCCGCAGCCGGGCCTGCCGATTTTGCCCGTAATCAGGGCAAGGTTTATATAATTCAACGTGTTCTCCACACCGTTCACTTGCTGCTCCAAGCCGCGGGCCGTCATCACGATCCCGGTGTCCGCCTTGGCAAAACCGCGTGCGATCGTTCTGGTTACCGCCTCGAGTATGCCGGTGAGCTCCTCCACCCTGGCCGGGGTGAACGGTTTTACCGCCTCGACCAGCTGCTCCAAGCCATTCGTCCGCTCCCGGACAAAAGCTTCGTCATAGAGCTTCTCCGCAACGATCACATGCAGCAGTCCGTTGACGAACACCGAATCGAAGCCGGGCTGGAGCCGGACATGAATGTCCGCGCTTTTGGACGTCATCGTGTTGCGGGGGTCGATCGTCACGATGACGGCACCGTTTTTTTTCGCTTCCAGCAAATACGGCATCATCG
This sequence comes from Paenibacillus hemerocallicola, assembly GCF_006265175.1. Lineage (GTDB taxonomy): Bacteria > Bacillota > Bacilli > Paenibacillales > NBRC-103111 > Paenibacillus_AB > Paenibacillus_AB hemerocallicola. Next base: position 73,851 of record NZ_VDCQ01000003.1, on the reverse strand, counting down.
TCGGCTGGCACTCGGCAATGTTCGTCCCGGACAAAATCAAATATTTCGCCTTCGGGATTTCGGAGAGCGGCATCGTCATGCCCCTATCGATGCCAAACGCCTGATTGCTGGCCGCAGCGGCGGAGGACATGCAGTAACGCCCGTTATAATCGATATATTTGGAGCGCAAGGCAACCCGGGCAAATTTGCCGAGCAAGTAACAGACCTCGTTGGTCAGCGATCCACCCCCGTAGACGCAAACCGCATCGTTGCCGTATCGGTTCTGGATTTCTTTAATTCCGGAAGCGATATGCGACAGCGCATCCGTCCATTCAACCGGCTCCCAGAGCTCATGCCGATTCATCCGCCGGGAAGGCCGGACAATGCGCTCCTCGTGAATGACGTGGTCCAGCGCATGGAGCCCCTTCTGGCACAAGCGTCCCGTAGCTACCGGAAAGTCCGGGCTCGGCTTTATCGCCAAACCCGGACCTTTGGCAACCAGTTCCATACCGCACTGCATGCTGCAGAAGCAGCAGTGCGTCGAGGAAGCAAGCGCAGGCGACAGGTTCATCTCTACAGTCACGTTCTTCACCTCCGCATGCTTAATCAGCTGGCAAGCTCCTCTGTCTTCGGAAATCCGATGTAAATCCGGCCGTTCTCCACTTTGGTTGCATAGGTCCGTACGCAGCCGTTGTCCGGTTTCTGAACGAGCCCTGACGGGACGTGAATTTTGCGGTCGTGCATCGGGCAGAACACGTGCTCGTCGCAAACGATTCCTTCCACCAGTACGCCGTCCTTGTGCGGGCAGCGGTTCTGGATCGCGTGCACCTTGCCGCTGCCGAACCGGAACAGCGCGACTTCCGTTTCCTGATAACGTATCGTTTTTCCCGTGTTGATGGTCAGTTCTTCATAACCGACAGCGTCCACCCACCGCAGCTCGACGCCTACTTCATAGTTGCTCATGTCCATTCACTCCTCTGCATTTCGGTCTATCTGTTCAGCTCGACGACTTCGTACAGGTCTTTTTGAATTTTTTCACTGTTGATCGCTTCCCGCCAAGGGTCCTTCGTCACCGAGAGAGCGGTGTCGATCCGCTGGCGAAGCGCCTCGAGCTGCTCGGAGTCCTTCATGACCTCGCGGATATGCTCGATGCCCAGTCGGTTGACCCATTCCGAGGTGCGCTCGCCATAATTGCCGGTTTCACGGTAATACTGCAGGTACGCTTCCGTATATTCGATAACGTCCTGCTCGGTCTTGACCGTGGCGAGCAAGTCGCCGACGCGGACCTTCACGCCGCCGTTGCCGCCGGCGTACAGCTCCCAGCCGCCGTCGACCGAGACGACGCCGAGATCTTTGATACCGGATTCCGCGCAGTTGCGCGGGCAGCCGGAGACGGCCATCTTCACCTTGGCCGGCGTGCTCAGCCGCTCGAAGCGCTTCTCCATGGCAATGCCGAGACCCATCGAATCTCCGGTGCCGAACCGGCAATAGTCATCGCCGACGCATGTTTTCACCGTGCGAATCGCTTTGCCGTAGGCGTAGCCGGAAGGCATGTCGAGGTCGGACCACATGGCGGTCAAGTCTTCTTTTTTCACTCCGAGCAGGTCGATGCGCTGTCCGCCGGTGAGCTTTACGGTCGGAACGTTATATTTTTCGGCGACCTCGGCAATCTTCTTCAAATCGGACGGTGTCGTAACTCCCCCATACATCCTTGGAACGACCGAGTACGTGCCGTCCTTCTGGATATTGGCGTGCATCCGCTCGTTGACGAATCGCGAGGTCGGATCGTCGCCGTATGTTTTCGGATGAATCATGCCCAGGTAATAGTTCAACGCAGGTCGGCATTTGGAGCAGCCCTCCGGATTTTTCCAATCGAGCACATTCATGATCTCGCGAATGTGAGTCAAGCCTTTATCGCGAATTGCCGACACGACCTCTTCGCGGGAATGCTCGGTGCAGCCGCAAATCGTTTCCTTGACCGGACCCGCAGCGAAGCCGTCGCCGAGCGTGTAACCGAGCAAATCGTTTACCAATGGCTTGCAGCCGCCGCAGGAGCGCGAAGCATTGGTGCAGTTTTTCACCTCTTCGACGCTCGTCAGGCTCTGCTCTCGAATGGCGGAGCAAATCGTACCTTTGCTGACTCCGTTACAGCCGCAAATAATAGCGTCGTCAGGCATTTCCGCCACGCCGCCACCAACGTGATCGGACGAGGAGGAATCGCGGAGTATGGCCGTTTTCTCCATTCCGCTGACGTTCTGGCCGCTCCGTATCATTTGCATCAGACGGGTACCGTCCGCCGTGTCCCCGAACAGCACCGCCCCGATGATTTTGTTATCCCGAATAAGCACTTTCTTATAAATCCCGGAAAATTCGTCATGAACGCGGATCGCCTTCGTTCCTTCGTTCTCGATAAACTGTCCGCCGGAAAATACATCGACGCCCGAAACTTTAAGCTTCGTGTAAACGACAGACCCTTCATAGGGCGGCGTCTCGACGCCGGCCAAGCGCTTGGCCAGCACGGCGCCCTGCTCGTATAGCGGAGCGACGAGACCGTAGACAATGCCGCGGTGCATCGCGCATTCTCCGACGGCGTAAACGCCCGGCAGGCTCGTTTCCATATAGTCGTCAACCAGGATGGCGGGCTTCGTCTCGAGCCCGATACTCTGCGCGAGCGATACGTTCGGACGAATTCCGGCCGCCATCACGATCAGATCGGCCTCGGTCTCGGTGCCATCCTTGAATTTCAGACCTGTCACGCGCTTGTCTCCGACGATTTCCGCGGATTGCTTCTCGAGCAAGAAATTCATGCCCTGCGCTTCCAATGCTTCCTGCAGCATTTTCGAGGCCGTCCGGTCAAGCTGGCGGTCCATGATCGTATCGGTAATGTGTACGACATCGACCTTCATGCCCAGGTTCAGGAACCCTCTGGCCGCTTCGAGACCGAGCAAGCCGCCGCCGATAACTACCGCTTTCTTATAGGTTGCGGAGGCTTCGATCATCAGCTCGCAATCGCGAATCGTCCGGTAAGCCATAACGCCTTCCTTATCCGCACCCGGCAGCGGGAGCATAAACGGATTCGAGCCGGTGGCGAAAATCAGCTTATCGTATGACACCGTGACGCCATGATCGCTCGTTACGGTTTTGGCCTCGGCATCAATGCCGGATATCGTATGACCCGCATACAGCTTGAGATCGTTCGATTTATACCACTCGTAGGTGTTGATGAAAATATCCTCAACCTTGGAATCGCCGGACAACACGTAAGAAAGCAGAATCCGGTTATAATTGGGATAAGGCTCCGAGCCGAAAATCGTAATCTCATATTTGGTTGGAGCCAGCTTCAATAAATGCTCAATGGTGTTGACCCCCGCCATCCCGTTGCCGATAAGTACCAGTTTTTCTCTCCGCCCCATATCCGTCACATTCCTTTCTTGGTATAGTTCCCTTCGCTTGCTGCCGCTTCTATGCTTTGGGCGCATCCGCGGTCAGCCCGCCGTCCATGTATGCGCTCGTCCCTACCTTGCCGCCTTCTCCGATCCAGGAACGCTTCCATTCGCGCTGGGCCAAATACATGATAACGATGCATGACAGGGCGATTCCGGACAAAACAAGGAAACCCGGGGTAAACGATCCCGTCGACAGCTTCAGGTTGCCTAAAATTTTCGGCAGGAAAAATCCGCCCAAGCCGCCCGCCGCCCCGACAATGCCGGTAATGATGCCGACCTCTTCGGGAAATCGCTGCGGCACAAGCTGGAACACCGCTCCATTGCCCATCCCCATTCCCATCATGCCGATGAACAGCAGCACGGTGGTGACCGCCAGCGCCGGCAAAGTCGAGACCGCGGCGAGCATCAGCCCGATGACCGCATAGAGCAGCATTAGCATCCGGATACCTCCCACCTTGTCGGATAACCAGCCCCCGATCGGACGGAACAAGCTGCCCGCGATAATGCAGATCGTCGCAAAATCGGCGGCCGCGACCGCGTTCAAACCGTATTCCGTATTGAAAAATATAGTCAGGTAGTTGGCCATGCCGGAAAAACCGCCGAAGGTCACCATATAGAAAAGACAGAACAGCCATGTATCTTTTTGCTTCAATACCCTGGCATAGTCCGCCATCTTTTTGGAAGCCGGCTGATTGGGGCTGTCTTTGGCCGTGAAGAGAAAAATGAGAAATACGAGAACCAGCGGAATCATCGCCAAGCCGAACACGACATGCCAGTCTCCATAATGCTGGGCCAACCGATTGGCGAACAAGGTGCTGAAAATGGTTCCGCTGTTGCCCGCACCGGCAATGCCGAGCGCGAGTCCTTGATGCTCGGGCGGATACCAGCGGCTGGCGAGCGGCAGAGCTGCGGCAAAGCTGGCTCCGGCAATGCCGAGCATCAGAGCGACGAAATAGATGTCCGCAAGCGAATCCGTCAGTTTCCAGCCGACCAGCAGCGGGATAATCGTCAGCGTCATCCCGATGACACCCGTTTTCTTCGGACCGATTCTATCTGTCAAATAACCTAACACGAGCCGTAAAATCGAGCCGCCCAGTGCCGGAAGCGCGACCAAATTCGCTTTTTGAGCCGCATCCATTTCGAAATCGTTGGCAATCAGCACCGCCAGCGGGCCAAGCATGACCCAGATCATAAAGCTCATGTCAAAGTACAAAAATGCGCTGAACAAAGACCCCTTGTGACCGCTATTCAAGAAAGACTTCCGATCCACCATCCCGCATTCCCCTCTCTTTGTTTTCCGGTTTTGAAAAACGCAAAGCCTATCCCCGATACGATCATCGTAAAGTGGGATAGGCTTCTTTGCCAAAGCGGACACGGCATTGTGTCCCTTATTTGATTAGGAAAATATCACTGCTTTGTGATAGTTGATAAGTAAATTGTACGCAACATCGAACGCGATGTCAACAATAATGACGCAGATTTTCTTAATTTCAATAAATCATTCGAAATAACGGATTAAACATGACTCATTATGTCATTTTCTTGTTACATTCATTCGTGTATTCACCCTTCTGGTCGTCCTGCCCCGCAAGTGCATATCCGGCGTAGCGGGTTTCCCCGAACTTCTATTGCGCGACCTTCCCGTTCCAATCGACCTTGTAATCATACATCCAACTATGCGAAACCTTATTGGCCGATTTGAGAAACATCGGCATCATCAAATCGCGGAAAAACACTTGCACCGGATTCGTCGCATGCTTGCGTTGTCCGATGCTCCTGGAATACTGCACAATCCGCTCCACCCTGTCGCGGCGCAATTTCTGAAACTCGGAAAATGCCAGTCCCGCATCCGGGAAGTCCCGAATGCACTTGGCCAGCACAATCGCATCCTCAAGCGCCAATGAGGCGCCCTGTCCGGCATTGGGCGACGTAGCATGGACGGCGTCACCGACCAAAACAACAGACTTTTCGTGCCAAACGGGCAACGACGGCATATCGTAGATCGGGAAAACGCCGATCTCCTCCTCCGTCGAACGCACGATCTCCGGAAGAGGCGCGATATCATCGGCGTATAGACCGTTTAGCGTTCGTCGCCACTCCGCCTGCGGGATGTTCTGCAGCTCCCGCCGGGTTGGCTCTCCGGGATAGTTCATATTGCCGAACCAGTATATCTCTTCGGCATTTCTGACCAAATAACCGAAAAACGCCCGTTTTCCGAAGACCATCGTCTGAATTCCCGGTTCGTAAGCAATCGCCGTGCTTTGCAGAAACCCGCCAAAGCTAATTAATCCGGTGTAAGTTGGAGCAGGCGCACTAGGCATGACAATTTTTCGTACTCGGGAATTAATGCCGTCGCAGCCAATCAGAAAATCCCCGGATGCAAATGTTCCATCCTCGAAAGCAGCCTTCACTCGATCAGGCTCATTTGTTTCTATGCTTTTGAGCTTCTTGCCGTATTCGATCGAAATCCCTTGACGCAGTGCTTCCTCACGCAATACTTTGTGCAGAATCCCTCTTTTAATCGTGTAGCCTTGGGGTTCTCCGGACATTTGGCCGACATTGCCCAACAGCTTGCCCTTGCCGCTGAGCATCTTCATAGTATACATCGCAATGCCCTCTTGGCGGATTTGGGCGTCTATTCCCAATTCCTTCAGTACCTGCAGCCCGTTGCGCGCCAAATTGAGGAACAATCCGGCATAATCGTCGGTTCGTTCGTCCGCTTCGTAGATGACGGGGTCGATCCCTGCCTTCTTCAGAAAAAGCGCCGTTGCGGGTCCCGCGATCCCGCAGCCGATAATCAAAGCTTTTTTGGCCCGATTACTAATGGGTTCCATCTGTCATCTTCCTTTCATTATTTACAAACGATTAGTTTAATTAGACTATATTATTTAAACTAAGTTAAGTCAACTATTGTTTCTCCATATAATCAAAATGGGCTATAATAAGTAAAAGTCCATATCTCCAACTATCATTGTTGTTGTAAGAAAAACGTCTATCGACGTATTTCAAAGAAGAGCGACCGCGATTTAGAGGAAGTTTTTCTTGGTTCAGAAACTCGCACTTCGCTTTAACGTTTTAGCGAAGTTAACTTTTCTGAATCAAACAGAAAGGAGCTGAAGCGGCATGCCCAAACCAAAGCGGAGTAATCTGCTCGCTCTGGCCATCCTGTCCCTGCTGCATGAGCGCCCCATGCACCCTTACGAAATCGGGGTCACGATGCGCCAACGAGGCATTTCCGACAGTATCAAATTGAACACGGGCTCACTTTACGCCGTGATCGAGACTTTAATGAAGAACAAGCTGATTCAGCCGATAGCGACGGAGCGTGAGGGAAAACATCCCGAGCGGACGATCTACGAGCCTACGGGGGCTGGCAACGCGGAGTTTTTCGAATGGTTGCAATCTTTATTGCGCACGCCTGTGAAAGAATATCCGCAGTTTGCGGCCGGACTTTCTTTTTTAGGTCATTTGTCGCCTCGTGTTGCACTTGATCTTTTGAAGGAACGGGCCGCAGCGCTCGTCAAGCAAATTCAAGACATCCGCTCCTCCATGGAGGCTACAATGGCAATGGGAATCGACCGCGTATTCGTCATCGAACAGGAGTATTCCCTTGCTTTGCTCGAAGCCGAGCAGAACTGGCTTAGACAGTTGATGGAGGATATTGAGGATGAGGTCATAACGGAACGGAAGGACGATCAGATCGTCTGGAATGTAACATACAAAGAACCTTCCCACGGACATACCGATTCATAGCCAAGGAGTATGGACTCGGATGAATCCATTGCAAAAACCCTCCCTTGTTCTGCTTTACAAGAACAGGGAGGGTTCATTTTTGCGGCTAAGGCACTTCTTTACGACCTTGCGGTGACGCTAATGAACCAAACTTCGGAGAACGAATCACACTGCTACGGTCGGCGCATCACCCGATATAGACGACGACTCCATCCCGTTGCAGCGCTTTGGGCAACTCGGTCAGCAGCAATTCGATCCGGCTCGCCAGCTTTGCCGTTCGTTCCTCGCCCCCTTGGCTTAAGGCCCACTGCTTCAGTCGGGCAAGTTCATCGAGCACTGCCGGCAAATCTTCCCTCATGACGTCGATCCCGGTCGAAAAAAGGGGCACCCATTTCAAGCCTAAAGCTTCCGCGGCAGGCTCCCAGCATTCCGCGAAGAACGCCTCCGCGGCGACGGGTACGTTGTATTGCCGTTCGAAATCATTGGTCGGATCGGGTATAAAAGCGCTAATGGACATCAAGGTTTTCCCCCAAACAAAATGTTGAATGTATAATCCGGAAATTCGGCTCTGAGCTGGTTCAAACTATTCTCGGCGGCGCTTCGGAGCTCCGGCGTGTCGCCATCCAGCCGGAATACGAAGTCGCGGATCGATTTGATCTCCTCCAAATCGGGCACTTCGGGAGACCCGTTAGGCGTCGGTCGGGTTGAGGCGGCATTTTCCATCAAGTTATGAATACGCGTCCGCGTCTTCCCGAGTAATTGCTTGTCGGTAAATTCCTGAGGCGTCTGCGCGGGCTGTCCCGTTCGCGGATTGACGCGATCCAGCCCTTTGGCCGTCTTGTCTTCATAGAAAATGCGGTTCTCCAAATCGATTTCATCGAACTCGCCAAGCGGATTTCCCCGATGATCGACAATTTCGACCTCGCTGTACTTGTTACCTGCCACTGTTGCCCTATCGTCGTTCTCGTCATCCGCTTTATGCTTATCTTTATCCGGCGCATCGTCATCCGGCTTCTTCGGATTATCCGGATCTTCCGGGTGTTTGCCGGGGCCTGTACCGTCGTGCTTCGGAGGTTTATCCGGCACGTCGACATCCGGTCTCCGGGAGCTCAACTTGTCGAGGAGTCTGCGCACGTAGCCGCGCGCTTTCTTCCCTGCCCATCCCAATGCCCTCCCGAAAGGAATCCGGCTTAGTATAATGCCTGCCGCTACGGCGAGCGCATTCTCCGGTGTCAGCAGCTTTTTGGGATCGCGGATATAGCCTGCGATCTCATGTCCGCTGCCCGCTATTCCCGCCGCGGTCAGCGCGATGCCGACAGCCGGCCAGAACCCGACGAACAGCAACGATAGCGCAAGTGCGCCTAACACGATCGCTCCTTGCTCATACCATTCCAGCCGATCCCACCAGTTTTGCAACGAATCGAACATACAGGCGAAGCAAACCGTTCCATCGCCGCCAGCGTAAGCCTCCATCCCCGCGAACAGACCGGCAACAAGCAATATTGCCGCGATTCCGGTTAGCGCCCCGTAGAACAGCTTCATCCGTTCCCGGACCTGCTCTTGCCTGCCGGCCGCTTCCTCGTTTCCGTACAGAAAATGAAACCCGAGCTCCCGCCGCTTTCGGTAGAAGCCGAGCCAAAAAACGAATTTCCCCCTGTCGCGGAAAAGGGCGTAGAGCATGTTCCACAGCTCGGAGAACGGATTGAGAAGCGTCTCGTTCGGCAGCGCCGGAAGTCGGCGCCGCACTTTGTTCAGCGACCAGTAATCGGCAACGAGCGCTGCCGCAAGCATGATTAGAAACGCCGGCTGGGTCTTATATCCGTTTCCGTCCCATTTATGGATAGCAAACACCCAATCGGGAAGCTTGTTCTGGCCGTTATAGGCGGCATGGTCCAAGATGGACCAGAGCAGAATCAGTGCCGGGAACAGAAATATCCATTTCGTAAGCTTTGTCCGCAGTCTATAGGCGATTCCGCAGGCAAGAGCGATCATGGCCGTATGTACGGGATGGCCGACGCACATTACCGACGGCAGCTGACTTTCTTCGAAACGACCGGGAAATAACGCGAACAAGTCCCAGTGGATCGTTTCTCCGCCAAATATCGTAAAGCTGTACCCGTACCTATCCGAGAGAACGCCGGAGTTCAGCCATCGGCGGGAGAGCTCCTCCATCAATTGGAAGCCGACTCCCGTCGCCGCGCCGATCAACGTATAATCGCTCAAGCTCAAGGCGGAAGCGCGACGCGAGAACAGCAGAAAGACGCCAAGCGGCAGGAGCTTCCACAGTTCCTCGAAAATCGGCGTGATGACGGCAACGGACCATGTGTCGGATGTTTTCCCGCCGAAGAGCGCATGGACGGCATTGACCGTTAGGGCCGTGAACGGCACGACAAGAAAGACGCCCGCCAGGACGAACAGCACGACAGGCTTCCACGCCAGCGTTTTGCTTCGGCACAGGAACCAGAATTGCAGCAGCACATAAAACGACCATAAATATTGAATCATCATGGTTCGTGAGTCTTTAAGAAAAAACAGGCTTAAAACAAACACGGTCAACGAAATCCATGAAAAAATCGTATACGCCATCCGGATGAACGGATACTTCGCATTCCATGCTTGGCATAACCGGTAAATGGTCTCGAGCCGATCCCGGATTCCGGTGCGAATGAGCCAAATCGTATTCGTTACGGTAGCCTCCTCTTGGCGGACAGCCCCGTGCAGGCGCGCCGCATTCCGTTTGACGGCGGTCCGGTCATGGATGGGATAACGGTTCGGATCGCACCCAAAGGATATAGTATACATTCACCAGCTTGCCATAGTCCTTAAACAGGTTTGATGGCAATTCGCCGCATTTTTTTCTACGACGGCATCATTCATCGTGTATTGAAATTCATATACCGCTTGATCGGTGAAGGCTAGCCGCCTTGCCTGCGTGCGGGACTGTGAATCCATAATATTGCGGAACCGATGAACGTAATAGACCCGTGTCCCCATTTCGATAGCAATATAACGGAAGAACGTTCCGCTACTATGCTGTTCACGATCATTCACCCTCATAGATCGAGAAAAAAGGAAGCCTGTTCCGTTATCTTCAAGTGTGCAACGGAATTCGGGGCAATAACGGAAAATGGTTCCTCTATTTACGGTAATATGTTGCACCCGCTTCATCAATAGGCCATCAGTTGTAATTCGGATTATGATGTCGGATTTTGGGATAGTATTGCCATACAAATTCATTCCAGGGTGGTGCTATATTACAGAGATTAGTTTTATTTAACATTCTTTATGAGAATAAAATCAATGCCTGATTTTCGGCGGCGTCTTTTTGCGGAAAGCTCTATAATTAGGAGCGTAACCAACATTCAAGGAGGCAAGAATGATACCAGCCGAACGTAAAGAAGAATATTATGGCGCTCTGTTAGAGAAAAAGACGGAATATGAAGGTGTTTTTTTTGTAGGAGTCAAGACAACAGGCGTGTTTTGCCGCCCGACATGTCCGGCAAGGAAACCGAAGTTTGAAAACTGCGAATTTTACGAGACCGCCGAGCAGGCGCTTCTAGCTTCCTTTCGACCTTGTCAACGCTGTCGGCCATTGTCCCATCCCAACCAAGTCTCAGAGGTTGTCCGTCTGATGGTAGAGGCTGTGGAGGAAAACCCGGAGAAACGGTGGAAGGATCAAGATTTCCGGAATCTGTCCGTTGATGCATCGACGGCACGTCGTCAGTTCAAAAAGCGATTCGGCATGACGTTTGTTAAATACGCGCGAGCACGCCGCATGGGACTTGCCTTGAAAAACATTAGAGCGGGTCAAACCGTAATCGATGCCAGCTTTCAAGCGGCTATGACTCCGGCAGTGGTTTCCGGGACGCGTTTTCCCGAATTATGGGAGCGGCGCCTACTTTGCTGGAAGATCGACTTCCTCTAAAAGCATCATGGTTGGATACGCGGCTCGGCCCCATGATTGCGATCGCCGACGAGGAGGCGCTTTATCTTCTGGAATTTGTTGACCGCCGAGGTCTCGAGCGCGAGATTGAACGCCTCAGGCAAAGAGGCAAATCTGCGATTATACCCGGTATGTCCGATCCGATTCGGTCCATTGAACATGAACTGGCGCAATATTTTGACGGTACACTAACCGAATTCCAAACTCCGCTTTTTTTACTGGGATCGCCTTTTCAAAAGAGTGTCTGGAACCAATTGATAAAAATACCGCCGGGGGAAACCCGTTCCTATTCGGACATAGCCGCCGCGATTGGAAACCCAAATGCCTTTCGTGCCGTGGCACAGGCTAACGGCGCTAATCAGCTTGCCATCGTTATCCCCTGTCACCGCGTCATCAACGCAAATGGCGATATGGGCGGGTATGGCGGAGGCATAACGCGTAAGCAGTGGCTGCTTAATCATGAAAATCAAGGGCGGTAACGGGCTTACCCGCCCTCCGACTATTACGAGAACGGTATTTTAATTGAATCCGTTCTCTTTCTATCCTATACTAATACTGAATGATAACAATTCTCAATTCGGTTTCGAAATCAGCGATTAGGGGGCCCCGCTATGGCGGCAGACGCACGCAAACGAATCGAAGCAACAGCAGCCTATATGGAGCGTCATCTGAATGAGCCCGTTACCCGAGAAACACTGGCGGCGCTCGCCGATATGAATCCGGAGCATTACTCTAGATTGTTTCGCAAATATATCGGGACAAGCCCGATCGACTACATGACCGAGCTGCGGATTACGCGGGCCAAATCGCTTATTCGGCAAGGCGATCTATCGATCGTCGCAATAGCCCGTCAAGTCGGCTTTGTGGACCCTTATTATTTCAGCCGCCGCTTCAAGCAAGCTGTCGGCGTTTCTCCTTCCTTATACCGGCTGCATCGGCAGAAGCGGATTGTCGCACTCGACTATTATGAATATTTCCGCATGTTCGGTATCGAGCCGGTCGGTGTAAACAGCTGCAAAGTAAGCGGATATTTTGCCGACTGGACCGAAACGGCCACCGATGTTTACGGTCCAGGAAGCATGCTCGATATCGAACGGCTTCGCAAGCTGGAGCCCGACCTGATCGTTACGGAAGAGGAGGAGTTGGAGCCGGCCTTGTCCGCGATCGGCACGACGGTCGTACTGCAGATGTACAAAGATCCCGTATACGATCAACTGGCGACTATCGCCGGGCTGACGGACAAAGCGGACGATGCCGCTCAATGGATAAAGGCTTACGAAGAGCGGTCCTCCCTGCTGCGGCATAGGCTCGCTTCCGCGGGAGTCGGCAATACGGCAGCGGTTTTGAGAATCAGGGGCAGCATGCTGCAAATATACGGAATGATGAATATGGGCTATCCGTTATATCGCTCCCTCTTGTTCGATCCCCCCGAGAAAATAAAGCTGCAAAGCCTATGCAACCGCCATTTTCATTCGAGCGTCATTGTTCCCGAAGAACTGCCCTTTTACGAGGCCGATCATCTGTTCGTCGTCCTGCAGCCGGATCGTTCTACACAGACTTATTGGGAGCAGATTCGAGCCATGGATATATGGCGCAACTATCCGGCCGTTCGCCGCGGCAACGTATACGAGGTTGATGTCCGACGTTGGCTGGCATACGATCCGGCATCGATTGCCGGACAAATGGACGAGGCCGCTTCGCTGGTGCTGAAGGAACGGCAATAGTTTTATATGACGGTGTACGCGCATAAAAATCCATCCTTTCCATCATATCGCTCTATGGTTCGTCATAGGGTGCGATGTTATCCTTTTAATGATATCGAGAATCATTATCATAATGGAGGGTGTTATGAACAAGTACGTACATCAAAAAAGCGGGTCCGTCTTCTTGTCGGCAATCGCCGCTATCATGCTGGCAGTGCTCCTCGCGGCCTGCGGGACGGAATCCGCGCCGGGAATAAACCAAGCAGTAAGTAAGGAGCCGGCAAGCGGCAAGAACAGCTCCGTCGAAGCGGAAAAACCGCAGATGCGCACGTTTACCGACGATCTCGGTCGCAAAGTCGAGATTCCCGTAACTCCAACGCGTGTAATCGTCAGCGACTTTTCCGCGGAAATGATGGCCATAGGGGTAAAACCGATTGCAGCCGGAAACAACGATTTCAAAATCACGTTCATCAAAAATGAATTGGCCGCCGGAGTCGATTCGATCGGTGATCCGCCAAACGCGGAGAAAATTTTGCAATTGAGTCCGGATTTGATCGTCATGTCAACTGTCGCTCACGACATTTACCCGAAGGTTGTCGAGCAATTGGAGAAGGTCGCGCCGGTCGTTTATTTTTCGTTCGAGCAAGACCCGATTTACGAGACGTTTCCGAAAATCGCCGATGCGGTCGGCAAGCCCCAACAAGCGAAGAAGTGGATCGAGGATTACGAGCAGGAGATGAAGCGCTCGCGCGAGAAAGTAAAATCGGCCATAGGCGACGAAACCGTATCCGTCTTCCGGATAGAAAAAGGACGTCTGCGCATTTACTTAAACCGCAATTTTGCCGGGTATATGGTCAGAACCTCGCTGCAAACGAAGGCGCCCGCCGCCGTGGCCGCGGAAATAGCCAAAAACAAATATGGTTCCGCGGTCGAGATTTCGCTCGAGAAGCTGCCGGAATATGCGGCGGACCATATGTTCATTATCGTTCGCGGCCAGGGCGACGATCAGGCCGCTTTCAAGGAAATCGAAAACTCGGCCATATGGAGGAACCTTCCTGCCGTCCGGAAAAGCAATCTTCATTTTATCGATACGGATAAATATTACGGGGTGGACATTATTACGATCCGCGAAACGATGAAGGAAGCGGCAGACATGCTGGCGAAGCGAACCGGGAATTAAATAAAAGAGATATGTACTTATCCAGCTGTCTGGACAAGCGCATATCTCTCTTCACATTTCATATCCTTTCACCGGTTCTCCCTGCAGAAGAAGACCCTCCTCTACCGAACAACAACGCCGTCGCCGCCGCAACGATGGCAACGCCATGCTGCATGGCGGCCAAATCAAATGTCATCTCGGGATGATGCAAGCCCGGGCGCAGTCCCGCACCCAGACCGATCATCGTCGCCGACAGCTTCCCGCTGCCGAGCGAATAATAATGAAAATCTTCTCCTCCCGGCGTTACAATGGGCGGGCTCCACCCTTCCGCACCGAGCACCTCGCGAATCGCATCGCCGACGATCGTCTCGAGCTGCGGATTCGGCGATGCCGCGACCGTCCGGGTGGCGGTGTCGAGCGTCACATCTGCGCCGTTTGCCGCTCCCGCCGATATTGCCCCGTGCCGGACGCGTCGGATCAGATCGTCCATCCCCTCATTCGTTTGAGAACGCAGGTCTATGCCGAAGACCGCATAATCGGGTACGGTATTGAGCGACCCGCTGCCAGCAGACGCTTGCGTCACCTTTGCCGATTGGGGGACGTACGGATTCGTTTTGACGGCATTAACCGCATGGATGACCGCAGCTAGCGAATCGATAACATTGACCCCCAGATGCGGCCTCGCCGCATGCGCTTGGACACCCCGGATCTCCCCGCGGAGCTGGGCGGCCGCTCCGTGGTATATGGCCGCCGACGCTTTGCCGAGCGGCAGCTCCTGAATCGGTCGCAGGTGGATGCCGAGCATGAAATCGATGTCGTCGGTCACTCCTTTCCGGATAAAGGACAAAGCCCCTTCCCCCGTCTCTTCGGCAGGCTGGAACAGCAGCTTCAGCTTCCCGGGAGGACAAAAACCGTTTTGACGCAAGCAGCGAACAGCGTTCAGCGCAATGGTCATATGGGCATCGTGACCGCAGGAATGGATCATCCGGCGATTCCCGTTAATTTCGTGAGGCAGGGCGTCCATATCCGCCCGGAGGGCGACCGTAGGCCCCGGCTCGCCTTCGTCCCACACGGCGACAATTCCCGTCTGGTCGTCAAAAGTGCGGAAAGGAATGCCCATACGCTCCAGCTCTGCGCAAAGAAACGCATTCGTGTCCGCTTCCTTCCAACTCGCTTCCGCCCTCCGATGAAGCTCGCTATATGTCGTTTCGAGCAGCAGCCGATTGGCTGCCGTCCAATCCTTTAACTTTTCAAGCATGAGTATGTCCGTTCCCCCATTCCCTTGGACTGCCGTACATTCAACTGACCGGAGCCGCCCGTCTCCATCGTGCCAAATCCGGCAAATCAGCGCAAGTTTGGCGAATCCATGTCTGTTGCGCCGCCAAATCGTTCTTTGTATCGTTCCAAATCGAATACGTCATAGCATCCTCCTCGATGAACAACGGAGGAAGGGAAAGGCAAGACTACCTGACGAACCGCTCCGCATGTTCCAGCACATAATAGTGTACGGGCTGCTCGGTCCGCCATAACCCGACCACGCAATATCCGTCCGCCAACGAGCGCGTAAGCTGACGGCGCAATTCGAAGCGCCATAATTTTGCCAATTCCGGGTTCTTCGTCTTCATATCGCGGATTGCTTTCGGCACGGGAACAAGACAAGCGTCGGACGTTGGACCGGATGACGCAGCGACCGGTCGGGGAAACTCGCCTTCAAGCTCCCAGTCGAACAGACTGGCGTAGGTCGACCAACGAGGAACGTCCGGCGTTTTGCCGCTGATAGCGTTCTCGCAACGAGGTGAACGCAGCTCCCATTCCACCAGAAATCGGTCGGTCGGCATGCTCCCGTTCGACGGATCGTCCAGTTCCCCATAGTAGTTCTCGATGTAGACCTTGGCGGTCCCTCCTAATTTATTCAGGTTCAAATTAGCGTTCCTCGTCTCCAAAGGATCGAATGTCCATACCACCTTGTCGTAGCCGGATGCAAGAGCCCAGCTGCGCTGCAGCTCCTTCAGGCGTTGGCCCAAGCCCGAATCGCGGTAGTCCGGATGGATCGCCATCATATGGGAAACGATATACGCCGCTCCGTCTTTGACACCGGGAAAGCCGTAACAAAATCCGACGACCTTGCCATCGTCGAAAGCCGCGATCACCACGCCTCCGTGATGGACGGCCGCAATCATTTGCGGCATCGAGGTCACCGCATCCGTTCCCCATACTTCTTTTTGGAGCCGAACGATTTGGTTCATGGTTTCTACTTCCTTTACAATCTCGCACACGATCGTCATACGGATAGCGCCTCCAATGTGGTACTGCTGTCAAAATATCGACTTCCTGACCGTCAAACGATCCAGCACTTTATGGTTGATCTCATAGCCGATTCCATGTCCGGACGGTACCGCAAGTGTCCCCGGTCGAATGAATGCAACGGCAGGCTCTACGATATCCTGCGTCCAATACCGGTCCGAAGCGGAAGTATCTCCCGGCATAGTAAAATTGGGGAGCGAGGACAGCGCGATATTATGGGCGCGTCCCACGCCCAATTCGAACATTCCTCCGCACCAGACCGGGATGTCGTGCCGCATGCATAAGTCGTGTATCGCTTTCGCATTCGTCAATCCGCCAACCCGGCCGATTTTGATATTCATAATGCGGCAGCTCCCGAGCTCGATCGCTTTACGCGCATCTTCCGCCGTATGAATGCTTTCATCGAGGCATATCGGCGTGCGCAGCCGTTTCTGCAATACGGCGTGATCGACGATATCGTCGTGGGCGAGCGGCTGCTCGATCATCATCAAATCGTAATCGTCCAATTGCTTCAATAAATCGATCTGCTCCAACGTATACGCGGAGTTGGCATCGGCCATCAACAGAAGCTCGTTGCCGAATCGCTTGCGAATCGCTTCCAACAGACGGATATCGAAGCCGGGTTTAATTTTGACCTTCATTCTTTTGTACCCTTGTTCCACGAATCGCTCGACGTTTCTCAACACCATGTCCACCTCGGGCTCGATACCGATGCTTACCCCGACATCGATCTCCCGTTTCTTGCCTCCCAGAGCCTCGGCCAGCGATATCCCCTTCCGCTTGCAATACAAATCCCAGACGGCACCCTCCAACGAGGAAATTGCCATATAATTGCGGCGTATCGGCGACAGGAGGGCCGATACCTCCTCGGGCAGCTCCAGCTCCTGGCCTATCAGTCTCGGTATAAGGAAACGTTCCAGCACGTGCCATACCGTCTCCGTCGTTTCCTCGTTATAGTATGGGGCGGGAAACGCGACGCTTTCGGCATATCCTGTCGCCCCCTCGCTATGTACGCTTACAAATATGCAATCTTTTACGGAAAAACGACCGAAGCTCGTTTCAAACGGAGCTTTTAAAGGAACTTGCAAATACCGTAGCTCTACCCGATCTATTTTCATTCCCGCCATTCCTTTCTCCGCCTATTCTATATACTGTTCAGACACCGTGTAAAATTGCTCCAACCGCTGCTGCCGGATCTGAAACTGCTGCTGATCCTTCAGCTGGATCCCGTATAGGAGAAGATTCAATAAGCTGATCGCGGAGGAGATCGAGATCATGCCCGTTTCCGCATTCACTTCCGTGGTAAGCGCAATATCCGATATGCGCCCGACAGGCGACAAAAGCCGATCGGTTACCGCTATGATCTTGGCATTCTGCCGTTTGGCCAACTGGGTCAAGGCTATGATTTCCCTCGAATACCGGGGAAACGATATTACGACCGCTACCGAATTCTCCGTAAGCTGAAACAGCTTGGCGTACTCGTCGCCTCCCGATGGACACAGCAGAACATTGTCGCGGGTCATCTCGAGCATCAATGCAAACCAATAAGCTGTCGCATGGGATGCCCGATATCCCGCTACCAGAACACGGTCTGCCCGGATAAGAGAGTCCACCGCTCTCCATAGCTCTTCCATATCCAACTGCTGCTGCAGCTGCTTCAAAATAGCGATATCGTTCTCGATTACGCCAGCCAATCGATTCCCTTCATCCGGGGCGGCGTTGGCTGCGGAGGGCACGCTCCAGGCTGCAGCGCTGCTTCTCAGCATTCTTTCCCTCAGACGCTGCTGCATATCGGAAAAATTGCCGAATCCGAGCGCGTAAGCCAACCGGATGACGGTCGCTTCGCTAACACCGGCCTCCCGGCTGATCTGTTTGGCTGTCCATAACGCGCATTCGTCAGGATGAAGCAGCAAATACTCGGCAACTTTCTTCTGAGCGGCGGATAAACCGTCAAATTCTCCCTTTACAAGCTGTTCGATCGTAGTTGGTTCGGACTTCAAGGAATGGGTCTCCTTCTCGACTATGATTTTTATATTACACCATTTTGATTTTTTGAATCATTTGATTCAATGGTATGCTTTATTTATACCACACCCCCTGAAAGTTGGGAATATCTACTCATAAATTTTGTTCATCCCGTCATCGGATTGCCATTCCCCGAATCAATCGAAAACAAAACGGCCGAAAGATCTCTCTTTCGGCTGTTGACTCCTATTCCATTATGAATGCAGCGGCCCCGAATCGGCGAATTTCCGCCATCTGAGAAGTATGGTCGAATGAGTACGGTCCGCTATTTTTTCACTTTGGCCTCGTCCACCGCTTTGTTGGCCCCGTCTTCGATTTTGCGGAATAGCGTGTTTATGTCCGCGCTTCCAAGCGCGGCTTCGTGAACCGCATCTTCATAGCTTTTTTGAGCGTCTCCTTCAAACGCCGACTTTTTGGGCATGGGCGCGTATTGATTGTAAAAGATGGCGGAGATGTTCTTGTCCTTGTGCTTGCTGTCCTGCGCCAGCTGCTTCTTGACCGCATCGTCCCTCAGAGTCGTCATCGTGCCGCTGCGGGCTTGGCTCGTCTGGTATTCCTTGCTTGTCAAAAATTTGATCACTTCCGCGCCTTCGTCCTTATATTTGCTTTGTGCCGTGACGCCCCAGTAGAACGGATAAGCCGATGAACCCACGTTCGGCAATTCCTTGAATGTCGGTAAAGCCGCGATATCCCAATTCATTCCACCGGGGCCGGAAGCCGCCCAGTCCAATTGGGACAAATAGGCGAGCATCGCCAGGCTTTGGTCTTTCAGGATAGGATCTTTATAGGGAAGCTTGTTCTTCAGAACGGAGGTCATGACGTTGCGATACCCCGTGTCGTCCGATGTATTCATGAAGTAGGTTTGAAAGAGCTGCTTCCATTTCGGTTCGGTATTGATAATAGCTTTATCCGTCTTCGGGTCGAGCATGGTCAGCGCGTATTGATTGGCCCGCAGCATATGCGAAGGAGAAGCCGCAAAGCCCATATATTGCTTGCCGCCATCGTTTCGGGTCATCTTTCTCGCGAGCTCGGTCAATTCGTCCCATGTCATCCCGTTTTTCGGATAAGCGACCCCGAATTTATCGAATAGATCTTTGTTGTAAAACAAGATGACGTTTTCCGTCCATACGGGAAGGCCGTAAATGCCGTTATTCGACATTGACCTCGCATAATCGATCATCGTATTTTCGAAGGCGCTTAAATCGATTCCATGCTTTTTGATCAGCTCCGTCATATCGTAGGCAAGCTGATAAGTCGTTACCGTATTGAAAAAGTTGACGCTTTCAAAATAAAGATCGATCGTTTGGCCGGCTGCGATCAATTCGTTAATATTCGTGCCGTTTCCTTTTTTGATATATTTGATTTTAACGTTCGGGAACTTCTTCTCGATCGGGTCCGAAAGCTTCTGTTTGACTTCTTCATCCGAGGTTGCGGCTGTCGAATACAGCACCAACTCCACCGGCTCCTTGCCAGCCGCTTTCGTTTGCGCCGGTTGCGGCGAGGACTGCCCATTCGTCCCGCTGCACGCCGTCCCCAGCAAAACGAGCGATACGCTTACTGCGAATAAACGTTTTTTGGACAACATGTAACCCTCCTTTTTGAGAAAACACGATTTGCGCACTGATACTCCGGATGAAAGGGGAAATCGCTTACCTTCGGACAAATGGTCATGGATAAGTCGCTCTGCCATAGGCAAGAGCAAATCGCAAAATTTGTTACCGCTTTCATTATATCGCACGAAAATGCAATGATCTTTGCGATTCGATGTCAAGATGGATATAAACTTGATTTTATTTGTCCTCATCAATCAATTGACAAAAATACTAGTACAAGTGTCGTAAGATCGGTGAAGGCTTGCCGCCTTTGACGGCGCTCGCGAGACCGTGAGTCTATAAAATAGCGGAACCGGCGTATCTTATTGACCAAATTATCAGGTAGATAGAAAATTAACGGATAACCGCTCCACTATTCCGCTGCTCACTACCCATTTGAGGTCCGAAAGATCGAAGTAACGGAACCCAGTGCCGTTATATTCAGGAGTGCAACGAGATCCGGAACAATAACGGAAATCAGCTCCTCTATTTACGGCAACATGTTGCACCCGCTTCATCAATAGGCCTTCGGAGGTCGTATGCGGAGCAAAAAAAGAAAATGGACTGTTGACCAAAAGACATCCCGTCCATTTTCTTCCTACTTTTTTAACCCTTAAATGTTGCGGACTCACATGCCTCAGGTGGCCGTTCCCTTTGTGCGGATCGGCGTCACTCTGAACCAATCCGCGTCGACGTATCCGCCGACTTCGGACTCCGGATTTGAGCATAATGCGAATAAACCCGTTTTGGCGCCGACCCAGTGGCCTTTTTGCGCGGTAAAATCAGGCAATTCATCCGAATGGAACGAAGTACCGTCCGGACTGTAGGAGAACGAACAGCGGGCGCCTTCTTCTACGGTTACGCGTAAATAGATCGTCTGCACGTCCGCAGTCAAAATGTTCCTCCACCGCTCCGTCTCACCGGACTTATCTCCTGTGGCGAAGACCGCTGCGAAGGTCCCCGCCTCTAGACGGCGGAGGCCCATATAAGCATAGGCGTATCCGAATACGGCGAGTCCGGCGAGATCGCCCTCTGCCAAGGAGGCAACGTCAAGCTTCGCGGTCGCTTCGAAGGCCGGTGCGGGGAATTTCTGCATCAGAAGTTGAGGCGCCGTATATAGGCCCCCCGCATCTTGCGGAGCCTTCGCAGCATATAGCCGCAAGTGGCTGGGCCTCGCGCCTAGCCGATACCAGCCCGGATCCGGATTGGCCTGCCATTGCCACTGCAATCCGAGTGAAGCTCCTGCGAACTCGTCCGAAACCGGCGGGGTTTCGATCGGATGTTCGCGTCCGACATTCGGCTTATTCCGGCGCAGTACCGGTTCGCCGATTCCGTCCCCGTTGCTGTCTTCTCCTATCAACGGCCAATCATCCATCCAGCGTACGGGCTGAAGATGAACGATCCGGCCATAGGCTCCCCTATCCTGAAAATGCATAAACCATGATTCCCCGGACTCCAGCTCGACCCATCCGCCTTGATGCGGTCCATTGACGGAAGAGTCGCCCTGGTGCATTACGATCTTGTCCTCATAGGGTCCGAACACGCTCTTCGAGCGGAAAACCGTCTGCCAGCCCGTCGACACGCCGCCTGCGGGAGCGAAAATGTAATAGTATCCGCCGCGCTTGTACATTTTCGGACCTTCCAACGTTGGATGATCGCCGATACCGTCATAGACGACGATCCCCTCGTCCAGCAGCTGCTTCCCGTCCGGAGACATGCCGCATATGCGCAATTTGTGCTTGATCCCGCAGCGGCTGTTTGCGTAAGCATGGACGAGGTACGCTTTGCCGTTTTCGTCCCAGAACGGGCACGTATCGATCAATCCTTTGCCTTCCTTCACAAGATGCAGAGGCGACCATTCTCCCGCCGGGTCTTCGGCCGTAGTCATGAAGATCCCTATGTCCGGGTCTCCATAAAATATCCAATACGTGCCTGCGTGGTAACGAATGCTCGGCGCCCATACCCCGTTTCCGTGCTGCGGCTTGTCATAGCCGGGCAGCTCCATGTTTCGGATGGCGTGATTGATCAGCTTCCAGTTGATCAAGTCTTTCGAGTGCAAAATCGGCAGTCCTGGGATATGCCCGAAGCTGGAGGCTGTCATATAGAAATCTCCCCCGACCCGGATAACGTCCGGATCGGAATAGTCGGCGTGCAGCACCGGATTTACAAAAGTGCCGTCCCGTTGGTCAGACACCCACGGCTGTTCGCGGTATGCTTGATCGTTCATGCTCATTCTACGGCTCCTCCTTATTCTTTTAGCGACGACTTTTATTGCGTTGTAAGTATATGGGATCGGCATTGAAGTAAAGTTTCTCTTGATTCATGAAGCCATACATGAAAAAATTGATTTAATTTGTCTTTTCGAAAGGAGTAGATCGATGATGAACACGGATACTCCCCCCAAGTACGAAATCGGCGATAACGAATACGCCGTCCAGCGGATGAAGCGTTCCGGTTACTCGAAAATGGCGCGTCCGCACGTTCACGACTTCTACGAGCTCTATTATTTGCTTAACGGGGAGCGCGTCTACTTCATGAACGGCAGCGTCTATCTCGTTCAGAAAGGGGATCTTGTCTTCGTCAACCCGGGAGACCTGCATTCGACGGCCAGCTCGGAGGTACTCGAGTTTGAACGGATGCTGATCCATTTCTCTCCGGCATTCCTGTTCGGTACTGAAACGAGAACACCCGACTTGCTGGCCTCCAGACCTTCCGGTCTCATTCGTTTCTCCATCAAGGAGCAGACGCGCATCGAACGGCTGCTGGGTCAAATATTGACGGAGTGCGAGGAACGGCAGTTGGATTTCGAAACGTGCGTCCGCGCTTCGATGCTCGAGCTGCTCGTCTGCATCCGGCGGGCGGAGAAGCTTCAGCAGGCTCCGAAAGCGGGCGACCATCCTATGCATCACAAAATATCCGAAATCGCCGCCCACATACACGACCATTACCATGAGCCGATCACCCTCGAGTCGGTAGCCAAAACGTTCTACATCAGCCCGTCTTACCTCAGCCGCGTATTTGTGAAGCTGACCGGCTTTCACTTCCGCGAATATATACAAGTCGTGCGCATCCGAGAAGCGGAGAAACGGCTCAAGCAGTCGAAGGATAAAGTGCAGACGATCGCCGAGCAGGTAGGGTTCGACCATATCGCCCACTTTAATCGGATTTTCAAGAAAATGACCGGACTTTCACCGCTGCGCTACCGCAAGCACAGCTGAGATCAACTCATCCTGATAGGCTCAGCACAGCTTCACCGCTCCGGCCCTCCCGCTTCGGAGCACGCCCGGATTGAGCGGGTAAACGTCACCGCATTGCTTCGGATACCATCGTCGATCTCTCCGAGATCGGCGAGCGGGACTGCGATCCGGTATGAACGGTGGTGAAACGTGCGACATCGCCCGTTGCTCCTGCTCCGATTTTATGAAGCCTTAAGCCATCGATAGCTCCCCTTCCATTTGGAAACGCCCCTATTATAGAACATGCAAGCACCATTTTCCTTGAATCTGGACGTCCTTTTCACCCAAAAATTGATGTTATTTGTCTGATTTCTTCAAAACCTCGTTTGCAAGGCGATTCTCTTCCGCCTTTTCGCTGTTCAAGGTCACTTTTTTAGTACCTTAATAATTAATTCCATTAAATATTAATGTCATAACTTATGTTTGTTTTCCGGGTTACCATTCTTGTTGCTTCGCCCCCCGCAACACAGCCATGCAAACAACGAACGCCACCCGAAGGTGGCGTTTATTCTGCGCATGTGATTGGCCCTGCTTTCTCCCCCAACTTTCTCTTGATCGCCATCGGTTTGTTGCCGGTCAGACGGAAAGGCGTCAACCTGATGACGGACGCCGATGGCTTGATCTTATGCCCACCTGTACGCTTGACGACGGCTGTAGCAGCATTCATCCGACTGCGATCATCTCCTCTTTTTGCTAAGCATCGAACGATTGCAATGAATTCCATTATTTTGAAGCAGCGATCGAAAAGGGCACCCGTCAAGGTGGCCTTGACGGGTGCGGAAATAAATAATTTCGTTTAGAAGCTGGCGGCTAACTTGGCGGTTTCCTTCAATCCTTCTGAAATGATTTCCTCCGAACGATCCTTGAATTGATTATGGCCTTCAATAATGACTTCTAGCGGCTGAATGCCGAATAATCCGAGCGTGGCCTTCAACGGCTTTACCGCTGATTCTATCGACGACATGGGCTCTACGGAATATATGCCGCCCCGAGCGTTCAGCAGAACGACTTTTTTGTCCCCTACAAGGCCTACCGGACCTTCCGCCGTATATTTAAACGTCTTGCCTACTTGGGTAATGTAAGCCATATAGTTGATCAAGGGTGCGGGAGCGGTGAAGTTCCAGAGCGGAAACGCGATAACGATTTTGTCGGCTGCAAGAAACTGATCCAAATACCGAGTGGCGACCGCTGCGGCACTCTTCTCTTCCTCTGTGAGGTCATAGCCTTGGCTCAGCTTGTAGTTCCCTGTAATGGCATTATTGCCGTAATAAGGCAGCTCTTCTTTATAGAGATCGAGCTCCGTAATGACATCGGAAGGATGCGTTTCTTTATAAGCGTTCAGAAAGGTTTCATACATCTTGACGCTTGCCGCTTGCTCTACGGGACGATCATTTGCTTTTACGAACAGCACGTTGGCCATTATGGTTTCTCTCCCTATCGTTATGTTCTTGAGACGGCTAATTACTATGTGGAAATGTGCACAGTTTTGAATGCAGTTGAGTTCACACGATCTTGTATGGCTTCATTCCCGTATAAGCTGCACCTCCCCCAAGGAATGATCATCCAGGTGACTCTGTGGAGCGTAATTCATGACTGTTTGTCCGATCGTGCCACTTGCATCGTATATTGCAGGATTGGATCGTTTTTATATGTGCCTCATAAAAGCACAGTTATGATTAAAATAAATTGCAGTATTATACTGCAATTGTCATAAGCACATAATATTCGTTTTGCACTCATTTGTCTAGTCCCTTGTTGAAATATTGTTGCCGCTTCCCGCCTTTTTTTGTCAATCCGTTATTGTTCGGCGTTCTCGGCCGATTCGATTTCAACTATTAACCGACCCGTTCGTACTTCTCATCCTTCACTTCCTCCTGAAGACGATACAGCTCTTCCTCCAAAACCGCGACGACGCGTGAGTAGTCCGGATCCGCGTAGACATTGATCATTTCGTACGGATCTTTCTTCAGATCGAACAGCTCCCATTCCGGCTCCTTCCGCTCGTCCTCCGATCCCGACGTGCCGAGCGCATCCGCGTAATAATAAATAAGCTTGTACTGCTCCGTCCGAAGGCCGTAATGGGCGTATACTTTATGTTCCGACAAATGCGTCCAGTACCGGTAATACATCGACTTGCGCCATCCTGTCGGGCTTTCGCCGCCGAGAATGGGCCGGAGGCTGACCCCTTTGCTGAATACCGATTTTACGATTACCGAAATTGCCGACTATCTCGGGTTTTACGATACTTCTTACTTCTACCGGATGTTCAGGAAGATGACTTCCATGTCCCCTACCGCTTTCGTCGCGCAGCAGGATCCGGGGAACCATCATTTCTTTATCAGGCAATTATGATCGATCGTTTATTGAACCGAGTCCGGCGCTGCACTATGATGAATCGGGCAGAAACTTTACATCGAGACGTTTTGGTTCTGCTCGATGATTGTACCGGAGGGTGAGCATATGATGAGAAAACGGCAGTGGCACATGCCCGTCCTGCTGCTATTCGTGGCGCTGACAGCGTGCGACAAACAGGAAGAACCGCCCCTGGAAGCGTTCAAGGCATATTTGACCGATTGGCAGCAGCTAAACTTGGAGGCCATGTATGACCGGTTGACTCCGGAAGCGCAAGCCAGGATCACGCGGGAAACTTTCGCCGAACGGTACCGGAACATTTATGACGGGATCGAGGCCAAGCAGCTTGCCGTCACGAATACATATCGGGATCTCGAGGAAATCGGTAAAAGCGAAGCCGAAATCGCATTAGACTATCATGTCGAAATGGATACGGTAGCGGGGACACTCCGATTCGACCATCGAATGAAGCTGCTCAAGACGAAGGTCGACAAACGAACCGAATGGAAGGTCGAATGGGACCCTTCCCTCCTCTTCCCTCAGTTGGGCGAAGGCGATAAAGTCCGTGTGCAGTCGACCAAAGGAGAACGCGGCGAAATATTGGACAGCAGCGGCAAAGGATTGGCCATTAACGGAGCGGGCATCCAGATCGGGGTCGTTCCGGGAAAATTGGGCGATGCCGCGGAGCAGTCCAAGGAGAAGCTGGCCGGCATGCTGAAAATGGCCAAGGGCGACATCGACAAAAAGCTGAACGCCTCCTGGGTCAAGCCGGATGTTTTCGTCCCGCTTGCATTCGTTCCGGAAGAGGAAGCGAACCGTTATCTCGAAATCCCGGGTACGGACTACCAGAAGAAAAAGATCCGCGTATATCCTTACGCCGAGGCGGCTGCCCACTTGACCGGCTATATCGGGGAAATCAGCGCGGAGCAGCTGGCCAAACGAAAGGACGGGCAATATGAAGCCGGCGACTGGATCGGCCAAGCAGGCTTGGAGCAGCTGTGCGAAGAACGATTGAGAGGCAAGGACGGCGCACGTATTGCTATTACCGGCGCGGACGGCAAAGAGAAAGCGGTCCTGGCCCGGACGGAAGCAATGACTGGAGAAACGATCAAGCTGACGATCGACGCGGAACTGCAGCGGAGCATCTACGACGAGTTCGGGAAGGATGCGGGATCGGCGGCCGCCATCCGGCCCCTCACCGGCGAAATTGCCGCATTGGCCAGCAGCCCGTCTTACGATCCTAATGCGTTCGTGCGCGGAATATCCCGCGAGCAATACGATCAATGGAACAACGACCCGCAGAAGCCTTTCCTGAATCGCTTCTCCAAAGGCTATTCGCCGGGGTCGGCCTTCAAAATCGTCACGGCCGCTATCGGCTTGGATACAAAAACGCTCGATCCCGCCGAAGCCCGGCCGATAACGGGACTCGCTTGGACCTTGGATCGTTCATGGGGCAACTATTACATCACACGCGTTCACGATACGAATCCTGTCCGTTTAATGGATGCGCTTGTCCACTCGGACAACATTTATTTCGCCCAAACGGCGCTAAAAATCGGTACGAAGACGTTTGCCGAGGCAGCGGGCAAGTTCGGCATAGGCGAGGAACTGCCGATCCCGTATCCGTTCAAGAAATCCCAGCTGTCCAACAAAGGCATCCAAAACGATATTCAGCTGGCGGATTCCGGGTACGGGCAAGGGGAAGTGATCATAACGTCGCTGCATGCGGCGCTCATCTTCTCGGCTCTCGTCAATGACGGCAATATCGTATATCCCGTATTGACGGACGAGGATGGCTCGAACCATTCGAATATATGGAAGCGGCAGGCGATGACGGCGGAAACGGCTGCCCTCTTGCGCAACGATCTGATCCGGGCGGTCAGCACTCCCGGCGGAGCCGGTTACGGCGCTTATATTCCGGGCGCCTCCATCGCGGGCAAGACCGGAACGGCGGAATTGAAGCAGAGCAAGGAGGAGAACGGCAAGGAAAACGGTTGGTTTGTCGGGTTCGACTCGGCGGATCCCGAGCTGCTGCTATCCATCATGGTCGAGGACGTGAAAGGCCGGGGAGGCAGCGGTTATGTAACGAAGAAGGTCAAACGCATTTTCCAGCAAGCGCTGCAACAGTAAAGAAGCAATTGAGGGATACTTCGTCTCGAAAAGTCGTTGAACAAGCCCCTCCGTCAAAGCGTACGGTAGGGGCTTTCGGTGTATTCTATTTCAATTACCAAACCTGTCTGGCGGAGTTCTATCCCAATGTCTATAATGGCGCCGCCGTCGAGCTTCTGACAACCAGATTCGGCTGCATGACCGTGCGCAGCTCTCCGTCGTACGCTTTGTCGAGCTGTCCGATCAATCGGTCGACGGCCGTTCTACCCATTCGCTCGGTAGGCTGAGCCACTGTCGTTAAAGGTGGGTCCGTCACCGACGCGAGAATCGTATTGTCAAACCCTATGACGGAAAGATCGGACGGAACCTTCATTCCGAGCTGCTTGGCCGCTTGCAGCGTGCCGATCGCCAGCAGGTCGTTGCAGCAAAATATCGCCGTGGGCGGATCTTCGCATTGCAGCAGTTGGGCGGCTAAACGTTTGCCTTCCTTGACCAGCTCGTCGCCGCATGCCTTAATACGGGAGTCCGGCAATTCGCCGCCCGACAGCTCCACACCTTCCCGGAAGCCGCGAATTCGTTCCTTGCTGCTGCTCAGCTTGGGATTCTCGGTCAGCACGGCCAACCGGCGATGGCCCAGAGCGAGCAAATGCTCGGCGGCCATGCGGCCTCCGACGTAATCGTCGACGATTACGGTCTTTACGTCCAGGCCCGGCATTTCCCTGGCGATCATCGCGATCGGAGTTTCGTTATCGAGGAAAGGCTTGAGCATCTTCTTGTTGTCAATGCCGGTTCCGATGATGATGCCGTCCACGCTTTTTTGCTGAAGAAGCGATATATACCGCTCCACCCGCTCGTCCTTGTTCTCCGTACTGCAAATGATCAGGCTGTAGCCGAGCTGATGACCCTGCTCCTCGACCGCCCGGGCGATTTCGGCAAAGAAGGGATTGGATATATCCGGCACGAGCAAGCCGATCGTATACGTTTTCTTTCCCGTCAAAGCGCTGGCGATCCGGCTGGGCTGGTAATGGAGCATTTCCATGACCCGGATGATTTCCTGACGCCGTTCTTCGCTTATTTTTCCTTTGCCGTTAATGACCTGAGATACGGCCGCGATCGAAACGCCCGCTTCGCGAGCTACATCATAAATCGTCGCCTTCATCTTTTCCCCGCTTTTCCGTCGTCGCTAAAGTTCATTTCCTTCTATTATGAATAGTTCGGGAAAAAGTTGCAACCGGCCTTCTCATCCTTGCGGCTTGCTCATGATCCACTCGTGATCGGGATCATTATGGAACTTCCACGTTCGGATCGGGCCTGCCATCACATTCAAGTAATACACCTCGTACCCTGGCGGCGCCGAGACCGGATGGTACCCCCTCGGAACTAGCACTGTCTGGCCGTTCCCCACGACGACCGTCTCGTCGAGCGTACGATCGTCGGTATATATGCGCTGCACGGCAAAGCCTTGCTCGGGCTGAATGCGGTAATAATACGTTTCCTCCAGCAGCGATTCGGCAGGCAGCGCGTTCCGGTCGTGCTTGTGCGGCGGGTAGCTGGACCAATGCCCGGCAGGCGTAAATACTTCGACCACAAGCAAGCTGTCCGCCGACTCCGATTCCGGCAAAATGTTATGGATGCGGCGTTCCAGCGCGCCGTAGCCCCGGGTTTCCGACCCGACACGGTCAGGCGCGATCAAGCGGGCCTCGTTGCGGCTGTTTCCCGGTGCGGAGCATACCGCAAGCTCCAGCTCCGTGACCGCGCGTATTTCATAGAAATCGCCGTCCGGGACGTATACGGAATAAGGCTTCGAGCGCTCGAAGACGCTCATCCTTTCGCCGATTCCGCTCCACTGCGACTTGGCTGTCTCGACCTCGGCAATGCCGCTCAACAGTACGATGCAAACTTCGCGGCTTCCGGTGTTTCGTCGAAACGTTTGCCCTGCCGACAGCTGTACGAGCTCGAAGCCGACGTATGTCCAGCCGGCCGACTCCGGCGTGACCGTCAGCACAACTCCTTCACGATCGGGGGTTGACCGCGGCATAACGATCAGGTTTGACATAAGCTCGATCCTCTCCTCCCTGCTTGCATATGTTTACGGCTAAATTAACTATGACGAATCGCGTCTGGCGCATGAGCGGACTCGATCGCTTCCGCAAGTTTCACGGGACGTCCGAGACGGAACGACAATTTGGCGGCCGCAGCGATCCGCTCTGCCTGCAGCCCGTCGTAACCATCGACTGCAGGCGGCTTGTCGCGAAGAAGGCAATCGACAAACTGGCGGGCTTCTTCCAAATAGGCGGCATTGTAGCGCTCCAGAAAAAAGGGCAGCGGCTTATCCCGCCATATTCCTTCCGACGTGCTGACCTCCGCCGTGTTCGGATGGTCGTTGACGACGGTCACGCTTCCCTTGGAGCCGAATACTTCCACCCGCTGATCGTACCCGTATACCGCCTGACGACTGTTGTCGATGACGCCGAGCGCACCGTTTGCAAAACGAAGCGTGACCATCGCCGTGTCGATATCCCCGTGCTCCTTGAATGACGGATCGATGAGCACGCTCCCCTGAGCGTAAACTTCCACGACTTCGCTGCCGCACAGAAAGCGTGCCATATCGAAGTCGTGGATCATCATATCCATGAAGATGCCGCCCGATACTTTGACGTACTCGGCTGGCGGCGGACTCGGATCGCGCGAGGTGATTTTCACGATATGCGGCTCGCCGACCGTGCCGGCTTGCACATGTTCGCGAACGCGCCTGAAGTTGTGGTCGAAGCGGCGATTGAACCCGACCTGCAGCTTGACTCCGGCTCGGTGTGCCGCCTCGACCGCTTCCTCCGTCAGGGCGATGTCCATACTGACCGGCTTTTCGCAAAAAATATGTTTGCCGGCTTGAGCCGCCAGCTTGATGAGCGAGGCATGCGTGTCGGTCGAGCTGCAAATGAACACCGCATCGATATGCGGATGACCGATTAACTCTTCGCTGCTCTTGGTTACCCGACCGATGCCTCTTTCAGCGGCCCATTGTTCCAGCTCGGGACCAGCAAACAGATCGCTGATCGCGACAAGGGAAGCGCCGGGCAGGCGTAACAGGTTGTCGGCGTGAATTTTGCCGATTCGTCCCGCTCCGATGATGCCGATTCGGATTGTTGTCATGTAACGCTCCCTCCCGCTTTGCCGGCACAGCCGAAGCGTCCGATTTTGGCTTTTACGGCCGCTTTTATCGCCTCCCGCGCCGGGACAAAATAATCGCGCGGATCATAGGTGCCGGGGTGATCATTCAAAAATTGCCGGACCGTTGCGGTGAACGCCGTCTGATTGTCCGTGTTGACATTGATTTTGCACGTGCCGTGCGCAATCGCCCTTTCAATTTCTTCATCCGGCAGCCCGCTTCCGCCGTGCAGTACGAGAGGCAGGCCGGTCAAGCGGCGAATTTCCTCCATCCGCGCGAAGCCGAGCCGCGGCTGTCCGCGGTACGGACCATGGACGGAGCCTAGTGCCGGAGCCAAACAGTCGATACCGGTCGCGCGCGCGAGACGGGCGCATTGTTCCGGGACCGCGTACCTCGATTCCGCTTCTTCCACGACCAGATCGTCCTCCCTCCCCGTAATGCGTCCCAGCTCCGCCTCTACCGTGGCGCCGAGTGCATGCGCAGTCTGAACGACGCGCCGGGTAACGTCGATATTTCTCTCGAGAGGCTGATGGGAAGCGTCGATCATAACCGAGGTGAATCCGGCATGCAGCGCGCGGACACATAGATCGAAGGATGTCCCGTGATCCAAGTGAAGGGCTACCGGAACCGAAATGCCGTAGTGTCCGATCAAAGAACGGACGATGCCGGATATGCAGTCAAGACCGCCCATATAAGGGATATAGGCTTCGCTGACGCCGAGAATGACAGGAGCCTGTTCCTCCTGCGCCGCGAGCAGGATAGCCTGCGTAAATTCCAGATTGTTCAGATTGAACTGTCCGACGGCGTAACCGCCGTCCAAAGCGTGCAGCAGCATTCGTTTCATCGAGACGAGCGGCACCTTGCATCCTCTCCCGGCTACAAAAATTTGATTGACGAGTTGCGCCTACCAACGGGCGGTAACCATTTTTTTGCGGGTGTAGAACTCGACTCCGTCCGCGCCGTTCGCATGCAAATCGCCGTAGAACGATTTCTTCCAGCCGGAGAAAGGGAAAAACGCCATAGGCGCGGGGACGCCGAGATTGATCCCGAGCATGCCGGCATCGATCGTTTCGCGGAACTGCCGCACGCTGCCGCCGTTCTGCGTGAACAAGCAGGCGCCGTTCGCAAATTCCGATTCGTTGGCCAGTTCGATCGCATCCTCGAGCGTCGCCGCCCGGACGAGGGACAGCACCGGGGCGAAAATCTCGTCCCGCCAAATTTTCATACCGCTATGCACGCGATCGAAAATCGTCGGGCCGACGAAATAGCCGCGACCGTCTACAGCCGTATCAAGACGGCCGTCGCGGATCAGCTGTGCGCCCTCGCGCTCGCCGGCTTCGATATACGACAACGTCCGCTCTTTATGAGAGTTTCGAATGACCGGACCGAGGAAGACGCCCTCGTCGAGACCGTTGCCGATTGTCAGCCGGTCGGCAGCTTCGGTTAACCGTCTAGTCAGCTCGTCGCCGATGTCCCCGACCGCCACCACGACGGAGCAGGCCATGCAGCGTTCGCCGGCCGAGCCGAACGCGGCGTTGACGATTTCTTTCACCGCCAAATCGAGATCGGCATCGGGGAGCACGATCGAATGGTTTTTTGCCCCCGCCAGCGCCTGCACCCGCTTGCCGCGCTCCACCGCCGTCCGGTACACGTATTCCGCCACCGGCTGCGAGCCGACGAACGATATGGCTTTTATATCCGGATGATGCAGCAAACCGTTCACTACATCTTGCGCTCCATGGACGACGTTCAGAACGCCGTCCGGCAACCCCGCCTCCCGGAACAGCTCCGCCAGCCGGTTGGCCAAGAGCGGAGTGCGCTCGGAAGGCTTCAGCACGAACGTGTTGCCGCAGGCTATGGCGAGCGGGAACATCCAACACGGCACCATCATCGGGAAGTTGAACGGAGTGATGCCTCCGACAACGCCGACCGGATAGCGGTACATGCCCGATTCCAGATTGGACGCGATATCCGGCAGCTGTTTGCCCATCATGAGCGAGGGAGCACCGGCGGCAAATTCGACGCATTCGATGCCTCGTAGAACTTCGCCGTGGGCTTCGTTGTAGCTTTTGCCGTTCTCGCGCGTAATGAATCCGGCCAACTCCTCCCAATGGTCGACGAGCAGCTGCTGGTACTTGAACAGGATGCGCGCCCGCTTCGGAACCGGCGTACGGCTCCATGTACGGAAAGCCTCCTTGGCGGAATTTGCCGCCAGCTCCACATCCTCCTTCGCGGACAGCGGAACATACGCCAGCAGTTCCTCCGTCGCCGGATTGTATACAGGCTCGGTACGGTCGGAAGAAGCGTCAAGCCACTCTCCGCCGATCCAGTTTTTCAACCTTTGCACCATCGATGTCTCTCCTCTCCGGTCAGGAAGCGGTTATTTCGCCGCGGGCGCACCGTTCGATATAGTCGCGGACTTGGTCTGCCGTCGGCATCGCGTCGGAGCAGCTGTGGCTGGAAATGACGACGCAGGCTGCGGCGCTGCCGAACTCCATGCTTTGTTCCAACGTCCATCCGTGCATGACGCCGTACAAAAATCCGGCAGCGTAAGCGTCGCCTGCGCCGAACGTTTTGACCACCTTCGCCGGGAAGCTCCGGGCCTGATGGCTGGCACCGTCGCGCGTATAGGCGATGGAGCCTTCCCTGCCGTGCTTGATCACGACGATTTCCGCCGAAAAATCGAACCATTTTGCCGCTGTCACGCGATCGCTCCTATCCGGGTTCGGCTCGAAACGTTCCATCCTATCGAACTCATCGCGGGTACCCAGCAAGATATCGCATTTTTCCGCCGCCAAGTTGTAATAGACCGCCGTTTCCTCGGGCGATGACCACGTATACGGGCGGTAGTCCAGATCGAAAACGACGATGCATCCATGCTTGCGGGCATAGCCGAGCGCCTGAAATACCGCTTCCCTGGAAGGGCTCTTGGCCAGTGCCGTACCGGAGATGAGCAATGTTTTGGAGGCGGCGATCAACTCCTCCCGCACCTCTTCGGGCTTCAATAGCAGATCGGCGGCATTGTCGCGGTACATGAGAATGCTGCAGTCGTCGGGGCTTTTGATCTCCGTGAAAGCCAGTCCCGTCACCGCGCCGGTATGGTCGATCACCACATTGTCGGTGTCAATCCCTTGACGCTGCATATAACCGGTTATAAAGCGTCCCATCTGATCGTCCGCCACTTTGCCGATAAACGCGGTGTTGAGCCCGAGCCGGGCCATGCCGATTGCTATGTTGGCGGGGGAACCGCCTACATATTTGGTGAATGTCATCGTTTCTTCCATCGGGCGGTTGATTTCGTTCGCATTCAAATCAATGCACAGTCGTCCGATTGCGGTAAAGTCGAACGCACGATCCGGTGGAAAAGAAATATACGTCATAATACCCATTCCCACTTTCTATGTTCAAGTAAATGTATAATCGTCGCACAAACTCGGCCGCTCTCCTTCAACGCAGCAAGCCCTCCAGATAAGCAAGCGATCTTGAGGCGTATTCCCGTGCGGGATGCAAAACCGGGTCCTGCTCGCCTTCCAGCATTGCCCAGCCCTTATATCCGCGACTAGCCAGCTCGGCGATAATCGGACGAAAATCGAGAGAGCCGTCGCCCGGAACCGTGAACACGCCTTTGCGAATGCAGGCGATGAAGTCGGCACCTTCCGCCCGCGCCTCATCCAGAACGGCTTCGCGTATATCCTTTAAATGAATATAGGCGATACGGTCGTAATGGTCGCACAGCAGCCGGAGAGGGTCCGCTCCGCCATAGCGCGCATGACCGGTATCGTACAGAAGATGGACAAGGGCCGGGTCGGTCAGCTCCATCAGTCGGCCGATTTCCTCAGGTCTCTCCACCACGGTGCCGCCATGATGATGATAAGCGAGCTTCAAGCCGTATTCGTTAGCGATTGCCCCCGCCATGTTCAGCCCTTCGGCCAGACTCAGCCAGCCCGCTTCGTCGAGCCGCGCCACTTCCTTCTCGTACGGAGTACGGCGAGGGTCGAAGTGCAGGGAGCCTCCGATCTCGCATGTGCTGATTACCTCGCTGCCCATTTCCCGCAAAAACTGCGCATGTCTGCGATAAGAGAGAAGCTCCTCCACCCTTCCCGACGGATCGGAGAACAGCACCGACTTCCATTGCGACACCAGCCGAATCCCTCGCCGGGACAATGCTTCCCGCAATACGGCCGGCTCGGTCGGAAATTTGCGTCCCATTTCCGTTCCGTTCAGACCGAGAGACTGGATATCGTCGACGATTTGCTCGAAGGTCGTATCCTCTCCGTGCTCCCGGACATCCTCTCCCACCCAGTTGATCGGATGAATGCCTAGCTTGAAGGGTAGCCCCGCCAGTTTGGACATCTCTTCCTCCCCCTTTACCATGAAATCGGTCAAATCAGCCTAATGTCGCGGGTTCGCGCTTCCATCTCCCGGTATGCCTTCAGCACGCTGCCGCTTGCCGACACTTCCGGTACGCCGACCTGCCACCACGATTCGTAGCCGGTCGTGCCCGTACCCGGTACGACCGGAATTTCGATCAAGGTCGATATCGATTCCCGCTTCGCTTGACCGAGAGCCTCTTTCAACTCCGCGGCCGTGGTCGCTTTGTATGCTTTGGCGCCCAAGCTGCGGGCGTGGGCGGCGAAATCAATCGGCATATATCCGCCTGTCAACCGGCCTGTAGCGGAGGAACGATAGCGGAATTCATTGCCGAAGCCATCGCTCCCATGACCCTTTTGCAGCTGGTGAATGCATTGGAAGCCGTTGTTGTTGAACAGCAGCACCGTTATTTTGCGTCCCTCCTGCAAGCTCGTCACAAGCTCGGAATGAAGCATCAGGTAGCTTCCGTCTCCGACGATCGCGAATACGTCCCGGTCCGGCGCAGCCAACGCGGCTCCGAAAGCGCCGCTTACCTCGTAGCCCATGCACGAGAAACCATATTCCATGTGATACGTTCGTGGCTGCGAGGCTCTCCACAGCCGGTGCAAATCCCCCGGCAGGCTGCCTGCCGCGCACACGATGACGGCGGACGGATCGATCGTTTCATTGATGATCCCGAGCGCGCGGGTCTGTGCCAGTCCGGCTTCGTGCTCCAGCGCGTACATCCGGTCCACCTCGCCGTTCCAGCGTTTTTTATGTCCGGCGATTTCGGTCGTGCCGTATCCGCTGCGGTAGCCGCTTGCAAGGAGTGCCTCGGTCAGCGCCGAAAGTCCTTCCCGCGCGTCGCAAGGGATAGCCTCAGCGCCCAGCTTCGCGGCATCGAAGCCGTTTATGTTCAAGTTCAAAAACCGCACCTCGGGATGGGCAAACGCCGATTTGGAGGAAGTCGTGAAGTCCGAATAACGCGTACCGACGCCAATAATAAGGTCGGCCTCCTTGGCCAGGAGGTTGGCTGCGAGCGTACCCGTCACCCCGACCGCCCCGACATTGAGCGGATGTTTCCATGGCAGCGCGCCTTTACCCGCCTGCGTTTCCGCTACCGGAATGCCGAAGGCTTCCGCGAATGCGGCCAGCTGTTCCGCCGCCGAGGCGTACAGTACTCCGCCGCCGGAAATGAGCAGCGGACGATTTTTCGTCCGGACGAGCTCCGCGGCACGTTGTATCGCATCAGGAGACGGCGGACGGCGGTCGACGTAATGGACTTGCCGCTCGAAGAAAGACAGCGGATAATCATAGGCTTCCGCCTGCACATCCTGCGGCAGGCATAGTGTGACCGCTCCGGTCTCGGCCGGATCTGTAAGCACTCGCATCGCCCTGCTTGCCGCTGCGATCAGCTGCTCCGGACGTTCGATGCGATCCCAATATTTGCTGACCGCCTTGAACGGATCGTTCGCTGAAATCGTGTAATCCCCGGCCACCTCCAGCTGCTGCAGTACCGGGTCGGGCTGACGCGAAGCGAAATTGTCACCCGGAAGCAGCAGAACAGGCAGCCGGTTGACCGTCGCCGTTGCCGCAGCCGTCACCATGTTCAGTGCCCCCGGGCCGATCGAGGATGTACAGGCGAATATTTGCATGCGGTTGCTCTGCTTCGCGAAAGCGGTAGCCGCATGAACCATGCCTTGTTCATTTTTGCCTTGCACGAAGGTCAGCTCTCCGGCGCTGCGTTCCAGCGCTTCGCCGATCCCGGTCACGTTGCCGTGCCCGAATATACCCATTACACCCTTGACGAATTTCGTTTCTCTGCCATCTGCCGATACATACTGACAATCCAAATACCGGAGCAGCGCTTGTGCCATCGTAAGACGAATCTTGCCTTCCGCCATTCGCTCAAGCTCCTTTCCACCAGTCGGGTATAGCGCTTAACCCATCATAGAAAAATCGCTTCCCTAATTGGGTTAAGCGCTTAATTGGACACCGTTTCATCTTGGCTCGAGTAACGCTGCATCGGGCTTTTATCCCGTTACAAAGTCCGCTCTCAGCTCGCCCAACCGGGCGACATCCTTCGTCGTAATCGCATCGACTCCGCATCGGATCAATCTCCGCATCGCATCCGGATCGTTCACCGTATATACCCATACCGCAAGACCGCACTCATGCGCAAGCTCCACCACCTCGGGGCGGCACGTGTCGACGTGCATATTGAGACCGTAATAACGGCCCCTGGTCCCTTCCAGGCATACTTTTTCCGCAAATGACCGGTAGCTGTCCCGCTCATCGGGTGTAAGCTTGGTTGGGGTATTGAGTACAACCCGGATATCGCTATGTCGGCTCGTAATATTCTCGCTGCATCCGGTAATGTAGACCCGCTCTACTGCTTCGTGCTCTCTGACGAGCCGAATGATGGGTTCTATCGCTGCTTCCGTCTTGATATCGAGATTCAGTCTTGCATTATGCTTCATCGCAAGCTCCAAAACATCCGACAGCCGTACGATCTCGTGCCGAACGTACAGAGCGTCAATTTTCGACCGGACATCCGGCTCGTTCAACTGCCCGAAATCGTATTCATGGATATATGGAGAATCGTCATGGAGCAGTACGACGGTGCCGTCGCGGACGATTCTCAAATCGACCTCCACGATATCCGCTCCCAGCCGGATCCCCTCCATGAATGATTCAACCGTGTTGTAGGGCGTGTCGTTGCAACCGGTATGAGCGGCAATCAACGGAAACGGTCTGTCGGTCATCGTTTATTCCTCCTCGCGCCCGTCTGATAGTAACGACGGTTGCCGAACGTAAATGGGGTTGGTGAAGGCAATCATCGTTCTGATACCGCTCAATGCTCCATACAACTCCGCTCTGAGCCAAATCAATCCATCCAGCTTGACGGCAACCGTGGCAGAGGGTCGATCCCGTGTTACGGTCAGCTCTCCCAATAGTCCCGCGTTGCTTGTCAGTCGCACCTTCAGCTCCTGATCGTCCAGTTGCCAATGCTCTTTCCTCGCCGAGAAATCGACCTCGACCTGGATCAAGCCGGCTTCCGACTCTTCATGCAGGGAGATTTCCTCTCCGATTCGGTACACGCGACGAGTCGGCTCGTGCCATACCGTACAATCCAGCAGCGGACCCATCGTCACGCTGACCGCGCCGCCGCGGATCGCGTCGACAACCGTTTGCTCCATGGCAAACTCTCCGGCGACGGCGATATCTCCGTGTGCGAGACCCAGGTAAGCAACCGCGATCGGTTCGCTTTCCTTCTTCGAGGACACGTGCCAGTCGCGGCCGCACAGTCCTGCTATTCGATATCCTTCGTTCAATTTGTCCGTCCATAGTCGGAAAGCGGTTTGGTTGCTGCTCATGATGGATGGGAAGATGCCGGACCATACCTCGATATAATCGATGTCATGCCAATCGGTAATGTCGTATTCCCAATAGCAGCCCGTGCATAGCGGACTTCCCATGCGGAACGGATGGGCGATGCCGACGATTCCTCCTTGCCGATGCACACGCTCGATCCCTTGATGGATATCCTCGATTCCCAGCTGTCTCCAATCCGCGTACTCGCCGATTCCTACCGCAAGCATATGACCGTAGAAGGTCGTCCATTCCATGCCGCGTACAATATGGAGACGCGTCTCCTCTTGAATGCGCTTCCTTTCGAGAAGCGGCGACATCGTATTATGATCGGTCATGGCGATGCCGAACAAGCCCAGCTCCTTGGCGCTTCTCGCCAGCTCAAGCAGCAAATGCTCTCCGTCGCTGTGGAACGTATGCGTATGCAGTTCATAAGGAAGCCACTGCAACATTTACCACTCCTTCTCTTCCCGCACCGTCAGCCTATAGCTGCACAGGTCGGTGACAAGCGCATGGACACTCAACGTTATAGACCAATTCCCTACCTGCAAAGGACCGGGCATCAGACCGGGCGAAGCGGAATCGGCGGCCAGAAACAGATGCTGCTCGGCATGTTGCCGGTGGCATGCTCCCCGGAAGCCGGACGGATCATCGACCGAAACGGTTATCAAATTTTTCAACGGCAGCCATTTTTTCAAACCGTCCGCGATGCTCTGCTCGCTGCGGGCACCGTACTTATGCACACTTTGACGAACGATGTCCATCGCTAATGCTTCATCGTCCAGCGTCTTCGGCGAATACCGGAAATCGATATGCAGTCTGCGGCACATCTCGGAAACGGAGAAGGAATACACGATATGCGTCCGGGTTTGGGTCGCCTTCAGCATCGCTTCGACGTCAAGCAGTCGGTTCATGGTCCCTCCACCTTCTTCTTATTTCGCTTTCTCTTCCTGCACGTTTTTCAACGCCTTTTCCTGTGCGTCCGACAAGGCGGTGTTCATGTCCTTAAGTCCCAAAGCCATATTTTTTTGTTCATCGCGCACGATACTCGATGCTTTGCTGCCGTAAATCGAAGATTTTTGCGACGGAGTCTGCTTCGTCAAGAAGATGTTCTGAACTTTTTTGCCTTTATAGCTTTCGAAATTTTTGGCGTAATTGTTCTGAATCGCCTTGTCCGGAATGGAGCTGATGCGAGCGTTAGCGCTTACATTCATTTGCGTCTCGCGGGAAACCGACTCCAGCAGCACTTGGAATGCTTCATCCTTATACTTGCTCGTTTTGGAAATAAAGGTCATGTGCGAATCGACCGTTCGGCCGTTGCCGAGCTTATCCTGGAAGTTGGGCAGCGCAGAGATGTCCCAGCTCGTAAATCCGGCTTTCATCGCTTCTTCCAGCGGAGCGGCGACATCGTTCGTCCATTCCAGAAACATCGCAACGTTCTGGTCCTTCAGAAAGCCGTTCCGGCCCCAGTTATGTTTGCCGTTCGGTCCGATTTGACCTGGAATTTCGTACACTTGCTTCAAAAACTCGAACACTCTTTTGTACTCGGGAGAGTTGAAATTGGGCTGATCGTTGCTTCCTATGGCGGGAATGCCCAGCTGACCGGCGATCGTGTCGGCGTGCTGTGGCTCGAAGCCGATGTATTGCATGCCGTTTTCCACGCGGTTGATTTTTTTGGCGACAGGCAGTATTTCTTCGAAGCTCATCAAGTCTTTGGGGTAGGGGATTCCGACTTTATCGAAAATATCTTTATTGTACAGCATGACGCCATAGTTCAGCGAGAATGGAATCGAGTACAGTTCGCCCTTATCGCCCGCCTGTCGGATTCTTTCCAAAATCGGCTGATCGTACATAGACAAATCGACTTTGTATTTCTTCACGTATTCGTTCAAGTCCTGCATAATGTCGAGCTGCTTCAGCAAAGCGAAATAGCCGTTGCTGGCGAATATGAGATCGGGCGTTTTGTTGGCCAAAATGAGATCCTCGAGCTGTGAGCCATCCCCCGGCTTTATATATTCCAGAGTAATGTGCGGGTACTTTTTCTTTACCGGCTCGACGAAATAGGTCTGAAAATCCTTTTCCGTGAATCCTACACTCTTATGGTTCGTAATGGTCAACGTGACCGGTTCGGGAGGCTTCGCCGGTTGCTTCGCCTCTTCCGCCTTTTGCCCCTTGCCGTCCCCTTGCGTCTCTTGCGCCTCCTTCCCGCCCCCGCATGCGGCCATCGTCATGACGAGCAGAGGCAGCGCCAACATCGATAAGCCTTGCTTCATTTTCATGCAATCCCCTCCATAAGATTGTATGGACTTGCAAACAACCATCCCCGATTCGACCGAGACTTCTTTGCGGTTACATCGTGACCACCTCCTTTCCTTTGGCTTGAACGGCACGGACCGTTATGTCTCATTGCAAGACAGGCCCCGTAGTGCCTCGAACGATCAATCTAGGTTCGTATTCAATCCGGGAAGGACTTAATTCAAGCCTTTGAATCAATCGATCGAGCATATACACCGCGTCTTGCCCCATGCGCTCTTTATCGGTATGGACGGTCGTCAACGGAGGAGTCGAGAAGCCGGCGAAATCGATATTGTCCGAGCCTATAATCGAAATATCGTGCGGAATCCGCAAGCCCTTCTCCTGAATGCCTGCAATAGCGCCCAGAGCCAGCATGTCGTTCGTAGCGAAAATGGCGGTCGGATAGTCATTGTGGGAACGTTCCCACATCGATCGGAAACTTGCGAGTCCGTCCTCGAACATGGAGGTTGAAGCGAAATAGCCGTATTCCGACTGAATGACGACTCCCAGTTCCTTCATCCGTTGACAGAAGCCTTCATACCTCAGATGGTGGCTTCTGTGATTTTGCGGACCGGCAAGGACGGCAATCCTCCGGTGGCCCCATTCGTACAAATGGTCTGCAGCCAACATGCCGCTCTTAAGGTCGTCGTTAACAAGCTGGATGACGCGCTCATTCTCCGCCGTGCCGTTAACCATCAAATACGGAACGTTAAAGCTGTCGATGTATCCGATCGCCTCCTGACTGAGCCGGCTGATCAGCACGAGTCCGTCCACTCTTTTCTCCAGCATATAGTCGGCCGAACGGAGCGACATCTCCTTATCCGTGGAAACAAATACCGAGAAGCCCAAGCTCTCGGCCGCCGCCAAAATGGCATCCAGTATTTTTCCGTAAATGGGATGCGACACGATCGGGAAATCTTTGCGATAAATGATGACGCCTATGTTGAACGTACGTTGGGACACCATCGCTCTGGCTACCGCATTAGGCTTATATTGCAGCTCCCGAATGGCATTCAGCACTTTCTCGCGAGTTTTGGGGCTGGTATAGCCGTTACCGGAAACGACGCGTGAGACGGTCGATTTGGAAACCCCTGCCCGTACGGCTATATCTATTATCGTATAGTTCAATAGAAACCGCCCTGCCTTTCCGTATCGGCTTCTTATGAAGCGGTTATTGGGGGTTAAGCGCTTCATCTGCTACAAATACAATATATACCAACCGCCATTTGCTTGACAATAGCTTTTTTTCGGAATTGTGCAACTATTAAAACTCCTATTCTGCCTGATTCATGATCACCGAAACAAGTTAAAAAAGCCGCGCAACAGCTGCGCAGCCTTTATGAACCGGATGATGACGATAGTGGCACATTGGGTTCTTTATCGCTTGCCCGTCCGCCGTCTACGAATGGACATCCGTTCGGGATCGTTTGCCATCCAGAATCGGCGACTGCTAAGAGCTTACTTTCATGATATCCAGAAAAGGCACCTTGGTCAGCGAGTCTTGCTGCTCGACGTGTACGAGCCGCGTCCGTGCATCCAACGCTACGATCCGACCGATTACCGGATCCGTTTGTCCCCATACGGTCAGAATGACTTCCATTTCCTCATCCTTGGCTTCAACCAACTGGTTTCCCAGTTCTTCCAGCTCAAATTCATCCCTTGTCGGTCGCTTCTGCTTATGCTTTGCCATACACTTCTCCAACTCGCTCTCATAAATTCAAAAAATGCCGTTACCGAGTTTCCTCATCGCTCTTGTCCATCATACCATCCCGCATCCAACGATTTCCACTCCATGAGTCTATAAGATAAAGGGGATGAACGATGTTATTCATTTCATAGTGCCTCGCCCAAGCTTACACCGGAGTCCGGGCGGGTTGTCCGGCCCTGAAAGCTGTGCGTTAGCCGTTAGACCCGCTAGCCCGCGACTTCCCCCGTTTCTTGCGCAGAAGCGCAACCAAAAATAGCAGCAATGGAATCATGAAGCGGATCGCCAAGGCATAAAAAGCGAACGACGTGCCCAAGAAGCCGGACAACACCTGCAAGTCCGGTGCTATCCATACGCTTAGCACCAACAGTAGAAACCCGAGCGGAAATACAAGCGGCTTATAGCTTTTCATTCCCAGCCACTGGGCTGTTCCGACTACCGCAATATAATAGTGCATGCAGATTTGGACAAAAGCTCCCAATATCCATATCGACATGACAACGGCTTCGATATGCTCGATAAAACCGGCGAGACTGATTTGCCGAACGGCAACCATCATCGGATAGCTGAGATCGGCCGTTAATTCGCCAAATAGCAATAGAGCCGCGAGGTTGGTAATCACCATGGTCAGCATCACCGCGCAGACCGAGATCATCCCCCATTTCATCCCTTTGCTTTTATCGCTCAGAAACGGAAACAGAAATAGAGCGGCAAAGTAGGAGGAAAACCAGTCCATCGGCGATGCGGCTCCTTTGAGTACGGGGACAAATCCCCGTTCCATGACCGGAAACACGTTCTCCGGGTTCATTCCCGGCAGGAGCAGCACGGTTACGATCAGGACCAGTACGATCAACAGGGTGATGAACGACTGCGAGCATCTGCCCAGTACTTCCAGACCGCATCTGACCGCTATGGCACAGGCTATCACCGTCACTCCCGTTATGGCGATCATCGGAGTTTTCAGAAAAAAATTGCCGACGATGAATTCGCCGTACTGCCGAATTACGATACCGCTCAAATGCAAATAAAAAAATACGAAAACGAACCCGAGCGCCTTTCCCGGAATGCGACCGGCCACTTCGATACAGTATTCCATCACGGTCTTATTGGGATATAGCTTATCCAATCGATAGGCGATGTAAATAAGCATATATCCGACCAGGGAAGCGATAATCGGCGATAGCCACAAGTCCTGCTCGGCCTGTCTCGCCGTGATGGCCGGGAGTATAACGATACCTGTCGCTACCGGCATCGAATATAGCATCATCGCCATTTGAAAAGACGATACTTTTCCTAGTTCGATCACGATGT
Organism: Paenibacillus hemerocallicola; assembly: GCF_006265175.1. GTDB lineage: Bacteria > Bacillota > Bacilli > Paenibacillales > NBRC-103111 > Paenibacillus_AB > Paenibacillus_AB hemerocallicola. The sequence goes on along the minus strand of NZ_VDCQ01000003.1, from coordinate 30,072 downwards.
CTGTCCTCGCTTGTCCGCAGCTGACGCCCGGAGGTTTGTTACTCCAAAGTTTTACCCAGCGGCTTGAAAATCGTGTCCACCAATTGGGTTGGACCGGGAAGCTCCGGGAAAAACACTAGCAGCACGGCCAGCACCCATCCCAACACCGTTACGGCTATAAAAGCGGTGCGCAAGGTCGCCGGCTGACGAGAAAGTTTCGGCCAATCCCATAAAAAAATGACGACGACCAGCAATGTTATCCCTATTATTTCGCCGGCTTTCATTCGGAACGCCCTCCTTGATTCGATCGAAGAGCCGAGGGAGAGGAAAGCCCCTGTCTCTCTATTTTGACATCGCTCTCAAAAGTGACTTTTACTTGCGGAAACTTTTCGTCCCATTCGTCCTTTACCCGGTTCCACTCCTTAGGATATTTCCGGTGGAAAGCTTGGGCGAAGCCCAAAATATCGGCGTTCATATTTTGTTGGACCGCGGCTACGGCAGCCGCTATTTTGGCGTCGATTTGCTCACCGAAGTCCTTCTCCAATTGTTTGGCCAGCTCGGGCTTCCCATAATCCAGCAATGTCGTATTTTGAATCAAGTCTCCCTCCGCTACGCTCTTCACGGTTATCGTCCATTCATCGCCTTCGATCGAAGGAATCAGCTTCGTTTGACTGCGGATCAACCTGGCAGTGACGAATCCGCTCTCCGTTTGTTTTGGAGTAACGGTTACCGTAGCCCTATCGATTTCGTTTCGGATCCACATCACACCGCGCGTTATATCGCTATCGATAAAGCCGACCAGCTTGTCCTTCTTCAAAATGCCGGCTCCCCTAAGATAAGAAATTTTGCCCGACCCGCCATTTTGCTCCTCCGACTGGGAGTACTTGACTAGCGGCAGGACGGCCGCACCTGCTCTACTGACCAACATCCGGCTCAAATCCACGATCGTAGTCGCAATCCCGAGATGAAGATCGGTCAAGTTATGCAGCATTTCGGCAGAATCCCTTTCCAGCGGAATGTGTAAAGTGAGGACGCGCTTTGCAGGTCCTTTGCTTATCAGAATATCCGCATTGTCTCTCACTTCGGGGCTTCGAAGAAGAAAATCGATATGGTCGCGAAGCCCGTTTTTCGCCAACTCCTCGCCGATAATGAATATTTCACCGTGTCCCCAAAAGATTTGCCTCGACAGCTTTTCTTGAAGCTTGGACATCGCATCCGCGATGGTGGTTCCCACTTCGGATCTTACGATCGTCTGTCCGTCGACCCCGCCACCGTTGCCGCTCTCCTTCATCCCTTGCTGCTGACCGCCTCCCGCGGTTCTCGGATTATACACCTGCACGGAAAGCTCGATTTGATCCTCTCCAGCTTTATCAATCCCCGTAGCCATAATAACCGACAAATTATTGACTTCCTTGCGGTCCCAACAGCCGGCTGCCAGCGTCGTGCCCATAAGCAGGAACAGAAGCAGCAACAATCTCGTCGCTGCGGATCGAGGCAGCCTCTCTTTTCCCGATCTCATCGCGCAGATTCATCCCCTTCGGACGATTTCGGTCTTTGTCCGGCCGGTTGTCTGATCTTGTTGAACTCTCCGTTCAGACTTGGCCTGGTGCGCATCATCCAGTGAGGCGCCCTTATCAGCACATCTTTCATATCGCCGCTTTTCATCGGTGCGATCGGGGACAAATAAGGAACGCCGAACGAGCGAAGCGAGCATAAATGAACATAAATGACGATAAACCCGATCATTAAACCGAGCAACCCGAGCATACCCGCCAAGAGCATGATAGGAAAGCGCAGCAAGCGCAGCGCAATTCCCGCCGAATATTGCGGGATCATAAAAGAAGCGATACCCGTAATGGCAACGACCATCACCATCGGCGACGAAACGAGCCCTGCCGCCGTCGCCGCCTGTCCGATCACGAGCGCTCCGACTATACTTACGGCCGCCCCCACTTGCTTCGGCAGCCGAACACCGGCTTCCCTCAAGCCTTCGAACGTTATCTCCATGAGCAATGCCTCCACCAATGCGGGAAATGGAATCTCCTCCCGGGATTTGACCAAGGTCAGCAGCAAATTGGAAGGGATCATTTCCTGATGGAACGTAACGACGGCGACGTAAAGAGAGGGAGCGAGCAGCGCGACTCCTACGAAAAAGTAACGCAGCCAGCGAATGGCGGAACCGATCATATAGCGCTGATAGTAATCTTCCGGAGACTGCAGCAAGGCGAATATAGTAGTCGGGGCGATTAAGGCAAAGGGACTTCCTTCGACCATAATCAACACCCGGCCTTCCAACAAGGCACCGCTGGCCACATCCGGCCGTTCGGTTGTCGAGAGCTGGGGAAACGGAGAGTACGGGTTATCCTCGATCATCTCCTCGATATAATTGCTTTCAAGCACGCCATCGATTTCGATACGCCGTATCCGTCTTGTAGCTTCTTCTATCAACTCGGGATTGGCAATTCCGTCGATATAGGCAATAATGACCCTCGTTTGCGTGTACCGGCCTACCAGAACGGATTTCATTTTGAACCGATGACTTTTGATTTTTCTGCGAAGCATGGACGTGTTGATCACCAACGTCTCGGTAAATCCTTCGCGGGGACCGCGAACTACGGATTCCGCCATCGGCTCGTCAATACCCCGTTGCTCCCATTTGGCCAGCCCGATTGCGATTCCCTTAGGGTTGTTCTCATTCAGAACAACGGGGTTTCCCGATGAGACTTGCAGGATCAGTTCGGCAAACGTGTTCACTTCCATCGTTTGCGAGACGTTTATCATGTCCTTGATTTGCTGCCCCTCGCTCCCCGCCGGACATTGTTTGCTCATTAACGGCAGCAGTACATTTTGATCGAGAAGCTCCATATTCGACAAACCGTCAATATAGACCAATACGGCTTTTGTTAAGCCGCCGATCCGGAAGGCATGAAGAATGACGTCCGAGCAATTTTCAAAAGCGGATTTCAATACCGATAGGTTGGAATCCAAGCTTTCCGATAACGGTGCATCCAGCTGATTGTCAACAAGTTCTCCGCGCATACTTCCTTCGTTTCCTGATTTAGCGTGTTTCACCGCAGAGTCGCACCTGCCCTAACCGGATTATGAAAGTAAGGCTATTTTTGGCAAAAGGACCGGAGATTATTCTCCGCCCGGATACTGGAGCATTTCCGGACCGTTTACCATCGTATATGCCTACAATAAAAGACGACCTGCAAAGGTCGCCGGCTTATTCCGCATCCGTTGATGAAACGCACTCCTCGTGCAATGTTCAGCGGGAAAATATAACGATATATAAATCTTCTCCTCCATCCGAACTGACGCCGAGACTTGCGCTTATTTGCGACAGTGGAATAAGGCTTATTGGCTCACGATCAAAATCCCCCTATCAAGAATAGGGGGCCGCTTCGACCGATATATTTGCTATTTGGCTCCGCTCATCAAATCCATCAAAAATTGACTATGCGCCTCCAAGTAAAATTGATACTCGACCGGGTTGTCATACGCCGCTTGGTCATGTCGTCCGTTTTCATCAAATCGGTCGCATACCTGTTGATTCGATGCTATAGTTCATTATCATCGACGTCGAATTCATTTGTGGCGTTTTTGAGCGTTACTCGCTGGATCACAAGTCCGGGGGCGGTCATAGCGGTATACCCGCGAGATCGGGATGAGAACAAACGTTCGACTACATTGTTTCCCGCTCCTCGCTGAAGCTGCATGACTTGCTGGTGGGACAAAGCATACGGATTTATCCCTGCCGGACTGACCGGTTCGAAAAAAAATCCCCTCCGCATGGATTGAAATGCGGAGAGGGTCGTCATTTACTGGTCGGAATGCGCATTCAGGCCGGAGGGGAGTTCCGTGCCCAACTCGACAGCTATCGATTTCAAAATTTCTATATGATTGTGATCCAACGGGATGCCGGCAGCGCTCCACTCCCGTTCCCGTTCCGATTCCAGCACTCCCGGTAATGTGGCGCGCTCGTACCCGGGCATGGGCTGCATTTGTTGGGTTAAGCGCATATAAGCGTCCATTTCCTGCTTGAACGATTCGATTGGCGTAAATCGGGAAATATCCAAGGCGATAATCATTGCGCCTTGATTGGCTCCTTCATATTGCCGAACGGCCCGTTCCTGCTCGGCCGGCACGCCTGCCAGGAACCCACCCAAAGCCTGACACATAAAGCCTAATCCCATACTGCGAAAAACGAGGCCGGGGGCCAATCGGAATAATTCGTCCACATGCGGCGACTGTTCATATAAATCATGCATCGCACCGAAATCGAGAACCATATCCGGCGCGTTGCCGGACGGTACGGCAAACGACATGGGCGAACCTCCCGCCGCTCGCATAACTGAATCTCCGGGACTCAAGGCTAATTGGTGCCCGGATGTGACATAGCCGATCAGCCCTTGCTCCGCAAGCATCCGGGAATATAAACCTGCCGCTCCGATGTGACCGTGATTTCGGGTGACGGCTACGGCGACCCCGTTGTTTTTGCAACGGCCGATCAGCTCCTTGGCCGCCCTGTAGGCGGGAAAATATCCAAGGCCTCCGTCTCCGTCCACGACAAACGTCGTCAGGCTATCGCTCACCATATGCGTCTCGGGGTTCGGATTAATCGAACCGTTACGCATAATGCGCGCATAAGTGGCAATCTGTCTGGAACCGTGGCTGTAGACGCCGCGAAGATCATTTTTGACGAGCAGGTCGGCCAATAATTCGGCATTGTCTGTCTTCATCCCGGATTTAAGGGCAAGACTTGATACGAAATCTCTCAAAACGTCCGGTGCTATCCGAATTTGGCTGTCGGGAATACTATTCATCGGATTAGTCATGCCTCCCGCTTATCGATTTACTCCCCTTCGTTCTGTCACCTATTCTAATGCGTCCGATACATAATTAGAAGTAGTGAAAATATATTAACATTATACGAATTATTATATTAACTACAAATTATGTAGAAGGTTAATTAATGATAAAATTCCCATTAAGATTGGGTCAGCGCATTGCGTACCGCCAAAATATATTTCGCCTGATCGAGAGGATTGACGCCTCTTCGCTTCCTCTCCGCCTTAACGTCAGGAGGGCACTCCCGATAACTTTCGAACATTGTCGATAAGATTCCCCGACCTTTTGTCAACGAACCGAGTCGGGCGGGAAAATCGATCGATGTCGCTACAGGCAATACCCCCTCAATCTCAAACCGCCCCCCGCGAATGACGGGGGAGTCGAACTCGCCGCGCATCAGGATCAGCTCGTTCATCACCTTGCCGCCGAATTCCTCCGGAACGGACAAGCGGAACCTCAGCAGCGGCTCGAGCAGCTTCGTTCCCGCATTTGCGAGCCCGTTCATAATGCCCATTGGAGTCGCAATGACGAAATCGAGCGGATGCGTATGCCAAACGTGATGCTCGCCATCCGCCAGCGTTACCTTCAAATCGGTCACCTGCCAGCCGTGCAGACCTTGCTGCAGCGCCTCGGGCACTCGACGCGCAACCTCGTTCCGATAACTCTCGAGCAAGCGTTCCGATTTGACATCGGAAACGTACTGCAGACCGCTCCCCCTTAACCCGGGTTCAATCCGGAAGCGCAAGATCGCCCAACACGGCTTAGGCATCGTGTATGCAATGAAGCCTTCTCCAACGCCGCACGGCGTCTCCTTGTATATAACCGACGGCGGGTCGAAGCGGACATCCAACCGGAAACGGGTTTTCAGCACCGAGACCAAAACCTCCACTTGTATGGGACCCATGACCTTCACGTGCAGCTCCCTTTCCTCTTGAAGCCATTGCACGTCAAGCAGCGGGTCTTCGTCGGCCAGCTCTTGAAAGGCCGCTACCACCTTCGGGGAGTCGGCGACATCGTTCCAGCGGACTTGTACGGTTAATAGCGGTACTGCCAGTCTTCTCTCCCCCGGGACCCCGGAGGACGCTCCGATTATGTCGCCGACGCGAGTCCGATTCATTCCGTACACCGCCGCAATATTGCCGGCCTTTACTATACCGATATCCTCGGCTTTACCCAAGTCGATCCTGCGAATTTGGGTGATCTTCTCGTGAATATCCAGCGTCGAGTTATGTACGAGCTCCCGATTGCGCAGCGTACCATTGTATAAGCGCATATAAGCAATCCGTCCCATATCCGGATCGCGCTCGAGCTTGAATACGATACCGGCCGCAGGAGAATCGGCATCCCCCGAAGGGCCCGGCAGCCATCGCACGATCGCATCCATCAGCTGTTGAATGCCTAACCCCCTGTTCGATGCGCCGAACAGCACAGGGAAGAGCTCCGAACGGAGAATCCCCTCCTCGAGCGCGGGCAACAGCTCGACTGCGTGCAGACATCCTTTCTCGATATAACTCTCCAGCAGCGTATCGCTGCGTTCTGCTATAGTCTCAGCGAGGAGATCCCGGTACGATTGTGTCTCAATGGGACCTTCATCCGTTTTTTCCGCCATCAATAGATCGTTGTTTCCGACATATTGTTCTTCCACTCCGATCGGCGCCTGAATCGGTACGGACCGGGCGGACATCAGCTTGCGAATGCGGGTCAATACGCCTAATGGATCAGCACCGATCCGATCGAGCTTGTTCACATATAAGATTGTCGGGATGTCTAGATCGCGAAGCGCCTGCCATATGACTTCCGTCTGAGCCTGCACGCCTTCGACCGCCGAGACGATCAACACGGCTCCGTCCATGACGCGGAGAGACTGTTCAACCTCGGAGAGGAAATCCACATGTCCGGGCGTATCGATCAAGTTGACCTGAACGCCATTGCGGGTGAAACGGGTCACCGCCGCGCGGACCGAAATGCCGCGCTCCCGCTCAACCTCCATCCGGTCCGTTTGGGCAGTACCCGTATCGACGCTGCCAAGCGAGCGGATGCGACCGCTCTCAAACAATATATGTTCGGTCGTCGTCGTTTTGCCTGCATCGACGTGAGCAAAAATACCGACATTTCGAATCGGATTCCGATGTGCTTCGTTCATTTATGGCGTTACCTCCGGGTTCATGTACGCCCATTGTACCATAGATCTCTCCGCGCAGCCCCGCATCACGCTGTGGAGATACGTGACGACATAAGCTATAATGAGGAAAATGGAAATCGGGGGTGTGACACATGATCGAAATTTTCCCCGCAGCGGCACGGCATTCTGCCGACCTGGGCTGGCTGCAGTCCAGACCCGTGTTTTCATTCGGGTCTTATCAGAATTCGGATCGCGAAGGGTTCGGGGTCATGCGCGTCTGCAACGACGATATACTGGCGCCGGACACCGGATTTGGCGCTCATCCGCACAGCGACATGGAGATCGTTACGATCGTGCTGAACGGCCGGATACGCCATGAAGACAACCTGGGACACAGGGCTGTGGCCTCATTCGGCGAAGTACAGCGTATGACGGCGGGCAGCGGAATCATTCATACCGAGTTTAACGATTCGGATACGGAACAGCTACGACTGCTGCAGCTGTGGTTCATGCCTAGGGAACGAGGCCTGCTCCCCTCTTACGAAACTTCCCGCTACGAACCTGACGGATTGGCCAACGCGTTGCTGCCCGTAGTATCCGGCAAGTCTCTTCCGGGCTCGGCAACGATTGCCCAAGATTTGACGATCTATCTGGGCAAGCTCGAACCGGGACGGTCGCTAACTTACGAATCCGAACCGGGGCGCAAACATTTTCTGTATATGATCTCAGGCCGGCTTGCCGTCCTGCCATCCGAAGGAAACCGAACCTCGATTGCCGAATCGGAGGTTTTGCAGGCGCAGAGCCAGCGGCGGCTTGAGCTGACAGCGGAAGCAAATGCGTTCTTCATGCTGATTGATCTGTAGAAACCGGCCGGTGCTAATGTAAGGAGACGATAAATGATGAGACAAACGCTGTTGATCAAACATGCGGTGGGCGGAATGGTGTACGTGGATACACGCGTAGATCCGGTTCCTTACTCGGTTTCTCCTTCAGGGGAAGGCTGGCAATTCGATGTAGAGCTGCCCCCGGGCGAACCGGCAAGTCACTTGCTGAGGCACAAGACAGAATTGAATGTTTTTATTTTCCAGGAATACGAACAGGCGCCTACGCTGAAGACCTGGTATTACGTGAAGGACGGACCGGTCGACTATGATGCGGAACTGGGGCTACTGCGAATTTATGCAGGATCGCGCATCGAGTATATACCGGACGATTACTCCACTTGCGACAAATGCGCAGACTGGTCGAAATGACGAATGCCGGGCATTCTCTCCGCCTGACCTGCATACCAAAAAGACCGCTTGCGCGTGTTATGCGCTAAGCGGTCTTTTGGCGCAACCCTAATTTTTGACCGCTGCGATCAAGAGAAAAATGGGACGCCGGGTTTCGTCTCGCATCTCGGAATTGGCGGCGAGCATTTCTTGCGTCGGCTGAGGTTCCGAGAGCTTCGTTATCGTGAATCCCGAATCAAGCAACGTATTGATGTAGGTTGCGATCGTTCGATGATATTTGACGACATCATTGTCCAGAAATCTTGTCTGCCGCACGCCTTCATTCTGGTAGTCGTCTACAGGCCAATGCAACCGCTCGCCCTGCGGACCATAATGCCAGTCTTGTGCAGCGAGAGCGGTAAAGACCGGATGTTCGACCGACAGTATGAACGTGCCTCCGGGTACGAGACAATGATGAACTTTGCGGCAAACGAAGTCGAAGCGCTCCACATAATGAAGGGCAAGCGAGCTTATCGCCACGTCGAACTCCCCTGCGGCAAAGTCGATGTCCTCGATTGCCAGCCGACGATACTCGATTGCGGAATCGTTGGTGTTCTCACGGGCATAGGCTAACATTTTCTCCGAGAGATCGACCCCTACTGCCGATCGGGCTTGCTGTTCGCGCACATATCGGCAATGCCAACCAAAGCCGCAGCCAAGATCAAGAACGCGCCTATCGCGCAGCTCCGGCAGCAACGCTCGGAGTTCGTGCCATTCCCCCGCAGCATTCAGCCCGCCGATCGAACGAGGCATCCGGCTGTATTGCTCGAAGAATCCGGGATCGTCATATTTATTCTGTTTCATAACAACCGACGCCTCCTGATTTGATCTGTTTAGAATTTATAAGAAGCAATCGAGAAAATGAAACTCGAGCACAGATAAAGTCTCAGGTTGGAGGTTTTTATGTTGAATCACCTACCCTTGTCCCTCAATTCCGCTAGCGGCCGAATCCATTTCCTCCAAAGCATTGGCGCATCTTCACAACGATCGACGTAAACCGCTTGCAAATAGTCTGAGACATTCATAACCCGATCTTCGATCAGTACCTCGCGTATTTCGGATGCCTTCGTGGGTACAATGCTGCCCGATACTAGCTTAAATTGATCCAGGGGCAGAAACATCTCCAAGCTTTTCCTATAGGAGCATGTTTTTGGAAAGCGTGGCGCACTCCCCGAATCGTATTTGGACAACTTCACGGCGGAAAAATGACCGGTCATCAAAAAATATGCATCAAATTCCAGCACGGCGAACCTTTCTTCGGGTTCTCTTCTGGCGTACGTATCCATCATCTTCCGACAATCCTTGAGCGTCGGCCAAAAAAAGACATGCCGGTCCAGGCATGTCCGAAATTGCTCCTGAGTAATCGAAGCGTCCATCATGATGTCGGGAATTTTCAAATGAGCATTTATAGTAATGGAATATTTATCGGACGTTACTTTCATCGCCTGCAGTCGCCGCTCACCTGTCAGACCGGGATCGATTCGGCTGCTGGACAACAACGAGTCGAGACGGGCAATGGCCAGCAAATTGTCAGCCCTTGTAAAGTGGAACAAGGAACGCCTGTTCGTTGTTTTTGTTATGGCCGCCACAATATCTTCGCGCATTGTCCTTCTCCTTACCCGTAGATATATTCCGCAAAAACATAGTGTCGATTGTTAACGCTTCACATGGGCGTCCGGAGCTTTGTCCGATACGAGATTCAAGACGATGTCGTGCTCGAGAAACGCCTTAAGGCCGCATAGTACCATCGTAAAGCCACCCGTTGAATCCAAGGCTTGATTTACGATGTCGTCCCCATCTCCTTCAAAGCCGCTGTTCGTAATCGTGACAAACGTTTCGTTATCCGCTCTGGGAGCAAAAATCCATTCCACCGTGTTGTTGGGCGACCATTCGATCAATATTCGCTTGTTTGGCACGATATCTTTTACATCCACGTCAGCGGAGGCGCCGTACATTTCCCACTCCCACTGGACGCGTTTGCCGGTCTCCAATTTCCCGCTGCTTTTGGTAAACCAAAATTTGGTAGTAATCGCCGGGTCGATAAAAGCTTCAAACACCTCGTTAACCGGTTTGCGTATCAGCATTTCTACTTTTACAATCGGTACTTGATTCAGGATAGCCACTTGGATTCATCCTTTCATAATAAAGTGTTTCCTATATTATACCATGTTACGGCGGGTTAGTATTTCTTGACGCCACAGAAAATTCAATTTCGCTAAATCGAACTGCGCCATTGCAAACCCAAGATGAATTTCCGCAAAAAACGTTAAGCACGCGATAAAGGCATTCCTTCCCGCCGTTTAGCGCATCCCCTGTGTCCTTGGTCCATCTCGGGATAAGCGTACGGAGTGCCCGTTCCGACAAAAACAAAAAAGACTGCTCTGCAAATAGGCAGCCTTCATGTAACTAAGCGAGTTGAAACATATGCCATGAGCTACGATCAAAGCCGCACGCGTCAATCGAGAAAACGGCGGATCTCCTCCAGCACCTTGCGATGCTCCTGAGAGAAGACGCCGTGGCCCGCGTGAGGAAACAGGATCAGTTCCGAGCCTGCGATACGCTGGTTCAAAATTTTGGCGTGCTTCGGACGGAAGACCCAGTCCTCTTCGCCGTGAAGGATAAGCGTCGGCGCCGTGATCCCGCCGAGTCGCTGATACGAGTCGAAGCTTTTGTTCGCCAGTTTATGAATCTCTATGCTTCTGGCGTTCGAGGGCGCCATTTGCATCCGTTCGAAGAGTGCCGCGATCATCGCCGGATTTTGTTGCATGTAGTCTTTGGAGAACAGCATGTTCAGCGTGTCTTGAGGGGAGAATCCCGCTTTTTTTCGCCACAGCCACTTTATCATCCGCCAAGAAGGCACCACCCGGGTTACCCCGCTCGTCGTGCAGCATAAGATTAATTTCGCCACACGCTCGGAATGCTCGATCGCGATTTCCTGCGCGATCATTCCGCCCATCGATTGGCCCAGAATATGCGCTTTCTCGATGCCCAAGGCGTCCATCAGCCCTACGACATCTTTGGCCATGTCCGAGATGCCGTATGCTTCCGTCGGGGCGTCGCTTCGGCCCGAGCCCCGATTATCGAGCATGATGAAGCGGTTCCTTTCGCTTAACGCCGCCTTCATCGTCGGGTTCCACCAGTTCATATTGCTGTCTTTCCCCGTGATCCCGATCAAGGGGAATCCTTCCCCCGCCGATTCGTAACATATATTCACGCCGTTGACGAAAACTTTATTCATCCATGTCCCACTCCCCAGCTTCGTAATCTCGCGCGCATATAAGCGGTATCAGAATTACTATATTCTTTGAGAAGGTGGAAGGATTGTATCGTCTTCGTCTATTTTTGCTCGAATGCGGATTAGGATGATTGGAGCAGCAGGGCCGGGAGCTGTTCAACCAACCGGTCGCAAGTTAAAGCGTCGCCGTAATTCCACGACTCGTCTTCTACCCAGTAAACGCGGCCTGCGCGAACGGCGGGCAAATCTTGCCACAACTTACTGTTCGCGAGCGCATAGGCAGCCTTCCGCGATGACTCTTCCGAGGTCAACACCATAAAGATCCGATCTCCGGCGAGCGCGGGCAGATCGCGAGGGACAATTTCCTTATAGAATCTGCCCTGGCTTATCAACTGCCCGATGTAAGACGGAGCCCGAAAGCCCGAATCGTGATACAACGTCTTGGGAAGCCCGATGGCGCCCATCACGAAAAACTTGCCGCAGCGGTCGGCAATGAATACCGACGCGCTCTCTCCGGGAGCAAGCTCGTCTCTCAGCCTATGCCACATGCGGGCGGAGCGTTCCTCATAAGTATTCAGCCATTGCTCGGCCGAATGGCGGAGCCCGAGCAGATTGCCCAGAACGGACATTCTATCCCGTAGAGGCGCGAACGAATCGAACGTTACCGTCGGCGCGATAGCCGCGGCCTTGCCGTATTTGTTCTCGTCGCTGCTCGCCAGAATGATCAAATCCGGCTTCAGCCCTCTCAGCTTGTCTTCATCGATCATAAACCCTACATCGACCACATCGCGCAATAGATTTCCCAGTACGGAGCGCTGCGACCAGAATGCGCTGCCGCCGACCACCTCCGCGCCAAGCGCGAGCAGGTCGCCTACCGTCTCTCCATGGTAAACGATTCTGCGGGGGCTCTCCGGAACTTCGACGGTTCTGCCCAGCCAGTCCCGAACCTTGACGCGCTCTGGCGGCGTCAGGGTGTATTGCCTCGGCGTACGCCCCGTCAGCTGCCGGAAGCGGCGGCTAAAGTAATATTCATCGCGATAACCCACCTGCCGGGCAATTTCCCGCAGCGGGGCATCGGAAGCCCGAAGACGCTCTTTGGAGCGTTCGATTCGGAGACCGTTTAAATAATCGAGCGGTTTTTTGCCCGTCGCCTGCTGAAATACGGACGTATACTGGTGCTGAGGAACGTCGGCCAGCTTCGCAAGCTGCCGAACGCTAATGTCTTCCATATAGTGAGCATGCATATAGGCGAGAGAATCGTCGACAAGCTTGGCCGCACTGCGGTTCTCCGACTTGTAATTGAATTCGATCAGAAGCGCCATCATCTCCTGAAAGCAAGCCTGTCGTCTATATTCGTCTATTTCGCCGGGCGACGGCGAATCCTTCACGATCTGCTCGATTAGACGCAGCACGCGATTCAACGGACTTGCCAACAGGTAGCCCGCCCCCGCCTTCGGCTCTTCCGCGTATGTATGGGGAATTCGTTCTCTTACCTCTATTGCTGCAAAGGTCATTACGCAATAATCAAACGAGCCGGCCGCGATATTTCGAAGGGCGATATGATTTTGCGGACCTGACAGGAATGCCGCGCCGGGAAGCATATGCAAGAGTCTGCCGCCCTCGGTCAGTTCCGTTTCTCCCTCCAATACGACGAACAACGTATATGCGTCCCGAGGCTCGGGCGACTCTGCTTTTCCCGGGGGCACCCGGTGCATACGGACCGTTTCCAAATGAAACAGCAAGGATCGCCTGAACATGGAAGGGATGATGGGGTTGCTCACGCCGAAACGCCTCTCCTTCAATTGAGAATGATTATCATTAATTACTATTATATAATACAAAAAACAAGCCTTTCAACCCAAAGATTGAAAAGCTTGCTTATGCACCCGATCGCGACCGGGTATTATTTCGCCAGCATTCTGGGCAGCTCTTCCAGCATCCATTTCCGCGTAACGGCATCCGAGTCCGATTTCTGGATATACATTCTGTACACGTGACCGTTCTTGACGGCAGGGAGATTTTTCCACACCGGACTGTTCAGCAGCTTCTCCGTCGACTGCTTCGCTTCGTCGGCAACCGGGTCCAGAATGAAGATGCGGTCGCCGGCAAAATCACCGATGGCTTCGGCGGAAATTTGCCTGAAGCCTTGGTTCGAATCCAAAACTTCCCGAATCGGAGCCGTCGGCTTCAATCCGCCTTCTCCATAGAGCATCTGCGGCAATCCGGCTCTCGCCATTACGAATAACCGGTCGCCCGGATAAAAAGTAAAGACGGAAGCCGTCTCGCCCGGCTTCAGCACGGTGGCATAGAGCTTCTTCCACATTTCCTCGGCCTTGGCGTTATAGCTCTGGAGCCAGTCCGCAGTCTCCTTCTGCTTGTCGAAAATAAGGCCAAGCTCCTTCATGCGCGTGTCGAGCCCGGCGAACGTATCGAACATAATCGTCGGCGCGATTTTGGCCAGTTGGGCATATGCATTCTCATCGGTGCTGGCTACTAGGATAAGATCGGGATTTAAGGAGACGACTTTCTCCAAGCTGATCGGAAAGCCTACGTTTTCGATTTTGGCCGCTTCTTTCTGGTATATTCTTCCTTCGAGGTTATTTCCAAAAATGCCGACCAGCGGAATACCGAGCTCGATCAGATCGCCGGTTGTCTCTCCTGCGAATATGACGCGCTTCGGCGCAGCCGGGATCGTTACCGCATGCCCCTTGTAATCGTTGTAAACGCGCGTTGCGGCCTTTTCACTCGACGACGTCCGTTCATGACTTTCTTGCTTTGCAGCCGTATCCGCTGCGGTGCGGTTTCCCGCTTCCGTTCCGGTCAAGCCCCCGTCTGTATTGCCGTTCGTGCAAGCCAGCAGCATCATTCCTACAACCGCCGTCATCGCCATCGCCGCAACGGTTTTTCTTGCTATCTTCATCAACCTAGTTCCCTCCCGCCATGTGGCCATGCATACAGATAATGATTATCATTATCTGTAAAGAGGGTACAAAAATACCGGACATAACTCAATGGATAAATCAATATCTTGCTTATTTTTTTTGTACAAAGCCGATCCGGCCTCAATCCGACTCGTCCCTCCGCTCCGCCACCTTTCTCTTGAATTCCTTTGGACTGAAGCCCGTATGCTTCTTGAAAAATTTGGAGAACGAAAAAATATCGTTGAACCCGAGATCGGCGGCGATTTCCGTTATGCTGTGCTCCCTGTAACGGAGCATTTCCTCCACTTTGCGGATGCGGGTTTTGTCAATATAGGCTTTCAAATTGTCTCCGGTAATCTCTTTGAACGATTTGGATAAATGGCTTCGCGTATAAGACAGCTCGGCGGCAAGTTCGTTCACGGTAACCGCTTTTCCGTCCCGATTCAACACCTTCTCCTCGATTTGCCGGAGCATCAGACTGGACGCATCGTCCGTCTTATTGAAATCGTCGGACAGGATGTAGTGAAACATCGTTTCGAGGAAGCCGCTCACGAATACTTTTTCGTACTGCTTGTTCGCCGAGCCGTGAATCGCGGTTTTAAAGGAAGAGACGAGCCTGTTCGTGAACTGGTTGCCGCGGATGATCCCTCCCCATACGACATCGTCGTCCTTCTCCCGTTCAAACTTTAAAGTAATCCAGGCGACGCCTGGCTTGCGATACATGAATTCGTGCTCCCAGCCCGGCGGGATCAGCAGCATATCTCCCGTTTCCAAGAGATGACCTTCGCCAAGCAGACTGCTGCCTATGACGCCTTGCGTTACGATTTCCATCTGCCAATATTCGTGCGTGTGCGGTTCGACGATAGACGGAACCGTTTTGGCCCCGAAGTAGACGGAGAGCACTGCTGATTTCATAGGTATCCTCCCTGACGGACGTGAATTGAGATCACACATAATGACAAGTAATCCGATGATTCTGACATTCGCTTCCGACCGTGCTCATGATAGGGTAATAGTATTATAAAACAAAGAGGTGAGCGTGAACAATATGGTTAAAGTAGGCATACTGATCCCATCGAAAGCGTGTGCGGAGCTGTTCTCGGCGGACAGCAGAGCAAGACTGCAAAATGTCGCCGAGGTAATTTGGAACGATACGGACAAACCGTTCACCGAGGAGGAAGCCGGCGATTTTCTGCAAACATGCCATATCGCTGTCGGCTCCTGGGGAACGGCGATTCCGACAAAAGCGATACTGGAGAAATGCCCGCAGCTGCAATTATGGGAGCATGCGGCCGGTACGGTTAAGCATTTCTTCACCGACGATTTGCGGGGCCGGGAGTTGCTCATCGCCTCGTGCGCGCCCGCCATCGCCAGAACGGTTGCCGAGATGGTGTTGGGAGAAATCATCGTCGGGCTGCGCAGAATCATTCCGAATTCGCAGCAAAACCGGACAGTGCGGGGAGCGAAGCCGATCAACAAATTGTACGCGGCCAGGGCGACCGTAGGCGTCATCGGCGCTTCTTGGGTCGGACGGGAAGTTATGAAGCTGCTTCGCCCTTTCCGGACCCGGGTGCTGCTGTATGATCCGTATATGACACGTGAAGCGGCAGCGGAACTGGGGGCAGAAAAAGTCGATTCGCTTACGGAATTGTGCGCCGCCTGTGACGCGATAACCCTTCATACGCCCCGGACGAAAGAAACGTACCGGATGATGAAATCGGAGCATTTCCAAGCGATGAAGGACGACTGCGTCTTCATCAATACGTCCAGAGGCGATTGCATTGACGAAAGCGCGCTAATCCGCGAGCTTGAACAAGGACGGCTATTTGCCTTTCTCGACGTATCCGATCCTGAACCGGCGCATCCGGACAACCCGATCCGTTCTTTGCCGAACGTCGTATACACCTCTCATCTTGCCGGCGGCGCGAGCTATCATATCGGCGATCAGGTCGCTGCCGACATCGAGGCTCACGTGACCGGGAAGCGCCCATTGATGGTCGTGGACTGGAATATGCTCGAGCGGATGGCTTAGGAGGCGGATTCGAATGAAAGCAGTCTACAGCTTGTTCCCGAAGCTGCTTCAGGACGTACCGCTCGAGACGCTGGCCGGCTTGTTGACCGAGGCGGGCGCGGATTGCGTGGACTTGATCGTTCGCGACGGCTATTGGGTCACACACTCGGGACTCGAACGGGAAGCATCGCGTTATGTCGGGTTCATGCGAGGGCATGGAATCGGCGTGGAGCTCGCCACAACCTCGTATACGCCCAAGATGCTGCTGGACGATCCCGATCCCCTTCGGATTTTATCGTCGCTGGGCGTGAACGCTCTGCGCATCGGATATTTTCCCTATGGGCCTTCAATCGAGTTGTCCCGGCAATTGGCGGAAGCGCGCTCGCAGATGGAAAAGCTGGCGGAGCTATGCTCGACCTTCGGGATGAAAGCGATTTATCAAGTGCACCACGGCTCCTCGCAATTGATCCAGCATTCGCAATCGGCACTGGACATCGTTTCGGGTCTGCCGGCGGAGCATGTCGGCATTATGCTGGATCCGGGCAACCAGTTCCACGAAGGAAGAGAGCATTACGGAAGGGCATTCTCCTTATTGGGGACCTATTTGGCTGCGGTCGGCGTCAAGGATGTCGCTCCGAGACAAGATCCCGCAGGCCGCAGCTTGCCGGGCAAAGGCTGGTCGGCGTCGTGGGCGCCTTGTCAGGAAGGGCTTATCAATTGGCACGATATCGGCAAAAGCCTGCGAGCTTTGGATCATCCGGTCGCAGTCAACATTCAGCCTTTTTACCATCCTTCCGACCGCTCACTCCATCTTGCCTCTTTGCGGGAAGAACTGGCCTATATTCAGGAAGCTTTCGGGAAGGAGCAGCGGCATGAACAAGCATGACATTCGGATCCGGGGGTTGGAGCTGTATTTCCTGCCAGTCCAGACACGGGTGCCGCTCAAATTCGGAGCGGAAGTGTTGACGTCCGTTACTTGCGCCAGAGTCCGCGTAGACGTGGAGAATCGTGATGGCGCGACAGCCTCGGGCTGGGGCGAAACGCCTCTGAGCGTACAGTGGGTATGGCCCGGCGATTTGCCATACGGCGTCAGGGAGCAAGCCTTGAAGAGCTTCTGTCTCCAAATCGCGGCGGCGCTGTCCGATTGGGACGAGCAAGGACATGCTTTTGAGCTGGGGCATTCGTTCATGGAACGGGCTTTGCCGGGATTGACCGAATCGTTCTCGCAAGCTTCCGGCCTCAAGCTCCCTTATTTGGCCGCGCTCGTATGCTTCTCGCTGTTCGATATCGCAATCCACGACGCTTACGGCCACGCGAACCGGGTTCCGGTATATGCCACCTATGGCGGCGACTATATGAACCGGGACTTGAGCGCCTACTTCCCGTCTCTGCACGGTAAGCCCAATCCCTTTGCCGGCAAATATCCGGCCGACTTTCTCGTAATACCGGAGCATAAGCAATTGATTGCGTGGCACCTGGTCGGAGGCAAAGATCGACTGTTCGATCACGAGCCGGCGGAGAATGACGAGAATGACGGCTATCCGTATACGTTGGAGCAGTGGATGCGCAGGGACGGCCTTTCCTGCTTGAAAATCAAGCTGACGGGCAACGATCCCGAGTGGGATTACCGGCGTATGCAGCAGGCGGGACAGCTCGCACTGGACAACGGGGTATTATGGCTGTCGGCGGATTTCAATTGTCAGGTTACCGATTGCGGCTACGTCAACGATATTCTGGATCGACTGTTGGTCGAGCATCCGGACATCTATAAATCCATTCTATACATCGAGCAGCCCTTCCCTTACGATCTGGAATCGAATCCGCTCGACGTCCGCAGCGTCAGTGCCAGAAAGCCGCTGTTTATGGACGAAAGCGCCCATGATTGGGAGCTCGTGAAGCTGGGACGGGAGCTCGGCTGGAGCGGGGTCGCCTTGAAAACCTGCAAAACGCAGACCGGCGCCCTGCTGAGTCTATGCTGGGCTAAGGCGCACGGCATGACGCTGATGGTTCAGGACTTGACGAACCCGATGCTTGCGCAAATTCCCCATGCGCTGCTCGCCTACCATGCCGGAACGATCATGGGCGTGGAAACGAACAGCATGCAATTTTATCCGGAAGCTTCCCTATACGAAGCTGCGGTTCACCCCGGGCTATATACGCGGAGAAACGGAAAAGTCTCTTTGGACAGCCTAAGCGGATACGGTTTCGGCTACAAGGTGGAGGCGATCGGCAGACCTCTTCCGGAACCGGTGGTCAGCTACCCGCGTAGCGGAGCCTAAACGACTACCCGTGGTTTGTCCGCTTATTATGGAAGGGCTGTCTCCGGACAGCCCTTTTCGCATACGAACCAATCCGATATTTTAAACGCCGATTATTTGGAAATACTTCATGTATGCTGCTAAACCAAAAAACAGAGGGCGTTTCGGGATGGATAACTATAAAAATTCAAACAATCTTTACCGTCGCTACAAGGCCCATGTAAGTATTTTCGGCACAACCCAATTCCACTTGCGTAACCCGTACATTATGGCATGGTGGTCGGCCGCATTCCCCGGATTCGGCCATCTCCTGCTGGGTAAGTATTTGCGCGGATTGGTCCTTTTCATATGGGAGGTGTTCGTGAATTATAACGCCAAAATCAATTTGGCGATGGTTTATTCCTTTAGCGGCAATATTGAGCTGGCCAGGCAAGCTTTGAATTCCAGATGGATGCTTATGTACATCCCGGTGTATTTATTTGCCATTTGGGACAGCTATCGCACGGCAGTCGACATGAATAAAGTGTACTTGCTCGCCGAGAAAGAAAACGCACCGTTTAATTCCTTTAGCATCGGATCGCTGGAAATCAACTATTTGGACAAACGAAGTCCGATCATGTCCGTCTTTTGGTCGATATTTATGCCGGGACTCGGGCAATTGCATATTCATCGAATCATAACGGCATTTTTTTCGCTGGTCTGGACGATCGCCTTCTTATATTTCTCCCATTTGCTCGAAGCCGTCCAACTTCTTTTCTTCGGAGAAATTCGGAAAGCGACAGACGTGTTGGACAAGCAGTGGCTTTTGTATATGCCTTCCATGTGGGGGTTTGCGATTTACGATTCCTATATCAACACCGTGGAAAACAACAAATTGTTTGAAAAAGAACAACAGGATTTTCTCAAATCCAATTATCAGCATGCCGACTTCAAAGTAAAAAAAGGGACGGTGCAAAATCGTTGATACAAGTTTTTTCCACCTTTGAACATTCCAATTATTTGGAATTGGCGATAATGGAATTGGAAAAAGCAGGGGTGAAAAAAGAACGAATTTTTGCCGTCCCCCTCACGAACCGCAAAGTGGAACGAAGAATATTCGACTCCACTCATAATTCAGATGGAGTATCGCTTATCAGCACGGGAGCGGCGCTGGGGACCGCACTATCCGTCATTGGAGCAAGCGTCGGCTTTTCTTTGAAATGGGGTCCGATTTATTGGGGACTTATCGGAGCCGGCGGAGGATTTTTATCGGGATTTCTGATTGATTTATTTGTTTACAAAGTGATCAAAAAGCGCCAGCGGCTTTTACGCGGGAAAAATTCGCAAGTGATCTTGATCGTGGAATGCGAAGACCAGCAAGCCGATCTTGCCGAAAGTATACTCTGGCATCACCTGGCGCTGGGAATAGCAAGAGTTCAAAACTGAGCACAGATCGATTGGAAAGGTCACCGGAACGCGAAAAAAGCCGCGGTTGCGCGACTTTCTCCCCCCTTATTTCAAGTCCGCGAATGGCGGAGCATCCATTCATACAGCTCCGGATTATCGTACGTTTCCGTCCACGAATTGTGGTCGGCATCGGGATAGACCGTAAATCTTACATTTCCCCCGCCAGCCTTTAGCCGCTCGACCATTTGTTCCGATTCGCCAATCGACACGACACTATCCTTGGCACCGTGAAACGCCCATACGGGAGTATGTTTTAAAGCTTTCGCCCGGTAAGGGTCTCCCCCTCCGCAAATCGGCGCAATGGCCGCAAACCTGTCGGGATAATCGCAAGCCAGCTTCCAGGTGCCGTATCCGCCCATACTGAGCCCGGACAGATAGATCCTGCTCGTGTCTACGTTATAGCCGGTCACAATCTCGTCCAACAGCGCCATAACTCCATCCTGCTCGATATTCCAGTAAGAATCTTTGGGGCATTGGGGAGATAAGGCAATAAACGGAAAGCTTGGGTCCCTCTCCGCGATTTTGGGGATACCGTGAATTTTCACTTTCTCGATGTCGTCGCCACGCTCGCCCGATCCGTGAAGAAATACGATCAGTGGCCATTTCACTCCCGCTTGTTTCCCGTATTGTTCCGGCAAGTGCAGCAAATAGTTTAATTGCACGTTCTTCCTGATTTCCTTCTCCATCCGATAGGCGGATTGACTCATCGGTGCACTCCCTTTCCGGAATATAAAGCCGTTGGTTGTGGTTTATATTCGAGCCGCACGATGCGTATTCCTCTAATTTCCACTTATCGAGATGAATGAGAAGGTTAGCAACCTCGCCCGCCGCGAGCCTGGATGCTGCGCATTTTCTCCAAATGCTTGATCGTCGGCGTCAGATTGGCCAGGAAGTAAGCTTCTCTCAGCCTGCGGGACGGGTCGCTTTGCTGCAAGTAGGCGGGACCTCCGCAATGAAGCATATCGGCTTGGACGGCTCGCAACGTTAAATAAGTTACTTCCAATCGCAAATTCACCGCATCGTTCCATTCGGGAGGAGCTTCCTTGGACGAAGCCAACCGATAGGCTCTCTCCCTCAACGGCTGCAGATCCCGTTCCAGCGTCTCGGGCTGGTCCGGGATATACCGGCTGCATCCGTCCTGTCTCCCCCTCGATTTGTACATGCAGCGGATCGCAGCGTCTGTTACGCCAAGCCCCAGCGGGATCTGAAACAGTAAAAATACGGAACGAATCTTGGCCACAAACGCATCAGCCTGCTCCGATATCATCCATTCGTCCGGAACAAACACACCGTTGAATTCGCAGACATATGTCGCACTCCCGTTTAAGCCGAGAAAGCTGGACTTTTCTCTCAATGTTAGCCCTTCTGCGGAGCATGGGACAAACGCCATAACCCGCCGGTTCTCGTCCAAGGATGCGATAATGCCGAATCCATGATCGGGTCCCAGATTGGACACGCTTGGCAGCGTGCCCGTCACGATGTACCCGTTGCTGACCTTTTCGGCCCGCAAGCAAAGACTTTCCAGTCCGGAGTAATACTTCATCGGATTGGACAGCCCGGTGCCGCCCAGCATTTCCCCGTTTTCGAGCAGAGGCAGCACATTTTGCACCAAGTAAGGGTTGCCGCTCTCTCTCAAATAGGTGGTCGCAGCCAGATGGCACCATAGATTGAAGGCGGTGGTCATGCAGGCTCTCGCCGTTTCTTCCACCAGACGCACGCCTCCGGACATAATGTCCGCCGCGGTATCGCGCTGCGACGGGAGCAGGCCCGCCCGTCCGAGCTCCTTCAAATACTCCGACGGATAATATCCTGCCGCGTCGATCTTTTTAATCCTTGGCTTTAAAGTACGATGAATGATTTCATTCAGGAGATTGCCGTGGCCAGACTCGCTTCTATTCATTTCGTTTCAACCCCTGATCTGTAACTGCGCTTATTTTCCCGGAATGATTTCCGTTATCGAATCGATAGGCGCTTTTACGGCATCCCGGGCTTTCTTGACAGCCGCTTCGCCCGGAGCGTCATAGAAGCACAAGCATTTGGTCATATCCTCGCATACGTACGTTCTGGAGAACTGAACCTCCGGCACCTCCGCATAATGGGCCGAATTGGTTCTTTTGCGCTCCAGGTATTGATCCATCGTCAAATGCTCGGGCAGATTCCACTCCACAACATAATTAACCGCATCGGACTGCCGTTTCACCGCATCTAAATCTTGGCCTACAAGCCGCACGGGTTTGCTCAAGATAACCGGTATTCCGGCATTCCGCAACGTTTCGTGCACAAGCTCCCTTTCGTCCGTTTCGAATATAAAAAACGCTCTGCCGAAATCTTTCGACACTTGAACCTCGATAACGGCAACGGGGTGGGACGCCAGCTCCCGTTGAAGACTTTCCAGCTTGCTCTTCAGCCCCTCTTGATCCTTCACTGCACCATTCAATGCGGACTCTACCAAATACAACGCCATGTTCATTCTCCTCCAAGTAAGTATATTTTTAAAACTCACTAATCTTTAGTAATATTAGTTTACTTAGTAGAAAAAATCAACTTGATCCTTGGCGAGATATGGTATGATAAGAGCAACGTTGTTTTTTGGAGGTAACATTCATGAAAGACAGATACGATTTGCCCTGCAATATCGCCCAAACGTTGAACATTATCGGGGACCGCTGGACGCTGCTCATCATTCACGAAGTGCTGATAGGGCACACCACCTTTAATGAAATCAAGAAATCGTTGGAAGGAATTTCTTCCCGCCTTCTATCCGAGCGATTGAAATATTTGGAGGAGGCCGGATTGATCGAATCGCGGCTGTACTCCGAGCACCCTCCGCGCTACAGCTATACCGCGACGGAGAGCGGCAAAGCTTTGGAGAACGTGTTCCACTCGCTCGTACTATGGGGCCGGGAGCACCTGCAGAAATGCTATAAGAAGCTGATACACGCCTCTTGCGGGCACGAGGTCCAAATCGCCTATTACTGTCCGCACTGCGAACAAAATGTAACGGATTTGAAAGTAACCGAGCTTGCTTCCTCCGATCTGCAGCTTCAACAATCATGACGCGTACCCATACGGGCAAGGACGGACGGCTTCCGTTTCCTTGCCTGTCATGTGCCGCTTACTCCTTCGGCGCAATTCCCCACTGCCGCTCGATACCTCTTTCCAGCAGTCCGACGGCTTTATCCAGCAGAAGGCCGCAAATTCCGATTAAGATGATACCGGCGAACACGAGATCCAGACGCAAATAGTTTCGGGCATCGACGATTAAATAGCCCAATCCGGACTGCGCCCCGACCATCTCGCCGGAAACGAGAAAAATCCATGACGTTCCGATGGCGATATGCAACCCGTTGGCAATGTACGGGAATGATGCCGGAAATATAATTTTGGCAATGAGGCTGCCGCGCGTCATCTCTACATTGTGGGCGATTTTGATATAGATCGGCTCCACCTTCCGCACGGCCGCCACCGTCGATAGCAGCACGGGGAAAAAGGCCGCCAAAAAAATAATGACAATGGCCGGCGCGTCGCCGATCCCGAACCATAATACGATAAAGGGCGACCACGCAATGGGAGATACCGGACGAAGCACTTGTATGATCGGATCGATATACGCCCATAGCCGTTGCAGTAGTCCTAGAGCAAGACCTAGCGCCACGGCTGAAATAACCGCGGTACTATATCCGACTGCAAAACGGAATAGGCTTACTTGCAGGTGGATGAATAACGTGCCGTCCCGCACAAGGGATACGATGCCCTTCCATACTTGCAGCGGAGGCGGAAATAAGGATTCCTCGAATTGTCCGATCAGCACAGCGGCTTGCCATGCCGCGACTAGCAGAATGAAGGCTATCAATATGTTGGATGTTTTCGTCAGTCGTTTCGTCATCTTTTCAAAGCTTCCTCGATAAAGGAATTGTCGACAAACTCTTCAAAGCTCGGCGGATTTTTGGACAAACCCATCTCCGTCATATAATTCCGCAGCTCCTCATACGAACCTTTGTCCAGCTTCAGCTCGTCATACTTGATCCATTGCAGCGACAAGTCGAGCACCTGATCCTCCACGTTCATATACTTTGACAATATTTTTTTGGCCTGCTCATCCTTGAGCTCCGCCTTCGCTCCCGCTTCCACATACTTCGTCACGAATTCCTTGACGGCTTCCCGGTCTTTACGGATCAGATCGCTTCGCAGGACGAGTCCGCAATCGACCGAGTCGTTCCACAGCTGCTCGGATTGAAACAGCACCTTTCCCTTTTTGATGGCGACCGATCTAGCCCCGAAAGGCTCGGCAACGACGTAACCGGCGATTCTTTTCTCCGATAAAGCGGCCGGCATCTCGGCAGGCGGCAGCTCGACCACATTCACATCGTCGTAATTCATTCCATTTTGCTTCATCATTAAATAAAGCAGCACGTTATGCGTGGAAAACTTGTGCGGGATGGCGAAGTTTTTCCCCTTCAAATCGCTCACTTTCTCGATATCGTTGGTCGTCACGACTACATTGCCGTCTTTGTGCCCCAGAGCGACCGCCTTCAAATCGATTCCTTGCTCTTTGGCCCTCATGGCCAGCTCGATCAGGACGGATGCCCCGTCGATATTACCGGTATTCAGCGCATCCATCAAATCCGGCCAAGAACCGAATTTGACCAATTGCAATTCGAAATGGGTAAACTTTCCTTTCCCGAGCTCTTCTTCTATGTATAACGGAGCAGCGTGCGTGATCGGCAAATATCCGATCTTGATAACTCGTTTCTGTTCATTGCCGTTCGATTGCACCGTTTCTTTACTTTGACCGCATGCCGTCAAAATCGTAATTAGCGTCAGCAACGATACGATGGATACAGATAAGGTGATTTTTCGCATGTTAAACCTCATTTCGGTTCCTCCTCAAATACTGAATTCCGCAGCGGATATGGCTCCGTTGAAATGGAACTGCTCGAGAATCTGCTTGCGGAAATGCTGGAAATCCCCGTGTCCGCGATCTCTCGGCTTGGTCGTATGTACGCCGATTTCTTTATGGATCGTGCCGGGGTTCGAGCTTAAGATCAAGATCCGGTCGGATAAGTAAACCGCCTCGTCAATGTCGTGGGTGACAAGGATAATCGTTGTCCTGGATTGCTTCTGGATGCGCAGCAATTCGTTTTGCAAATGGTAGCGCGTAAACGTATCGAGCGCGGCGAACGGCTCATCCATCAAGATCAGCTCCGGCTCGATAGCTAGCGCTCGGGCAAGCGCGACGCGCTGCTGCATGCCTCCGGATAGTTGAAGGGGAAAGGAATCGGCCTTATCCTCCAATCCGACGAGGCGCAAGTAGTCGAGCGCCCGCGTTCTTCGCGTCTTCGCATTCAAGCCTTGTTCTTCAAGGCCCAGCTCCACATTTCCGAGCACCGAGCGCCAGGGCAGCAGTCCATAGTTTTGAAACATCATAATGCAGCTCCGGTTCGGTCGGTCCACGGTTTTTCCGCCGAATAGCACCGTTCCGCTATCTTCCCTTTCAAAGCGGCCAATGATGTTGAGCAGCGTACTTTTCCCGCAGCCGCTCTGTCCGAGCAGTGTCACGATCTCGCCTTTCTTTACATGGAACGAAATGTTTCGCAGCACCTGTTCCGGCTTCTCCTTGCCCTGCGAGAAGCTTTTGCTGACATTCAGAACCTGTACCGCTTCCGATTGCACCAACGGTGTTCCTCCCCTTCGACACGATTAACTGCACTTTTCCAAGCTGTTTAGTATGAATTAACTAATGGTTATTTTAATATACTTTGTTTAAAAATACAACCAATAATTTATACAATTTCTGTAGGGATACTTGTATTAACCTGATCATATTTAGTTTAGCCGTTCACGGCTTCCATGTAACCATCCACTCCGCCTCATCGTGATCCATCCACTTGATGCAGAATCCAATACGATTAACGGAAAAAAGCAAGCCCCCGTCTCCCGGAAGCTTGCTTGAAAGCTTGGTACTGCGTACAAGACGTACCCGGTTAGTTGCCCTGCACCTCATCGGACGACCGTGCGCCTCGGTCACGCAACCACTCTACCAGTTCATCGGCATTGCTACGGCGTGCGATATCGAGGGCGGTCTGACTTCCGTAGCCGATCCAATCGACGTCGGCCCCCTTATCGAGAAGGTATTCGGCGGTTCGCTGTTGTCCCCCGTGGCATGCCTGCCAGAAGGCGGCGGTAACCACTTCTGTCGTGGGCGCAGTGCTGCCGGTAAAGTAGCTTTCGACCCGATCCGACAGTCAGAGCGCCGCGGCGTGCCAAAGTTTCGTGCGCGCGCCTCGCTCGACCAAACTTCGCGCGGCACGCCATTGACCGAAAGCCACCGCATCGTCCAATGCCGTACCGCCGGCGATGACCGCACCGTCTGCCTCGATGTCGGCACCGGCTTCGAGCAATACCTCGAGCACTTCGACGTCATCGCAGCTTGCAGCCCAATGAAGCGGCGTCTCGGTATGCGGTCCGGTAAAACGGGCGTTCACATCGGCTCCCGCCTCGATCAGAACGGTTACCGTCTCCGCTCCATTCGAAAAATGGCCGGGCCAATCGGTCGCTACATGCAGAAGCGTGCGCGACATACCGCCCTTGTCGCACTTGTCTTCTTCTTTTCCGGCAATTCTCGCCGTTGCGAGGCCTTGATTGTCGGCCAGCAGTTTCTTCAATGCTTGAACATCGCCGGATCGGATCGCATCGACTATGGCGACGGCAAGCGGCGACTCTTCGGGTATAATGTACATGTCCAACCTCCTCCAAACGTATTATGTCAAAGCACAGGAGCTTTTTAAGGGATCTGCGCATCGCCTGGCCTACAGGCAAAGAAACCGTAATCTAATCCGCAACCTCCTCAATCGTTCCGGTACATGCTTCGACTTCCTCCAAATGATAAAAAGTACATGTGGCAGCCAGATCGTTACTTCGTCATTGGAGGAGTAAATATTTTTGGGCTAAGTCCCAATGCAACCCCGAATTCAATATGGCGTTGCCTGAAATTAGCGGCACTGGATTCCGTTATTGGCTCGATTTTCGTTACACTCTTGAATATAACGACACAGGCTTCCGTTATTTCGTTCTCTCGGGTGAAAATGGGCAGTGAACAGCGTATTAGGGGAATGGTTTTCCGTTATTTTGCTGTCGGCAATGCTTTTCGGGTCAATAACATACGCCAGCTCCGCTAATTGAAGAGGAAACCGCCGATTCGCAATAAGCTGTCCATAACCGGACATCTGTATCTGTATTGGATGAGTCTAGGAACCCCAATCCGGTTCTACATCGTCTTACACAGGCTTATTGATTTTGGATAGGTGAACTCGAAGCCATACTTCTGATACAGACCGATTGCCGGTACATCTGTCAGTAAAATAACATCAGCGCCTTCCGGAGCATTTTGATTCAAGTAATCCATGATCTCGCCGATTATGACCTTATCCAACTCTTGATCTCGGTGAGAAGGACTGACGGCAATATCGACAATTTGAAAAAAACAAGCTCCGTCGCCAATCATTCGTCCCATTCCAATAAGCTCCGAATGCTCGCCCCTTACAATCACGGAGAAAATCGAATGGCTCAAAGCCGTTTTCGCTACCGATTCATCCTTAGCGTTCATACCCGCGGCTATTCTCAGTGCAATGTACTCTTTGGCATCCGGAACCTCATATAAAATATTCATTTTTTTCTCCTTCTATTGTAAAATGAAAACCTTTAACTCAATATTACAACATTAATGCAAGTGATAAGGTCCGAATACAATGACATCGAAATCATCCGTTCAATTTTGCAGAAGTTTATCATAGCACTTTAATGTTTTAATTCAATGTTTCGTTAATGGCGCACTTGCCATTACCATAGAAAATACGAAAAACCCGGAGCACATTGCTCCGAGTTTCTCAACGTATCGCTTTCGGGATTTATTGCCCGGTA
>NZ_VDCQ01000003.1:0-2048 GCF_006265175.1 Paenibacillus hemerocallicola | reverse complement strand
CGGGCTGCGGCGTGCGGGCTGCGGCGTGCGGGCTGCGGCGTGAAGGCGGTATGCGGCAAGCAGTTCGAAGTTCGCAGTTCGAAGTTCTCGGTTCGAAGTTCTCGGTTCGAAGTTCTCGGTTCGCAGTTCTCGGTTCGCAGTTCGCGGTTCGCGGAACAAAAAGTTCCGCTATGCCTTGCAATAGCCGCCAAAATGGGCCATAGAGGAAGAAAAAGTTCCTTTATGGGCAGCAGAATGGCCGTTGCCAGCTACTTTTGAGCCAATAGAGGAACTTTTTGTTCCGTTTGAGCCGTTTTTTGTCCGAAAACACATGATAAAGGAACTTTTTGTTCCGTTCCGTGCCGCCACGCGGATAAGCGACGGTCCAACCCGTCTCCCGTCCCGACTCCCGGCTCCCGGCTCGTAATCAGCAGGTCGTACCGCTCTCGCGAACATGCGGATGGATATCCGGTCTTCCCCACCTCTTATTTTAGCGCCCAATCCGTCTTCACCCGCAGATCCAATCAACATCCCGCTTTTTTAATGCGCTTATTGCATGTTGAACGATAAGGTTCCGTTCCTGTTCCGACAGCTCATAATGTCCGTACGACTGTGCGAGCGGGCTAATCCGGACATCCTTCCCTCCCTGACTGATTCGTTCAACCAAAGTGTTTAGCCGCCGGGTAGGATTCGTATTTGTTCGCAAAAGAGAGGATTGGATATCCGCGATCATTCGTTGCGTGTCCCTGACGGGGAATTGCAGCCTGCCTCCGGTCTTGTCAAGATGTACCTAGGAAACGTATTACCGCCTGATCCGGCAGTCCGCCTGCAGCGGATTGTTTCAAGTGCTGGGGCATTTCGATGCGATGAAAGTATTTTTCCCCGGGTTCTCGGACAATCGCACGCCGGCCATCGACGAGGCATTGCAGGCCATAGCCGAAAGCGGCGCGGCCATCGAAATCAATACATCCGGCAGAGCGGTTTGCGGAAGCTGGTACCCGTCCGACGACATTTTGGAGCGGGCCCTGCGCTACGGCGTCGCCGTGACGTTCGGCTCCGACGCCCATACTCCCGTCCGGTGGCGGACCAGTGCGAGCAAGTCCGAAGCAGGCTTAAGGAAATCGGCTTTACCGAATGGGCGTTTTACCGTCGGCGACAAAAGCAGGTAGTGGGCTTGTAGCTTAAATGATCGGACAGCCTCCCGCCGCCTGGCGGAGACGAGCGGGCATGCTCATGCATGGACGCCAAGGCCGAAAAAGCCCCCGAAAACCGCAAAGCGGCAACGGAGGCACAGGATAAGCTAATAGCTTCTCAAAGTTTTACTGCCCGCTCGATTTCAAATTCGCGATTTCCTTCTCGGCCATTTCCGATGCGGTACGCAAGGCGGTGTTCACGTCCATTTGACCTTTGCCGAGCTGATACCATATTTTCTCGAGCTGATTGTTCGTGATCGCTTGGTATGGCGATTGTTCGAACGGCGCGGCGGGTTTGTTTCTCGTCAGCGATTTCAGGTTTTTCCCTTGCAGGTTCGGATTTTCCAGACCAAAGGCGTCCTTGACCGTTTGCGTCTTCACGACCGGAAGACCGAGAGCCTGCTTGGAAATACTCATCTGATACTCGTCGCTCGTCATATAGGCGATCGCCTCGAAGGCGGCATCCTTATGCTTGCTGATGCTCGTGACGTAAGCCAAGGTCAGCATCGCTTGCGAGCCTACTCCGCGCAGGTTGCTGAATTCCGGCAGCGAGACCATATCCCAGTTCACGTCCTGCTTCGTCGTCGGAATCGTATACGCGTACATGGCGGCCACTTTGTTCACGAGAAAAGCGTTGCTGATCGGACGGAAGCTGCTTTCCGCCAGCGCGTTTCCGGGAATTTCATAAAACCGGTTAATGCTTCTTACGTATTGTCCCCAACGGTCATCGCTGTAAAACAAAGGCTTATCCGTCTTCGGATCGGCGAAGCCGAGCGACATCTGGTTTTGCCAGGCTATATTGTACGATTGGGTAATAAAGCCTCTGTACTGAGTTTCCCCTTCCTTGCGGGTCATCGTCTTGGCCAATTCGTACGT
>NZ_VDCQ01000029.1 GCF_006265175.1 Paenibacillus hemerocallicola | reverse complement strand
TTTTGTATGACAAATCTCTCTTTTTGACTTTTTCAACAACCTGAAAATCTATAGTTCAACTCATATAAAAATTAAAGTACACGGTTCCGGTAAAAATAGGAGGCGACCTCGAACCGTCTTCGTGTATAATAGCTGGAAAGTATGATGCGAAGGAGTGTCGACCATGAATCCGATCCTGCTGGATGTTCCGACCGAATTTACGACCGAACGGCTGTTCATACGAATGCCTATGCCTGGGGACGGGAAAGCGGTGTATGAAGCCGTGCAAGCCTCATTAGCCGAGTTCAGGCCTTGGCTTCCCTTTGCGAATAAAGAACAGTCGGAGTCGGGGACGGAAGCGGGCATCCGCGAATCCCACGCGAAGTTTTTGCGGCGCGAGGATATGAGGCTGCTGCTGTTTCTGAAAGAAACGGGACGATTGATAGGTTCATCCGGTCTGCACAACCCGAATTGGGACATTCCGAAGTTTGAAATCGGCTATTGGCTGGACACCCGCTACAGCGGCAGAGGATACATGACGGAAGCGGTGCAAGGCATCTCGTCGTTTGCTTTCAACGAGCTGAAGGCTTGCAGAGTGGAGATCCGGTGCGATTCGCGGAACGAGAAAAGCCGCGCCATTCCGGAAAGATTGGGCTTCGCTTTGGAAGGAACGCTAAGAAATGAGGATTTGTCGGCGGACGGCCGCGAGCTAAGGGATACGGTCATTTACGCGAAGCTGTCGGATTAACGATCCATGCGGCAGCCTCCCCGCTTGCGCGAGCGACTCGGTGTCCCTGATGCGTGCGGTACCCATTACGATTTACCCGTAAAATGGTTAATAAACAAACGGTACAAGGTGAGATTGGCGTTCTCCGTCAGCCAGACGAGATCGATATCGTACTCGGGCGGCTGTTTGGCCAGCGTTACCGGAATGCCGGCAATCGAGCCTTCGTCCAGCTCCGCTTGTATCGTATATTGAGGCAAATAAGCAAGGCCGAGACGTTTCATAATAAAATGCTTGCAAACCTCGAAGTTGTTCGTCTCCATAATGATTTCCGAGGCTTGGCCGTACTCCTGGTAAAATTGGTCGATTATTTTCTGATCGGCCGCCCCATTGTACAGAAACGCCATTTTCTCTCCGTTCAAATCGCCGGGAACGATCTGCTTCCTTTTGGACAAAGGATGATTCGGATGCACGGCCAGCACGAAGTTGCCGGTTTTCATTTTGTGATAAGATAACGCGGGGTGGCGGATGGAACGGACGAACCCCAGCTGCACTTTGCGGTCCACGATTTGTTCGACCGAGTCTTCCGGTGTCAACGTTTTGACGGATAAATGGATCATCGGATACTTTTCCGCGAACGATACGACTTTCTCCCCATACAGCATCGAGGCATGATAAAACATGCTGACGGTCAATTTCCCCTCGGGTTCCTCGGAACGGTTGCGGATTTTTTCCAAGCCGCGATTCCAGCTGTTCAAAATGTCCACCGCATAAGGCAGGAAGTCCTGTCCGGCATCGGTTAAAGTCATTTGCCGGTTCTTATTGACGAAGAGCCGCTCGTTCAACTCTTTCTCCAGCGATTGAATCCGGTGCGTGACGGTAGGCTGGGACAAAAACAAAATTTCCGACGCCTGGCTGACGCTTTTCGTACGGGCGACGCATAGGAACGCTTCCAGCAAATCATTGTTCAAGGGAGTCACCTGCCGACTGGGAGAGGATTCTTCATTTTACCATTAAATTCATAATATGAATACGATCCGGACATCGAATCAATAAAATGAATAACGGAAGAAAGCGGTTGCAGAAATCGATTGCAGTCATTAATATAAATGGTGAGTGTAAGTAAAGGGTCTCCGTCAAAAGTACTCGGAATATGATAAAAAGGCCAGCATCGCTTTTGAAGGGCCCATTGCGCAGCGCGAGACCAATACGGTTCAGGGAGGAATGGGCATGTCGGGAAACAAGCCGGATCCGGACATCATCGATGCGGGGAAGGCCGCTGAACGGGAAGCGGGGGCAACGACCGGGCTGAGCAGAAGGAAGCTGCTGGCATCGCTCGGGGCTGCGGGCGCGTTTTGCGGGCGTCGGCAACTGGCAACTACTCGGTGGATGCCGCTGTTCCAGAGCTTTAAAGAAATCGATTTCCATAATATTTTCCAAATATATAAGTATCGGGGGCGTTACCATGTTTAAACGGAAGATTGGGATGATGATGGCCGGTTCGATGGCTGCGGTCGTTCTCGTATCCGGGTGCAGCGGCGGTTCGGGCGGGCAGAAGGCCGAGGAAAAGCCGGGAGCGTCTACTCCGGCTCCCGCCGCGATCGATTACACGAAGGAGCCCCTGGAGGTCGTCATTCAGGATTTGGCGGGCGGGTCCGACGAGCCGTTCGAGAAGACGTATGGACAATATCTCCGCAAGAAATTTCCGAATATGAAGATCAGCTTTATCCAAGCCAAGGAAGGCACGAGACTGCAGGATCTGACGATAGCCGGTCAAAATGTCGACCTCGTGTACGCGTCGCTGGAGACGATCTCCAGTCCGCTCCTCGGCACCGGTCAGCAGTACGATATGACTGGCTTGATCAAGACCCACGGCGTCGATTTGACCAAGTTCGAGCAGACGACGATCGATGCGGTGAAGACGATGGGGGAAGGAAAAATATATTACTTGCCCGTCTTGACGATGGTTCAAGTGATGTTCTACAACAAAGGGATATTCGACAAGCTCGGCGTGCCCTATCCGAAGGACGGAATGACATGGGACGACTTGCACGAGATGAACAAGAAGCTGACCCGCTCGAACGGCGGGGTGAACTATATGGGCTATTCCGCTTCGCCGAACCATATTTTGCGGATGAACCAGCAGTCCGTGCCGTTCTACGATCCGAAGACGAAGAAGCCCATGTTTACGGATGAGCGTTGGAAAAAAGCGCTCGAGCTGTACTTCATGAACGAGGCGACGAGCAACTACACGTCGTGGGCCGCCGCCAAGAAGAAGCTGCCGTATTATACGGAAATGACCGCATCGCAGGAGCTCGCGACGATGGTGTTCAATTCGCAGTTTCCGTTCGACGGGCCGCAGTATGTCAAAGACATCGACTGGGATCTGGTATCGCTGCCGACGCTCAAGGACCAGCCGAAGATCGGCTCGCAGGCATCGCCCAGAATGTTCGCCGTTACGAATACGGGCAAAAACAAAGCCGCCGCCATGGAGGTCATCAAATATTTGACTTCGGTGGAGATGCAGACGGAATATTCCAAGCAAGGGTTCATGACGGTGCTGAACGACGACAACGTGAAGAAGCTGATCGGAAGCGAGAGCCAATATAAGGACAAAAACTGGAAAGCGGTCTACGTGAACCAGATTGCTCCGAAAGCGTACCAAAGCATCTATGACGGCGATCTGATGCAAAAATATTTGACGCCCAATATATTGAAGATCATAACGGGCGAGATGGATGTCAATACGGCGCTGCGCAATGCGCAGGAGCAGGGCGAGAAATATATCGAAGCGGAGATGAAAAAATAGGCGAATGGAACGCAAGGAAAGACCCCGGAGTCAGCATTCCGGGGTCTTTTTCCGCTGCCGCGGCATGAAAGAAAGTACAAAACCAAATAAGATTCTGTATGTTCAACGGAAAGCCGTATCCGGTAAGCTTGATCTGTAAGGCACGACAAGACGATAACTGCATGCGACAAAAGAGGGGGGACTGGTCTTGACTGACTTCAAAGCTTTGCGGTATTACGCGCCGGCTGCCAAAAGCGAAAATCCGCTGCAGGTGGATGCCGACCTGTGCATTTACGGCGGCACGCCCGCCGGGATAGCCGCAGCGGTGCAAGCGAGCCGCATGGGACTGAAAGCGGTAATCGCCGAATTCGGACAGCATCTGGGAGGGCTGACGGCAAGCGGCCTCGGCCGGACCGATTTCGGACACAAGACGTCGATCGGCGGCATCGCACGCGAGTTTTATCAGGCGCTCGGCCGCCATTACGGCAGCGACGATGCCGATGGAACGGCTTGGTATATGGAGCCGCACGTTGCGGAGAACATCTTCGGCGACATGCTGGAGAAAGCGGGCGTCTCCGTCTATCTCGGCCAGCATCTCGAGAAGGTGGAGAAGCGGGACGGTAAAATCGTGCAGATCACGATGGAGAACGGGAACGTATTTCGCGGCGGAATGTTTATCGATGCGACTTACGAGGGAGATTTGTTCGCACGCGCAGGCGTATCGTACCACGTCGGAAGAGAGGCGAACACGGTCTACAAAGAAACGTGGAACGGCATCCAGTTCGGCTCGCCCCATCATACGTTCAAAGCTTGGGTCGACCCGTTCGTCACGGAAGGCAAGCCCGACAGCGGGCTGCTGTACGGCGTGTCGGATGCGGCCCCGGGCATTCAAGGGCAGGGCGACCGCTCGATCCAGGCTTACAATTTCCGTCTCTGCCTGACCGACGTTCCGGACAACCGTGTCGCTTTCCCCCAGCCGCCCGGGTACGACCCGAGCAAGTTTACGCTGCTGTCGCGGTATATCCGCGCCGGAGTATGGGACGTGATGAGGCTGCACAAGCCGATGCCGAACGGCAAAACCGACTTGAACAACTTCGGCGGGGTCAGCACCGACCATATCGGGGCGAACCACGAATGGCCCGAGGGCGATTACGCCACGCGGGAACGCATTTTTCAGGAGCACGTTCATTACAATCTCGGCATGCTGTACTTCTTGTCCAATGACGAAAGCGTACCGCAGGCGATACGTGAAGAGGTTAGCCGTTGGGGATTGCCGGCCGACGAATTTCCGAGTACGGCGAACTGGCCGCATTACTTGTATGTGCGGGAAGGCCGGCGCTTGGTCGGAGACGTAGTCATGAACCAGAACCATTGTCTTCGTTACCAGATCGCGGAAGATTCCATCGGTCTCGCCTCTTACGGCATGGACTCGCACAACTGTCGGCGGATCGTGCTCGACGGCCGCTGCGTCAACGAGGGCGACGTGGAAATTCCGGTATTGGGGCCGTATCGGATCTCTTACCGGGCGATCGTACCGAAGGGTGAAGAATGCACGAACCTGCTCGTGCCGGTATGTCTGTCCTCCTCCCATATCGCTTACGGCTCGATCCGCATGGAGCCGGTATTCATGGTGCTGGGCCAATCCGCGGCTACCGCTGCGGCACTGGCGCTTGCGGACGGCCGAGCCGTCCAGGATGTGGATTACGCCGTGCTGAGGCAACGGTTGCTGCAGGACGGTCAATCGCTGGATGTTTAACCATAACGAACCATTATATGAGAAGAGGGTGCCTATGTCGAACAAACCGTTTCGCAAAGCAGGCTCGCTTACCCTCGCTCTCGGTCTGTCGGCCGCCTTATTGGCGGCCTGCAGTCAGGGCGCGACCCAATCCGACAAGAACAGCGAGGGCGAAGGGAGCACGCCGAAGCCGACCGCTCCCAAGGAGCCCGTGGAGCTTGTATTTTACGCCATTAACGGCGATCCCGAGGACAGCTTCAATTACCGGTTCGGGGATGCCCTTCGCAAAAAGTTTCCGGATTACAAAATATCGTATATTTTCAGCCAGAAGGGTACGACGCTGCCGGAGATGCTTACGTCCGGGACCCGCTTCGACATTACGTATCATTCCATCGGCTTTTACGAAAACTTCCTGATTCCCAACGGGCTCCAGTACGATATGACCGAGCTGATCCAGAAGCACAAGGTCGATCTGAGCCGTTTCGAGTCCACCTCCATCGATGCCATCAAGCAGCTGTCCGGCGGCAAAATGTACAGCCTGCCCGTATACGGCAACAACCTGGTGCTCTACTACAACAAGTCGATCTTCGACAAGTTCGGCGTCCCTTATCCGACTAACGGCATGACTTGGAAGCAGACGACCGATCTGGCGAAGAAGCTTACCCGCCAAGACGGCGGCGTGCAGTATTCCGGCTTCGGGATGAACCCGACGCTGCTCACCCGGATGAATCCTTTATCGATTCCGAATGCCGATTTGGCGACCCATACGCCGACCGTCAACAAAAACGATTTGTGGAAGCGCTTTTACCAAACCTTTTTCATCGATCCGCAGCTATCGCCGGGCGCCATCCAGGCAATCCCCGACAATACGCCGTTCGTCAAGGAGAAAAACGTGGCGATGATGGCTTATTTGTCCAGCCTGATTACGATCTGGACCGAGCAGCTGAAGGAAGTGGATTGGGACATCGTGTCGCTACCGAGCTTCGAGGACAATCCCGGCGTCGGCTCGCAGATCAATTCGATCAACTTCGGCATTACAAGCATCGCGAAAAACAAGGATGCCGCCATGGAGGTGCTGAATTACATGACCTCCGAGGAATTCCAGACGGGCTTGGCCAAAAAAGGCATCATGCCGGTTCTGAAAAGCGAAAGCGTTCGCAACGCGCTCGGCCAAGAATCGGTGTTCAAGGACAAAAACTTCAAGGCGATCTTCCACAACAAGCCGGCTCCGATTCCGCCAAAAGCGCTGTACGATGCCGAGCTGGTCACGATTTACGCCAAATACGGCACCCAAGTATGGCAGGATAAAGCGGACATCAACACCGCGATGCGGCTGGCCGAGGAAGAAGCGAAGAAGAAGATCGAGGAGTTCCAGAGCAAGATGAAGTAAGACTCTTCCCTTCTAAAGTCATAGGGCAATAAAACCCACCTTCGGACAACCTTGGGGTGGGTTTACCTTCGAACTACCTCCAAATCCGCTCTATTCCGTGCTGCAGATTTCAGACCGATCTTATAGCAGCACATCCCGATGTTCAGCAAGAACAATGATGACTTTGGCTCCATATATGGAGATGTATGGTTCGTGGGAGTTAGCTTAGCTGGGAGATCGCTCCACTGGCAGCGATGAGGTCAGGGGTTCGATCCCCCTAGGCTCCATAATGAAAAGAAGCATCTCAACCTATTGGTTGTGGTGCTTCTTTCATTTGGAGGCCATGGGGTGAGAACCCCTGCGGGTTCGTCCGCGCGGATGAAACAAAGTGAAGGTTCCGCAGGATACCTTCACTAATAGGAGCACGGCGTCTGAATCCACCGCTAAAAGTCCTCGTCGAATTCGCTTCGTCAGCAATTTAAATCAGGATTCGGACATCTTATTGGGTTTCACTGCGAGTGGCATCCCCCTCGGCTCCGCCAATAAAACAAATCAACCACGTCCATAGGAGGTGGTTTTCTGTTCATTTCTACACGTTCAATAAACTTCCTTCAAAAGCTCATAAACTTCATCTATTGTGAGGCCAAAGGATTTGTAATAGGAAGTATCAATAACCATCTGCTTCAGGATCATTTCATTGCATTTTTGAAGCATCTCATCGGGTGAGAGATCAGCGACAAAACATCCTTTGCCGGTTACGGTGTAAATCAAACCATGTCGTTCGAGTTCTTCCCACGCTTTTTTGACGGTAATGATACTAACACGAAGCTCCGTAGCCGCTTGTCGTATGGGTGGCAAATTATACCCATTTTCTAGTTCGCCCTTGAGAATTTGTGCGCTGATTTGTTCAAAAAGCTGCTGATAAATGGGTTTATCAGATGTGTTCGAAATCGCTATGTTCATTATATTTCCACTTTCTCAAACCGTTTGTTGGCAATATAATAAGCGATTATCGTAAAAATCGCAAATATCACGATACCCGTGATCAGGATGGATAGTTGAATGGTCAAATTGTCAGCACCAGTTCCTTTGAGAAGATCAAATACGAACGGATTTTGTATGCCGAGCCATTCTGCGCCCCCGGCAAACAGCATAGCAGCTGCAATGGCTATAAACGCTGCCGCTCCGTATTTATACGCCGTCTTGTAATACATGGTGATAAAAATAATGTTGAAAATCGCCTGCATGACAAAACAGAGTCCCCAGAAACCAAAGGAGGGTGAGAAGAAAATGTACTTAAGATTCGGATACAAATGTAGCGTTATCACGCCATAGATCATGGCAATAACAATATGCATTACCTCCAGGATTACAATAACGGACACCCTTGCTTTTACAATGTCTTTTTTGGTTACAGGCATCATACTTGAAAATATTAAATCGTTCTGAGTTTTATAGCCTGCAAACATGTTCGGTATCGTAATAAAACAAAAGTAAAGGATGACAAGGAAATATAACCATCCGGGAATTAGCATTAAGGCGCCTGTCAAGAAAGGCATGATATAAAAAAAAGGACTTACGCCTAACTTTAATTCTTTCATTAATAAGTTATACATACATATCCTCCTTTTTCGAGCAGTAGATCATAATCTCCTCAAGATTCGGTACGGATGATTTGATATCTGATGATGGATCAAAGTCTTTTGTATGGATCAAGCCTGTAAAGCCAAAAGAATTTGTTTTGTAGCCGATTAGATGGTTTTTGACCATATCCAATTGCTCTTTCTTACCGTTCAACAAGCGATACGTATCGATAAATTCTTCCTTTTCCGCACTGTTGATAATTTGTCCGTTGTGGATATAGGTAACATAATCCGCACATTTTTCCAAGTCAGATGTGATATGAGTTGAAAACA
The DNA here is from genome assembly GCF_006265175.1 of Paenibacillus hemerocallicola. Classification (GTDB taxonomy): domain Bacteria; phylum Bacillota; class Bacilli; order Paenibacillales; family NBRC-103111; genus Paenibacillus_AB; species Paenibacillus_AB hemerocallicola. The sequence goes on along the minus strand of NZ_VDCQ01000029.1, from coordinate 93,505 downwards.
GGATGCTGATCTCTCCATCTTGCACCAGCTCCTGAAAAATATCTAGCAAATTGTCTCTGGCAACCGGATCAAGTCCGCTTGTTGGTTCATCCAGAATCAGAAGCTTTGCGCCGTGTGATAAGGCAATGGCCAAGCTGTATTTTACTTTCATGCCGGTTGATAATTCAGCTATTTTTTTGTCTTCAATCAAGTTGAATTTTTTCAAATACTTGTAATAGGTTTCATCATTCCAATTCGAATAGAACCTTTTGATCACACTCGTTAACGTTTTGATTTTACTGCGCGTATAAAAGTTGATGTCTCCAAATGCAGAGCCAATCTCTTGTTTCAATTCAACTTCATGCTCGTCCATGTTCTTGCCTAAAATATGAATCTCGCCGCTATCCATACGTATCAAATTCAAAATGGATTTGATGGTGGTTGTTTTTCCCGCACCATTGGCTCCGATAAATCCCATAATATAACCCTTTTCCAGTTGAAAAGTTACGTTTTTTAAATGAAAATGTTCATATTTTTTATTTAAATTTTTGATATCTAATGCCAGCATATCGTCTCCTCCATTTCAAAATTGTGTATTTTGTGTATGCACAATATATCACCGAGGTCGTTCTTATGTCAATAACTTTTATCAAATCCATATCTACTCAATCATCCCACCTCGACAAGAGGTGGATTTTTTGTTTTGGTGGGCAATGAAAGGGGGCGAACCCCGGGGTTCGTACGCGCAGACGAGCGAAAGCGGAGGAGCACGGCGTCTGAATCTTCCGCTGCGATCTGCTTCGTCGAATGAGCTTCGAAGCAGGTTCAATTGAAGGCAGGTTCAATTGAAATTCGGACATTCATTCCTGGGGCATCGAAGCTATTGAGATGAACCCCCCTTGGCTCCACCAATACCGATCATGAAACCACTTCAATTTCCCCGGAAGGTTTTTCTTTGTACGCCCATCATGGGTTTCATCTTTAGGGCGTAAGTCCCGTACGTTATTGGATGACGGTAAAAAAAGGGTCCTAAGACGGATCAGACACGACAAAAAAGAGTGACAGAGATTATGACAGTTTGTAACTAGCTGGTGTTGTAAGAATCCAATATCATTTTGAGTGTCGGCGGGATAAATTGGAAAGCCGCGGATGGATTCGAGGTGATGAGCTTTTGTCAATCGAGTGGAGTCCGATTTTGGAAGGAAATGCGAGGACCCGTGCCCTGGAAGCAGTTGATGGAATTGCAGAAAGTCTCCGGGCTTCTTGGCGCAAGAATAAAAGATCCGCCGAGCCGGATCTGACCCTTTTCGAAAATCCGACGTTGAGCGAGGGTACTTGCGGTTTAGCGGTTTTTTTCGCCTATTTGGATCGAGTACGGTCCGGCGATGATGCCTCTACTGCCGCAGAGCTTCTTGAGCAAGCCATGAACAAGGCTGCGGCTGCTCCTATGTCTTCAGCTCTACATGGCGGTTTTACAGGTATAGCGTGGTCTCTTGCCCATCTTCAGGAACAGCTTGGCGATTTTGATTTCGAAGATCCCTTTGCCGAGGCGGACGGCGTACTCCTGGATTATGTGAACCGTACTCCCTGGAGAGGCGACTACGGCCTGATCGACGGATTGGTCGGATATGGGATTTACTTTCTGGAGCGGCTGCCCTCCGCTTCGGCAGTTACGTGCTTGGAGCGTGTGATTGATCGGCTTTCGGAAATCGCTGTAGAAACGCCTCAGGGGATCGGTTGGCAAATTCCGCCGGAGTCACTCCCGGAGCGGGTTCGAAAGTTATGCCCCCAAGGCTATTATAACTTGGGAATGGCGCACGGAGTTCCAGGTGTTATCGCACTCCTCGGCGCAGCCTGCCGTGCAGGGGTTGCCGAACAAAAATGCAAGTCTCTTCTGGCTGGAGCCGTCCCGTGGCTTTTGGCACAACGGCTGGATTTGGCGGCAACGGGGCTCTTCCCCGGCGCGTTCACTCCTGGAGTTAAGCCTGAACCGGTAGCCGGGGCCGCATGGGACTATGGGGATCCGGGGATCGCGATGGCGCTGATGATTGCTGCGAGAGGTGCTGAAAACACAAGGTGGAGGAATGAGGCTCTCGCCGTCGCCCGGCATGCAGCAACTCGGCCGTATGAGGCTTGCGGGATGGAGGATGCGGGTTTTTGCCAGGGTACCGCCGGGTTGGCACACCTTTACAACCGCATGTTCCAGATGACAGGGGATGAGGTGCTGAGGCAAGCGGCGCGATTCTGGCTTGAAGAAACCGTATCTTTGCTGCGGGAGCAAACGGAGCGGGCCGCCGACCCTGGAATTCTCTGCGGCAGCGCCGGAACCGCTTTAACGCTTCTAGCTGCGTGTACGCCGGTCGAGCCTGCTTGGGATCGCATGTTTCTCGTATCTTCTATGTAAGACTATCGGCAGTGTTCCCCGGGCTCCACCGTTATATATGCATTTGCGGTATGTATACCGGTGGAGCCTGTTGGGAACTCATTCTCAATACGCTCGGAAAGGAGGTGATTGAAGGTGGATAAAAAGGATCAAAAAATCGCCAAGAAACTGGTTCTTCACAAGGAGACCGTTCGCGTGCTCACGGAGTCCGAGATTAAGAACGTAGTCGGCGGCAGGGCGGCGACGCTCTATTTTGGGTGCACAAACGATTCTTCTGGGGCAACAAAGTAACACAGAACTAATACCGGTATCGATGAAGGGGCGGGAGACGTATCCTGTCCCTTCTCGGTATTTCAGGAGGAGACCATGATTGTGCATCGGCATTCGCCTTGCTTTAGACCGGCGGGTTTTTTCGTTTTACGCACCCCGCTGCTCCCGTTCGAAGAACTGATCGCGTGGAGTAAAGGAACAGAATCGCATATGGCCGTAGACAACTCCGATGCATGGGATACCTCCTATTGTGTGGATCAGTCCCTCTTGCGTGACCGTCTCCGGGCATTCGTGGCCCGTCCTGACATACGGGAGGCCATTTTCTTGGCTTCGCCGGACCTGGAAGATCAGATCCGTCTGTGGGTCGAGGCTCCGGCGAGCGAACGCGGGAAAAATATTGAATCGGCGCTGGTTCGATATGTGTGCCGCATGTCAGGGCGGGCGACGCCGTTCGGGCTCTTTGCCGGATATTCCATCGGTACCGTCGGCAGACAGACCAGCATGCTCCTTCCTCCTATTCATGCCTATCAACGCCATACAAGGCTTGACATGGATTATATCTTTTCGCTTGCGGAGACGCTCGGGAAGATCCGGGACATCCGCAGTTCATTCACCTACTATCCGAACTCCAGCCTTTACCGGACAGCAGGACGGTATAGATATGCGGAAGCCCGTCTCCATGGCGCGAACCGCTCTTCTCATTTAGTAGCGGTGAATCCGACGGAATATTTGGATCGGGTGTTGGAACGTGCCCAAGCCGGAGCCGGTTTTTGTTCTCTCGTGGAGGCTCTGGTGGCGCATGATCCGGAGATAACCCCGGAAGAGGGCGTAGATTACCTCCACGAATTGATCGACAGCCAGATCCTGATGCCCGACATTGTGCCCGCAGTTACCGATGCAGAGGCGATTCGCGAATTAATCTCGCGGCTGGAGCGCGATCCCGCCACTGCACAAGCGGCAAAGCACCTGACTGAGGTGGAGAAGGATTTGGAGGAGCTGGACGCTTCAGGGCTGGGGATCGATCCGGGGCGCTACCGGGAAATCGGGGAACGCATGACCCGCCTGCCGGCCAAGGTCGAACTGCCGCGATTATTCCAAGTAGATATGACCAAGCCGACACCTGACTTGACCGTCGGGCAAGAGGTTCTTGAGGAAATCACCAGGGGGATTCAGATCCTTCATCGCTTGAGCCGACTATCGCAGAAAAGCTTCCTGGACCGGTTCCGTGAGACTTTCCTTACCCGATACGGGGACCAAGAGGTCGCCTTGGCGGAGGCGCTCGATGAAGAGACAGGGATAGGCTTCCGTGAAGCGGATGCCGCCCATGTGGAGCCTTCTCCTTTAATAGGGGGTTTGGTTTTTCCCTCGTCCGGCAACGAAAGCAGACAGTGGGGGAAACCACATGCAGTGCTGCTTCGCAAGTTGGCCGAGGCGCTCTCGTCCGGAGCCCGGGAGATATCGATCGATACGGAAGAAATCGATGAGATGGCTGGGGAAGAAATCCCGCTGCCGCTGCCGGATGCATTTTCCGTGACGGCAAGGCTGGCGGCCTCCACGACCGATGCAGTGGAACATGGGGATTTTCAAGTCTGGCTGAAGGGGGGAGGCGGTCCCTCCGGGGCGCGGCAGCTTGGGCGATTTTGCTCGGCTGACCAGGTTCTCTGCCGCCACGTACGCCATCACTTGCGGGAGGAGGAGGCGTTTAGGTCCGACGCCGTCTTTGCCGAAATTGTGCATTTGCCGGAGGGACGTATAGGCAATGTAATCGCTCGCCCCGTGCTCCGCGAATACGAGATCGCGTATCTGGGCCGGTCGGGCGCTCCCATAGAGAAACAGATTCCTATTGACGATCTGACCGTCTCGGTTGAAGGCGAGCGCATCATCCTCCGCTCCGTACGACTCCGGAAGCAAGTCATTCCCCGTATGTCCACGGCCCATAACTTTGATTTGCCCGGACTGGGCATTTATCGGTTTCTATGTTCATTGCAGTCAGAGGGGGTTTCTTCCAGTTTCGGTTGGAATTGGGGACCGCTGTCGACTTGTCCGTTCCTGCCCCGAGTGGTTCATGGGCGGCTCGTGCTCTCCAGGGCTCAGTGGCATGTCACGAAGGCGGAGCTTCGTGCCCTAGGCGAGTTTCAGGGAGCAGCCCGCTGCAGATATGTACGGGAATGGGCAGCCAAAAGGGGGATTCCGCGGCTGTTTGTTCTTGCGGATTTCGACAATGAGCTGCCTGTGGACCTGGATAATGTCCTTAGTTTGGAATCGTTCGTTGATTTGGTAAAAGGGCGAGATGAAGCAAAATTGACGGAGCTGTTCCCATCGCCCGACCGCCTGATTGCCTCCGGACCCGAAGGTTCTTTCGTCCATGAACTGGTGATTCCCTTCGTGCGCCAAGCGGAGTCGGCAGACCTTGCCGTATATGCGCCCCAGCGACCGGCGGCATCGAAAATTTCCCCGTCTCGCCGCACATTTCTTCCGGGGTCGGAGTGGCTCTATGCCAAGCTCTATACCGGTACAGCTACCGCGGACCGGGTGCTGCGGGAAGTTATCCGTCCGGTTACCGCCAATGCTTTGCAATCCGGTGCGGCTGACCGCTGGTTTTTTATCCGCTATACCGACCCTGATTTTCATCTGCGTCTGCGTCTCCACGGAAACCCTCAGAGACTCTTGACGGAGGTCCTCCCGGCTCTTCGGGCGGCGGCTGCTCCGTTGTTGAATGACGGCAGTGTTTGGGGAGTTCAACTTGACACCTATGTCCCGGAGTGGAATCGATACGGCGGTCCGGAGGGAATAAGGGCAGCGGAGGAGCTTTTCCGCATGGACAGCGAAGCTGTCCTGGCTCTGATCGAGGCGTTCCATAGGGACGACGGGGATGCCCGTTGGCGGCTTGCCCTTCGGGGAATTCACCTGCTCCTGGATGATCTGGGGTTGGACATGGATAAGAAGTATAAGGTGATTAGCCGTGCTCGGGACGGATTTGCGAAGGAGTTCGGAATGGACAGAGCCTTAAGGATCCAACTGGGACAACGGTTTCGCAAGGAACGGCACGTTATTGAGGAGGACCTTACGGCCTATCCGGACAGCGGCCATTGGCTGGCGCCGGGTTTCGCCATCCTTCGGCAACGGTCGGAACGAATCATAGCAGCGGCAGAGCATTTGCAGGCATTACAACGGCCGGGCACTGGTTTTCCCTCCGTCGACCAATTGGCGGCGAGTTTCATTCATATGCATGTGAACCGGTTGTTGCGCTCGGCTCATCGTGCCCAAGAGCTAGTTCTCTATGACTATTTGGCCCGGGTTTACGAGTCATGGTCGGCTCGAACAAGAGGAGGGAGATGAGTCGTGTTCCGAGAGGAGGCGCTTGCCCATAGGGACGAGGAACAAGTCAAGGAGACTGAAATTGAACCGATTCCGGTCTGGGTGAACTGTACGTTTTGGTTTGTCATCTCTGTTAGCGCCATCGTTGCGGGACTCGTCCTGTCAGGCAGACTGCCTTATCTTGAAACGCTGTTCGGAGGTGGCTTCCTTGGATAACCGGATACGGTTCAGACGCAAGATTCCGGTCATCCTTCAAATGGAGACGGCGGATTGCGGCTCAGCATGTCTGGCGATGGTTTTATGTTTCTACGGCATGTCCGTCAAGCTCGATGAAGTACGTCAGGCAACAGGCTCCGGACGGGACGGATTAGATGCCCGGTCTCTATTGAAGGCCGCCCACTGGTTTGGCCTCGATGGAAACGGAGTGACCTTTGAGCTTGACTACCTGCAGGACCTCGCTCCCGGTGCCATCCTGTACTGGAACTTCAATCACTATGTCGTGTTTGAACGGATTTTTCCGCATGGTGTTCAGATCGTCGATCCTTCCTTCGGACGCAGGATCATCCCGATGGAACAGTTTCGCCGTTCCTTCACAGGCGTCGCCCTTCTGCTGGAGCCGGGTGACGGCTTCCAGCCGTCGAAGCACACGGAGCAGCCCTTATGGCGGCATCTCAAAATCGTATTCCAGTCTCCCGGCCTGTTGATCAAGATTGTGCTGATGTCCGTTTTGATTCAAATCCTTGCACTCGCCCTGCCTGTTCTGACCGGCGCCCTGGTGGACCGAGTTCTGCCTGGACACCACTACTCGCTGCTGACTGTGTTGTCTGTCGGGCTGCTCGCCATTGTCCTTTTTCAACTGCTGGCTTCACTGGTTCGGTCACATTTGCTGCTCCATCTAAGGAGCATCCTGGACCGGAAGATGACAGAAGGATTCCTTACGCATCTGATGGACCTTCCGTACACCTTTTTTCAATCCCGGACATCGGGCGATCTCATGTCCAGAGTCGGAAGCAACACCGTACTGCGAGAGATGTTAACCTCCGGTACGGTCTCGACGCTTCTGGATGGCGGGTTGGTCATCACCTATTTGATGATCCTCCTCGTTGCGAACCCAACCCTTGGATGGGTCACCCTCGGATTGGGGCTGGTTCAAATCTGCATCTTTCTCGCATCCCGGAGGCGTCTCCGCGAATTAACAATTGTCGGGTTGGAGGCTAACGCCCGTTCCAGCGCATACCTGGTACAGGTGCTGGCAGGGATGGAGACGCTCAAGGCGACGGGCGCGGAAGAACGTGCCGTCAGGCACTGGTCCGGGCTTTTTATTCATGAGGTGAACCAGCTGCTGAAACGGGACCGGCTCCATGCTAACGTAGAATCACTGTTCAGTACGATTCGTATGGGGTCGCCGCTTTTGATTCTGGTGGTCGGAGGCGTCCAAGTATTGGAGGGGAGTCTAACGCTCGGCAGTATGCTGGCGCTCAGCGCACTGGCCGGAGGCTTTTTGGTCCCTCTCTCGAGCCTGCTTACGACCGCCGTCCAGTTGGAGCAAGTTCGCAGTTATATCGACAGGTTGAACGATGTCTTGGATAAGCCGCCGGAACAGGATCTGTCCAAGGTAAGGAAGTCAGGAAATTTGATGGGCGGCATCAGCTTGCAGGGGGTTTCTTTCCAATATGGTCCTTTATCGGAGGAGGCCATACAGGACGTGTCCCTTGAGATTCGTCCCGGTGAGTTCGTTGCCATTGTCGGGCGCTCCGGATCGGGAAAATCCACCTTGGCCGGCCTGCTGCTGGGAATGTACCTGCCAAACAGGGGGCAAATCCTGTATGACGGCATCCGTCTGGCTGAACTGGACCTTCGCTCCGTTCGTCGTCAAATCGGCATCGTGCCCCAGCATCCCTACATGTTCGCTGCAACCATCAGGGACAATATTGCGCTTCCCGATCCGGCCCTACCGATAGAGTCCGTCATCCGGGCAGCTCGTCTGGCGCAGATTCATGACGATATTCTCGACATGCCGATGGGCTATGAAACCTTGTTGGCGGAAGGGGGAACAACACTTTCCGGAGGGCAGCGGCAGCGGTTGGCCCTGGCTCGGGCGCTGGTCCACGATCCGGTTATTTTACTGCTGGACGAGGCAACAAGCGCATTGGACACGGTCACCGAAGCGTACGTCCAGGAAGCGCTCGCGTCGCTCCGATGTACCCGGATTGTCATTGCTCAACGGCTTAGCACCATTGTTCAGGCTGACAGAATCCTGGTGATGGACGGGGGGCGAATCGTGGAGCAAGGCTCTCACGGGGAGTTACTGGCACTAGGCGGAAAATACGCAGAACTTGTGTCGGCACAGGTGACATGAAGGCGGGAGATCGCATCGCTGGCAGCGATGCGCTCAGCGGTTCGATCCCGCTGGTGTCCGCCAAACATAAATAATCCACGTCAGACGACGTGGATTATTTATGTTTGCGGTGCCTTGAAAGGGTGGGGCGATCCCGGAGGGACGTCCGCTCGGACGGATGAACCTGAGAGTCGGCCAGCGAGCGTCAAAATCATCCGCGTGATGCCGAATTTATCTAAGTCCTCACCAAATTTTATCGAACAGGTGAGTGAGGGCGGATTCAGGCTCTTGACCTGTCGCTTTACAATGTCTAAGGAGATAGAAAGTTTTCATTCGGCTCTCCTTTCTTTGTCGCACTCAAGGCGAACCAATCCCGTACATTTTGCGGTATTGCGACGGGTTTACTTTGCTGTAATGGGTAAACACCCGACTGAAATAAAAACCGTTCTCGTACCCGCACAGCCTGGCGATATGGTCGAGCGTATACTCCGTCTGCACGAGCAGGCGCTTGGCCTTCTCCATCCGGACCGAGATCAGGTAGCGGGAGGGGGCTATTCCGAATACATGCTGGAACCTCCGGCTCAGCTGCACCGGATGGATGTGCAGCAGGGCGGCAATGTCCTGCAGCCGGACCTCGCGGAAAGCATGATGGTCGATGAGCGCCTTGGCTTCCTTCATCAGCTTGTCCTCGGCCAGCCGGTCTTGCGTAGCCAGCTGCTCCGCATCCAAATGGAACAGCACCCAAATGTCGTTGACGAAATGCTGCATCCACCGCTTGCTCTGGGCATCCTGGGTCCGGGACATGCGGCTCAGCAGCCGGAAATTGTTGAACAGGCGATCCTGCTCGCTCGCCGTATATTTGAACGAGAACAGGCTGCGAAGCAAATCGATCGATCTTCCTTCGCCGGGTTCACTGTTATCGTGAGTATGAAAAACGAAATAATGAAACGAAAGCGGCGCGACGACCTCCCGCCGAAACTCCATGCACGGGGGGCAAATCACGATATCCCCGGCGGCAGCTTCTCCTCCCACATCGTCGATCTGATACGTAAACCGGCCGTCCTCCACGGCGAACATGAGCCAGCGGGGCTCGTTGGCCCTGGACTTGATAAATCGCGGTTTTTCCTTCCAGTAGTCCTGATACACGATCGTAATCGGATATGCTCCCATCTGTCCGCCTCCCGGATGATGCGCTTGCTCCAAGTCATTCGACGATCGCGGCGTCAACTCCTTCCGGAAAAGAACAGCAATATAAGTCAAGTTTCAGGAAGATACATCATTCTCAGGCGCGATCCATGCGAAATATAATGAATGTGGATGCAGCGCGAAGCAACATCCGAGTAGAATAAATCAAGAAAGGGGTTTCAAGATGAATTCTAAAAAAATACTGCTGCTTGCAGTGACTGTGTCCTTAATCGCTACGGCTTGCGGTCAAAGGGAAAGCGCTCAACCGAATGTCGACGGAGAGCAGCCGAAGAAGGAGGCCGCCCCGCAGCCGATCACCTTATCGTTTCTGAACAGCCATCAGGACGTGCCTTGGGCCGCTATGGCCAAACAATTGACGGAGAAGAAGTTTCCGCATATTACTCTTAATGTCGTTCAGGCGACGACCAAAAAGGAAGAAACGCTTGCCGCATTGCTCACGGCCGGCCAGCAGTTCGATCTTATCTATGCGCCGTTGGGCGAGCTGTACACGAACAAGGAGCTTCGCGTATATACGGATTTGAATCCGTTGATGAAAAAGCATGGCTTCGACACGACCCGGTTCGTGCCGGGCGTTATGGAAACTTTGAAATCATACGGTGACAACGGAGATATCCCCGTGTTCCCGTTTGTATTGAATAATCATGCTCTATTTTATAACAAAGCATTGTTCGATAAATTCGCGGTGCCTTATCCGAAGGATGGGATGAACTGGGACGACGTATATGAAATCGCCAAGAAAATGACGAGACATACGGACGGCATCCAATATAAGGGGTTCAACTTCAACGAGTTGAATATCGTCTACAAAAACCAGCTGGGGCAAACCTTCGTAGATTATAAAACGTTGAAGGGATCCGTCAACACCGATCCGTGGAAAAGATGGATGGATTTGCACGCCTCCTTTTTCAACATACCGGGCAACGAAAGCGCCGGGGCTTATTCCGAGCAAAACCAATTTCTGAAGGAACAAATTCTCGCCATGCGGACCGGTCCGAACCTGTTCAATCTCAATAATACGACTTTGGAAGCCGCCGTTCAGTCGGGCCTTGACTTTGACCTCGTGACTTATCCGACGATCAAGGGAACGCCAAGCAACAATCAGATGAACTCGCCTATTCTCGGAATCGCACCGACGAGCAAGCAGCAGGATGCGGCCTTCCAGGTTCTCGCGTATTGGCTGTCCGATGAAGTGCAAACGTTGCGCGCAAAGGCGGGATATATTCCGGTCGTCAAAAACGAGGATGCGAAAAAAGTGTATGCCGGCGATTTGACCTACGCCAAAGGCAAAAATTTGGAGGCTCTCTTCAAGGATTCCGTCGGCACGCCGGTAACCGCGGGGAAATATGACGGAAAAGCGAGAGCTATCGCGAATGAGGCTTTAAGAGCGATCATGACAGGCAAGAAGGACACGAATACGGCGCTGCGCGAAGCGGATGAAGAAATCAACAAATATATCGAGGCCGAGCTGAAAAAATAGGAGGATTGGAAGCCGTGACGAAACGAATGACGATTCCCGCCATGGATATCCCCGTGTATGCCGACGTGGACGTGCTTGTAGCCGGGGGAGGACCCGCAGGTGTCGGGGCTGCGTTGGCCGCGGCGCGAAATGGAGCTTCCGTGCTGCTCATCGAGCAGCGCGGATACCTCGGCGGCATGGCGACGGTTGCCCAGGTGCCGGCTTGGTGTCCGTATACCGACGGGAAGAAGCCGGTGATCCGGGGCATCGGACTTGAAATTTTGAATGAAATGAAGTCCCGGATGGAGCCGGAGTTTCAAGCCATTTGGGGGGATAAGCTCAATTGGGTCCCCATCGATGCGGAAGTTCTCAAAAAGCTGCTGGATGACAAGATGATGGAGGCGGGGGTAAACATCCTGTACCACACCTTCGTCGGCAATGTCATTCACGGAAATGGAATAGTCGAGGCGGCTATTATCCATAACAAGACCGGCACTCAGGCCGTTAAAGCCAAAATATTCGTGGACGCTTCCAGCGATGCGGATCTCGCCTACCATGCCGGAGGGCAATTCGCCAAAGGCGGCGACGAAGGAGAGCTGCAGCCGGGAACGATGTGCTTTGTGATGAGCAATCTCGACCGTTTGAAGTATATGGAATATGTAAAGGAGCACGGGCCGAGCCTGAAGGCCGCGATCAATGAGGCCAAAGCGAAAGGCACGCTGCGGGTAGCCCGGGATTGGGCCGGTATTTCTTGGGTCAACGATCATACCGCCGGGTTTAACTTCGGTCACGTATTCGGGATTGACGGCTCGAAGGCGGAGGATTTGACACGGGGAGCCATCGAAGGGCGCGATCTGGTCCGGCACATTGTAGAGTGGCTGAAGCAAACGATTCCCGGATTCGCAAACGGCTTTCTAGTTCTCACCGGGGAGCAGGTCGGCATCCGGGAAACGCGACGCATTGTCGGCGATGTAGTCGTTACCGCCGATGATTTTATGCAATGCCGTACTTTTCCCGACGATATAGCGCGCAATTCTTATTTTATCGATATTCATATGGCTAAGCCTACCGGCGGAATGGTCGTTTCCCATTTACCCCCGGGGGAATCCCATGGCATCCCGTACCGCGCTCTGCTGCCGGTCGGTATCGACAATGTCATAGTGGCCGGACGCTCCATCTCCACCGATCGGGCAACCCAAGGGTCCACGAGGGTCATGCCAAACTGCTTTGCCATGGGAGAGGCGGCGGGTACGGCTGCGGCCTTGTTGGCCAAGCAGGGGAAACGAAGCAGCCGCGGCATCGATATAGAGGAGCTGCAAAGGCAGCTTGTCCGCCAAGGCGCTTGGTTGGGCGAAGACGTGAACGGGAAGTTTCAGGAGGCCGTTATATAAAGGAGCGAGCGGGATGAGAGAGAAGCTGGCCGTACAGCTGTATACGTTGCGCAAGGAGTGCCAACAGCATTTTCCGGAAGTTCTTCGCACGCTGGCAAATAGGGGTTGGGCCGGAGTGCAATTTGCGGGCTTTCACGATTATGATCCCCGGGAGCTTGCGTCCGTCCTTAACGAAACAGGGCTGAAAGCGGCGGGACTGCATGTGGGCTTTGATCAAATTGCCAATAAATTGGACCAAATCGTCGTAGAAGCCGAGCTGCTTCAGACGAAAGACATTATTTGTCCTTCCGTGCATCCGAGTATGCGGACCGAATCGGGCTATCGTCAAATCAAGCGGACGCTGCAGGATGCGGCCGTCCATCTGAGGGAGAGAGGCTTTCGGATCAGCTATCATAATCATGCCTATGAATTCGATACGACGGTGGATGGAAGGAATGCTTTGGATTTTATGCTGAATCCGGACGAAGACAACCCGATATTGGCGGAAATCGACGTGTACTGGATACGAAAGGTCGGCTTCGATCCGGCTGCCTATATCGAGACATACACGGGCCGGATGCCGATTATTCATTTGAAGGATATGACGAATGACGACGGGCAGTCATATGCCGAAATCGGGACGGGGTGCATCGATTTCAAACCGATCTTGCAATGGGGAGAACGAAGCGGCGTCGAGTGGTACGTAGTGGAGCAGGACGTATGTCCGCGCGACGCCATGGACTGTGTCGACACCAGCTATACCAATATAATGCGTCTACTATCGGAGTTGGAGGTTCATACAAAATGAGCAAATTAAGGTTGGGTATCGTCGGCACCGGGGCTATTTTTCGAGGAGCGCACTTGAAGCCGCTGCTGGAGCATCCGGAGGTGGATATTGTCGCCGTGTGCGACATCAACCGGGAAAGGGCGGAGAAAATCGCCAAAGAAATCAACGTGGATCGGGTATACGCCGATTATAGGGAATTGCTGCTCCAGCCGGATATCGATGCCGTGGACATCTGTACGCCAAACCGGTTTCATTCCGAGATCGCCATTGCGGCGCTGGAGGCGGGCAAGCATGCGTTTACGGAAAAGCCGGATGCGGTGAGCCCGGAGGAAGCGCAGAAAATGGCCGACGCGGCCAAGCAAAGCGGAAAAGTGTTGATGGCTATGCGGAATAACCGGTTTACGCCGGCGTCCCGGTATTTGAAAACGTATATTGAACAGGGCAACATGGGGGATATTTATACCGGCCGCTGCGGATGGATTCGAAGGCGCGGCATTCCGGGAAAAGGCGGGTGGTTTACAACCAAGGAGTTGTCGGGAGGGGGACCGCTGATCGACCTTGGCGTGCATATGATCGATCTCGCCGTCTGGCTGATGGGCAATCCGCGGCCGGTAGCCGTGTCGGGAGCAACCTACACCAAGTTTGCGAATAACGAAATATCCGATTCCGCTCATAGCGCCTTCGGCGATAAAAAGGAAGACGGCACCTTCGACGTCGAGGATTTGGCTATCGGATTTATCCGCTTCGAAAATGGTGCATCCTTGCAAATCGAATTCAGCTGGGCGTCGAATATCGGGGAAGAAATGAACTTTGTGGAGCTTCGCGGCACGAAGGCGGGCTCAAGCATCAAAAGAGGAGAGCTGCAATTATTTACGGAAACCGCCGGACAGCTGTCCAATATTATTCCCGTTATGGGCAAATCGAACGTCTCCGCGCATGGGGAGCATTTAAAGCATTTTATCGATTGCATTGTTCGGGGCGCCAAGCCGATCCTTACCCCGGAGCACGGTGTCGACATGATAAAAATATTAAGTGCCATCTACGAATCAGCGGAAACCGGACGCGAGGTGCGGCTGTAATCGATGGCCGAGAAAAGCCTGCCGTTCCCGGCGGGCTTTTTCCGTCGTATTCACAAAACCACATGAACAGGAAGGATGGAATAGCGGAATGATCGTAAAGAAGCAAATAGCGAAGCTGTTGATTGCCGTACTGCTTTGCACGGCGCTGCAGCTGTTCGGACAAACGAAAACGATTCGTGCCGAACCGTTGGAAATTATCGTGGACAACGGCAACAATTACAATCAGGTCAACCTTAGCGGAACGTTTGCGAAGTCACCCGGGACATGGAGCGGCAACACGATAAATTCGGCTGCTTTCGAATCAAACTACTTTACGAGCAACGATCCGGCAACGTATGGGGTTTGGAAGCCGATTATCCCTATCAGCGGCGAATATGAAATTTACATGACATGGGTATCCCATTCGAACAGATCGGCGGCCGCTCCGCTGGAAATCAAGCATAAGAATGGCACGGACGCGTCCAGAACGGTCAATCAAAAAATAAACGGAAGCCAAGTCGGAAGCCGGGTATGGAATTATATCGGAGCCTACGAGCTGCAGGCCGGGGAGGATCAGCATGTCAAGCTGTCCAATATCGCCGGAGGAGATTACGTATTTTACGACGCGGTCAAGCTTGTATTGAAGCATGCATCCGAGGACCCCGAGCCCGATCCGACACCTCCGGGGACGGTGCTGGACAATACATACTCGCCATTCTCCACCACCGGCTCATGGATACGGAAAACAGCTACCGCGGCCGTTTACGGAAGCGATTACATGGTGACCTCCGGACCAGCGGGGAATCCGGAGAACACGGCCAAATGGAGTATTCCGGACGATATGCCGGCCGGGCAATACGATTTGTACATGAGATGGGAGGCGGGCGAGGATAAGGCGGATGCAGCTCCGCTGGAAATCAAATTCGACCTCGGGCTCGCCACATCCAAAACGGTCAATCAACAGCAGCTCGGAGGCAGGTGGAATTTGATCGGTACTTACTACTTCACTCCCGGGCACGGGCATTATGTGATGATATCGGGAAGCGACGACGGGGTAACGGTTGCGGATGCCTTGAAGCTTGTTTTCAAGAAACCGACCTCCGCCTTGCCGCCCGATCCGGCGCCGCCGGAAATGCCGACCAACGTCGGAGACGAGATGATGATTGACAATACGGATTCACGGTTCTCCGTCTCCGGTTCCTGGATGAGCGACACGACAGGGGCGGGTTATGAGGGAAGCCATTACGCAAGAGTGACGGATGCGACCCCCGACCGATCCAATGCGGCAAAATGGTCTACTTCCAAGATGAAAACATCCGGAAAGTACGAGATTTATATGAAATGGCCTGCCGGTCCGGAACGGCCTGAAGCGGTGCCGCTTCAAATCAAGTCCTCGGACGGAATGGAAGCGTACAGCCCGGCCAACAGCAACTACTCGGTCGATTCTTCTCCTTTCGTCAATCAGCGGGAGAACGGCGGGACGTGGAATTATATAGGGACTTATGAATTCAAGTCGGGAGACAACTATTTTATTAAGATGTCCGGGGAATACGGCGGTCTTATCGCGGCCGATGCCGTCAAGCTTGTATTGAAGGAGATTACGCAAGATCCAATACCTTATCCGAATCCGAGATACAGCGGACCGATCAAAGTCGAAATCGTACATGACGGAAATGGCAGCTTCAGTCTCCGAAGAAACGGTCAGCCGTATTTCCTTAAAGGCGTAGCGGGCTCGGAAAACGTGGAGTTAACCGCCACTATGGGAGGAAACGCGCTGCGCACTTACAACCACGAGGATTCTTTGAACGGATGGGATATATTGGACCGGGCATACGAGAATGGGGTCGGAGTGATGATCGGACTATTTCTGTTGCAGCAGGATGCGGGAATCGACTATTCCAACCCGGCCTACAAAAATAAAATCGCCGAGCAATTAAACAAGTTTAAACAAGCGGTCATGCAATACAAAGACCATCCCGCCGTTATCGCATGGGCG
This sequence comes from Paenibacillus hemerocallicola, assembly GCF_006265175.1. Taxonomy (GTDB): domain Bacteria; phylum Bacillota; class Bacilli; order Paenibacillales; family NBRC-103111; genus Paenibacillus_AB; species Paenibacillus_AB hemerocallicola. The sequence continues at coordinate 77,344 of NZ_VDCQ01000029.1, read as the reverse complement.
ATCGGCAACGAAACGGATAAGGGCAACGCGGACGTTTGGTATCACGTAAACGAGCTGGGCAAATTTATCCATGACAACGATCCCAATCATCCGACGGTTGCGGTTCTCGCAGGTTCCAGTCCGGCTAAGGTTAAAAACGTGAAAGCTATTGCGCCGCATATCGACATCATTGCCGTAAACACATATACGCATATTGGTAACGCGTATCAAAATGTAGTCGTTGAGGGAGGATGGAACGGTCCGTATATGATTACCGAATTCGGGCCGGATGCAACGTACGAGGTTAAAAACGTAAACGGATTGGCGCCGATCGAGTTGAACAGCGACCAAAAGGCCAAATTGATTTACGAGCGGTACCAGAATCATATCGCGGGCCATCCGGACAAGGCAGTCGGTTCATTTGTATTCAAAATAGCCGATATAGTCGGCACTACGCATACGTGGTATAACCTATTGCTGGAAGATCACAAGAAGACCCCGCTCTTTGATGAGATCAGTCGGGCCTGGACCGGGACATACCCCGTCAATCGATCGCCGGCAGTCAAGGAATTGACATTCAGCGGAGGAGCCTACGGCAACCTCGCTTTGGATCCGTCCGTCGCCGCCGAGGTGCAGCTAAACCCGGGAGACCCTTTCCTCATGAAGGCCGTCGCCCTTGATCCGGAAGCGGACCCTCTCTCCTACGTATGGGAAATCCGGGACGAGTTCAAGGCGGATTACACAAGCAAGCCTTCCCGGCAAATCCCGGATATCATTTATGACGTTCAGGCGGGAGAACCGAATAAAATGGGATTTTATGCGCCGATGAGATCCGGGCACTACCGCGTCTTTCTGAGCGTATACGACGGCAATCACAATGTCGGAACGGCGAATTTTCCGTTTCAAGTCAAATAACGACTGGAGAAAGGAGTGACGGCTATGCCGCAAAAGAAACGATGGTTATCGCTCGCTCTGGCAACCGCTCTTATGACCTCTACATGGGGCGGAGTACAAGCGCAAAACGTCGATCCCGGCGGACTATCGGAAGGTCAATATGTGAAGTTCGGCAAATACCGGGGGGAATCGATCGTTTGGAAGGTAGTCGGACAAGATGCCGACGGAAGCAGCCTGCTGCTCTCGGAACGAATCGTCTCTCTCAAGCCTTTCGATGCGATCGGGGACCAAGTCGACTACGACGGAGACGGTACGGCCGATACGGCCGATGACTCGCGCGCCGGCTTCGGCAGCAATTATTGGGAGAAATCGACCATACGCGAATGGCTGAACAGCGAAGCGGAGACGGTGCCCTATACGCACCAGCCGCCGGACAACAATCATGTACTCGGGTTTTACAACAATTTCGAAAGGGAGTCCGGATTCCTGCATGACTTCACTTCCGCGGAAAAAGAAGCGATTCAACCCGTCATCCATAAAGTACTGCTCTCCGATCGGGACCAGGGACAAAAAGACGGGGGCACCGAAAAGCATGCATGGAGCTCCGCCCCTTCTCTCGCCGAGCAAAACGGCGAGCAGGCTTACTATAAAAATGTGACGGATACCGTATTTGTGCCAAGCATCAGCGAGCTGTCCCGCTTCCTGATCGCTAAAGGCGAGACCCATGCAAAAAAACCGACCTTGCAGGCAATCGGCCAATCGGAGCTGAAAATTCCGGCGGCTTTGCAACCGGAAAGCAACTGGTCCTATTGGCTGCGTGATGCGTATGCCGACAGCTCCTATGGGGTCAGGGTCGTATACGGCAACGAAAACATATTGGCCGCCAACGCTGGCAGCGGGGCAGTCGGGGTTGTTCCCGCGTTGAAGCTGAAGCGCAGCCCGCTTATTACCGGAGGCTCCGGATCGATAACGGATCCGCTGGTCATCGCCGGCATTACCCCGGTTAGCGGGGTAACATTGGATCGTCAAGTTATTTCGTTAAAAGGGCATCATTCGGCCAAGCTGGAGGCCGCCATAATTCCGGAAAATGCGACAAACCGATCCCTGATCTGGCATTCAACCGATCCCGAGGTAGCCGTAGTGAGCGCTGATGGGGAAATACAGGCAATACGGAAAGGAAGCGCCTATGTCATCGTGAAGACAGGGGATGGCGGGTTTACCGCTGAGGCACGGGTGGAAGTGAACCAGCCGGAGAAGAAACCGTAATGGCGTAAGACCTCGTATCCGCGCCTTCCCGGCAAACGATACGAGGTCTTATTTTGCTTTTTTGCAGCGCGATTATCTCGAAAGCCGATATTGCTTCGGCGACATCCCGAAACGCATGCGGAAAGCGCGGCAAAAATACGGATAGTTCCGGAATCCGGCCAATTCCGCGATCCGTTCCAGCGACAGGCTGCTGTACAGGATGTACTCGCACGCCATGGACATCCGAATCTCAATACAGTAATCCATCATCGATTGGCCGAAAGTAGCCTTAAAGAGATGACAGGCTCTGGAAACGCTTAAGCCGGCGTTTCTGGAAATGATCTCGAGAGTGAGCGGCTTCGTTGCGTTTTTCTCGATATATTGCTTCATGATGTACGCAATAAATGCTTCTTTCCCTTCCTTCTCTTTAGCCGTTTCGTTTACAGCCTGCTCGATGGAAAGGCATAATGCCCAAGCCAAAGAATTGAGCAGGTCCGAGCGCTTCCCGGGACGCTTTCGTTTTTCGGAGACGATATGTCTCCATAGATTGATGAGTCCATCGTCAAAGGAGATGTTAACTTTTGTGGGGAACGATCCGCGTCTCCACCATTCGTCGATTTTATGGCCGGTGCAGACGAAATAAATATCGGCGCTGATCGAGCGTTTGCCTCCTTTGCGGGGTTCGATCTGCAATTCGTAGGCTTCGCCCGGTCCATACAACAGCAAATCGCCGGGAACGATAGGCGTAAACTGGTCATTTATCCATGCCATGCAGCCGCCTTCCAGCTGTAGACGAAACAAATAAAAATTCAAGCCCTTCTTGAAGTTGGCGTAATAGGGCTCGGAATGTCTGGAGTATCCTGCATAGAGCAGGCTGGCTTCCGATGAATGCATCGCTTGCACCCCCTTTTTTGGCCGAAAGTACGGAAAGGAGCGGTCTTGTTTGTCGGACGTCAGGAAGGCCGCCTATCCTGATGGACCGGCAGCCTTATCCGCTAGCGGGCAGGACCGGGAGCTTTCAATTTACCCGGAGTCATTCCCCAATATTTGCGGAATACGCGAATAAAGTGGCTGGAGTCCGTAAACCCGAGAGAGTCCGCAACATCTCCGATTTTGTGTTCGGCGAGCAGCATTTGCTTGGCCCGCTCCATCTTTTTGTCGAGCACGTATGCGGAGAAGGGGATGCCCATCTCCCGCTTGAACAGCCGGCTCAGGTGCGAGGAGTTCACGTGCAGCCGTTCCGCGACCAGATGCAGCGTCAGCTCCCGGTCCAAGCCTTCGTCGACTTGGGCAATCACTTGCCGGATCAGCTTGTTCGTGGACGACGCCTTGGGCGAGGGGGGAAGACCTGCCGTCCGTTTCGCCATGGGGCGGCCGATGTCGTCCGAATCGTAACCTACCTCGATACGGACGGGATGCTGCTTGCCGGGATCCTCTTGGACGGTCAAGCGGATGAGCGACGACGCTCGGTCAAACTGCCAACTGTCCGTCATTCGGGAGTCCCCGGCATCATCGGGATGAAGAGCAAGCGGCGCCCCATTCAGCAGCAGCTCGGACGGCTCCGCATCCGCGTGGATCGACAGCTCGTACATCCGCTTCTCCGGCATACCCGCATATTGGCCGCATCGCGGTTCAATGCGGATTGCCAACCGAGACCCCTCCGACCGGAAGCCGATTTTCGTTACAGCTACTTTGTGCTCCAAGTAATCGTAAGTGATGCCGTCGTCCTCGTATAGCGTATACTCGTTCGATCCTTGCGGATAAACTTGTAGGCCGATCAGCTCCGGGGAGCCTTGCCCGAGATGGCTCATTTCCGGCCATACGGGGATAATGGCTCCCGCACGGATGAACAAGGGACCGCCGGCATGCGAAGGAACGCGGCAAGCGAGCTCCTGCGGACCGGTATGGCGTTCGCCCGTCCAATAGTCGATCCAGACGCCTGCCGGCAAATAAACGTTTTCCGTCAAGCCGACCAGCAAAGCGTCGCCGAGCATGTATTGTTCGAGCAGTCCGTCCGACCGGGGATCGTCGGGGAACATCAGCCTCATGGCCCGCATGACGGGCATACCGGTTCTGGCCGCGGCGTGTGCGGCGGAGTACAAATACGGAATCATCCGGTAGCGCAGCTTCGCGTACGCGCGAAACATTTGCAGCAGGCCCGGATCGAGCAGACTGGGGTGCTGCCAATACGCCCAACTGTTCACTTGGGACAACGTCTGCAGAAATCCGAAATGAATGCCGGCGGGCGCATGCACCTCCATGTCGGTCAAGGCGTTAACGTTCCCCGACATATTCTGGTTCAGCAATTCGATCAGGTTCACATATTGATAGCCGGTCCATGTGGCGGCATACTTCTGAACTCCCGTATACCCCTTCATGGAGTAGATCATCGCGCGGCGTCCCGTTTGACCGGAATAACCGCGATGCATTTGCCTGCAGAGCAGAAGATGGTACAGGTGGTGCGTCTCCTCGGCACTCATGCCGTTCGCCCATTGCTTGTCCGGATAGTTCTCGTAGGCATACCCCTCCAGCTTGAACGCCGATACGCCCTGCTCGACGAATTTCTCCAGATGGCCGTACCAGATCTCCTCTGCTCCGGGAGGCGGGGATGAGGCCTCCGTTTCCATTGCCGTCTCCGGCCTAATTCCGACCTCCGGTCTCGTCCCCGTTGTCGCAACTATGTGCCGATCCTCCTCGAAGGCCGCGTCGTAATTGCAGCACAGCCACAAGCTCAGCTTGAAGCCCATCCGCTGCAGCGCGCCCATGAACGTGCGGGGGCCTTTCGGATCCCAGCTCGGCACGGCGAAGCGTTCGGGGTGCCAGGTTTTGCCCGTGGAGTAATCGCGCATCGTCCCCATCCATCCGGGCTCCAGGCCGATCATGTCGCAAGGAATGCCTTCCCGGCGAAAGTTGAGTCCGTCCTCGATCACGTCGCGCGCGGTGGCATACTGATTGCTTATAAAGGTCAGTCCATACGCCCAGATCGGCAGCACGGCCGGCCTGCCCGTCAAGTTCGTGAAGCGGTCCAGAAGCGTATCGCAGCCTTCTCCCGCAATCAAATAATAATCGTATTCGCTCTCTTGCCCGCCGAAAGAAAGCCGGTCGCTTATCGAACAGCCGATGTCGATCGTATGCGGCCGTGTCGTGTTGACGAGAATCGCCCATCCCCGGCTGCTCATCAGGAAAGGGACCGGCACCCGGCTGGCGTCATTCAACTGTCTTATGTCGCAGCGAAGGCCGCGCAGCTGGGTACGATCCTTTACCGTATCGCCGAGTCCATAAAATTTCTCCTCCTCCGTCATCCGCAGACCGACTTCGTAGCCGTCCGCCGTGCCGCAGCGGGGAGGCGCCGCGCTGCTGGTCAATAGAGTCCCGTCCGCGCGCGACAATACGAGCGTTCCGTCTAGCTTGTCGACGTCCAGCATCGCCTGGCGCGTCTTCAGAAGGACACGGTGCCCGAGCTGCTCGGCTTCGCATGCCGCTCCGCCGCCGCTTTCGGATATGAAGCCGTAGCGGACGAGAGGAGGCTCGGGGAAATCGGGGGAATAGCCCGCCCGTACCCGGAACGTATGCCCGGCAACGGCCTGGATGCGGACAAAGAGGCCGTCCGGAAGCGCGAAATGGATCGTAGAGGACAAGGCAGGAGCACCTCCCATAAAATGAACAGCGAAGAAGGAACGTTAGAAGCGAAGCTGCGGAAAAAACTATAATTCGCGTACAGAAGCGCGTGTATCGCATCGGTGAAGGCTTGGCCGCCTTGGCCGGCGCTTGGCTTGCGAGACAGCGAATCCATCAAATAGCGGAACTGGCGTATGTTATGGACCTGAATACCCGTGTCCACAGCCTAATAACGGAAAACCGTTCCACTCCTCCGCTGTTCACGATCAATTTCACCCGAAAAGATTGAATGAACGGCAGCCTGTTCCGTTATATTCGGGAGTGCAACGGAATTCAAGACAATAACGGAATACGGTTCCTCTATTTCCGGGTTGTATGCGGATTATGCTGTCGTAGAAAAAAGGAGCACCGCAGGAAAGCGATTCTGCGGGAATGCGGTACCACGAGAAATCAAAGTCAAACCGTTCGTTCGGTGAAGTGCATTCATTTTACCATGAAATCTCAAAAGAAGTCATCAGAATACCATATTCCCGCAATCGATCGACATAGGTTCGGCGGGCGATGTTCTATACAATGAAGGGGAACCGTAAATAGAGGGGGAGATGGAGCCGGATGAATGAAAGATGGGTGGATGTCCCGCTGCTAGGCGGAGACACCCTGAGGGTGGAGCCGGTAAACGGGCATACGTTCCGCATACGTCGGCGGGCGGATTCCCGGTTTCCCGAGGCGGCTTTGAACAAGTACGACATCGTCAGAAAAGAATGGCCGCCGGTGCGATTCGAATGCGAGGAGAACGGGGAGACGGTGACCGTCCAGACCGGCTTCGCCCTCGTCACGGTGAGCAAACGGGACGGCCGGATCGTGTTCCGCGACGAACGGGGTCAGGTGCTGCTGCGGGAAACGGAGCGGCCGGCTTCGCCATCCGGGACGGGATTTGCCGCGGAGTTCGAGCTGACCGGGGACGAGAAGCTGTACGGTCTTGGAGACGAGTCCAGACATCTGCTGCAAAAGCGCGGCCATCGGGCCAAAATGTGGGTGAAAAACGTCGACTGCTACTCGCCGATCCCGTTTCTGTACAGCAATAAAGGCTGGGGGCTGTTCCTGAACACGACCTGGCGTCATTTCTTCGATTTGGGCCATCAGAAGCCCGATCGCTGGAAGCTGTTCGCGAAGCGCGGCGAGCTGGACTATTATTTGATAGCGGGATCGGATTACGGGCAGCTTCTCGACCGCTACACCGATATTACCGGCAAGCCCCAGCTGCTGCCGCTATGGGCATACGGATTGACCTTCGTGTGCAATCAGCAGGCCAACGCCCGCGAAATGCTGGACGATGCGATGAGCTTCCGCCGGGAAGGCATCCCTTGCGACCTGATCGGCCTGGAGCCGGGCTGGATGGAGAAACATTACGATTATTCGGTCGACAAAAAATGGCATCCCGAACGGTTCTATGTTCCCGGCTGGGCCCGGACGGGGCCGCAGACGTTCGTCGGCGCGCTGGAGCGGCTCGGCTTCAAGCTCAGCCTGTGGCTGTGCAGCGATTACGACGTGACGTACCAGGCGGAGAAGCTGGCGGGGCAAGAGGCGAGGGCCGGAGGAAGCGACGGAGCCTCCGACGACTACAATGCCGACGATTTCGAGCAAGACATGCGCGCGCACGCTCCCGTCTATATGGACGGGCTGACGAAGCGCGACGAGCCGTGGTTCCGGCATTTGACGGCATTCGTCGATCAAGGGGTCAAGGCGTTCAAAATGGACGGAGCGCGGCAAGTGAACGAGCATCCCGACCGCAAATGGGGCAACGGCATGGATGACGAGGAGCTGCACAATGCGTACCCGGTGCTGCTCAACAAGCAGATGCACGACGGCTTCCGCGAGCATACGGGACTGAGGCCGATGGTGTACTCGTCCGGCGGCTATGCGGGCATCCAGCAGTATGCGGCGACATGGGCGGGGGATACGGGAGGCGGACCGAAGCCGCTCATCTCGATGCTGAACCACGGCATGGCCGGACATGCGAACGCCAGCTGCGACATGGACGTGTTCACCCCGGAAGGCATCCATTTCGGCTTCCTGCAGCCTTGGTCGCAGGTCAACAGCTGGGCGTACTGGCGTCATCCGTGGCTGCTCGGAGACAACCTGCTGCCGATGTTCAAGACGTATGCGAAGCTGCGTTACCGGCTGCTGCCGTATATTTACTCCGCCGCCCACGTTGCCGCGCGAACCGCCATGCCGATCATCCGGGCCATGCCGCTCGCTTATCCCGACGATCCGCAATCCGACGGACTTACGCAGCAATATATGCTGGGCGATTATTTGCTGGTGGCGGCCTTTACGAATGACGTCCATCTTCCCGAGGGAGTATGGATCGATTATTGGAGCGGAGAGCGCTTCGTCGGACCGGCCGACATCAAGGCGAACATACCGGACGATCGCGGCGGACCGTTGTTCATAAAGGCGGGCGCAATCATCCCGGAATGGCCGGAGATGGATTACGTCGGACAGAAGCCGCTCGACACGATCGGCCTGCACTTTTATCCGCACGGGAAGAGCGAATTTGCGCTGTATGAGGATGACGGTACGACATGCCAATATGTCGATGGAAGGTTAGCGCTAACCTCGATTTCCTCGGAAAATAGCGGGAACGAAATCCGCATTCGCATCGGCGTCAGGGAGGGCCGGTACGAGGGGATGCCGGAACGGCGCTCGTACGAGATCAGCATTCACGCGGACGGCGAGCCTTCCGAGGTGACGGTGAACGGCGAACGGCTGCAGCCGAACGAGCAGTGGCAGTATACGGACGGCACGATCACGCTTAAGGTCGATGAGGATGCGGCCGGAGCGCGGCCGCTGGACATTCGCTGTATCATCGCCAAATAAGCGGGGTTGGGTGAGCGAGGTACGGCAGGTAGAAGGCGACGGAAAGACGGAAAGACGGAAAGACGGAAAGACGGAAAGACGGAAAGACGGAAAGACGGAAAGACGGAAAGACGGAAAGACGGAAAGACGGAAAGACGGAAAGACGGAAAGACGGAAAGACGGAAAGACGGAAAGACAGAAAGACAGAAAGAAGGAAAGACGGAAAGACAGAAGGACAGAAAGACAGAAAGACAGAAAGACAGAAGGACAGAAAGACAGAAAGCAATAAAGGGTAGGGAAGTGCAAGGAAGGCACAAGGAAGGCACAAGGAAGGCACAAGGAAGGCACAAGGAAGGCACAAGGAAGGTAAGGAAGAAAGAAAGCATGGAAGATATGGAAGAAGTGGAGTGGATCGGGAACAAGGCAGCGTGAGGCAAAGCAGGATAGGGCGATAAAAGTTCATGCAGGCCTCACCTTTGACCTCGTTCGAGGGCGTGGAGAAGGGGCGGATTGCGTCAGGGCAGGGGCCCGCCCAGATCCCGCACAGGATGCGCGGGGCCCGAGGGCATATGCCGTCAGATACTACCATCTACTGCCGCATTACGACAAATGTTTACAGATACTGCCGACCACTGCCATTAACTGCCAGATACTTCAGTCCTGCGTCTCCGATCAGAACGTCTCCTTCACGCAAGGAAAGCGCTACCCTTCAGAGTCCGGTGATCGGGTCGTATCAGCTGGAAAAAATGCAGTTAATTTTAGTGGAAACAACCAACGTTCCTAGTTAGCTGGAAATTGTCCATTTATTTTCGCCCATTGTTTGCCGGAACACCGTTTGGCGGGGAAATAGATGTATGTTTTCCATCTATATTAACAAAATTATCCTTTTCTCTATATTTAGCTGTATCTTTTCTGGTTGTTGAAAAAGTCAAGATTTGTCATACAAAAAGAGGTGGGGGAAATGCGCGGAAAGCGAAGCGGTTGATTTTAAAATCGTGTTGTAACCACCTAAAATCTTAAAACAACATGATTTTAACGGATGTGGAGCGCATTCCCCCACCTCTTGTCTCCGGCGCTTCCTCTCTTTGCAGACTTTTTCATCAGCCTCATCTTTTCCAGTTAAGTTGTAACAAAGGCAGATTGAGCCGTGCTTTTGTAGGCCACGTTTCCTTGCCCGCCGAACCGCAGCAGCGAAGCTGTTGACCGGACTTATTGGGAGCGCGGCAAAAAACTAAAATCGATATGGGGGAACAGATATGTGGAAAAAAGCTTTTGTAATGTTGTGTATGACCGTTCCGGTTCTCGCCGCCTGCGGCGGTAAAGACGCCGGCGGACCGGCCGGGTCAAACGCAGAGAGCGGGTCCGGCCAACCTCCGAAAGCGGCCGCCAAAGAGCCGGTCGAGCTTACGTTCTCGTTGTATTCCGCCACGATGGAGGAGTTCGAGAAATTTTACGTCGTTCCGCTCAAAGAGAAGTTTCCGCACATCACCTTGAAAGGAATCCGCCCGGAGAAAGGAGCCTACATCGAGGACTTGCTTGCGGCGGGAACGCCTCCCGACGTGTTCGTCGGATCGAAGGGGGCGCTCCCGAACCAATTGAACGCGCTCAGCTTGACGGAGGACATCGCTCCGCTGATCAAGAGCAACAGCTACGACGTATCCCGGCTCGATCCGATTACGATCGAGATCATGCAGAAGGCGGCTAACGGCAAAATCGTCGGATTGCCCTTGAATATGACTGTAAACGCTTTATATTACAACAAAGACTTATTTGACAAGTTCGGTGTCGCTTATCCGAAGGACGGCATGAGCTGGGATGACATGTACGAGATCGCCAAGAAGCTCACCCGCTTCGAGCAAGGCGTCCAATACCGCGGCTTCAGCGACCGCTGGGGGGACACGTTTTTCGCCGCCAATCCGTTCGAGCTGCCTTATCTCGATCCGAAGGAGGAGAAGTCGACATTCCAACACGACGACTGGAAAAAAATCGCCGGCAACTGGCTGCGCTTCTATACGCTGCCCGGGCTGAAATTCGATCTGAAGACGGCTTTCAAGGAAGAAGACCGGAAAGTATTCCAGACGGGCCTATCCGGGATGACGATCATGGCATTGAATACCCCGCAGTGGGAATTTGCCTGGGACATCGTGTCGGTTCCGTCCTATAAGGAGAAGCCGGGCGTCGGACTGCAGGCGAACGCGCGGTACAACTTCATCATGAAGGGCAGCAAAAAGCAGCAGGCCGCCTTTGAAGTAGCGGCATATATGACGTCGGAGGAGTATCAGTTGAAGATGGCGAAGGATGGGCTGTTTCCCGTGCTGACCGACGAGAAATTCAAGAAGGCTTACATGGAGAACGACCCGCTCTACAAGGGCAAGAACATCAAAGCGTTTTATTCCGTCAAATTCGCTCCGGAGCCTCAGGGGCGGGCGCCGGGGCTCGTTAACAATGTGAACGCCCAGGATAAATACTTGCTGCCCGAGATGATGAAGGTGCTCGCGGAAAATAAAGATATGAACAGTGCCTTGAGAGACGCGCACGAAGGTGCGATGAAGGGGCTGGCCGAAGCGAAGTCCAGATAAGACGCCGCCGTGTATGACGGGACCATGACGGGCACAGGCCACGGCTGCTTGTGCCAGACCCACGAATACGAGAGCTTCGAAATGGAACATAGTGTACGGAGGCTGGAAAGGGAGCGCGGCGGCTGCGGCATCAGGAGATGCTGTGCCGCCGTCTTCCTTTCAACAGCAGCATCAGTGCAACCGGAACGAGAACGATCACAATCGACAAGCTTGCGAGGATATCCCCCGAATCGATGATTTGCTCCGAGAGCAGACGGTAGTAGGCGTATGCGGAGTAAGGCAGAACAAGCGCGATCGCAGTGATGACGCCGGGCGTATACGATTTCAAATAAAGCGACTGGCCGGCATGCGTGAATACGTGCAGGAAGAAAACGGCAAGCGCCGCCAAATAAGGCAAGTAGAAGGAAAAGAACACCGCGGCCGCAGTCGCGGCGACGATTACGGTATACACCCACAGCACATCGGCGGCGAATTGCCGCGTGTTCATCCGGAAGGAGGAGGCGTACAGCTGGCGGGCCAAGGAGGGCAATGTCCGCATGATCCGCTCGCCGTTTGTCCGGCTCCAATGCTCTACGGTCAATATTTCCTCGAAGTCGTGAAACAAGAACAAGACGGGAAAGAGCCATAGCAGGCTGAGAAGATGAATATGGGCATTCAACAGATCCAATAGTATCAAGGTTACACCCCTATCCGCCGATTCGATGATGATTCAATATGCCGCGCAAAAAAAGCTTGCCGGCCTGACGGCCCAATTGCTCCGCATCCTTCTCCCCGGTCATGATATAGCGGTAGACGAGCCGCTCTACCGAAGCGACCACCGATTCGGCGACCAGCGTCGGTTCCACCTCCGGTCGTACGATGGCTAGCGACTGGTTGTTCGCCATATTGTCGGCAATCCGGCTGACGATTCGATCCCGCAGCAGCTCCCCCCGGTCCGTCCCTTGGAGAGCGATTCGCGTCAAATTCGTATTGTCGCCCAATAGCCGGAATAGACCGGCGAACGTCCGGATGACGTGGTCTTCGATCTCGCCTCCGGGCAGCTCGCCGACGTGGCGTCCGGCGTCCGTGAATAGGTCAAGCCTCCGCTCGAACGTATCCAGCAGCTCCGTAACCATCTCCTCCTTGCTTTTGAAATACAAGTAGAAGGCCGCCTGAGTCAGACCGGCGTGGGCGACGATTTGACTGACGGTCGTCGCGTGAATGCCTTTGCGCGCAAACAGCTCCTCCGCGGAAGCGATCAGCCTGCTTCGGCTCGCCTCTCCCTTGGTCGAGACCATACGATCACCTCTTTGCCAATAAATAACTAACTAATTAGTTATTATTGTAAAACGGATGCCGTAAAGAGTAAAGAAAAAATGTCAAACATCGGGAAGCAATCTTTTGACAGCATGACGATTGTCACCTATAATAGGGTACATATACCGCACCTATACCATATTTTGAGCAACAAATTCAGCGGAAAGGAGGGGGCGGTGCCGTAAGTAAAATACAATGTAAGCGGAATCATCGGGGGGCGATTGAAGGCTCGAAGCTGTCCGGCCCGGGTTTGCCAACCAAACCATTTCAGAAAGAGGAGTCCCATGATCAGAAGAAGAGTAAAGGTACTTGCGACCATTTGCTTCGCTTTGGCGTTTGCAAGCGTTCTAAGCTGGTACATCGGGACAACTAGGGGAGAGGATCCAGTGAATACCGAAGCTCGCGGTACCGCTGACGAAGCGGCGGCGCCTGAACGCGACAAAAGCGCGGTCCGACCGACGAATGGCGTCCCCCCTGCGTTCGATCTTCCCGTTCGAACGTTGAAGCGGGAAACAAGTCTGGACAGCTTGACGATCATCGTGCCCGATCACCCGGATTGGCGTAAAGCGGGAGAGGCTATCGCGGGGAGAATAGTCGCCAAATGGGGCAGCAAAGTCAAGCTGGAAAGCGCCGCCCGGCTGCCTGACGCTTGGTCGGGGAATACGATCCTGGTCGGCAATCTGGGCAATAACGGGTATTTGAGCAAGCTGTATGCGATGAAGTACACATACGCCGATGCGATATACCCCGGTAAAGGCGGCTACCAGTTGCAGACGCTGATCAATCCGTTCGGCCTCGAAAGCAATACCGTCATTTTGGCGGCAAGCGATTTGGCCGGGCTGCGGAAAGGACAGGGCAGGCTGCTCGACCTGCTAGAGTCGTCTCCGGAACCCCGGCTGCGCTGGCTGAACGAAGCCGTCGTATCGAGCGAATTATCCGCGGTATTGAAGCCCTTGTCCGCCACGGACACGCTATTGGCGAAGCTCGACCCGGCTGCAAGAAGCTTTCGCGCAACGTTGACCGTTTTATCCGATGCCGGACTTATCGGCGAAAACTATTTTTTGACGGGCAGCGAGGCGGCAGGCGCGCAATACAAAAAAATAATGCTCGGCTTTGCGGATTTCCTCAACCGGTATCCCAAAGAAGCGAAGGCCCACCTGAAACAGCGGGAAAATATATGGACGGCGGGGCATTCGTTTTTTGCAGCATGGTATGTAAACGAGCCTTCGCCTATATTTACCGACGAGGAGCGCAAGCGTATCGTATCCGCGGTGTATGTAGTGCTCGACGCCAACGGCAACGACGGCTACATTCCGAGGCATTCGCAGAAATTCGCGCGGAACAATCATGAAACGTATCCCGCCTTTTCGCTCATGACCGGGGCTTTTTATTTCCGCAGCCATTATCCCGGGCTTCTGCCGGAAGTCGATAGCTGGTACGCGATCGGGGAGCAAATGTTTACCAACAATACGGCTGTCATTTCGCGTGATGACGGTTCCGACTACATGATGCATGTGCCGATTACGACGCTGGACTATGCGCTGATGACGGGAGACCGGCGCTTTCTTCGTGAGGGTATGCGAGCCAGCGCCGATCTGCAAGCGATCATGATCGACAATCTCGGCGTGATGGTCGGGGGCGGCGATGTCGTTCCCTTCGGCAGAAGCAGCGCTTATCATTGGGGGCATTCGGCGATTCTGAATGCGGCCGCTTGGTTTTACGGCGATCCTTCTTACCGATTGCTGCTGGAGCGTACCCGAAGCGGGCCGTTTCCGAATCAGGCGATGGGAGATTTGATCCGCCCGCTTCATCGCTACGCGACGGACATGGCGCAGGGGGAAACGGCGGCATCCGCGCGAACCTCGCTTGTGTCGGGCTATCCGGTCGATTCGGGCGTATACGGGGATCTGGCGAAAGAAATGAAAGAGGACATCAACGTGCCGCAGTCGGAATCGTTCCACAAACTGGGGTTCCGCCAAGGATACGGTCCGGAAGACTCGTATTTGCTGATCGACGGTACGGGGGCGGGCGCGCACAATCACCATGACGCCAACACGTTTCTCCGTTACACCGATAAAGGCCGCATCTTTATCGACGCCCGCGATTATATCGAGCGGGGACCGGAGCATAAGAACGGCATCGTCGTCGTCAAGGACGGCGTGCAGGAAATGAAGCCGAAGCTGGCGAGAGTGGATTGGCTTGGCGATGCCGACGGTATGGCCGTCAGCCTGACAACGCTGCCCGACAATAACGGCACCGACTGGCAGCGTGCCGTCATCAGTCCGGGAGGACGCTTCTATCTCATCTACGACCAAATCGACTTCAAGCAAGACGGCAGCTATGTGCTGGAGAACGTATGGCAAACGCTCGGGAACGCATCGGTCAAAGCCGACCGCTTCGAGGTCGAGCAGCAAGGCGTGACGATGACTCTGCAAAGCATGGACGATTCCGAGCTGCGGACTTACGACCGATACGGCCATTTTCAACAATACTATAACCGCAAGACGCCTTACTTTTATGCCAAGGAGGAGAACGTTCTCCGCGAGGTGAAGGAAGAGCGGGCTTACCGGGCAGGGGAATCGTTCCGGTTCGTCAATGTGCTGTCCAGCTCCACAACGGACGGGGCCACGGCGGAAGCGGAGCGAATCGACGATCATACGATGCGCATCCGGGAGGAGGGCGACGAATGGCTGGCCTTATGGGGCCGGTCGGCCGATACCGGGGAATTCCGTTCGGACGGCGGGCTTTATATGATGAACGGCCGTGAATTGACGGTTGCCGGTACGACCCGCGTCGAATTCGGCGCGCTTTCCTTGAGCTTCGTTCAGCCCGTCCTGTTCAAGCTGGATGCCGAACGCAAGACGTGGAAGGCGTTTGCGGTCGCAAAAGGGCTGGTCCAATACGACGGGCAAGGGAATCCCCTCACGGAAGGGATCGTCCAGGAAGGGACGCATGAGCTGGATCGGGAAGCCGTCCGACGGTTGAAGGAACAGCTGGAGATGAAGAGATCCGCTCCGATCCACAAAAGGACGTTTACGCCCGATAAGAGCCCGGAAGGATGGGAGAAACGGATCTCGTTTGACGAAGCGGTAAGCGGCTCCGCATTGGGCGATCTGGACGGGGATGGGATCGAAGAGCTCGTCGTCGGGGGCGTCAACGGGAAAGTTCGAGCTTTCCGCCATAGCGGGGAGACGCTATGGACTTATGAAAGCCGTGGCCGGGTTAACGAAGTGACGGTGCAGCAGCTAGACGGGAAGCCGGTAGTGACGGTGGCAAGCGAGAACTGGAACGTCCATATTCTCGAAGCCGACGGCAGCGTCAAATGGACGAAGCTCGTGACCACGACCCAAACGCCTTCTCACGGGAATTTGATCGGAGTGACCAACATCCGCATCGCTTATGTCGACGGCCAAGAGGAAGACCCGTGGATCATGGTCGGCACCTCGTTCAATAACTTGATCGGATTGGACCGCAGCGGCAAGCAAGTATATAGCGAAGAGGCTTACTATTACGGCATCGAGGATATGCAGTTTGCCGATTTTGGCGGGAATGGCAAGCATATGGGCATATTGGGGATGGAATACGTGTATCCCGCGATATTCAAGGAGAAAGCTCCCATTCTGAGAGCCGTTCGAGATACGGGCCCCGGCTGGAAGGCCGTGAGGACGTTCCCGGCTTATAAGAACGGACCCGCCGCGGCAGTCTTGGGCTCGAAGGAGAATCGGGTGCATTTGGCCCGATTCCAGGACAACACGCTGAAAGACGTTTGGATGATCAACGTGGGCGGAGAAGTGAACGATATTCAAGTGAACGATTTCAAAGGAGACGGCAAAACGGAAATCATAGCCGGCTCGGGCGGTCATCAAATGTATGCGCTGGATGAGGACGGTCGGGTGAGCTGGAGAGCGTCGATCGGCGACCGCGTGCTGAAAGTGAACGCGCTGAGGGCGGACGGCGGGGTCCGTTATATGGCCGGAGCAGATAACGGCAAGCTCGTTACGCTTACTTCCGACGGCTCGATGGAAAGCGCGACCCGCTTTTCTTCAGACATTGCCGACATTCTCGTCAACGACAAGCTGGACCAAGCATGGGTCATTTTACGCAACGGTGAAGTATATGTTCGGTAGGGAAATTGGAAAAAGTCGATTGTTTCAGCTTTCCAATCGAACATCGTTGTCGTATAATGGGTACATGTGGGTAACATGTACCCATTATACAGAAACAAGGAGGGGTCCAATGTTCAACAAACGCAAGTGGTACGCATTATTGATTTGTTCTATGGCAGCGCTCACCGCATGCAGCGGCGGCAAGGACGACAATCCCGGATCGGCGGCGCTGGAGAAACCGAAAGAGCCGATAACGCTGACGATCCATGGCGGAGGGGTGACCGAGGAGGAGTTCAACAGCCGGTTCAAGGAAGTACTCGGGAAGAAGTTCCCGCATATCACCGTGAATTACGTAATCAATGCCAAAGGCACTATGGTTCCGGAGATGGTGGCGGCCGGTACGATTCCGGATATTATCCGGACGGATATTTCGACGCTGCTCAGCAATTATTTGGACCTGGGCTTGGGAGAAGATTTGACTCCTTACGTCAAGAAGTACAATTACGATCTCGCGCGCTTCAACAAAGTATTTATGGATGAGCTCGTCGCGCTTGGCCGCAGCAACGCCTTGTATGGGCTGCCCGTGCCGCCGTACTTCCCGCATGTGCTGTATTACAACAAGGATTTGTTCGACAAATTCGGGGTCCGATATCCGAGAGACGGCATGACCTGGGACGAAGTGTACGAGCTTGCCAAGCAGATGACGAGGATCGATAACGGCGTGGCGTACCGCGGATTCAGCTTTAATCCGGGAGCAACGCTTCGCGACAATCCGTACTCGCTGCCGATTCTGGATCCGAACGCCGATAAGTTGGCCGATCAAGAGAAATGGAAGCTCATCTTCGAAAATTACTTGCGGTTTTTTCAAATACCGGGCAACGAGATTGCTGCCAACAATTCGGCCGAAGCGGGCATGTTCGGCAAGGGAACCGTCGCGATGCAGGTTAACCAGCACAGCGTGTATCAGAATATCCCGCCGGAAGTGAAATACGACTATGTCGCCTTTCCGTCGATGAGCGGCGCGCCGAAGCTGATGCCCCAGCGCGGTCCGGCCTACTTCTCGATAACGAAGCAAAGCAAGCATAAGGACGAGGCGTTTCAGGTCGTCCTGGAGATGCTCTCAGACGAGATCCAGATGAAGGATTCGCTAGCAGGCCTTCCTACGACGCTCGCGAGCAAGCCGATCCAGGACGCTTTGGGCAAGGAGCATGCCGTGTACGGCAAAGTGAATATGAACGCGCTCAACGCGAATCAGCCCGCTCCGTTTACCCCAAAGCGCAAAGCGGAGTTGCCCGATGTGGCGGGGGCGACGCAGCTGGCCTTGCTCTATCAATCGTTCTTCGATGCGGCTCAAGGAAAAACCGATCTGAATTCGGCGCTGCGACAGCTGGACGAGAAGCTGAAGCTGGAAGTCGACAAGGAACGAAAAAAATAAAAAGGCTGGCAGCCATACGGATACGGAAGGGTGGAAGAAACTATGCCGAATGAACAGCTGACACATTCGCAGCGATGGACGGAACGATTGAATGCTTCGATTCCTTGGGGATCGAGCACGGGGTCCAAAGCTCCCCAGTATGCCCCGGAAGAGCCCGGCGTCATTGTGCGAGGCGACGGATGCCGGGTATGGGACGCCGACGGTAGGGATTATATCGACTTTCGCAACGGGCTTGGTCCCGTCACGCTCGGATACCGGTATCCCGCGGTCAACGAGGCCATTCGCGAGCAACTCGAGCACGGGATCGTATTCGGTCATCCGCATCCGCTGGAGGGCGAGGTTGCCGAGATGTTTTGCGAGCTCGTCCCTTGCGCGGAGCAGGCCCGCTTTCTGAAAACCGGCGGGGAAGCGATCGCCGCCACGATCCGTCTGGCTCGTGCTTTCACCGGCAGGGATCATATCGTGCAGATCGGCTATAACGGCTGGCTGAACGGGCTTGCCGTCGGCGGAGCTACGCTGCCGGACAGAACGACGGCCGTGCTGCCGGGCGTCCCGCATGCGCTGAGCGCCTTGCACCATGCTTGCCGCTGGAACGATATCGCCGGCTTGGAGAAGCTGTTCGCGGAGTACGACGGCCGGATCGCCGCCGTCATCGTAGCGGCAAACTATCCCGACATGGAAGCCGGGCACGCGTTTTACCCGGCACTCCGCGAGCTGACCGCCAAGCATGGCTCCCTGCTGGTCTATGACGAGATCGTCACCGGGTTCCGCATCGCCATTGGCGGCGCGCAGCAATATTTCGGGGTTGTGCCGGATCTGGCCGTATTCAGCAAAGGCATCGCCAACGGCATGCCGCTATCGGTCTACGCGGGAAAGCAAGAAATCATGTCCTGCTGCGCGCCGGGCAAGGTGAGCATTTCTTCCACGTTCGGAGGCGAGACATTGTCGCTCGCCGCGGCCAAAGCATGCATGAACGTATATAAGCAGCAAGATGTCGTCGGCTTCCTGTGGAAGCAGGGCGAAGCGATGTGGGGCGGCTTGCAGCGCTTGTTCGAGCAATACGGCGTGCCGATCGCGTTACGCGGCTTCTGGCCTTGTCCGAGCTTAGCGGGCCAAGGGGTCGAGGGTGCGGCGGCGTTGAAGCGGTTTTTCCGGCTTGCCTACAAGCACGGGGTATCGATGTACAATACGTCCTATGTCAATTTCAGCCATCGGGATGAGCATATCGAAGAAGCGTTAAACCGATTGGATCGGGCGTGCAAGGAATATACGGAGACGATGGAAGGGGAAGCGAAATGATCGATGCGCACATTCACTTGAGCGGTTCCGACCTTTATCCCGGCGTATTGGAGGAAGGGGACCGACTCGGAGTCAAGCTGTTCGTCTGCAGCTCGGTCGTCACGATCGGATATTATCCAACCTTCGAGCGGATCAGCAGGGCAAACGACGATTTGGTCGCCGTCATGGGCCGACATCCCGAACGGATCGCCGGGTATTACTACGTGAATCCGCGTCACGGAAAGAAAGCGCTCGACGACTTCCGCAGGCGGTTCGAGGATCAAGGCATGATCGGGCTAAAGCTGTGGGTGGCTACGCTGTGCGACGACCCTCTCGTTTATCCGTTTATCGAGCGAGCGATCGCTTATCGGGCTCCGATTCTCGTCCATGCGTGGCGCAAGACGGTCGGTCAGATGCCGTACGAGACGACGGCCCTGAACGTGGCCAATCTGGCAAGCCGCTATCCGGAGGCGAGAATCATTATGGCCCACATGTCCGGTCAGGTGGAGTCGTCGATGAATATCGTGGCGCCGCACCACAACGTGTACACCGATACGTCCGGCTCGCCGATCGGGGGCGGCGAAGTAAGCATCGCGGTCAAGCGGCTTGGCGCGGAGCGGGTCATCTTCGGTTCCGATCTGCACGGAGCCGACCTCGCGAGCAATATCGGCAAAGTGATCGGCGCCGGGCTGACGCCGGAGCAGAACGAATCGGTCATGGGCAAAAATATGGAGCGTCTATTGGCGGAGGTGGCGAAATGATGCACTTGTTGGAGCCGTTCGTACGGCAGCAGGCTGTCGATTTGACGGCATTTATAGGCCAATGGCCGACACGGCTGGAAATACGGGCAGGTGCGGACGACTTGTCCGCGATGGCCGACAAGTACGGTTTGGAAGGGATATGCGTCAGCCACATCGCCTCTGTCTTCGGCTTCGATACGCGTTCGGGCAACGAGGCGCTGTTCGCCGAGACGGCGGCGGACGGACGGCTGTGGCCGGTCGCCATTCTCAATCCGGCGGAAGCCGCCTGGGACCTGGAGTTGGAGTGGGCCGTACAATCGGGCGTCCGCGGTATCCGGCTCGTGCCGGGCTACCATGATTACAGTCTGCTCATTCCGCAGGTAGGCGAGCTGGCCGGCCGGCTGAACGAGCTCGGATTGCCTCTGCACGTAAGCGCGAGGCTGGAGGACGACAGGCTGCAGCATCCGCGGTTCAGAGCGAAGGCCGCTCCGTTTCACGAGCTGGCCGAGCTGCTCCGGCTGTGCGGCGACTTGCCGGTCGTGATCAGCGGCTTGAAGGTGAATGAATGGGATCGGGTGAAGGAGCTGTTGAACGACGGCCATCATACGGAGCGCGTGCTGCTCGACTTGTGGTTTACGAACGGGCCTTTGGCCGCTATAGCCGCATTGTGCAGGAGCGGGCAAATGAAGCTGGCGGCGTACGGCTCCTGCACGCCGATCCAGGTCATGGAGGCGACCGCGCTGCAATTGGCGTCGGCGAATATAAGCGATTCGGATAGAGCTGCGTTATGTCGTGGCAACGCGCGACGGCTGCTCGGTTAAGCGGTATATCCCATTAAGCTGTCGTACAAAGAAAGGAGCATATCGGCCTGCGTTATCGTCGCAGAGTCGGTATGCTCCTTCGAGCGTTGCGTGGCTTCTCGTTCAAAATCGTTCGGCTATCGTCTCCGCGTCCTCCAGCCCGAGCCAGAACAAACTCATCTCCGCCCGTAATTCGGCTTGATCGGCGGACTCGATCAATTCATGCATAAAATAATTGCGGTCGATCAAGCCGTTGCCGACATTGATCGTTCTCAAATAAGCTTGCGATCTGACGGCCAGGTTCACAGCCTCCAAGACGGATAGAAAAGGGGTGCGGTCGCAGATCGTTTTCTGAACTTCGGCTTCTAGCGCCGTCTTCACGAAGTCCATCGACAGTTCAACCTCCTCATTGGCTTTCGGCACCATCAGAAAATTGGCTTGCATGAGCGTGGATTTCGTATCTCCGAACGGCAGCGGGGCGATTTCCGGCGCAAAGCCGAGCTCCCGGTCTCCCCAGCTCGACATTTCGAACAGCGTTGTCAGCGTCATCGCCGATTTTCCGTGAATAAACGGATTGGCCAGATTCATGTTGTCGTGGTAGACGGTAGAGATCCGTCGTCGATTCAGCCAGTCTTGCAGGACGGAGAGCGATCCGGAAATGATTTGCTTGTTGTTTTTGCCGGAAGGGCGCATTCCGTTTTGCAGGGCAAAGACGAGCCAGCGGTTATATGACGAGAAGAAGCTGAAGCCGTACCGGTTGATTTTGCCGTCATGCGCGGAGGTCAGGCTCTCGGCCGCATTCATAAAGTCGTTCACGTTCCAATGCGGCTTGGGCGGCGGGATATCGCCGGCTGCGAACAATTCGGGATTATAGGCCAGACAAACGGGCGTAAATGTAATCGGCGCCGCAGCGATTCCCTCTTCGCGACGGAAAGCGTTGCGGATTTTCGGGTACACCCCGGATAAAGCATCCCCGAGCAGCGGCTCGAGATCGACGAAAGTCGATTCGGCTTCAAGCTCCCGGTATATCCTGTCGGAACAGAACACGACGTGCGGGTTGTAGCCCATTCGTTCCGATTGTAAGATCGAATCCCAATATCTCGCCGCAGGCAAGCTCAGCACATTTATATCTACGCCCGGGTGCTTGCGGCGGAACGCATCGCAAATGTACGGCAGCCCGGAATCGACGAAGAAGGCCGGATAAGGAGCGAGAATGCGCAATACTTTGCGGTCCGCCGCGGGAATGGAGAAATCCGGCGGGACGAACGTGCCCAGTCCGACCCTCTTGGCGATCATTCCTTCCTTCAGCAGCTCGTCCAGCGCCCGTCTGACCGATTTCCGGCTCATGCCGTATTGTTTGCACAGCGCGCTTTCCGGCATAATGAATTCCCCGGGTTTTATCAGGCCGTTCATAATTTGTTCTCTTAATAATCTATATAGCTTCAAATATATAAAATCGCCGTTTCGTTTCATTGGCTTCCAATAAATCCCCTTTCGCCGCGCCTCTGATAAGCAGGAAATACTTTCATTATACACAATGCGGGACGAATGATTCATCGGGAATCTATACTTTGAATAAGCATCGAACCTCGGCCCCCCCCTTTTTTTTTACAAACCTCTCCCCGCTTAGGAAGACCAGTCTCCTTTTGTTCGTGCATTGTGCCGTTGCAGTTTTGGGAAACCAGAGAATTGCGTCGTAAACCAAACGAAATCTGGTTTCTTAGTATTTATAGTTGGGAACCACGATTGGCGGATCTTTTATTCGTAAATCGGTTTTTGAAATTATTTTAAAAGCATATAATCCTTATATAGCAAAGATGTATCCGTTTTCATTTGAAACGATCATGCGAACTTTGTTGAACGTTGGAAATAAACCAGTTGACAAAAAATGAAGCGCTTTCTAAAATGAAGTTGTAGCTTATTGGGAACCACGTATAAACCAATCAACTAGAGCGGCATCGTGGGAGCGATAAAGGGGGAGGTGAACGGGCACCAGCGCGACCAGCGCGAACGGCAGTCCGGGATTCGCGTACGGATATAGAAGATGTATGAATATGTGAACATGCAATCAAACAAATTAGTTGGGGGAAAGCTGCGATGAAAACAAAAAGCAAATTGGTAGCTCTTACCTTGATGACTTCCGTACTGGTTTCGGCCTGCGGCGGTCAAGGAAGCGGAGGTACGGGGGCGGCCGGCTCGACGGACAAGAAAGCGGAGGAGAAGCCGAAAGAGCCGTATACGATGACGATCTTCACGGCCGGGGTTTCGCAAGAGGAGTTCGACAAACGTTTCAGCGCCACGCTGAAGCAGAAGTTCCCGCACGTTACGATCGAATATATTATGAGCGGCAAAGGACAGACGATATCCGATCTGGTCGCCGCCAATAAAATACCGGACATTATCCGGACCGACGTCCCGACGCTGCAGACCGGGTATCTGGATTATAAAATCGGATACGATTTGACCGAAATGGTTAAAAAGTACAAGTACGATGTTAATCGTTTCAACAAAGTGTTTATTGACGAAATCGTCGATGCCGGCGGCACCGGCGCCCTTTACGGCTTGCCCGTACCGCCTTATTTCCCGCAAGCGCTTTATTACAACAAGGACTTGTTCGATAAGTTCGGCGTCGCTTATCCGAAGGACGGCATGACGTGGGATGAATTGCACGAGCTGGCCAAGAAGATGACGCGCGTGGACGGCGGGACGGTATACCGCGGCTTCAGCGCCAATCCGGTCAACACGCTGCGCGACAACGTGCTGTCGCTGCCGATTCTCAGTCCGACTGCCGATGGATTGCACGATTCTGCAAAATGGAGCACGCTGTTCCAAAACCTGCTCCGGTTTTACCAAATCCCGAGCAATACGATCGAGAGTACGTCCAGTCTGGAAGACAAAGCGTTCAACAAAGGCAACGTCGCATTGATGACGAACCAGCATAACATTTATCTCGTCATTCCTCCGGAAGTGAACTGGGATATCGTATCCTATCCAAAGTTCAACGACGGACCAAATTTGATGCCGCAGCGCGGACCCGCCTACTGGGCGATTACGAATACGAGCAAGCATAAGGACGAGGCGTTCGAGATGATCATGGCGATGCTGTCCGACGAATCTCAGATATCCGACTCGAAGCTGGGCATACCGACGACACTGAACAATCCGGAGATCGCGAAGGTGCTCGGTCAGTCCGATCCGGTCTACAGCAAGAAAAACATGAATGCGATCAACTTCTATAAACCCGCCAACTATACGCCGAAACGCAAAATGGGGGAAGTCACCGTTCCGGGAGGAACGCAGCAAAACCTCGTAGGCAATGCTTTCATCGAGGTGGCGCAAGGCAAGAAGGATATTAACACGGCGCTGCGCGAGATCGACGAGAAGCTGAAGGCGGAGCTCGAGAAGGAAAAGGCAAAAAAATAACAGATAGCTTGATCGACGAATAGGAGATGGAGAAGGAACATGGGAGTCAAAATAGCCATACTGCCGGAACCGAGAATACAGGAACGAATCTTTGACGATTCGCATTGGAAGCAGCTTGAGGCCATTGGTACCGTCGTGCGAAACGTCAAGGAAGGTTCGCCTCAGCCGGAAACGCTGAAGGAAGTGATCGCAGGGGCCGACTTCGCCATCACCTCATGGGGATGCTCCAAATTGACGCAGGACATTCTGGATCGGACTCCGGGGCTCAAGGCGGTTATGCATGCCGCCGGAACCGTCAAAGGAATCGTAACTCCCGAGCTGTGGGAGCGGGGCATCCGCGTTTCGAGCGGCAATGGCCCGCTTGGCAGGGGCGTCGCCGAGACTGCGCTAGGACTGACCATTACTTCGTTGAAAAATATGTGGCAGCTCTCGCAGACGACCCGCGGCGGAGGCTGGAACGCAGGCAAGGAGCGGATCCGCGAGCTGTATCAGGTAACCGTCGGAGTCATCGGCGCAGGTCAGGCCGGCAAGCATTATATCCGTTTGCTCCGCAACTTCGAGGTAACCATTATGGTCTACGATCCGATCATGACGGACGCGCAGGCGACCGAGCTCGGAGTGATCAAGGCGGAGCTGGCGCAGGTGCTCGCGACGAGCGACGTCGTCTCCATTCACGCCCCGTCGATTCCCGAGACGTATAAGATGTTCGATCGCGATCGGCTTGCTTTAATGAAGGATGACGCGATTCTGATCAATACGGCGCGCGGATCGATCGTCGATGAGGATGCGCTTGTCGAGGAGCTGCGGAAGGGCAGACTGTTCGCTTGCCTCGATGTGACCGATCCGGAGCCGCCGGCGCCCGATCATCCTTTTCGCAGCCTGCCGAACTGCATTTTGACGCCGCACATTGCCGGAGCGGTCAATAACGGAATCAAGCGCATCGGGCAATTTGCGATTGACGAGGTAAAGCGCGTGCTGGCGGGCGAGAAGCTGCAGGGCGAAGTGAAAGAGGAGCAAATGAGCGTTTTGGCATAACAGGGAAAGGCTGCCGCATGAGTAGACATCATTGCGGCAGTCTTTTTTAGTTGTTTATTTTCGGAGGAGGTGATAGGATGCGCCGCTAATGATCGCGTGATGAATGATTGAACATCGGCTTATCGCGAAGGGAACACAAGTTTCGGTTCGGGAGGGAGTATGAATGATGAGGTTCCACAAGTTTCGGAAATGGCTTAATCCGGCGGCGGGCAGAGGGGCGCTCAGTTTGCTGTTGGCCGTCGTCGTCGCTTTCGGCGGTTTGCTCGCCGGGCTGCCGGGCAACCGGATTGATGCCGCCACGGGGGAAATCGCTTATGATTTCGAGAATTTCAGCCTTGGCCCGCTGAACGGACAGCAGGGCTGGACGAACGCAAGCGCGGAAGTGACCGTAACGGATCAAACGTATGCGGTCAGCGGCACCAAGACTGTAAAAATTATGGACAACGACAAGACGAAGGCGATGGGCGGCCGCGTGGCGTTCGCGCCGGTCGAACGGGGCAGCGTGGAATGGTGGGTCAAGGCGGATACGGCCGACCGGCTGGTCATGCTGCTCGAAAGCACCGGTCCATCGGGTACGAAGCCGGTGGAGTGGATCGGCCTGCTGGCCAACGGGACGATCGAATATTATAACGGCGCCGCGCGCGTAACGACCGGGGAAACGTACGAGCCGGGCAAATGGTACCGGTTCAGGGTCGACTTCGACGCTGCGGCCGGGAAGAAAACGATAACCGTTTTCGACGGGGATAAGCCGCTTCTGATCCGCAAGGATACGGCTTTCCGCGATACGGCCGCGACATCGGTCAATTTGCTGCGTTTCGCCACGATATCGACCGGTCTCGGCACGTTTTACTTGGACAATGTCCGTATCCGCGACGCGGCGATCGCCCCGGCGGGAAGCTTGCAAAGCTTAAGCTTCTATCCGGAATCGCTGAACGTGAATGTCGGACGTACGGAGCCGGTTTATTTGTTCGGCCATTACACGAATGGAGATGTGCGGCTTATGAATGACAATACGGTAGTCTACGCGTCCGAACGACCGGATGTGGCGACGGCCGTCGGCGGAAGCGTCAGCGGAGTATCGCCCGGTGCGACGGTCGTAAAGGCTACTTACGGAAGCGCTCAAGCTTCTCTCGACGTCAATGTGTTCAGTCCGAACGATATACCGCCTTATCATAACTTGCCGATGCGGCCTCTGCACGGCGCCACCGATGTTCACGGTCTGCAGATCGTAGTTCCCGAGGATGCGGCCTGGCAGGCGCTCGGCACAAGGATCGCGGATGCGCTGCAAAGCCGCTGGAACGTACAGGCCAGCGTAGTCGGACCGAATCGCGACAAGTTCCGCGACGGCTGGGCGGGCTCCGCGATCGTACTCGGGACGCTCGGCAACAACGAGCAGCTGGCCCGGCTGTACGGACTGCGCATGTCTTATGCGGATGCGGTATATCCGGGCGACGGAGGCTACCAGCTGCAGACGGTAATCGATCCGTTCGGGCTCGGCGGGAACACCGTCGTCATCGGCTCGAGCGATCTGGAGGGGGCCGGACTCGGCACGGACCGGCTGCTGCAAATCGTCGGAGCGCAGAGCGAGGCGGTCATCCCGTGGCTGTTCGAAGCGAAGCTGTCCGCTCAGGCGGCCTCTTACCTGCAATATGACGGCAATCCGACGCCGGCCAACGTCCAAACCGCGCTGAACTCGGTCAATACGTGGCTGTCCCGGCTGAAGCCGAATGCGAGCAGCGAGACGGATGCCGCATCCCTTCACTACGTGCTGTCCCGGATCAAAATATTCGGCGAAAATTATTTGCTGACCGGTCATGCCGGCTTCGGAGAAATTTACAAGAAGCTGCTTGTCGGCTATGCCAATTATGTGAACCGGTATCCCGCCGAAGCGAGGACGCAGTTGAACGAAAGGCAAAATATGTGGACCGACGGCGATACGATCATCCAGAACTGGTCGGTGCTGGAGGCTTCGCCGATATTCAGCGCGCTCGAGCGCAAGCAGATCGTCTCGGCCTTCTATATTACGTACGAAGCGAACTCCAAGGACGGCTATTTGACGAAAGCCGAGGCCAGCGGTCCGCGCTGGAATCACCAAATATTCCCGGCGCTGTCCCTGATTGCGGGGAGCACTTACTTCGGCGGCTACTACGATTTGCCGGAGACGGCGGCGTGGAGGCAGCTGGGTGAACGGATTTTTACCGGCAATACGTCCTATATCAGCTT
The DNA here is from genome assembly GCF_006265175.1 of Paenibacillus hemerocallicola. Classification (GTDB taxonomy): domain Bacteria; phylum Bacillota; class Bacilli; order Paenibacillales; family NBRC-103111; genus Paenibacillus_AB; species Paenibacillus_AB hemerocallicola. The sequence continues at coordinate 49,834 of NZ_VDCQ01000029.1, read as the reverse complement.
GGACGAAGGATCGGATTATTTGATGCACGTGCCGATGACGAATATCGATTACGGCATGGCGACGGGCAATCTCGATTTCATCGCCCGCAGCTTGCGTCCGAGCGCCGATCTGAACGCGCTCATGATCGATAATCTGGGCACGATGTCGGGCGGCGGCGATACGTATCCGTTCGGCTACAGCAACGCCTACTCGTGGGGACATTCGCAGGTGATGAATGCGGCGACGCTGTTCTACGGCGATCCGCTGTACCGCTTCCTGCTCGAGAGGACGAGGACGGGGCCGTTCCCGGGGCAGCGAATGAGCGATCTGGACTACCCGATTCACCGGTATACGCCGGTTAAACTGAGCGAAGCGGCCGAGCCGCCCGAGGGAGCTCATCCGAAGCTGCAGGCTTACCCCGTCGAGCAAGGCATCTACGACGATCTGCTTAGCACGGAGCAGACTCAGCTCGACGTCGCCCTCCCGGATTCGTTCCACAAGATGACGTTCCGCGAAGGCTTCGGCCCGGACGACAGCTATTTGATCGTCGACGGCTTCTCGGCCGGCGCGCACGGGCATCAGGACGGCAACGCCATTCTCAATTACAGCGCGAACGGCCGGTTGTTCCTCACCGACCGCGATTATATCGAGAATACGCCGGAGCATCATTCCGGGCTCGTGATCGTGAAGGATGGCGAGCAGCAGAAGAAGCCGCCTCTCGCCAAGCTGCAATGGGCGGCTGACATCGAGGGGATCGGCGTAAGCCGCAGCACGGTGCCGAACTATAACGGTACCGACTGGGAGCGTTCGATCATTAGCCCGAACGGCTCGTTCTACTTGATCTACGACCAGATAAAGCTGAATGAAGCCGGCAGCTATGTGCTGAAAAACAATTGGCAGACGATGGGTACGCCGAAACTCCGCGACGACCGATTCGAGGCGGAGCAGCAGGGCGTCTCGATGACGATCGAAAGCTTGGACGATTCGGAATTGCGGACGATCGACCGGTACGGCCATTTTATGAAATATTGGAAATCGGAATATCCGTATCCATATGCCGACAAGGAGACGGTGCTGAGCGAGGTGCTGGAGGAGCGCGGCTATGCGGCCGGGGAACAGGCCGGCTTCATCAATGTGCTGTCCAGCAGCAAGGAGGACGGACCGAAAGTCAATACGCGGCGGTTGAATGACAGCACGCTCGAGATCAAGCAGCGCAACAAGCAATGGTATGCGGTGCAGTCCGCTCTCGATACGGCCGATTTCGGCTCCGACGGGAAGTTCCATCTGATCGGCGAGGGCCGTCTGCTTGCCGCCGAAGCGACCCGGGTGCGCATCGGCTCGCAAACGCTGCAATTCGCCGAGCCCGTCATGTTCGCGATGGATACGTCGAATGGCGAATGGGCGACGTATGCTCTGCGAAGAGACCGGGTTCAATACGATGCCGAAGGCGACCCGATCCGGGGCGGAGCGTTGGAGAGCGGTACCGCCGCGTGGAATCGGCAGATGGATCAGCGGCTCGAGCGGGCGCTGAAGGAGAGAGAGCGTCCGGGACAAGGGAAGCCGCGAGGCGGTCAGGACCGCGATCAAGATGGTTATGTCGCGAATGACGATAACGGATATGACCTTGTATACGACAACAACGATTACGGTCGCGACCGTGCGGGCGATCGTCCCGGCCGTCCGGAAGGTACGCGCGATTGGCAGCGGGTATACGCATTTTCCGAGCGGGCGACGGACAGCGCTTGGGGCGATTTGAATGGCGACGGCAAAGAGGAAGCCGTACTTGGCGGCATCGGCGGAAAAGTGCAGGCGATAGACGAAGTGGGAACCGTTCTATGGACGTTCCCGGCGGCGGGACGCGTGAACGAGGTGACCGTCCAGCAGTTGAACGGCCAGCCGGTCGTATTCGTCGCAACCGAGAATTGGTACGTGCATGCGCTGAATGCCCAGGGCCAGGAGCTGTGGAATTACAAGTTCCCGAGCGACACCGCGCATCGCGAGCGCAAGGGCAATCTGCTGGGCATCACGAACGTAAGGGTCGCTTATGTGAACGGAGCGGATCAGGCCCCGTGGGTCATGGTCGGCTCGCAGTTCCGATACATTTACGGACTGGACGCCGCCGGCAAATTGCAGTACGAGGATTTGCTGTATTATTACGGCATCGAGGATATGGAATTCGCCGATTTTGACGGCGACGGCAAGGATGAAGGGATGTACGCGCTGGAGTACGCCTACTATGCTTACTGGAACGAAAAGCAGGTTACCCGTGGGGGAACAGGTGGAGGACCGGGCTGGAAAGTCGCGACTCTGTTCCGGCACCCGAGCGCCGGCGCCGCGCCGGTCATCGCCTTCGGCACGAAGCAGAGCGAGGTCCGGTTCGTCGGCTATAACGGCAAGCTGCAGGAGAGATGGAAGCGGAACGTCGGCGGCGAGGTGAATGATATCCGCCAAGGCGATTATAACGGTGACGGCATACCGGAGCTGTTGGCCGGCTCCGACGGCTTCCAGTTCTATGCGCTGAACCCGGACGGCACGGTTCGCTTCCGCACCGCCATTGCGGACCGCGTACTGCAGGTCGACGGCTCGAACCAAAACGGTACGGCCAAATATTGGGCCGCGGCCGATAACGGCTTGCTGGTCCGGCTGTCCGACCAAGGCGCGATTGAGCAAACGGTCCGCTTCCGGCATCCGATCGCGGCGCTGAAGGCCGGAGAGGCACAATCGAAGCCATGGATCGTGCTGGACAATGGCGAAGTGTATCGTTATCGCCGTTAAGGGATAGCGGAATGAATGTGCGGCTCGATTCGTCCGGAACGGAGAAGCTCTGTGGAGGCTTCTCCGGCATGAAGGGCGAGTCGAGCCTTTTCTTGAAGCGGCCTGCAACTTCCTGTATGCTAAAGTACATAATATATCGAACAGATGGTGGCGGGAAACATGGAAGATTCGGAGAAACCGAGCCGCAGGACTTTTCAGGCGAGATTGGAAGGCATGGTCGATGCCATTCGGAACGAGATCATGACCGGGGTGTTCCGTGAGGGGGATTTCCTCCCTTCGGAGAAAGCTTACGCCAAACAGTACCGGGTCAGCAACAAGTCGGTCCGTCAAGGATTGGAAGTGCTCGTAGCCGAACGATTGATCGAGAAAATACCGAGAGTGGGCAACAAAGTAGCCCGATTTTCCCGGGACGACACGGTTGTCCTGAAGTTCGGCTGCCACTCGTCGCTGTACCAAGAGGCGATCATGAAGACGCTGATCGCGGAGTTTCACAAGGCGTATCCCGGCATTCGCATCGAGTTGACTCCGACTACCTCCACATTGAACACGTACGGCAGAGTCAAGGCGATGATGGACGACGATGCGCTAGATGTCTTTACGATGAATTACAACGGTTATGACGACTTCAGATTGAACGACGGGTTGGATGAACTGGAGACCTTCGAGCCGAATCCGCATATATACCCGTTCCTGACCGAGGCTCTGACGAATAAAGGACGGCTGAAGGCGCAGCCCTTTGTATTCTCTCCTCTCATTTTATGCTACAACAAGGATCACTTCCGGGAGAAAGAGGTGCTGGAGCCGGACAGCGGCTGGCGATGGAACGTTCTGTTCGAGCAGGCGTCGAAGCTGACGGTGGAGAACGAACGGCTCGGCTTCTATTTCCATTTTCCGTCCAGCAACCGTTGGCCCGTATTTCTCCTGCAGAGCGGTATCCCTTTCGAACGGGACGAGAAGGGGAGCTTTTCCATTAACGGCGAGCAGCTGACGGAGAGCTTGAAGGCGTGCCGCGAGCTGATTTATTTGCAGAATCGGTTTCCGCTCTTTTTGTCCGAGAAGGATGGCGATGCGGAAGAGCTGTTCTTCAGCGAGAAAGTATCGATGATTATGACGACGTATTTGGGCTTGAACCATCATGAGCGCCGCAAGGAGTTCGAATACGATATCGCGCCGCTGCCGTACTTGAACGATTCGAAGACGCTGCTGCTGCTCATCGGACTGGCCATCAACGCCAATTCGAAGGTAAAGGACAGCGCCCGGATTTTCGTCGATTTTCTGGTCTCGTACCGGACGCAGCTCATGATCCGCCAGAAAACGCTCAGCATACCGGGCTTGAAGCCGGCCGCGGAATGGACCGGCAAGGAAAGCATCTACCGTCCTTCGCGCTTCCATATGTATCGGGACATTATCCCGACATTCCGGACGTTCGGCGCCCTGAACATGTCCATTAAAGAGCTGGACATGTTCTACCGCGAGGCGAAGCTGTACTGGTCCGGACTGGAGACGGAGGAAGCCGCCACGCAGCGGCTGGAGCAGCTGCTGTCCAGACGGAACGCGCAGGTAAGCGGCGTGTGATCGGTGACAGTCGGCAGTCGAGTAAGCAAGCGGTGAGCGCCCGGGAGTAATGGTAAGTGTCGGTGTGCCCGGGGATAGCCGAGTCAAGCGATTGGTAAGTGCCTGTCGGCAGGTTGGGAGCCAATCGGTATTGGGCGATGGTAATAGTGAACCAAATTCCCAAATTACCTAAATGCGTTAATTCGCCTGTTTTGGGCGGGATTCCGAAATTACTGAACCAAATTATACTATTGCTGAGCCTAAGTTCGCCAATAGTGGAATTTGGTTCATTGTTTTGTCTGAACGCTCGCATGCAGCAGAATGAAGGAAATTAAGTCAGGAAAGCGCACCGTACCTGCGTTTGCTTCGTCGAATGCGAGTGCAGCCGCAATTGTTCCAGCGAGGTCCGGAGGAATCCTCATCCAGTCTTCACAAATCATAGATAGAAACATTTGTTCGATTCGGACTCGTAATGTTCTCCGCCAGGAGGTATAATGGAAGCCACAATCCCAGTAAGGAGAACCGTATGAATCCGTCCAAACTAAAAGGCAATCGCCCTTCCTTAACCGAAGGACCGATCGCCAAAACGTTGTTTTTATTTTCTCTGCCCATCCTGCTCGGCAATGTGCTGCAGTCTCTGAACGGCTCGATCAATGCCGTATGGATAGGCAAATTTTTGGGCGAGCAGGCGCTAGCCGCCACGTCCAACGCCAATATTCTGATGTTTTTGCTGATCAGCTCGATTTTCGGCATTGCCATGGCCGCGGTCATTTTGATCGGGCAAAATCTGGGCGCCAAACGAGTAGAGGAGGCGAAGCGGGTCGTCGGCACGAGCGTCGTATTTTTCGCTGCGCTCTCGATCGTTGTCGGCGGAATCGGAGTTATATTTTCTCCGGCCATCCTTTCTTGGATGAATACCCCGCCCGACGCGATGGAGCTTGCGGTCGCGTATACGCGCATCTTGTTTGCCGGAGTTCCTTTCATGTTCGGCTATAATCTGGTGATGGCCGTATTGCGCGGGTCCGGCGACGCCAAGACGCCGTTTTATTTTTTGCTGCTGTCCGCGGGTCTCGATGTCGTGCTCAACCCGCTGCTCATCCAAGGCATGGGGCCGTTTCCGCAGATGGGCATATCGGGCTCGGCTATCGCTACGTTTATCGCGCAACTGGTCAGCTTCGGCCTGCTGATCGTGTATTTGTATGCCAAGAAATATTTCCTCCGCATTACCAGAAACGATCTGCACCTGTTGACCTTGAACGGGGCCATCTTGAAATCGCTGATCGCCAAAGGGCTGCCGATGGGGATCAATATGGTCGTCGTCTCGCTCAGCAATTTGCTGCTCATTCATCTCGTCAACCGATACGGCTCCGAAGCGTCGGCGGCATTCGGAGTAGCCAACCAAATATCGGCCTACGTGCAGATGCCGGCGATGGCGATCGGCGGAGCGGTCACTTCGATGGCGGCTCAAAATATCGGCGCCGGCAACTGGAATCGGGTTCATCGGATAACGTGGAGCGGCGTGGGCTTCAATATCGTATTGACGGGCTCGATCGTGATCCTGATTCATTTGTTCAATCGGGAAGCGGTAAGCCTGTTCCTCCCGCCGGAAGGCAAAGCCGTCGATATCGGCGTGCATATTAACAATGTGACCTTGTGGTCGTTCATCCTGTTCGGTATTTTCAATGTGGTGGCCGGGGTCGTGCGATCGTCGGGAGCGGTCGTCGTGCCGCTGGTGTTCACCTTCATCGCCTTGCTGATCGTCCGCATTCCGCTGTCGTATTGGCTTGGCGGTCGTTACGGGTTCGACTCCATCTGGTGGAGCTTTCCGATCAGCTTTGCGATTGCCGCTCTGCTGAATGTGGGGTATTACCGGTTCGGAAAATGGAAGCAGGCCAAGATGCTGGACGGCCAGACGAAGAAGCCCGCATAGACATGGCATGAACGTGAAAAAACCTCCTTAACCGCTGTGGCAGTCGGGGAAGGAGGTTTCTTGTTCCGGGCGGCTTACTTGCGGCCCTATTTCGTAATTCTCCCGGACACGCAGTATGCACGGGAAAGACGGAAGGCGACCGTTCGTTACGCTTCGTACGTCTCCCCGGCCGTGCCGATCTTCGCCGGATCGGTCGGTTTAGAGCGCCTCCATATGTTGTTAATGACGATAATGCCTATAATGACTCCCATTCCGGCAAAGGTCGATATATCGCCGAGCGGGATAATGATAGACCCCAGCCAGCCGATCGAGCCGTACGATAGCGGTACTACGATGAGGCATAATGCGCTTGCCAGAAGGAAGGCGTAGTACAATGCCAGGCAGATCGATCCGATCAAGCGGCCGGTCCACCGAATCCCGATCTTCGCGAGATCGGATAGCGCAAAAAACATGCCGGCGAGCGAAAAGCTGGCGATGACGGCCGGCTCGACGACAACCGTCTCCCGAGCCTTCAATATTCCCAATAAGACATAGCTTAGCGCGATAAAAATCAAGATGACGTCCCCTTGAGCCGGAATGCGGCGCGTCGACTCGGGGAGCTTTGTTTTGACGGGTGTCCGGTTTCTTCTCGACAGTCCGCCTTGAACGACAGGTTCGGGCATACAGATCACGTCCTTCGCATAGCCGTGCTTATCCTTATTTTAACACGGAACGAATAACGTGGGAAACTTGCCTGAGTTTGTTCAGATTTTGTTCAGTGCGGTCTGCTATGATGGTTGGAAGGAGCTGCGTGGGCAAATAAGGAATATAAGAAGGAAGTAGGAGGAGCCATTGATTGTTATTAACGACGAGCTACACCGGGAGAAGGAATCGATACTGATGCGGCTCGAGGAGCTGATGCGGGAGCGGACCTTCGTTACGTTCAGATGTTATTTGGACCAGCGGGATCGGGAGATCAGAGGGATCGTGACGAGAGTCGACCGGGAAGCGGGAGCGATTAAGCTAAGTCACGACGACGGCTTCGACATCATCGAGTTAAGCGATATGATGAGCATCGACTTCGGCAACGAATGATGCGAGCGGGAACGGAATCATAAGCCTATAGGCGCTGAGGGGGGTGTAGCCTTCTCGGCGCCTTTTTTCGCGTCGGGCGGGTAAGCGAAGCGGTGTGCAACTCGGGGTGATAAAGGGCTTTACATAATCTTTACGTCGGGAAAAAATTCCCCGAACAATCGGGTCGTATACTGATTGGGATACTCAGTTCCGACTGATTCGAGGAGGAGAACCGATATGAGACGAACCGGCAAATGGAGCTTGGGGCTGCTTGCACTCGCGCTGCTGCTCATGCTGTCCGTAGCCCAGGGGGCCGCCGCGGCCGAGACCGGGGCGCGGATGATTACGATTTTCCACACGAATGACATTCACTCCAGGGTAGAATCCAGCCAAGAAAATATCGGCTATGCGGAGATGGCCACTATGGTCAAAGCTTACAAAAAGGACCATCCGAATACGCTGCTGCTGGATATCGGCGATACGTTCCACGGCCAGACGATCGCGAATCTGGTCAAAGGCAAAAGTATCGTGGATATTATGAATGCCGCCGGCTACGACGCGATGGTGCCGGGCAATCACGACTTCAACTACGGGTACGCGCGTCTGGTCGAGCTGAGCAAGCTGACCCAATTTCCCGTAGTGAGCGCCAATGTCAAGCAAGCGGACGGCAATCGGCTGCTGAAGCCTTATGTCATTAAGGAAGTGGACGGCATCAAGCTGGGCATCTTCGGCTTGACGACGCCGGAGACCGCCTACAAGACGCATCCGAACAATGTCGAGGGCATCACGTTCGCCGACCCGGCCGAGGAGGCGAAAACGATCGTCGCCGAGCTGAAGGGAAAAGTGGACGCCGTCATCGCGATTGCCCACATCGGCGTCGACGGCTCGAGCGTCGACACGAGCATCAAGCTGGCGAAAGCCGTACCGGAGATCGACGTTATTCTGGACGGCCACAGCCACACGGTCATGGAGAAGGGGACGCTGGAGGGCGGCGTGCTGATCGCGCAGACGGGCGAGTATTTGAAAAACGTCGGCCGCGTCGACCTGGCGTTCGAGAACGGCAAGCTGACTGGCAAGTCGGCGAGCCTCATCTCCAAGCGGCAGTTCGACGAGCAGAAGATCGCCCCGGACCGGACGGTGCTGGATATCGTCGGCAAGGTGAAGAAGGAGCAGGAGAGCGTGCTGCAGGAGGTAGTCGGATCAGTCGGAGTGAAGCTGGTCGGCGACCGCGAAGTCGTGCGAGTGGGCGAGTCCAATCTGGGCAACCTGATCGCGGACGCGATGCTGAGCGAGACCGGCGCCGACGTCGCGATTACGAACGGCGGGGGCATCCGGGCTTCCATAGAAGCGGGACAGATCACGAAGGGGCAGGTTATCACGGTGCTTCCGTTCGGCAATTACATCCAGACGAAGAAGGTAAAGGGCTCGGACATCCGCGCCGCGCTCGAGCTCGGCGTGTCGGCTTATCCGGATTCGCTCGGCGGCTTCCCGCAGGTCGGGGGCGTCGCGTTCGAATTCGATCCGTCCTTGCCGAAGAACGCCCGCATCACTTCGATTCAAGTGAAGGGCCAGCCGCTTGATCCGGAGCAAGAGTACGCGCTCGCCACCAACGATTTCATGGCGGCCGGAGGCGACAACTATACGATGTTCAAAAACTATCCGATCGCGAACGACTTCTCCTCCCTCGAGGAGTCGCTCATTGCCTACATCCGCAGCATAGGGGATGTGCAGCCGAAGGTTGAAGGCCGCATTCGGGTGAAAGCGGCGGCTGCGAATGCGAGTGCGGAGGCTTCGGCTTCTTCTGCTGCAGCGGCGCAGTCTTCCGTACCGACGACTTCCCCCGGTGCAGTCTCTCAAGGTAAAGTATATATCGTGCAGCCGGGCGATTCGTTATCTAGAATCGCCAAGCTGATCGGGACGACCTGGCAAACGCTGCATCGGTTGAATTCGATCCCGAACCCGAACCGGATTTATCCGGGACAGGAAATCGTGCTGCCCTACTGAATGACGGCGATACACGGTAATAAGCGGTTCGTTGCAAGGGAGTCTCCTTGCCGCGGGCCGTTTTTACTTTTGTCGGAGAGAACAGGAGCACTGGCGGAGAGCGGAGCGGAGCGGAACGGAACGGAACGAGCAGTTCCGCTATTTCTTCGGTGGGGGCTTCCGCTGCCGCTTTAAGGAACGATCAGTTCCTCTATTGGCGACAAAAGGTCCTTTTACCGCAGCATTTCCGCGAATAGAGGAACTGAAACTTCCGTTTGCCCCTCCGCGCCCCCCCTTCACGAGACCATAGCGGAACTTATTGTTCCCTACATCCGGCAATAGAGGAAGCGGGACATCCGCAAAAAGGACCTCTGATGCCTGACGACGCAAGAGGGGACCGATAAGGCGCAAGCTCCTTCCGGGGAAACGAATTCGCCTGCCACCGGAACGTCGATCCGACTTGAGATACTCCAAGAGAACCGTCCGCTCGCGTCGAGTCGTAATATTTTCACCCTGTTCATCAAGGCGGAACCGGAGCATAATCAAGACATCGGCAACAAAATTTGCTATTGACAGAAACTGGGTTGCCGCATATGATTTCACTATTCGTTTCCGAAGGGAGGTCCGATCGAGCATGCATCGTCCATGTCCATCATCATTCAATCTTATTCAAGCTCAAGAGATACAGCTCTTTTCGTTTAAACCGCATATGGCGACTACACATCTCATCGGACCCGCCGGTCTGTATTCAGGTGAAGCTTCGCGCTAGCTCCGTATTGTTAGCGCAGTGAATCTTTTGCCCGATTAACCGGCCATGGACGCTTGAGTCCATGGCTTTTTTTGTTTGCATCCGAACGGAGGAGGGGATTGGCATGACCGAGTATACCCGCATCATCAAGCAGGAGCTGCGGCGCATCGAGCAAGAGGAGGGCGTACGCATCGTATACGCGTGCGAATCGGGCAGCCGGGCTTGGGGGTTCCCTTCCCGGGATAGCGACTACGACGTACGGTTCGTCTATGTCCGGCCTGTCGATTGGTATGTATCCATTTTCGAGAAAAGAGATGTCATCGAACGGCCGATCGACGATAAGCTGGATATAAGCGGCTGGGATTTGAAGAAGGCGCTGAACTTGTTCCGCAAGTCGAACCCGCCGCTGCTGGAGTGGCTTCATTCGCCGATACCGTATTACGAGCGCTATTCCGTGGCCGAGCGAATCCGAAGCTTATCGCCGTTAACTTTTTCCCCGAAATCGTGCATGTACCATTACCTGAATATGGCCAAAGGAAATTTCCGCGAATATTTGCAAGGGGAACAGGTCCGCATCAAAAAGTATTTCTACGTGCTGCGCCCGATTCTCGCCTGCGGCTGGATCGAGAAGCACGACAGCATGCCGCCGATGGAATTCGCGCGTCTGGTAGAGGCGCTCGTCCCCGAAGACAGCGAACTGCGCAACGTCGTCGAGAAGCTGCTCGAGCGCAAAAAAGCCGGAGACGAGCTGGATCTAGAGCCGAGACTGAATCCGATCCACGAATACCTTCGGGAGCGAATCGAATATTACGAACGGACGGCCGTCTGCCTAAAGGCCGCCGAGGGCGGCAATGACGCAGAGCTTGACGCGCTGTTCCGGGACGCTTTGCGGGAAGTGTGGCTGCAGCCGCCGTCACATTCCGCATGTACATGATGGCAAAGTAGACAAGGAGGAGATGAACATGGCTATTGTGCAAGTCAGCTCGACCAACCCGGGCTTTTCGTTTCTGATCAAGAAAAATCCGAATACCGGCATGCAGCTCCGTTCTATTCGCAAAGGCATCGCTTCCAGATTCAACACGCCATCGGCCGCTTCGTCGCCTTCGCTGACCTCAATGCAGCCCAATGTCCCACAGTACAAAGAAAACCGCTCTGCTCTCCATGGCGCCGGTTGTCGGACATCCTCTACTATAATGATAATGAGAATTGTTATCATTATAAAAAACGGAGGGAAAAAGGATGTTCAATCGAAAAAGAGGGCTGTCCGGCTGCGCGGCCCTGATCATGGCCGCCATGCTTGTCGCTTGCGGCGGCAATCGGACGGGGGACGGCATATCGCCGGAGAAGCAGAGCGCCGCTTCCGCCAAGCAAGCGGAGTCCGAACAACAAGCGACCGCCGGCAGCGTACCGACAGTCAGAACGGTCAAGCATAAAATGGGCGAAACAAACGTGCCTGCCTCGCCGCAGCGGGTCGTCGCCGATCAATACATGGGCCATCTGATGGCGCTCGGCATCAAGCCGGTCGGCGTCCGTACCGCCTTGCTGGAATCGTATCATTTGAAGGATCGCTTGGCCGGCATCGCGGATGCGGGGGCTCCGTTTATGAATGTGGAGAAGGTGCTCGACCTGAAGCCGGACCTGATCGTGTCGCAGAACGAGAAAGGGTACGAGGATATGTCGAAGATTGCCCCTACGATCGTATTCCCGTACGGCCAGACGAACGCGATGGAGCAGCTGCGCATACTCGGCGACGCGGTGGGCAAGCGGACGGAGGCGGACCGATGGATCGCCGCTTACGAGGAGAAGGCGAAGCAGTACAGGCAGCAGCTGAACGGCATTATCAAGCCTGGCGAGACGGTATCCATCGTCGAGGTGTGGGCGAAGACGATCTACGTATACGGCAACAATTGGGGACGCGGCGGGTACAGTCTGTACAACTCGTTGCAGCTGAAGCCCCCGCTTCGGGTAATAAACGAAGTGATAGACAAGGAGAAGTATGCGGAGATTTCCATGGAGCTGCTGCCGGAATATGCCGGAGACTACATTTTCCTGACCGTATACGGGGCGAACGGGGGCAGCGAGCGCGCGGAGGAGATCAAGAAAAGCGCCATCTGGCGCAACCTCCCGGCCGTCAAAAACAACCGTGTCATCCCGCTCGACATAGCCGTCATGTTCGACGGCGACCCGATCTCGATCGAGAAGCAAATGGACCTGCAAGTGAAGTCGTTGCTCTCGTTCAAATAGTCGACCCGCGTTTAGTTTTGAGTTGGAACTGCCTGTCTGCGGCTGCAAGGCAATGATCTTCCTGAATCGAATGAACGGCGTTAATGAAGTTAACGTTTCGCAGCGTTAAGAAAGGGCGTAGTCGGGCAGCGCCCGATGTGCGTCCTTTCGTGTGCGACAAGCTCGCCTTGACCGATCGATCAAGGCGAAATGCGCAACCGGCGCTTCTCCGGTACTCAAACCGCGAGGAGAAACATTTGCAAGGCTTTCCGATCCGGATGGAGCATTAGCTGCATCCCGCGGCCTCGGCGGAAGGGCGACACGGAGCGGAAGTCTGCCGACGCTTCATGCTGTGTCCCGTCCAGTCTGCTTGTTGCCGAATCGGACGCGTCGTTTTATAATATATTGAGAATGGTTATCAATTAACGCGCGTTCGGGAGAAGGGGATAGGATGCTTCAATCGACGGTAGTTCCGTTTCGTTCCGTCGTATTCGAGCTGATCGGCATTGCAGACCTTGGCGGGGACGAGTATCGACGACCGTTCAGACAGGCGATCGACTCCCACATGCTGCTCGTCGTGACGGAGGGGGAAGGCCGCATCGGGATCGACGGAGTACGCAGCCGGTTGACGAAAGGGCGCAGCTACGGATTGGCGCCCGGGTCGCTGCTCGAGCTCGAGATCGGCGCCGCCTCCGCGTCGCTCCGTGGTTATTTGTTCGTCTACTCCATTCGGGAGACGGGGGCGGCAAGCGCGGCAGAGTCGCTATCCGCCGACTCGGCGAGCATTGCCGCGACCCCCGACACGGCGGACATCGCTTCTTTCTCCGGCGAGTTGGAGTCCGTTCCGTTCGTCCGGCTTCTGGATTGCGCCCAAGCGCTGCATGCCGGGCGGAACGGCGGCGACATGCGTCAACGCATACGGAATCAGGCGCGCTTCCAGGAGATGATGCTGCTCGTGGTCGAGCATATGCATGAGGCGGGGGACGGTCCGGACGTCCGTCGGGCGGTCGAGCGGATCATCTCCCGTATGCAGCGCTCGTACCAGGAAGAGCTGGACGTGGAGAAGCTCGCGCGGGAGGCCAATGTCAGCAAACGTCAATTCACATACTGGTTCAAAAAAATTACCGGGCGCAATGCGACCGACTATTTGAGCGATCTGCGGATCAACCGCGCCAAGCAGTTGCTGCTGACAGACTGCCGTCTGCAAGATGTGGCGCTGGCGATCGGCTACAAGGACGAATTTTATTTCAGCCGGCGGTTCAAGCAGTTGGTCGGACTTTCTCCCAGCGAATACGCCCGGGAGCGGCGAAGCAACCTGCGCATATTCGCCTCGGAGTGTCTCGGCCATCTGCTCGCTCTCGGCATCAAGCCGGTCGGCGCCAAGACGCATTTGCTGCAGCAATATTTCCTGCGGGACCTGGTACCCGGCATAACGGATGTCGCACATCCGATCAGTCAGAACCAGGTGCTGGAGCTGGCGCCGGATCTGATCATAGCCGGCAACGAGCGCGAATACGAGCGCTTCTCGCCGATCGCGCCTACCGCCATGCATCCATATGGCACGCGTACCGCATTCGACCAGTTGCGCGCGTTGGGCGGACTCGTCGGCCGGCAGCGCGAGGCGGAGTCGTGGATCAGCCGGTTCGAAGAGAAGGCCGAGCTTTGGCGCAAACGGTTGTCCGGCGTGATCGGCAGGCATGAGACGGTGGCGGTGGTGGAAATTTGGGCCCATCATATATTCGTCTTCGGCAATCAATGGGGGAGGGGCGGCTACAATCTGTACAACGCTCTGCGGCTGTCGCCGCCTGCGCGGGTAGGGCGGGAAATTATCGACAAGCACAAGTACAAATCGGTAGCGGTCGAGGACCTGCCGCAGTATGCGGGGGATCATTTGTTCCTGCTGGTCTATGAAGCGAACGGAGGCGGGGAGCGAGCCGAGGCGATCCGGCGCGGCGAGATATGGCGCGCATTGCCCGCCGTACGGGGGAATCGGGTATACGAGCTCGATCTGGAGCAGTTTTTGGCCGGCGACCCGATCTCTCTCGACATGCAATTGGACATTCAGGCGAACCTGCTGCTGGAACGCAACGCGACCTGATGTCCGGCCGCTCGCAAACGATCGTCCTTTATGCAGTGCCGTATCGCCGGTCGGGAGCGGTGTACGGATCTTCGCGGAGCGGTCTTTCGCTTGGACGCGGCTATCCGGGGAGGGAAGGCGTTCTCATGAAGGCGGTTGACCGCGGCGTCGCCGAGTGCATGGAAATCCGCCACGCGCTCTATGGAATGACGGCATCCTCCGGCTTATGATCGAAGTCGACCGACATTATCGGCCGAGCGGAGGACGAACATGCGCGAAGAAGAAGCATTGTATGACGTAACGATAATAGGCGGCGGACCGGCCGGGCTATTCACGGCTTTGTACAGCGGGATGAGGGAGCTTCGCACGAAAATTATCGAAGGATCGTCCCGGCTCGGGGGCAGGGTGCTGCTGTATCCGGACAAGATGATCTGGGATATAGGCGGTATCCCGATCATTTCCGGGCGAGCCCTGGTAGAACAGTTGATCGTGCAAGCCAGCACGTTTCATCCGACTATCGTGATGGAGCAGCGCATTGTCTCCGTGGACAAGCGGGAGGACGGTACGTTCCGGCTGACCGCCTCGGGCGGGGAGCAACACTATTCCCGTACGATCATTTTAGCGACAGGCAAAGGGGAGCCGGTGCCCAAGAAGCTGGAACTGGCCGATGCGGAGTGTTACGAGGGTATGCATGTGCACTATATCGTCCGCGATCTGGAGCGGTTTCGCGGGAAGCGCGTAATCATATCCGGCGGCGGCAATTCGGCAGTCGATTGGGCGAATGCGCTTGGTTCGATCGCCGCGCAGGTGACGGTCGTCCATCGCCGCGATTTATTCATCGGCTTGGAAGCGAATGTGGCGCGAATGTACGGCGGACCGGCCCGGATCATGACGCCCTACGAGCTGAAGGCGATTCATGGAGACGGCGGAATCGTCGAAGGAGCGACGGTCGTTCATGCGGAGAACGGAAGCGCGGTGCGTCTCGAAGCGGACGAGCTGCTCGTCAACCACGGCTTCCGGGGCGATCCGGGCCCTTTGGCGACGTGGGGCATCGAGCTGGAGGAAGACCGGATCCAGGTAGGGGCGGGCATGGTCACGTCTATTCCCGGCATATTCGCGGCGGGCGACGCCGTCCATTACGACGGCAAGCTGAAGCTGATCGCCGGAGGCTTTATGGAAGGTCCCACGGCGTTGAACAGCGCCAAGCTGTATATGGACCCCGCCGCCAACACGATGGCGGCCGTCTCCACGCATCATGCCAAGCTTCTTGGCATGATGCGGTGAGTACGTTTCGTATAAGACCTGCCTTGTAAAGAGGCTTCCGAAAAGGTTAGCGATACGTCACCCGATTCCCGCGAGTCGGGAGTCTATGCGGTTGTTATGTTCCACTCATTCGCATCCAACCTGGGGGCCACCTGATGAGGCGTATGCCAACTTATTGCCTCCTTAAATAGAGGAACTGGATTCCGTTATTGTCCCGGATTTCGTTCTACATTTGAAGATAACGGAACAGGCTGCCGTTATCCGATCTTTCGTGGTGAAAATGATCGTGGAACAGCGAAATAGCGGAACGGTTTTCCCTTATTTTGCAATGAACAGGAGGGACTCAGGTTGATAGCGTACTTCAATTCCGCTATTTGATGGGTTCGGTCCCGCTAACACCGGCAGAGGCACGGGGAAGTACATGGTAAGAATAGCGGAGTAAAGCTTGGACTACGCTTCGCTCCGGCCCTCATATGCCAAACAAAGCAAAGCCAAGAACCGCTTCGCCAATCGGCGATCGAATTCTTGGCTTTATGCTTTTCCCGGATTACAGCTGCGGCTCCTGCTTTATGAAGTTTTTGAACAAATTGTCGGCATGGCCGTCCCAGTCCGCCTTCCGGTAGTTCTCCAGCACATCGATCAAATATTCGTTTCCCGACTCGTCGGTTGCCCGGTATATAAACTGCTTCTCGTTCTCGATCCGCACATTGTGGCCGCAATCCCGCAAACATTGCGCGAAGTCCTCGACCGTCGGCTGCCGGTTTTCCTCCAGAAAAATAAGTCCCCGCAGCAGCTCGGTTTCATGCTGACGAATGACCTTGAAGTAGACGAGATGCTCCTTCTGGCGTCCCATCGCTTTCGCCCCTTTCGTACATATTCGCTAATTTTATCATAAGAGACGGGGGTTGCCGTAGCTGTGACATTCATCACAGGTATGACCCGGAATGCCCAATTTCAAGGATGATCCGTTTGTTCGTCGTACCTGGGAAGCGCGAGAAATAGTTGTTTGCAATCAAGCAGGTAATTCCATGCATATTAAGATTGTGTAAATCTAAAAATCACTAAAAAAACAGTATGATCACTAATCGTAACCGTTCTTTCCTCCTATTACAATTAAGGTGTGATCAATATCACATAACTCAGAAACAGGGGGAACTATGAAACCTTATAAAACGATTGCACAGATTGCGCTACTTGCCATTGCAGGAACGACTCTAGCCGGTTGCGGCAAGAGCGGGGAAAGCAACAGCCCGGCTAATCCGGCCGATAAGGAGAAAGCGGAGCAGCCGATCGAGCTTGTCTTTTACGGAGGACAGAGCAACTGGACGGACGAGATGTTCTGGTCGCTCTACGGCAATGCGATCAAGAAAAAGTTTCCGCATATTACACCTAAATTTCTTTCCAACCAGAACGTCAAGCTGAAGGAATTAATAACCGCAGGCGAACAGATCGATCTTATGCTCGTTACGAGTACGGGTACTCCGGCCTACATGTTCAATTACAAGCTTCAAAATGACATATCCGACGTACTGAATGAGCTCAAGTTTGACTTGAACCGATTTGATTCGAGCCTTATTGCTCTGCAGCGCGATATCGCCAAGGGAGGGATATACGGACTGCCTGTGTTCACGCAGTTTCCGCTATTGTTCTACAATCGGAGCCTGTTCGATAAATTCGGCGTGTCTTATCCGAAAGACGGGATGACTTGGGATGAAGCCTATGATCTTGCGGTCAAGATGAGCCGTACGGACGGTGGGATCATGTACTACGGACTGGGCACGAACGTGCAATGGCATCTTAAAACAAGCCAATTACCGGTGACAGTGGTGGACCCCTCTACGAATAAGGCGCGTTCCGACGGGAAAATCAAGCAAGTATTCGACAATTTCTCGAGATTTTTCATGATTCCGGGGTACGTAGGGACTGCCGCGATGGCCAAAGGAACGGCGCAAGAAAATATGTTCTTCAAGGATCAGAACTTGGCGATGTGGGCGCATTACTCCAACGTGGCCCGCAGAATGCCCGATACGGAAATGTTAAACTGGGACGTCGCATCGCTGCCTCAGTATGCGGAAGCCAAAGGCGTGGCGGCTGCATACGATCCGTATTATCTCTATGTGACTTCCACAACCAAGCACAAAAGACAGGCTGTAGAGGTAAGCGCTTTCCTGACTTCGGTCGAGAATCAGATCGAGCTGGCGAAGGAAGGATTTACAACGGTTATTCGAGATAAAGCGGTCCAGGACGCGTTCGGCAAAAACAACAAAAACTATACGGGTAAAAACATCAAAGCGTTCTTCCCCGAGAAAGTCGCCGCAGCGTCGCCTTACTCGTCCTATTATACGCAAGCCGACGCCGTTCTGCTCAATGCGTTCAGCGATGTGGTAACCGGCAAGAAAGATGTCAATACGGCACTTCGGGAGTACGAGGAAGAGGCGAACAAAAAGATTGAAGATCAGATCAGGTCGGAGAAATAAAGGATAATACGGAAATGAGAGACCGTTGCTTTGCAGACGCATGATGCGCCGCGCCAGGCAATGGTTTCTTCATGCTTCGGCTTGCTTGCCCAGGGTGGGCGCAATGGTACAATCGCCGCATCACATCGGTCTTTGCATTTTTAAGGTATGGGAAGGGGGATGGCCGACTATTTTCTTGTACATATAGTTGAAATATGTCTGGTCGCAGTAACCGAGCGATTCGGCGATTTCCCCGATCGTCATGTTGTCGGTCAGCAGCAGCTCGCGGGCGGCGGAGATGCGGACTTCATGCATGTATTCGATCGGAGTGCGCCCCGTAACTTCCTTGAATACGGTAGCGATGTAAGTCGGCGACCGATCGACGATTTGAGCCAACTCGCTGAGGCGGAGCGGTTCCCGATAACGCTTCACGATGTATTGCTGGATGCGGAGTGCCAAGTTCCGACGGGCCGATGAATGGTTGCCGCCGGACAGCTCGCGTTGAACGGTGCCCAATATTTCCAATAAAATGCCGCTGGATATCATCTCATAGCTCGGCATCTTCCCGATCCAGCATTCGTTCAGCATGGAAAATCGCTGCTTCAGATAATCATAGCCCAGCGGCCGAATATGGATGAACGGCTCGCCTCGCATGGGGAGGTCCGCGAGCGATAAATCCCTAAAATGTGCGGAATACAACTGAATCGGTTCGGCCGTGATGTCGGACTCTGCGGAGCGCAGCGTGCCCTGCGGGAAAAACAGTCCCTCCCCTTTATGGACTTTGACGGTTTGTTGGCCGATCCGGTAAGTGGCCGCCCCTTTCAGGACAAGAAGGAAGATATCGTGCTTGACGGTTGTCCGCGGCACTCGCCAGTTCCCGTTAACAGCATGCTGAAAAGCGATATTGTCGATCTTCATTTGGATCGGAACCTCCCTTATAGAAATCAAAAACGAAGAATCACTAAAAAAACGATATGATTACCAATCGTAATCGATAGGCGACCGGATTACAATATTAGCAGGAAACAAAGTGAAATAACGATTGCGAGGCATGGATGCGCAAAGCTGTACCGACGATGAAGGGGGCTAAACTTAGCATGAATCAGGAAATGAAAGTCATTGACGTCGATATCCATAATAGTTTGAAAAGCCACATGGATCTTATCCCCTATTTGCCGGAGCCCTGGAAATCCAGAGTGGCCGGCTCGGGCTTGGGTCTGCCCGGACACGGCTACCAGAGCCCGATCGGGGTTATTCGCAATGACTGCAGGCCGCCCTCGGGAGGTCCGGCGGCTTCGGACCCGGAATTTCTGGTGAAGGATCTGCTTGAGCCGTTTCATATCGAATACGGCATTTTGACCGGAAACCTGATGGGCGTCTCGACGATGCACGATCCGGATCATGCCGCTGCGATCTCTTCGGCTTATAACGATCATTTAGTAGAGAATTGGTTGGAGAAGCATACGCAGTTCCGCGGGTCGATTCTCGTCTCGGCGTACGATCCGCTTCTGGCCGCCAGGGAGATAGACAGGATGGCCGATCATCCGCGAATGGTGGGAGTGATTATGGGGAGCGGTCAGCGCGCCTTGCTCGGCCAACGGCAATTTCACCCGATCTATGAAGCGGCGGAGCGTCATGGCCTTTCTGTCGCGATTCACCCCGGTACGGAAGGCGCGGGCGGGTCGAACCCGCCGACGGCGTCCGGTTATCCGACGCGATACTTGGAATGGCACACCAGCTTGTCGCAAAACTATATGGCGCATTTGACGAGTCTTGTGTGCGAAGGAGTGTTCGAGAAGTTTCCGAGATTGAAGTTCGTTCTGCTCGAGGGCGGTATCGCCTGGCTGCCGCATCTGATGTGGAGGCTCGATAAAAACTATAAAGGCCTGCGTTCCTCCGTACCGTGGCTGAAGAGAATGCCGAGCGAATATATACGCGATCATTGCCTGTTCTCCACGCAGCCGATCGAGGAGCCCGAAGACCCGAAGCACCTGATCTCGATATTCGATATGATCGACGCGGAGAATATCCTCATGTTCTCAAGCGACTACCCGCATTGGGACAACGACGTGCCGACGGAAATATTGAAGCGGCTCAGTCCGGAAGCGAAGCGGAAAATCTATTACGAGAATGCGAAGGCGTTATATCATTTGTAGAGCGGGGGGAGCAAAAATGGCAGTTCATTATGTGGGCGAAGCCGGCGACATCGCGGAAGGCGAGCGGGTTATCGTGGAAATAGAGGGAAGATCGATCGGGGTGTATCGTGTAAACGGGGAACTGTACGCCCTGCACAACAGGTGCCCGCACGAAGGAGCGCAATTGTGCAAAGGGCAAATATGCGGAACGACAATGCCTTCCCCGGTGTACGAATACGAGTATGGCCGCAAGGGAGAGCTCGTCCGCTGCCCGTGGCACGGTTGGGAGTTCGATATCAAGACCGGCAAATCGATTTTCAGCGACAAAGTGCGGACGCGCTCCTACAAAGTGCAGGTCGACGAGGGCAAGGTAGGGATTGTCCTGTAACGCAATAAGACTTGGAGGTGCAAGCTCTGGGAAGAGGAAGAGCCGGTAAGAAGGGGAAATTCGGGGAGGTAGCCGCTATGATCACACTTTTGAGTACAAGTCTATTTCTAAGCTCATGTTCCCCGCAGGAAGAAGCACGCGCGACCGATGTCGATATGAAAGTGATGAGCTATAACATTCACTCCGGCATTGGCGAGGATAACGCTTATGATTTAGACCGAATCGCCAACGTCATTCGCGAGTCCAAGGCGGAAGTAATCGGCCTGCAGGAAGTGGATGTGCATTGGGCAAGCCGAAGTCGTCTGGAGGATGAAGTCCGGCAGCTGGCGCAGAAGCTGGAGATGAATTCGTTCTTCGCTCCGATCTACGATCTTCCCCCGAAGCGGGAAGGGGAGCCGAACCGGCAATTCGGCGTGGCGATCTTGAGCAAATATCCGATTCTCGACGCGAAAAATCGAGAGATGACCCGGCTATCCACTCAAGTCCCCAACCCGGCTCCGGAGTCTGGGCCGGGACTGGCAGAGGTTTTATTGGATGTTCATGGCGTTCATGTGAAGGTATATTCGACACATTTGGATTTCCGTCCGGAAGCGGCAATCCGAAGCATACAGGTCAAAGAGATGCTGAAGGCGATGTCGGAAAACGAATATGAGAAAATCGTGCTCGGCGATTTTAATGCGAAGACGACGAATCCCGAGCTGGCTCCGCTCTTTTCGACGTTTTACGATACATGGGCACATGTCCGCAGCGACCCCGGGTTCACTTTCCCGGCACAGAAACCGAATCGTAAAATCGACCATATTCTCGTATCCAGAGGAATCCGGACGAAATCGGCGGACATTGTCCAGACGCTTGCATCCGATCACCGACCGATTGTGACGGAAGTGACGGTTCCCGCAAAAGTCCGCAAAGGAGGCAGCGCGGAATGACGACGGTCACTTTCGTCCGGCGAAATGGGGAGCGAATTGGCGCGACCTCGACCTGGGCGAGGAGAGCCAAGCATCGCTTCGCGAGCGGGGAATGAGCTTTATTCGGGATATAACGGCCCAATACCCCGGCAAGAAGGTGCTCGTGATCAGCCACGGTATTTTTCTCGGTCAGACGTTAAAGGCGCTGCTCCGGGATGAAACGACAGGCGACAATCTGCACAATACATCCGTAACGACCGTTGCGCATGACGGAGATCGATGGGAATATGTGCTCTATGCTTGTACCCGGCATTTGCGGGCACTGGATAGTGAAGAACACCCGCCCCAATAACCTGTCGGAAAGCAGGATCCAAGGACAAAATCTTGGATCCTTTTTTCTATTTAATCATGGTAGGGAGCAGGGAGCGATTTTCTGATGTAATCCTTGTGTTATAGTTACATGAAGAGGGAAGATTTGACGAGAGACAGGCATGCCGCTCTTCAATCGGTTAAAATAGTGGCGTCTGCCAACAGATAATAGGCTTGTACATCGTTGCCGAAAACGATCGCTCAGCCGGCATTTTAAAGAGAAGAGAGGGCTTGCGAGGTGAAAGTTGAACTGTCTGTAGAGGAAAGAGACGTTGTGTTTCAATCGCTTTCGGACGACCAAAGACATTTTCTCAACCATGAGATGCTTCGCAGCCGTCGAACGGTCTTCGCGCAAATGATGGCCAAAGCGAAGGGGGCGGACATTCCGGAAGGAGCTTCCCATGAAGACGTAGAACGATTCTTGGACGGTTGGATCTATACCGGATACAGGGATGCCGGCATGGTGTCTTCGGACTATCCGTGCGATTGCGGGCGGCCATTACGCTACCAACATCAGGTACAGCATAAAGTTACGGGAAATGTCATGCATTTTGGAATCGTTCACCTAGGCGAGCATTTGGAGCTCGATGCGAAAACCGTATCGCTTATTAAGAAGGGCTTCGATGTCTTGGATCAAGAAATGGACGAGATTCTGGTGAAGGTTCGGGATAAATGGACGATGCAAGCGGCTTTATCCATTTCTATACCCGAAGGCTTTCCGATTCCGCAAGACATTCAGGCTCACATGGAGGCACGGCTTCCTCTTCTGGACCGACAGATTGTGCGGTTCCGCAAGAAGATTATCGATTTTATGGACCAAGCTGCATTAAGGAGAGAGGCGGTACTGAAAAGGGTGGGATCCCCTGTCTCTGCATATGCTGCTCCGGATATCTATGTTAAGCCGGAACAAGTAACGATGCTGTTTCCCGGCGAGGATCCGGTAGAGGGGTTGTCTGTTCCGGAAACGATCGATCGGAATGCGAGGATGAATTACACGGGCAGCGAAGTGTTATTGGAGACCGGCTTAATGCCCAAGGTCGAACAATTGCTCCGATCCGGCGTCCAAAGCGCTCGCGTGATTGCCGAAATACTCATCCGAGAAGGCGCCGCCGATCAGCGGCGGTATTCTTCCGGCAAACCGCATTTGTATGCACCGGTTTGTATGTATATCGATTCCGAGCTTATTCCTAATGGCTGCTGCAAGCTTCTAAGCAAAACTTTGGATGATCGACTTTACGAGTTCGCTAAGCACGAATAGACGATTTGTTGAGGAGCGGAGGCAGATATCAAGGATGGACAAGCGTTATTGTTACAGTCAAAATGAAATTGAAAAGATAAGGAATCGTTTTGGTAAAGCTTTTTATGAAAAGGTTTTGAGGGATATTGAAACATACGCGGATAAATGGGGAGAAATATATACGGAATTAAATACTTTGTATCCATATAACGGCAGACGATTTTGCAGAGTCTTCGACGCCGATATTGAAAACGGCGTCCTGCTCGAAGAGTGTGTGCGGCCGGGGCTTCCTATAAGGGAGGAGAGTTCGCTTGAGAAAAGACTATCTGTATTTTGTTCGCTATATAAAGGCTTGCATAAAACCCGCTAATGCAAGAAATATTTCCGACTTACGCAGGGTGGATCGGTAGGATTGCATCGTATACTATCCGATAGCTTAATTCCGCGAAAAGGAGATATGTAGAAATGGAAACTTCAAACAAAAATTTAAGAACTTGCAACGAAGGACACCACTATTATAAAAGCAGCGATTGTCCTTCGTGCCCGATCTGTGAGCAAAAAAGCAAGCCTGCCGACGGATTGCTTTCCCTGCTCTCGGCACCGGCAAGACGAGCATTGGAGCACAATGGAATAACTACTTTGCAACAGCTCTCAAGCTATAGTGAAAAAGAGATTTTGCAACTTCACGGTATGGGACCGGCATCTTTGCCTAAACTTAGGACTGCCTTGATGGAAAGCGGGTTATCGTTCAAAAGCTGAACGCCAAGAATGATTTGAAATCCGATTATCTTCAAAAGCTTTCAACTAAAAGGAGAACGGTAAACAGCGGAAGTCCAGGACTGTATTTTCTCATCCAAGGCTGCCGCTGCTTGCGTGTAACGAGTTCATCTTTGCCATTCAATTTAAGGCGCCTCCCGGCTTCGGATTGCGCATCGTATACCCTAGACCTCGTCGAGTGATAATATATTCCGGTCTGCTAGGGTTGTCCTCGATCTTCTCCCGCAAACGCCAGATCGTGACGTCTACCGTCCGAACGTCACCTAAATATTCATACCCCCAAACCGCCTGCAGCAAATGCTCGCGCGTCATCACTCTGCCGCAATTTTTAGCCATATAATGTACCAACTCGTATTCACGGTGAGTCAAATCGAGCATTTGTCCATCCTTGTACACTAAATACGTATCGGTATCGATCATCAGCCGGTGAAGGTGCAAGCCGACCGCCTCCGACACTTCCTGCTGGTTTGGGGCCGATTTGTTCTGTCTGCGCAAATGGGCCTTTACCCGAGCGAGCAATTCTCGCGATCCGAACGGCTTCGTTACATAATCGTCGGCACCCAGCTCTAGGCCGAGCACTTTGTCCACTTCCGAATCTTTGGCTGTCAGCATAATGATCGGCGTATCTTTCTTCGCGCGCACTTCGCGGCATACATCCATTCCGTCTTTGACCGGCAGCATGACGTCGAGCAGTATCAAATCCGGATTTTCCATGAAGGCAAGCTCTACCGCCGCGCCGCCGTCAAATGCGCATACGACTTGATGTCCTTCTTTTTCCAGGTTGAATTTCAATATTTCCGCGATCGGCTTCTCGTCGTCTACGACCAATATTTTTCCGTGCATGCTGCCTCACCGTCCCATTTCCATTCCTTGCTTAATATTACCATACCACTTGTATCAAATCGCACTCCGGCACCGTTTTGCCCGAAAATAGTGTGAATCTCAACCATTGTCAGCTTCGCATGATCCACGGTTTCGGGCCTTCTCCCCGGTCGAATTAAGGGATGCGATCGTTTACCTCGAACGCAGACTGCGGAAAAATTGTCTCACATCCGAAATAAGCAGATCCGGTGCGTCGATTCCCGGGAAATGGGTGCCGCGGTCATACTCGCTCCAGTGCACAATGTTGTTATTTTGCTGTGCAGCATACCGGATTGCGACATCGGACTGTTGGAATACCGCTACGCCAACAGGTGTTGTTGACGGATCCAGCGCTGCCTGCGGGATGTTGATACGATAAGGCCGGATATCGGCCTCCGTATTCAGATTATGGTTGCTTACCGTCGTTTGATTTGTCATGATTAATTTCCTCCTCGTATTTGGTTTGCTTATGTTTTTATTATATAGGGGTGTTCCTGACAGCATTATGTCAAGCTTGTAGGTGGCCTTAAAAAACTACGACCGCATACAAGCCGGAGGCGGTTTGGTAGGCGTGACAACACGTTGCCTGTATATAGCGGCAATGGGTTCCGTTATCGTCTCGATTTTCGCTGCACTGCTGAATATAACGGCACAGGTTTCCGTTATTTCGATCTTTCGAGGTGATATGAGTAGCGAGCAGCGGAATAGAGGAATGGATTTCCGTTATTTGTCTATCGATAATTATATACGGGTAAATAACGTTTGCCAGTTCCGCTATTTGACGGGTACGTGGTCGCGCGAACGCCGGCAAAGGCGACAGACAAGCCTTCACCGAGCAAGACGAGGCATGTGCTTCCGTATGCGAATGACGCTATCGGATTCGTTTTAATTTATGGAGGTGAATCCATAATGAGGCAGCTGCAGATTTTCCTAGCAGCAGTGATTGGACAGAAAGTCCGTTATTGGGTCGAAGGCGGGGTTGACGAGTCATTTCCCGCGCAAGCCCGGGCCAGGAAAATAGAGATTATGAACAAAGATTTATAACATTTTGTCTACTCCATTACAGGAATTATACGGCTCTTGTAGAATGTTATCGTCAATGGGAATCCAATCTGCGGCAAGGATTTGTTATCTGGTAAATACAGGCTTCGGCCCGCTGCCATTTCCAGATGGGAACAACAAATTATATTGTGGAGGGTATCCAAAATGAAGGTAAGAGTAGCCGTTTTGCTAGTTTTGCTCCTGTCTTTGACAGGTACTGGGGCATTGTTCGCAGCCGACCAAGCAACCGCCCAGGTAACAGTCCAGGTGGACGGGCGTGAAATCGTATTTCCGGACGCCAAGCCTTATTCGGTAACGGCAGGCGTCTACGTCCCCGTCCGGATTGCTGCCGAGAATATGGGGATTTCCGTCTATTGGGATGCGAGCGCCTCGTCGGTACGGATCGGGGAAGGAAATGGGGCTGTAACGTTTAAACCGGAAAATTCCGCGAACGGCAATAAGCCGTTTCTGAAGGATGGCCGAGTCTATGTCGATCTGGCATTCATCAAAGACAAGCTCGGGGCCGAAGCGGTATGGAACAAAGAGAAGATGACCGTTTCCATTACGACCAAGTCGAACGTGCTGAAGGGCGTACAGCTATTCAAGCAATCGATGGTCAAGCTTACCGGGGAGCAAGTCATATACATCGATCCTTACAAGGTGGACGGCGAGCCGAAGGATGGAGACCTTATTTTTATTACGCATACGCATGGCGATCATTTCAATCTCGATGAAATCCGCAAGGTAGCCAAAAGCGATGCGACCATCGTATTCCCGGCCAAAGAGCTGGACAAAGTGACGAATGCCGGATTCGAGAACGTGGTCGGCGCGGCTCCCGGTGAAGAAGGGACTGTGAAAAATATTTCGTACAAGGCGGTACCGGCGTACAATACGGAAAAGAGCAATCATCCGAAAGATCGGGAATGGGTCGGATACATCATTACGGTTAACGGCGCGTCCTATTATCTGGCCGGGGATACGGATCTGATTCCGGAGATGGAAAATATCGACGCAGACGTTGCTTTCCTTCCGATGGGCGGCACCTATACGATGGCATACGAGGAAGCGGCCAAAGCGACCAATCTTATTCACCCGCGTATTGTCATTCCGTATCATTATGCCGATGTTGTCGGCACTCGGGATGATGCAGTGAAATTTATCGATTTGATTGAACCTGGCATAACCGCCATATTAATGAAAGAGTAGGATAACGGTCATAAAGTATAGCGGGAATAGGAGGAAGCCGGAATGCGATATCGGAGTTTGGGTACGAGCGGCTTGCAGGTTTCGATGCTGGGATTAGGTACGAATGCGTTCGGCGGACGCGCAGACAAAGAGACGTCCATCCGCGTTCTCCATCATGCCGCAGACAATGGCATTAACTTTATCGATACCGCGAATATTTACACCGGCACGAAATCCGAAGAAATTATCGGCGAAGCATTCGAAGGCCGTCGCCAAGAGGTGATTCTGGCGACCAAGGTCGGGATGAAACGGGGACAAGGACCGAACGACGGCGGTTCTTCGCGTTATCATATGATCCGGGAGCTGGAAGGAAGCCTGCGTCGTCTGCGCACGGATTACGTCGATTTGTATCAAATCCATGCTTTCGATCCGAAAACGCCTCTCGAAGAGACGCTCCGGGCATTGGACGATCTGATCACTTCCGGCAAGGTAAGGTATATCGGCGCATCCAACTACTCGGCATGGCAAATGATGAAAGCATTGGCTATCAGCAGAAGCCAAGGGTTGAACTCGTACGTAACGGTTCAGCCGGGCTATTCGCTTGTCGATCGCGGAGTAGAAAGGGAGTTGGTGCCTCTTTGCATCGACCAGGGAATCGGTATAATCCCTTATTTTCCGCTTGCAGGAGGCATTCTGACCGGTAAATATTCCGGCGGCGCTGTACCCAGCGGCTCGTTGTTGGAGAAGAATCCGAACTTTGCGGGGCGAATGGATGCCGACCGGATGGAGCTTGGCGACCGGGTCGTCCGGATTGCGGCCGAGATCGGAACGACGGCTACGGCGCTTTCGCTCGCATGGCTGATGCATAAGCCGGCCGTATGCACGGTCATTGCCGGTGCGACCCGCGAATCGCAGATCGACGATAACTTGAAGGCCGTCCAGCTCGAACTGTCACACGATGTTCTGCAAGAGCTGAACGACGCAAGCGAACCGTTTATATTCGCAAGACCGTTCGGAAGCGGCGGACGCCGGTGACCGGTTGAAGGTTATTGAAGGGGTTTCCGGCAGGATAACACTCCGTATCGGGTTAGAGCAGTTGCCGTGTACAAGGGGCGGCTGAGTGTGCGAAGTTTCCAAAAAAGCTTGAGCAATCAAGCTTTTTTTGGTTGTTGAGAAAGTCAAAAGAGAACAGTATCGTCTGGAAGGGGTTGGGGAAATGTACGTAAAGCGGAGCGTCTGACTTTAAAATCGGGTTATAACCTCTAATTTTCATCCGAATAACTCGATTTTAACGGAAGTGGAGTGCATTCCCCTCCCCCTTGCCTTCCTCGCTTCCTCTTTTTGTATACTTTCTAAACAAATCTGAAAAGCTTGAACAATCAAGCTTTTTTTATCGTTAAAGAAAGTTTAACTTCGCTAAAGCGTTAAAGAGAAGGGCGAGTTTCTTTACGAAGAAAAGCAACCTCATACGCAGGGTCATGCTTCGTGGAGAAGGCTTCGTTTAGAAGCTTTCCTTATTTATGCAAGACACGGCGCAAAACCGTCTGCATTGCAGCCGCGTATGTTACTGTTGGTATAGGAAAATGAGGGAGTGAGGCACGATATGACACTGCAGCAACTGAAATATGTCATCGAGGTGGCGGCGCGCGGCTCGATGAACGAGGCGGCCAAGCGTCTTTTTATATCCCAACCCAGTCTCTCTAACGCGATCAGGGAGCTGGAAGAGGAAATTCACGTGACCATTTTCGAACGTACGAATAAAGGCATCTCGTTATCCAAGGAGGGGGCCGAATTCCTCGGTTATGCCCGGCAGGTCATGGAGCAGGCGGAGCTGCTGGAGGGTCGGTATTTGAACGCCAAGCCTTCGCCTCAGCATTTCTCCGTGTCGACGCAACATTATGCTTTTGCGGTTAATGCGTTCGTGAAGCTGGTTCGCGAGCATGGACAGGACGAATACGAGCTCGCTTTGCGCGAGACCAAGACACATGAAATCATCGAGGACGTGCGAAGTCAGCGCAGCGAGATCGGGATTTTGTATGTGAACGAATTTAATGCCAAAGTGATCAATCGGCTGCTCAAGCGGGCAAACCTGACGTTTACAAGCCTGTTTACGGCAAAGGCGCATATTTTTATTAGCGTCAACAACCCTCTCGCCACTCATTCCGTGGTTACCCTCGATCAGCTGCAGGAGTACCCATATTTATATTTTGAGCAGGGAGAGTATAATTCGTTTCATTTCTCCGAAGAAATTTTGAGCACATTGTCGCATCGTAAAAGCATACGCGTCAACGATCGGGCGACACTCTTTAATTTGTTGATCGGACTAAACGGATATACGATTTCCACGGGTGTGCTGAGCGCCGATCTGAACGGCAACGAGATCATTCCGGTCCCGCTGGCCAGTGACGAGACGATCCACGTCGGGTGGATCGGTCATCGAAATGCAACGCTTTCCAAGCTTGCAGCCGCTTATATTGAAGCCTTGCATCAGAGTATAGCCGATTAATGGGCTTGCTATAGCTTCCGGTTATAGCCGGTAATAGATAATGGATGTTACGTTATAGCTATGTGAGTATGCTATCTTCTTCTTAAGGAGAGATGAGCATATGAGAAGCGGTAATCTGGGTTACCCCCGTATTGGCAAAGACAGGGAATGGAAAAAGGCGCTGGAGTCTTACTGGGCCGGCAAGCTGGGCGAGCAAGACTTCCATACGGAGTTGAAAGCGATCCGTCTGCGAAATCTGAAGGCTCAGCAAGAGCGGGGGATCGATGTCATTCCGGTCGGCGACTTTACGTACTACGACCATGTGCTGGATACGGCGGCCATGTTCGGGCTCGTTCCGGAACGGTTTCATTATGAGGGCGGTTATCCGAACCTTACCGTTTATTATGCCATGGCCCGCGGCAGCCGGGAAGCGACCGCCTGCGAGATGACGAAATGGTTTAATACGAACTATCATTACATTGTTCCTGAGTTGGGGGAAATCGAGCCGAAATTGACACGGAATCGTCCGCTGGATGCTTTTCGCGAGGCGAAGTCGGAGCTGGGTATCGAAGGCAGACCGGTGCTTGTCGGGCTTTACACCTTCTTGAAATTATCCAAGGGCTATACGCCGGAGCAGCTGGCGCCATGGATTGACCGGCTTCTCCCTCTATACGGGCAAGTGCTGCGCGAATTGGAAGCGGAAGGTGTGCCATGGGTTCAGATCGACGAGCCGATTTTGGCGACGACGCTCGCTGCTGAGGACCTGACTCATGTCGCCCGCATATACGAACGCCTTACGAAGGAAGCGCCTGGCATCAAGCTGCAGCTGCAGACGTATTTCGAAGCCGTTGATCATTATGAGGCTGTTGTTTCGTTGCCGGTGCATGGTATTGGATTGGATTTCGTGCATGATGGAGGGCGGAATTTGCAGGCCGTAAGCAAGCACGGTTTCCCCGAAGACAAAGTGCTCGGCGTGGGACTGATCGACGGCAGGGGGATCTGGAAGGCAGAGCTTCAAAGCAAATTGGACCTATTGCAAACAATCGGCGAAGCCGTCTCTGCAGACCGCATCCTCGTACAGCCATCCAACAGTCTCTTGCATGTTCCGGTGAGTGCCGCGCAGGAAAGCGGATTGGAGCCGACGCTGCGCGAAGCGCTCGCTTTTGCAGAGGAGAAGCTGGAGGAGCTCGTGCTGCTGACAAAGGCCGGCCAATCCGGTGCCGGAGCGATTGCCTCCGAGTTGGCGGTATCGAAACGAAGCCGCGAAGCGCTGCAACAATCGCCGTCCCGCGCCCGCAAGCACGTGGGGCAACGGATCGCCGATCTGGCGTCCCAGCCGTCGTCCCGCTCAGGCCATGCAGATGTTCGGCGAGAAGCGCAACAACAGCGTTGGAATTTGCCCCTTTTGCCAACAACGACCATTGGCAGCTTTCCGCAGACGCCGGAAATTCGGAGCGCCCGACTGAAGTGGCGTAAGGGCGAGTGGAGCGACTCGCAGTATGAAGCCTTTATCAAAGAGCAGATAAAACTTTGGATTGATGTCCAGAGCGAGCTGGGACTTGATGTGTTTGTTCACGGCGAATTCGAACGGAACGATATGGTGGAGTTTTTCGGCGAGAAGCTGGACGGCTTCGCTTTTACAGCTAACGGCTGGGTGCAGTCCTACGGATCGCGCTGCGTGAAACCCCCGATTATTTATGGCGATGTCGAATTCACGTCGCCAATGACTGTTGCGGAGACGGTCTACGCCCAATCCCTGACGGAAGCACCCGTCAAAGGAATGCTGACGGGGCCGATCACCATTCTGAATTGGTCTTTCGTGCGTGACGATAAACCGCGGGAAGAGGTCGCTTATCAGATCGCGCTGTCGCTCAGGGATGAAGTGGAGGCGCTCGAAGCGGCGGGCATTGGCATGATCCAGGTGGATGAACCCGCGATGCGTGAAGGACTTCCGCTAAAGCGGGAGCAGTGGTCGCATTATCTGGATTGGGCCGTCCGGGCATTCCGCCTATCCACTTCCACGGTGAAGGACGAGACGCAAATTCATACCCACATGTGCTACTGCGAATTTCACGATATTATAGATTCGATCCGTGCCATGGACGCCGACGTCATTTCTATTGAAACATCAAGAAGCCATGGAGAGCTCATTGGAAGCTTCGAAGAGCATACGTATGACAAAGGCATCGGGTTGGGTGTATACGACATCCACAGCCCGCGGGTGTCTACGGTCGAGGAGATCGGTTCCATGATCGACCGCGCGTTGCGCGTGCTCTCTCCGGAACAATTCTGGATCAACCCGGACTGCGGTCTGAAGACACGCAAGTACGAGGAGACGGTCGCATCATTGCGCAATATGGTTTTGGCAACCGAACAGGCACGCGAGAAATATGCAGTCAAACCATAAACGGGGACGAGGCTGCCGGCACGAATCGGCAGTCTCTTTCGTTACCGCTTTTTATTTAGATATTGACTGCGGGAAAAGCAGGACATACAATATGGATACGTGTATAGATCGTTTTTCATTGCCTCCATTATCTATACGTGTAAATATGGCTTTCGGGAGGTGTCGCATTCATTTTACCCAAGCTTATAAGGGTAAGCGGTTTCCTTGGCTGTATCGAGAGGAGTGCTTCATCGCGAGAAAGCGCTATCACTATCTTGGGCAAGGCAAGGGATTTGGACTTGATTGAATCAACAGCAGGACAGGGGTTTGTCGAGAAGATATTCGAGTACAATTGAACTGCAACGGCGGAGGAATTTATGACAACGCGGAAAGAAGTCGCGGATAGAGCGGGCGTATCGATAGCAGTCGTATCGTACGTTCTCAATGACAGCAATTACGTGAAGGAAGAGACTCGCCGGAAAGTACTTCAGGCTATAGAGGAGCTGGGGTACGAGACGAATATGGCGGCACGCGCGCTGAAGATGCGCAAGACGGAGCAGCTTACCGTCCTGATCAATCATTTGGGAAATCCGCATGAGGCCGGCTTGCTGCTGCGCCTCGAGGAGGATGCGGCGAAGCATAACTACGTGCTGTTTTTCCAAACGTTCCAGAAGGAGAAGGAAAGCAAGCTGAAGTCTTTGCTGAACGGCAGGGTGGACGGAATATTCCTGCTCGGCCAGTCTCTGCAGGAGGATACGCTGCAGCATTTCCGTAAACAGAACATACCGTTCGTCTCGGTTACGACGCCGGTGTCTCGCCGTACCGAGGACGTAACCTGCATCGACTTGGACTGGACATTCGAATACACGCGTCTTATTCGTCTGTTCAAGGCGAAAGGGCACGGAAGAATTGCTTTCATGGCGATCCGCGACCCCGAGCACCCGCTTCAGCACCGGCTGGAGGCGTTCCGGCGAGCTATGGAAATCGAACGGCTGCCGATTGAGGAGCACGACGTTTTTTATGCGGAAGGAGGGCTGCAATCGGCTTATGATACGATCAAGCTCTCGCTTTCCGCGCCCGACCGGTATACGGCCATTGTCAGCGCGAACGATCTGATGGCCGCAGGCATCGTTGCGGCATGCCGCGATGAGGGCGTCCATATTCCGAACGGGCTTGCCGTAGCGGGCTCGGAAGATATATTGATGTCATCCCAGACGGCTCCGCCCATGACGGTCATTCATTATCCGCGGGAAAAGGTCGGGGAGATTGCGATGGAAGTGATGCTGGCCAAAATGCAGAAGCGCCCCGTAACCGACCGTATTTTGCAGGCTACGCTCGTGGAACGCAAGTCCTTGTGAATCATCCGGAGACGGGTGGCTCACGGTCGATATCTATACGTGTAAATATACAATATTCAGACAAGCGAGGGACTCGACATGAACCTGATCAATAAAAAATCGGTTATTCTAATGCTTCTCATCTCCGTCATCGCATCCGGGTGCGGGAAAACGTCCGGCGGCACGAAGGAAGCGGATGCTTCCCCGGTTAGCGAGGAGCCCGTAAGCCTAGTTCTGCTAAACGATTCCGGCACCGAGCAGGAATATATCGATCAAGTGGCGGCCGAAGTCAAGAAGAAGCATCCGAGCATCGAGTTGAAAATATACAAGAGCGAGAAAGGCTCGACTCTGGACGAACTTATCCTGGCAGGCGAGACACCCGATCTGATCGTTTCCTACAACGGCAAGCTGGCTTCCTATCGGGACAAAGATTTGCTGTACGACATGACTTCGCTTATCGGGTCGCGCCATATGGATTTAGGCAGGTTCGAGCCGGGTTACATAGACGATGTGAAAATCGCTTCCGCGAAGAACGAACTATTCGGACTGCCGGTCAGTCTGGCCTACCATGCGCTCTATTACAACAAAAGCTTGTTCGACAAATTCGGAGTTCCCTATCCGAAGGACGGCATGACATGGGAGCAAATGTTGGAGCCGGCCCGAAAATTAACCCGCAATGAGGGGGGCACGCAATTCCGCGGCTTCGATATCGGCAACATGGTTTGGGCTTCGCAGCCGCTCGGCATCGCGGCGATCGATTACAAAACGGATAAAGCGACGATGCGTACGGATGAATGGAAGCGGGTCTTCGAACTTATGAAAGCGTTCTACACGATTCCGGGAAATATGACGACCGGTAAAGCGAAGGACGATTTTCTAAAGGATAAGACTTTAGCGATGTACGCCGATCTCAGTATTGCGAGCGAATTGGAAATCGCCTCCAAGTCCGGACTCGATTGGGATGTCGTTCAATACCCGAGCTATCCGGAAAAGCCGAACGTATATGGCAACGCCAGCGTAAGTGTAATTATGATTACGAAGGCGAGCAAGCACAAGGACCGGGCGATGCAGGTCGTGGAGGCGGCCGTATCGGACGAGGTGCAGCTCGAGAACTCGAAGTCGGGGAGAGTTTCGCCGCTCCAAAAGGCCGAGATCAAGCAAGCGTTCGGCAAGGATAAAGAAGTGTTTCGGGGGAAAAGCGTGCAGAGCATATTCAAAAGCAAGCCGGTCAAATATCCGATTGCGTCCCCGTACCGGGGCAAAGCCGAAGGAATCGTACGGACGAAATTCAATGAATTTGTCAATGGCGCCATCGATGTCAACACTGCTCTTGCCCAGGCGGATGAGGAAATCAATAAGGCGGTTGCCGCGGAAGTCGGCAAGTAAGATGTCCGTGTGCAAAGTCGGGAAACGGTCCGGGGAAAGCGCTATCCCCCGATGAAATCGATATGTCGGATAAAAATACAACAAATGCTCGGGTAAGGCCCGACAGCCAACAGTTTTCACCTTCGTTCGTCTTATAGGTATAGAATGTTATAAAAACTATACAAGCGGAGGTTGAACCCTAATGGATGCCCATCAGCCCGGCAATCAGGAAGGAAAAGGCCGTATCTCCTCAGTCGCCGTATTGGACCTGAGACACATGAAGTCGGTCGACGAACTGCGCAACATCAAGGGAATCTCGTCGGTCGCCACGATTCTCTTATCCGATACGTTCCAAGGCACGCTGGCCGGCATTCCAATGAGCAGCGTCGGCTCGGTCATTACGCTGGCCGCAGGCAGTAAAGTGAACCAGATCGGCGGTAAATTGAAGCTCGGAGGCGAGTTCCTCGAGAACCCGAGTGCCGACGGCTCGGATATTCTTCTGGTAACGGGCGAGCTGCTCATCACGTCTCCCCCGACCCAATTCGGTTACAAGCAGCTTATCGTAGTGGGACAGCTGTTCATCCCGCGGGGAAGCGAGGGCGTGTTGACCCCTTTCATTACGCAAACGAGCGGGGAAATCATCGCTTATGACCACCGCAATCCGAGATGGTTTATGGGCCAAGGACGGTTCGGCCGAGAGTTTTTCGATTATTTGAAAGAACCGATAACGATGATTCTGATGGGGGAATTTGTGATCGAATCCGACGTCAGCGCCGAGCTCATTCGGGAGAAGGTTACGGAAATTATTCAAATGGGGGTATTGAAAGCTGCGGACAAGAAGCTTGTACCGATCCTGACGGCGCTCGCGGTCGAACAGATGAGCATGATCCAAGTTTCCGACAAGCTTGAGGGCGAGTTTCATGGATGATCCGGCATACGATGCCTTCTTCCATGAAGCGTACGATTCGTACCACCGGGCGGTATTTGCCTATATTCTGGCACGCGTAGGACAGCGGGAAATGGCAAAAGATCTGATGCAGGAGGCGTTTCTCCGGGCATGGAATCAAATCCATGTCGGTTATGAGATGGGGCGGGTCAACTGCCGCTTCTGGATTTTCCGGATAACGAAAAATCTGATAACCGATTACTATCGTCGGCGCACGACTCGCGACCAAGCGGAGGGCCGGATGAGACAAGATGCCATCGTTCGGGGAGCATTCGGTCGTTCCCCGGAGGAGGCTTACGAAATCAAAAGTAATGTGCAGCACATCGAGGATGCGGTCAGTCGACTGCCTGATGAGTTGCGCAGCGTACTCATTCTTCATCTGGTCGGCCAGATGAACAGTGCGGAGATCGGCGAATTGCTTGAGATACCGGCCGGTACGGTCCGCTACCGAATTAGTTTGGCCCGTAAACGTGTTATGCTCGAGCTGACAAATAACGAAACCAGTAAGGAGGGGCGGACCATTGAAGGATTCGGGCTGGAATGAGTTCCATGATTTGCGCGGGCCACTGGCAGAGTGGCTACAAAGCGTGTCACTGACAGAGGAGGAGTCGGAATCGATTCGAACCGGCGTTCTGGAGCAACGCAGCGAAAGGGAGGATACCCGATTGTCTAGACAACTGACTCGAATCAACCGGATCGTCGCCTTCTCCAATCGCTCGACAGTGCCCTATTCCGAACGGTACCGGATATATACGGTTGTCAACCCTTGAATAATCGATTATAGCCTTCCAAATGATGCAAACCTAGATTTATTAGGTGTAATGCAATCAGAAAATCATGTATTGCGGAAGCCGATTCATCGTCAAAATGTTCACAGACTTTTCACTTATGAGGAGTTTCCATTATCTCTATAATAACAAGGGTAAAAGAGAGGATGATGGAAATTGCCAACAACTAAGAAAGAAAGTTTTTATTTTGGGTTGATGATGTGCTGTGGGATGGTCGTAGTCATGACATTTTATAATTTATTTACACATGACTTGATTGGCACGGTATCCTTGAAAGGAATACTTATTCAATTGATTTTGGGCTTTCTTACCGCTTTCTTATTGGAATTATTTATTGTCGGTCCAGTGGCAAGAAAAATTGCTTTTTCATTACCGTATGACAAATCTAACAATGTATTTGTGATTGTATCCATTTCATTTTTTATGGTGATTGGAATGGTTCTCCTTATGTCTCTTTATGGATTGGGAACCGCTTACTTTTCTAACCACCTAACTGGAGAGTCTTTACTCGAAAGTTATTTTTCTTTCGTTTTTAAAAATTTTATTTTTGCTCTCCCTCTACAGCTCCTAATTGTGGGACCGCTTGTTCGGTATTTATTTAATAAATTCTTTAAAGATAAAAGAATTGTGGGATCATTAAGCTAAAACGAGAATGTCAGTACGAAAGAGTGGAGGTCGTGTGGCTTTTACTTGCCCACAATTGCCCATGTGGGAAAAAAACCAAAAAGGTCGAGTTCAGGGGCAAGATTAAGCCCGGACTCGACCTCATTTAGTCATGAGGAGAGAAAAAGGAATATAAATCCTTTTGTAATAGTTAGATTCGTATTCGTATCTGAACTTCCTCCATTCGCCCGGATCAACTCACTGGTTGAATTTCGAGCATCCTGAACGCTGTTTGATGGTTTGGAACATCACTCCTCTCAGTTTCCCGTAAGGTCGCCTCACGCCGATGCATGCCGCAGTCCAGCTTGCGCCTTTGTGCATCGCAACAAGGGTGCCGCCGCCGACTGAGCGGTGACTTCGGATTCATTTCGCATATTCATTCTGCAGGAACATATTCATTCTGCAGGAACATATTCAGTCGGGAAGCCCAAGCGAATCACCGGGTCTATAGGCCGCGCTGCGCCCCTAAGACCCGGTAGATTCCATTGGGCTTCTTTTTCTCCTCGCAAACGGTCAAATTCAAAGACTATCGCCCCGAAGAGTATTATCTGATCGAAAAGCATGTGCTGAAATCAAATGGCCCGTTCGTATTCTTCGCGGTTTTGAAGGACGCCGACCGAATGGAACGCGCGTTTGATGAAGCTTTGAAGCAAACGACATGAAGAACATGAAGAGCAAGCCGGGTTCGATCGAATCCGGTTGTTCGACTACTTGTATTTCTTCAGCTTCAGTGACCTTGCCTGAATCTTTGCTATCGTTTCATGCAACAAGTGAGAAAAACAGTTAGCGAGAAGAGAATTTCAATGCAAGCAATTATTTTCCATTATATAATAGATTACATATCTTTTGCCGAAGAAGGAGTGAGTCCAATTGTTTTATGTCAATGCCCGTGCCATCGTAGAGCGCGAACGCGATGGGAAAACCGAAATTATAGTTCAGACGCGCAACAAGCCGAACCAACCGAAACAGCTGGAGTTGCCGGGAGGCGGAGTGGAGCAGTTCGAGTCGTTGACAGAGGCGCTGCGCCGCGAAGTGAAGGAAGAAACCGGTCTCGAGGTCACTTGGATTGAAGGAGAAGATACGCGTATCGATACGGAAGGGATCAATCCGAATTTTGTTGTCGAATGTGTTCGGCCATTTGCCGCATACCAGACGATTAAGGGCGGAATCGATTCGGTCGGTTACTACTTTGTTTGCAAGGCGGAAGGCGAATTGCTCGAAGAAGGCGACCGCACGCAAAACCCCCGCTGGATCACCGTAGACGAACTGGCCGAACGGATCCACAGCGATCCGTTGCAGTTTATTAACATCGACTGTGCCGCCATCCTGTTCTATTTAAAACACCGCGTAAATGGCCGGGTTATTAATTGAATAGTTGTTAAGGTGAAATTGAATCTTTTACAGTACCCCGATTACTTGGTAACATATTTCCAATATTGGCGGCCTATCGGCGAACCTGGGTGGTACCGCGAGGAGTTCAGATCTCGTCCCTGAGACTATGGTCCTGGGGGTGAGATTTTTTTATTTCGAGTTAACGATCGTATGCTCGGGAGGGGTTACATGGACAGCGTTGAAAGCGTAAGAAGGTTTTATGACGAGACTGTAAACTACGAGTGGAAACGACTAGATCGCCACCAGGTCGAATATGAGCTTAGCAAACGCTATATAACCCGCTATGTCAGACCGAATGACAAGGTGCTGGACCTCGGCGGGGGGCCGGGAAAGTATTCGCTTTACCTTTCGCAGCTTGGTTGCCAAGTGACCTTGGCGGATCTTTCTCAGAACAACATAGACTTTGCGCTGAATAAAGCACAGGAGCTCGGACTGCCGCTGAACGGCTTGCGTGCGGATTGTCGCGATTTATCGGCTATTGAAGATGGACAATATGATCATGTGCTCTGCATGGGCCCGATGTATCATCTGAAGGACGAGCGCGACAGAGTTGCCACGATTCATGAATGCTTGAGGAAACTAAAGCCGAAAGGGACGCTTTTCGTGGCCTTTGTTTCTTCGTACTCCTTCGTGTGGGATTATCTGATCCAACATCCAAGCTTGATTCTGAACGAGGAGAGGCGAGCTCAGCTCAATGCTATAGTGGACGATGCGAACTTTGCCGGACAGGGGTTTTCGGAAAATTTTTTCATCCGCCCAAAAGATGTGCTTCCCTTTTTCGAACCTTTTCAACTGGAAAAGCTGCATCTGCTCAATTGCGAGAGCTTCTTATATTTGCGCGAACCGGAACTGCTTGGTCAATCGCAGGAAGTGGTATCCGCTTGGCTGGACTTGGCCGAGCAAGTATGCGAGCGTGAGGATTTGCTGAGTATGGCGGAACATTTCATGTACATTGGACGTAAACGGGAATAGCATTCTGAGAACATTTCCGATGTTCGATGTCCATCTCGTCCGCCAGAACCGACCACACTTTATCCCCAATGCCTGCCAACAGCTTTTCCGGTGTTTCCTTATGAAGCAATCGTCCTTCTTTCAGAACCAATATTTTGATAGACAAAGGCGTAGATGGGCTTATAATATTTCTCGTTAACACTTCCATCGCCGCTTGACTGCCGCCCATGATCTCCTCGGCGAGCTCCTGATCTTCAGGCATTTGACCACCTCACCTACTAAGACGAAATGAAATGAAAAAGGATTTAAGCGTGAGCTGTTATGACATTAATGATAGGATACTTTGACCGTAGGTACGACTGGGATTTTTTATTAAGGACATCAAACTTAATAGTACAGCGGAACAAAGAGACAATTGAACATGACAATTCCCCGCCAGCGTATAGCCGAGCGGGGATTGTTCTATTTGTACCTATAGGCTGGACTAGCGGCGCTTTCTTGTAAAATTGCCGATTACTTTACCGATTAATTTTTCCGGACCGAATTTCTTGCTGCGCTTGCCGTTGAAAAGACCCAGGTTGTCCAGACCGAATTTCTTGGATTGCTTACCGTTCAAAAGTCCCATGATGCGCTCAAGCATGCTATCACCTCCAGGTTCCTGATCCTATAGTATATGGAGGTTCGAATATAGAAGCACTACTATTATACCGTTCATATAGTCTATTTTTGTAGTATTGGAGAATGGAGCGGCGGCCCGAAATCAGTATAATCATTCTTTACCGGTTGAGTCCTAATTCTGTTTGGTATCATGTTCCATGAAGGAGCATTTGACCGCGTTCCGAATTTGAGGGAGGAGGGTCTATTCAAATGAGCCAAGCGAACAAGATGAAGATCGACGCAACTCTCGTGAAGCGGTTGATCGCCGAACAATTTCCGCAATGGGCGGACCATCCGATCAGGCCGGTCGAATCGGCCGGGACGGACAATGCGATCTATCGTCTCGGCGAGGATATGGCCGTGCAATTACCCGGCGTCGAATGGGCCATCGGGCAAGTTGAGAAGGAGCAACGGTGGCTGCCGAAGCTTGCCCCGCTGCTACCGCTTTCCCATGGAGACCTCCATCCGGGGAACCTGCTGGTCGCCCAAGGCCGACTACACGCCGTCATAGACTTCGGCACTCTGGGCGTAGGCGATCCGGCATGCGACTTGATGGTCGCGTGGACTTTCCTCTCCGCCGAAAGCCGTGATATATTCCGCGCAGCGCTGCCGGTAGACGACGCCACCTGGGCTCAAGGCCGCGGCTGGGCACTGTCCTTCGGGCTGATCGCCTATGCATACTACTTGGATACGAATCCCGTACTTGCCCGAATATCACGGGCACTATCGATGAGGCCCTTGATCACAAGAGCTTTTTAAAGTGAGGTTGTTCATGCTGCAAAAATATGTACAAAAAATTCTCGAAGCTTATCCGGATCTATTCATCCATTCGGTCACACTCAATGAAAACGGTCAAAACAATACTGTCATTGAGGTCAATAATACACTCATTTTCCGTTTCCCCAAATACCAACAAGGTATTGCCGATCTACAAGCGGAAACGCGGCTATTACAATTCGTAGACAAGCATATCACCCTTGATATTCCCAAACCTATCTATCTGAACCTCGAATCGCAGGTCGTGGGAGATGTATTTGTAGGCTACCGTATGATACCGGGAAGATGCTTCGACATGAAAACCTTTCACGCTATAAAGCGTATTGATCTGCGTGTTATTGCCCGACAGTTATCAACTTTTCTTATTGAACTGCATCGTATTCCTCTTCAAGGTGAGTTCATCGATCGTCTTCATCAAAACAATCCATACAAGTATTGGGAGGATATGTACAAGCGTATTCAAAACAAATTATTTCGCCATATGAGTAATGAAGGTCAACTACGCGTTAGAAAACACTTTGAACATTTTCTAAATGAACATTTTCTAAACAACGCATTGAATTTTCAATATGAACCGACATTCGTGCATGGAGACTTTGGCACGAGCAATATATTGATTGAACATACACTACCGAAAGTTGCAGGAGTAATTGATTTTGGCGGAGCACATATCGGAGATCCGGCCATTGATGCTGCCGCCA
The DNA here is from genome assembly GCF_006265175.1 of Paenibacillus hemerocallicola. Classification (GTDB taxonomy): domain Bacteria; phylum Bacillota; class Bacilli; order Paenibacillales; family NBRC-103111; genus Paenibacillus_AB; species Paenibacillus_AB hemerocallicola. Next base: position 8,443 of record NZ_VDCQ01000029.1, on the reverse strand, counting down.
TAATGAGCGGTTACGGAGAGAGCTTCTTACGACTGATGTATGAATCCTACCCTGGACTAGGAAGCGCTCAATCGCGGACAAATTTTTATATAGGCACATTTGCGCTGCAAGAAGCCCTGTTTGGTATTGAGAACAATGATGAACAAGCGTTTAAGAATGGCATATCCAATTATCAATGATCGTTTCCGATATAAAGCAGCACGGGTTAGTTGTGAATCATAAGTTTCTCTTCATGGAGGCTATTATGAGAACTTTTATTTACATGGTAAGACACGGCGAATCACCGAAGATGGAAGGAAATGAAAGAACAAGAGGGTTAACGGATATAGGGAAATCGGATGCTAATCGAATCACTTAATTATTGAAAGGAGAGGGGATCGAGGTTTTCGTTTCTAGTCCATACCAACGGGCTGTCCTAACCATTGAGGAGCTGGCTCGCTGCTCAGGACAAGAAATTTTAGTATTTGAAGATCTTAAAGAAAGAATTTTTTCTAATGAAGACAATCGAATGCCCGATAAGGAGCTATTCCCTTTATTGGAGAAGTCGTTCTCTGATCCAAACTTTTCCTTAACGGGAGGGGAGTCTAACGCAGTTTGTCAGAACCGAGCTATAGCGGTCTTGAAAAAACTATTAAAGATCTACCGAGGACGGAAGCTAGTATTGGGCACTCATGGGGCTGTAATGACTTTAATGATGGGGTATTATGACAAACGGTACGATTTGAATTTTTTATTGCAAACATCGAAGCCGGACGTATACAGAATGGAATTCAATGATCAGGTATTGGTAGAGGTTAAAAGAATGTGGAATATTACCCGGTAATACTAAAGTAACGGGACACGGAATGGTATCAAACCGCTCAAGGCTGCCGATGAGTTCGACGGCCTTTTGTCATGCTTTAATTCGAACTTGCTGTGGACATGGTTTACATGTGTCATAAGTTGTTCCAACAAAGTATAACTCAATATGAACTATGCAGATCGGACTATATATCGCATTGATTTCACAGGACCATTGGCAGAGGGTGTGTGAGTCGAATGGTGTTGAATATTGCGCAATTGATTAAAAATACCTATTCAAAAAGATCTCTTCTATAGTAAAATTATTCATTGATATACATTTTATACTAGGAGGGGAAATGTTTGAATGGTCTAAGAAAGAGGCTCGTATCTGCATTGCTAGCCATATCGATGCTCGGACAGGCGTACGCTGCTTACGCATCAGGGGAAATGGGTGCACAAGAAGTGAAAGCGCTGTCAAGTGTGGGGGATACTGTATACTCCCACAACCAATTCAATGATGTGTCCCGGCAAGTGTATCAGACAGCAGGTGAGAAAGAGAGGAAACTGCTAGAGGAAGATCCGGAAATCATCGGCGAAGCGATGGATAGGCGAACGCCAAACAGCAAGCATTACTTGCGCAAGGACGGGTCTTATAGAGCGGTTATAACGATGCAAGATCAGCACTATGAAGCAGAGGACGACAAACTGTATGACATCGATACTACCCTTTACAAGGATTCGGTACTGGACATGGTATATCTTCCTTTGTCCAAAGCGGGCGCGAAAGCGATAAAGGAACTTTCCGCTCTCAATAAATCCAGCCGTCTAGCCGGCAAGGCGCTGCAAGAGGAGAGCTTTAAAGCGCCTCAAGTCCCCTTTGATGCGACTCTCCCAGTACGATTCGGGAAAGGGTACTCCATTAACAAAAATAACGATAGTCTTACGTTTGTGCCGGTAGGGGGCTCCAACGTAGCGGGTGTTGTGTATGGGAAATCCGGATTGCTATATCCCAATGCCTGGAATCAAACCGATGTCACGCTGCAGGTGCTGGAAAGCGGGATTAAAGAGACCATCTTGCTTAAGGATGCATCAGCTCCTCACCGGTTCAGTTTCCAAGTGACGGGCCCGTTGTCGGAATCTCTGAGATCCAACGAATTTACGCTGCAACCGGCATGGCTGGTGGACGCTGACGGAACTTACCGCGATGTGGCGCAAACCCTTCGGGTGGAGAAGAACAAGACTTACTTGGATCTGACCGCAGATGTTCAAGGCCTGATATTCCCGATCGTAATTGATCCTACGGTGATTTTGACCTCCGCGATAAAAGCGGGTTGTACGGATGGCTACAACAACAGGTTTGTTAATTCAACCTATTTCAGCTATTACAACATTAATGGATGTAACTTAGACTATGGCGCCACGGCTATATATAAGTATGATTTATCTTCCATTTCCACGAATTATACAACATTTCAAGCTGCTTTGAAGACGAAACTTTTTTTGCCCGAGGATTATGATGATGAGGGTGTCTACCATGACTATAGTATTGATATTACAAGCGCAAGAGTGACAGCAGACTGGAATCCTCAAAACGGTGCTCTTGCACCTAGTTATTCGGTTTATCCTACAAATGAGGTACCTCCTATAAGGCAGAATTATGTATACGGAAAGGGATTTTATTCCTTTGATCTTGACGTGTCGCGAGCAGTTCAAGACAGCGTTACTTCCGGAGTGAATCACGGATTTATCGTCCGTGGGCAATTGGTTTATGGGAAGTATGGCGGAGACGGGTCATATATTGCCATCGGACCCCACGCCAGTCTTGAAGTGGTCTATAAATCACCGCCAAGTACACCCGTTATCGTGTCTCCGATCGCCGCGGAAGTAGTAAACACACTTTACAACATCGTCTGGCAGCCGGCATACGATTTGGATACGCCTCAATGGAATCTGCGTTATCAAGTCCAAATGTCCGTAAACGGCGGGGCATGGTTCGATCTGGTTGCCTTAACGAATCCGGGGGCGACTTCATATGCTTATAATTTTTCCGGAGCGTCCAGCACGACTTCCAACAAAGTTCGAATACGTACCTATAATGGGTCTTTATACGGGAATTGGGCCGAATCCGGTACTTTTACCGTTCTGGGTAATCGGCCACCCAATGCTCCGGCCAATCCGGTGCCGGGAAACCCTGCATCAGCGTCTCCTGTTCTCATTGCCGGGACGACCCCGACCGTGCAATGGACATTCTCGGACCCTGATCCAGGGAATGTACAATCCGCCTATCAAATCGTCGTTTACAATTCTAGTGGAAATCCCATACACGATACAGGATGGGTAGGCTCCGGAGGTTCATCTTATACCGTTCCGGCAGGAGTCTTGTCACGTGGGAACTTCTACTTTTGGCGAGTGAAGACTTGGGACAATTATGGTCTTGAATCCCCGCTTTCCGAAAGCCGTTACATGTTGCCGAACTCTCTGCCGTCGTTGTCGATTACATCTTACAACGATAACCAGACGCTATATACCAATGTTTTAAATTTCACATGGAATTACAATGATCCGAACGGACAAGCCCAATCCGCTTATCAAGTTGTAGGTACGCGGGATAATTGGGCAAGTTGGGCGTATAACTCCGGCGAAATTAACGGACCGGCATCCAATCATGTTACGGCGCCTCTGGCCCTCGGAACATGGAGTTTCGCAATTCGCTTGAAGGACGATATGGAATGGGGCGATTGGGCGTATCGCAGCAACATATCCATTCCTAATCTGGACGCAGGGCCTCCTACTATCCCGGAGCATTTCAGAGTAATAGGAAAGACGAGCAGCAGTTTTACGTTGGCATGGACAGCTTCGACGGACGATATCGGCGTGTCCGAGTACCTGATTTACAATGGGGCGACTTTGATAGGCACAAGCCCATCTACGACGTTTACAGCATCAGGGTTGTCGCAAGGGCTGCACGCGTTTACCGTGAAAGCGAAAGATGTCGTCGGCAACGAATCTTCCCCGAGTCGAACCGTCAAAGCGGCAATCGGAGCCCAAGGTTATTACTATGACGCATCCGGCAAGCTTGATTATATCATTCTTCCGAATGGTCAGACTCTGGACTACCATTATGATGCCAACGGGAACCAAACCGGAGTAGCATTAAACTAATCAGCGCTCTTTCCATGAATCTTACATATATGGAGGTTATAATCTTGAAACACAATCGAAAATGGAGCTCTGTCTGCCTGGCAGCCGTTATCGTTCTAACCGGCATCGGGAATATTTCTTCCGGCTTTGCCAATGAATTATTGGAACCTATCCTTAACAGATCGATACCCGAAAATAGTATGCAAATCCAAGTTACACCCCCTCAGCCGTCCGATGAACTGCTGCTGCAAACCCGCAGCGAGTCGGTGCCAAGCAAACCGATAAAGGCCTTGGAATCTGGAACAATGCAGCAAGGGATAGATCCGAATACGCCTGTAGATCAATATAATATTTCTCGGGAACAAGCGGATGAATTATTTGATCAAGGTTTTTCGATAGACGATATCTTAAAAGCCGATGAGTTGGCCAACATATGGGATGTCGATCCCTTCCAGCTCCTGGAGGAAAAGAAGCAATCCGAATGGACGAGTATCGAAAATCGACTCCAATTGGCCAAATACGGCCCGCTGGTAGATGAGTTGAAACGGAAACATTCGGATGCCGGCAAACTATTGGACAAAGAAACTCTCACTTTGGGAGAGCAATTTTCATTGTTGGCATTAGTGGATCAGTCTCTGGTGCCGGATATGAAAGATGCGCTCGATCGTTATCAAGCAAAGGGAAGAGTGGGAATAGCCGAAATTCATCGGGAGAATCGGTTTTACGGTAAAGTTTCGAAGACGAATATGGAAAAGTACGGATTAACGGACAAAGAGGTAATCGGGCTGCGTTTGACCGACGAGAAGCTGAGCCGTATGGAGCAAGCGTCTGGAAGCGCTGTGGCTGATTTATTGAAAAAGAGGAAAGATTCATTATCGCATCAAATACAGGAACAATTTGATGTTGCGGGAGGAAGCGAAAAGCCATGAGGTATACCCTTCTTCGCACAATTCAGTCGTTTCTTCTGTGCTTCGTTCTATTGACGGGCTTTTCTTCCACAGCCTTCGGAGCAGTCGACATTAGCGGCTGGAGCTTGAGGATGAATGGAGTAGAGATGCCCCAAACCATTAACGAAAGCAACAAAGCTCCTTACTTGGACCGCTACCGGAGTCAAGAAGCGATAGATCCGCAAAGCGGATCGTTATCGATTAACGTATCGGATCTGGTGCTGCCGGGTCGGGACGGATTGGATTTCGCGCTGACCCGTCACTACAACTCCAACCAAGCTCAAATGGGAGAGATGAAAGCGTCGTTTACCGATGCGGGAACGAACGGGAATTATTACAAGGACGTATACTACTGGTATTATATTTTAGTCTGGTATTCCAGCACGGGAAGCGGCCCGAATCAGGAGTTTGGCAGCAACTACAGGACTATCGAAGAAGCGCAGGCGGCTTGTCTTGCAAATGCTTCGAACTACGCAGACTATAGCTGCCGTCTGCTGGAAACGAATGGGGCTAATTATATTGATCCGGTGACCCATACTTATACACAAGCAAGATATGTCACTTACCGTAAAAACTTCAATGTAGCGAGTATTGCTGAGAAGACGAGTTACCAACGGGAAAGATTTGACTTGGGCGCAGGATGGTCGCTTGGCATTCCTTCCGTGCAGATCAAGAAAGCAGAGCCGGACAATGGAAACGAGATCCACTTCCATGACGGAACCGGCGCTGCCTACCGGGTGTACTTTACAGCTTTTTTAGACGACAGCAACCTGGAAGGATACCCCAGGGAAGACGTCAAGTTCGATCTTGATTCCGGCACATACTCGAACGGGGAGAAGACGTCGGTATATGTATTCATCACAAACGATAAACGAAAAACTTATTTCGCCGATGACGGCCGAGTATTGGGAATTGTGGACCGATTCGGAAACGAGATCAAATTTACACATATTAACCGTTCGGTCAATGGAAGCTCGTATCCGTATCTTAGTCAAATTACGGATAGTATCGGTCGGATCATCCAGTTTGTTTACGATAACGCAATCGATAATCCTACCTTCGCAGGCGACAATGTAACAGTTTCCGTAACTCACCCGGATGAGCTCGGAAAACAGCTTACGGTCAAATACACCAAAATGCGGCATATGGTGGACGGACGATATGAGCCTTATTTATATTCGGCAAGCATGAGCCCGGGTACTTCGGAGGAAACAATAACTTATTACCAATATGACACGAAAGAGCAGCCTTTCAGTTTTTACGGCAATTCCGCTTCGGTCTATACCCAACTGCTGACCGGGATCGTCTATCCGCATAGCGTCTCGCGTTATGAGTACGAAAGCTCCCATCGCCTAATGGGAAGCGGTTGGATGGATGCGTTCCGCATCAAGGAGCGTTACGATTTAAACCGTACGGGCAGCGGATTACCGTCCATTTCAAAATCAAATTTGGCATTACAGAAATCGGTTCAAGTATCTTCTTTTGCAGCAGATTATGACTCGGATAATGATACTTACACTTACTATAACGGACTTAATGTCGTGGACGGGGATACCGGCACGTTTTGGAGGCCGAGCAGCGCCCAGAACGAATGGCTTCATGTGGACTTGGGATCGATTCAATCGTTTAATCAAATTTTGATCCGTTGGCGAATGGGAACAGAATTCGCTACTACCCAATACACGATACAGATTTCGAACGATGCGAATAATTGGACCGACCTGGTTGCAATTCAAAAAAGCAACGGCATTGCCGACTATAGCAATAGTCTAAACGCGACGGCCAGATATGTACGCATCCTGTTCCAATCCATTCAGCATGAAATGACAGAACTCGAAATTAATAATTTCGGCGGCAAAAATCAAGTGGGGTACTATTATTCGGGTGACTACACCTATTACCCGAATAGCAATTTAGGTGCATATAAATCCGCGGCGATTAACCAAAGTAACCTCCAAACCGCGACATCCTTCAACGCGGATAGACAAATTAACAAAGTCGAGACAATCGCTTCGAATTTTGAAAGAAAAACGATGCTTCATCAAACGTTTCATCCCATATTCAAGTACAAACCGACTCGATCGGAATACAGGGATATGGTTGGGCATGTTGCTAACGATCAGTATGTCGATCGTACTTATACGAATTGGGGTGGATTGGAGAGCAATACACAACCTCTCGGCTATTATGATATCAACAATACGGCTGTTAAAGCGGACTACACCACGACGTATCAATACCATCCAAGTTATCATGATCTGCTTCAATCGCAGTGGAAGCAAAATGCGAATACTACGCTGACGGAATCTTTCGAATACTATTTTGATTATACAAATCCTGTGCTACTGGGCCGTCTCAAAAAATCAACCAACGCGAACGGCGAATCCGTCGATTATTCGTATGAGTTGACAGACGGCAAAGTCTCTAAAACGATCGCAACCCGAACCTTGGAAAACGGCAAAACGGCCCGAACCGAAACCGTTTACGGCCCGGCAGGCAGTTACGCTTTCCCGACCCACATCACGCAATTTTATACCGATGACAATAACCAGCCGCAAACGATGCAAACGAGCCGAACGTACAGTATGCTTACCGGGCTGCTGCAATCCGAGACGGCACCGGGAGGACGGGTGACAACGTACCGGTACGACGCTTTGGGGCGCCCGGTCTCGGTCAAGCAGCCGCCTGTCACCGGACTAAACGGCGCGACCTATGAAATGGAAGCAAAAACGGAATACGCTCCAAACCAAATATCGTCCGGATTCGATGCAACGAACGCCAACGTTCAAACGATGAAAGTAAAAACCTATACTTCCGTTCTAAATCTTTCGACCAACGGAGTAACGGTCTATGACGTGAGGGAAGCGTTCTACGACGGGTTTGGCAATCCGCTTTACCAGCAGCGCTACGACGACCAGCGCGGACAATGGATCGCAGAAGCGCAATATCATTATGACGCGATGAGCCGGCCGATCTACGTCGCGGACGCGCAGCAAAATGTGCAAACGATCGGCTATGACGCATGGGGGCAGATCGGGCAAGTGACGGACCCTTATGGCAATGTGTATAAAGCCGTGCGCGACTTGCTGGCGCGCAAAGAGACATCTTATATGGTGACGCCGGACCAAATAGGGAGTGCCGACGACAACGTCAAATGGAACGTGCTGGAGAAGCAGTATGACCCACTGGGACGTGTTACGTCCAGCACCGTCTACCCGAGCTGGCCGGACCGCAACAACAAGGTGCAAGCGTCCTATACGTATGACTACGTCGGCAATACCGTGATGACCACCGACCCGAAAAACCAAGTGACGAGCTACCAGTACGACAAGCTGAACCGACTCGTCAAGCTGATTGACCCGTTGTCGCAGGCGACAGACTATACATATACGGCGCTCGGTCAGCTAAAGGATACGAAGCAGTACGATGCGGGGCAAACGTATACGACCGCCAAAGCGTACGACGAGCTCGGGCGCGTGAAGCAAAACGTGGACGCAGCCGGTCAAGCGGACTTGCTGACCTATAACACGGTCGGCGACCTGTCGCAGAAACGGGATTTGAAGCAGCAATCG
>NZ_VDCQ01000028.1:1820-103715 GCF_006265175.1 Paenibacillus hemerocallicola | reverse complement strand
GGCACCGTTACGCTTATCGTGCGGCTCGCCTCGTTCACCGTACCGGTAGCAGCCGGTGTAGCGAAGCTAAACGATGTTATCGCCTTCGCCGGGTTGGCAGCTGCGGTCACGGTAACATTAACCGAAGCCAGTTCCAAATAGACGCCGTCCCCTTCGTAATACGCCGTAAGCTGATGTGCTCCCGGGGACAGGGTGATGCCGGTCAATTGCGCGGTTCCACCCGTAAGCGATTTGGAACCCAGCACATCCCCCCCATCTTTGAACACGACAGTGCCGGTCGGATTGTCAAAATCGCCTGTAACATCAGCCGTCAGTGTAATCGGTTGAAGATAGCCCGGGGATAAATTCGACACGGATAATGACACCGCAGGTGCGACACGCATTTTTTTCGGGATATTTTGCCCTCTTCCCCATGACCAGATTTGCCCGCCCGCATCCAGACCGAACGATTCTCCGTATCCCGCTGACACGGACGTTAATTGTAACGGGGTGCCGCTGTCGTCTTCGAGCGGAATTTTGACGGGCACCTCTGATTTCACTGCCCCAATATTCCCCAGTTGTCCCTCCGTATTATTCCCCCACGCCCACATATTCCCGTTGGTATCCAATGCCAGCGCGTGCTTTAACCCAGCGGAAATTTGAGTGAATATGACCGGGGTGCCGGAGTCCACGACCGTAAGCTTGGCTGGAATGTAAGTAGGTCCTGTGTCTCCCGCTCCATCTCCAAGTTCCCCTTCGGTATCGCCTCCCCAGGTCCATATGTTGCCGGCCGCGTCGAGGGCCAGAAATAAAGATGTACCGGCCCCGATTCCCGAGCCGGAAGCAATCGACTGAAATTCGACCGCCGACGTTTCCGGAAACTTCAATGGAATGAAGTCCACGTCAATTAAACGCCATAAGCGTTTGTTAGAATCGAGCGCCAGAGCTCCTTCTTCATTACCTTCAATTGTTTCGAATTCAACGGGAACGCCGCCATCGTATACCGGATATTTTACGGGTACGTCTATAGGGGCCGTGGGTGATTTCACTCCCCATACCCATAATGTACCGTTACTGTCCAGAGCTAGTGAAGCTGTTCGCATCACTACCAAGTCTGTAAAGGTGACATCCGTACCAGCGTCCGAAACTAAGTTTTTTTCCCAAAATAGAGAAGAGCCTGCAGAATCATTACCCAATCTCTCATTATAGTCTGAGCCAGTCATCCACAAATGGTCGGCGTCATCTAGCGCAGCGGAGTTTCCAAAGCCTGCCTTCACTTTCTGAAAAGTCACAGGGGAGCCACCGCTACCCATAACCTCGATTTTTTTGGGCATCGTAGAGGAGGCGGTCGTACCGTTGCCGTATTGACCTTCATTGTTTCTTCCCCACGCCCAAATCCGCCCCTCCCGATCCAGCGCTAAAGAAGAATCGGATTGGGACGAAACGGAAACAAACATAGGGTCACCGGGTGCAGCATGGGCATTCGACGGAACTAATAACGGACTTGCGATAAGGATAAGCGCCAATAGACTAATCATTATTTTTTTCACGATTAAAGTCGATTTTCTCATCATGTTCTCCTTTCCTTCTTGCCTCAGGCAAAATTTGCCCAGGCTTTTAGCAAAAACCAGTATAACAAACGGCTATGAAAGAACTGCGAAAGAACTATAAAAGAACTATGAAAGCACTATGAAAGAACTATGAAAGAATCGCTGCAGGTATAGTATGATCAATAGAAGAGAGATAACTGGAAGCGGAAGGAAAGTTTTTGGCGGCTGGCTATCTTGGGTTATAATGATTGGAACTCAGATGTTTTCTACTGTAAGGAGAATTTCGCAGTTATGAGTATAACGCTATCCAATGTGGTCATGCTGGTTTCCATTTTTTTGATGATCGCGTTTTTATGCTACGCCTTTCTGTACAGGCAGGAACGGGGAATCCGATATTTTGCCTGGGTCATGGTTTGTCGCGTGATTTATGCCGGAAGTGTGATCATGGAAATCAACAGCGAAAGTTTATCGTCAAAAATACTGTTTCGAAATATTGAACAGACCAGCTTGTTGTTTGTTGTGCCTATGGTCATTTTTTTTGTGCTGGCCCTGTTCGGGAAAGACGAATATTTACGTCCGTTTCGAATGATGCAGATCCTTTCGATTTTCGCGCTTTGGTCGTTGCTTATATGGACTAATCCGTATCACCATCTGCTTTTCCGGAATATAGAGCTCAATCAAGGGCATTTGGAAATAAGCAAAACCGTTTATTCGATTGCGTTTAATATTATCTGTTATCTGATTATTGCCGCTTGCGTCTTTTATTTGTTTGTCTATCTGCGGCGCGTTCGTCCCGAGCTTCGCAAGCCCGGCATCTGGTTGGTACTGTGCGGCTGTATCCCCGCTGCGACGGAAATTGCCAAGTCCGCTTATTCCGGCTTCACGCCGTGGCTGCTTCCTATCTCGGTTTATTGCGGCTTTTTGGGAATGACCATGCTGTGGATTGTGATCCGTTACCGGATGTTCTCGGTCGTGCCGCTTGCAAGAAATGTTGTGGTGGAGACGATGGAAGAAGGGATACTCATTGTCAATCACAGAGGAAGCATCATCGATAGCAATGCGTATGTTGAGCCCTTATTTGCGGGTTCGGGAGAAAGCTCGATTGCCGGGCAGCGTATCGACAAATTGTTGGCCAAGTGGCCGGGATGGCTGCGCGCCTGCGAGCGAATGGAGGCGAGCGATATGGAGATCGACGCACGAGTGGACGGAGAATCCCGAGTCTATTCGGTCAAGGTGTATCCGCTGGCCTCCCGGGAAAGGGTTGGACAAGGAACCGTATCCGTATTGTTCGATATTACCGAAAAGCAGAGGCAGATGGAGCAGATCGTTAAGCTCAATCAGCTAAAAGACCATTTGTTCGCAATCGTTTCCCACGATATCCGGAATCCGTTAGCGGTCCAGGCTAGCTTGATGGAAGTGCTGGAAGCAGATAAAACGATGTTTAACCGCAATCATCAGGAAGTGATCGATGCATTAAGCGGGCAAATTCAAAATACGTTTGTGATGATCGAAAATTTGCTGGAATGGTTTCGCAGCCAAAAGGAAGGCATGCTGCTGCAACCCGAACGATTACGACTGACAGATGTGGTCGAGGACGTGTGCCGCACGCTGCGAATTAAAAGCGAAGCCAAACAAATCGCCATACATACGGAGATCGACAGCAATATTGAAGTACATGCGGATAGAGAAGCGGTCAATTTGATCGTTCGTAATCTGATGACGAATGCGATCAAATTTTCCGAGCGAGGCGGGAGAGTTCGGGTTAGCGCTGAAACGAATGCCGGGCAGGTGATCGTATCGGTCAGCGACAATGGTGTGGGTATGGAGGAAGAACGGGTTCGGGAATTGTTCGATCCGCTGAGACTCGTGTCCACAACAGGTACTGCCGGGGAGAGAGGAACCGGACTGGGATTGCAAGTCTGCCAACAATTCGTGCGGATGAGCGGCGGACAGATTTGGGTGGAGAGCGTGCCGCGCCAGAAAACGGTTTTTCACTTTTCGCTTGGCGCTGCAGACTCGGAGAGGGACAACGATGAAAGTATTGCTTATTGATGACGAACAGGCGATGTTGACGGCACTGAGTCAGCTGTTGTCGCGAATAGAAGGCGTGGAAATCGTCGGGATGGTACGCAGCCGTGCAGAGGCGGTTGCGTTTGCCGCACAGCATGTCGTGGATCTTGTCTTTATCGATATCAAGATCGCGGAAGACAGCGGATTGACATTAGCCCTTGAATTGCGGAAGATGGACGCCGATTTGGATATTGTGTTCGTGACCTCCCATAAGGAGTTTGCGCTGGATGCTTTTGACGCTTATCCGTTGGATTATATTGTAAAGCCTATTTCCGGGAAGCGATTGGAAGAAACCGTTGCGAGAGCGGTGAGAGGGCGGGCGGAGAAGCTCGGTTCCGGTAACGCGGACAGGTCGAAACGATTGTCGGTTGCAAGCTTGGGAGTTTTGCAAATCAGCAGCGAGCAAGGAGATTCATTGAAGTGGATGTCCCGCAAAAGTCAGGAGCTGTTTGCGTATTTGCTGCTCTGTCGCGGGAATCGTGCGGCCAAAGTCCGTATTCTGGAAGATCTATTCCATGATAGAGAAGGGAAAAATTCGGAGTTGTATCTCAATACTGCGCTATACCAGCTGCGCAGGACGCTGTCTACGCATGGAATGAAGGCCATACTTGTCTCCGATCGCGAACAGTATCAGATGAGTCTGGAACACATCAAGGTCGATTTTATAGAATTCGAAGAGCGATTGTCCGGTTTCCACACCATAGATGAAGACAATGAAGAGGCCGCGATTGCCGTCGAGAAAATGTATACGGGCGATTTGTTCGAAGACAAACCGTACGGGTGGGCGCTTGCCGAGCGCGAGCGGCTCAGCGATATGTACGAGGCGTTTGCCAAACGTCTCGTACAGTGGCTGCTCGAAAATAATCAGATTCGTCAGGCCGTTCAGATTTCTAAAAGGCTGGTACGGCGAAACGAATTGGATGAAGAAGCGAATATGCTGCTTATGCACGGGTTTGCCGCCTTGAATGACAGGCTGGCCCTCCAATTGCGATACAAGCAGTATGAAGCGCTGTTGAAGCAAGAACTCCATATTCAGCCTTCGGCAGAGCTAGCCGAGTGGTACGGTCGATTGTAGCTAGTGAAGTTAAGCATAAGAAGTACCATTTGCGAGGTGTTAACTATGCAATGGCAAGAAGTTCGGAGCATTTATCCTGACCAATATGTTCTACTTGAAATCTTAAATTCTCATACGAAAGATAGTGTTCAGTACGTTAACGAAGTTGCCTTGATTAGAGCAATTCAAGATCCTGATGAAGCAACTAGAGAACTGTTGAAGTGTAGAGACAACAACATCGTATATCATACCGGCCAAGAGAAAATTGAAATCGAACTCCGAAAAAATCCGTTTTACAGGAGCCGGTGAAATGCTAATCGAATATATCGATGATTTACTCCAAGCCTCAATGACGATTTTGTACAGAGGCCATTCTTTGACTATTAATAACCTAGTGGTTGATACTGGGGCTGCACACTCTCTTCTATCCTCTGATATCGTATCAGAACTCGGCATCAAGTTCGAAAATGGGGATAAGCTCGTGCGAAGCTACTACATTAACGGCCTCATCGGTCTAGACATCCTTAAAAACGGAAACATGATCATCAACCTTGATCGGATGGAAATGTATCCGTCAAAGTCCAATCCAGCTTAAAGAATGGGGACGCGAATCGCTCGCGTCCCCATTTCGTCCCCATCTCCCCTTACCACCTACTCAAAACCCTTGTAGATCAAGGATGTCACGCACTCCACATGCCCCGTATGCGGGAAGCGACCGCTTTGCCGCGGCATCTGTTAAAGTCGCTCATCAACGTTCTTACAGCCAATTATCTTTGTAATCTTTTTCTTTGGCATGCTTTATCTCGATCGCGAACTTAAAGTTTTCTTTGAGTTTCATTAATGGGCTAATCTACCATGATAAAATACAAGGAGGAAAATCGATATAAATAATCATACTTCAGGGGAAAACTCTATGAAAAGGCGAATGGTAAGTTTGTTTTAAGCGTTGCTACTGAGCTTGCCCCTCCCTGCTGCCTACGCAGCAAGCGAGGGTACAAAGTCAGACGTCCATGGGCATTGGGCGGAGAAACAGCTGGAGGATTGGATCGGCAGAGGGCTTATTCAGGGTTATGGGATGGCTCATTTAAGCCGGATGGCGCGATTACAAGAGCAGAATTCATGGCTCTGGTGAACCGATCGTTCGGGTTGAATGACAAGTCAGAAGTGACAGTAAAAGATGTTCAAATCACATAAAGATCCTTCACGGTAAAGGAGTGAGTCTGATGCTGGTAGTTGGAAGAAAACCCGGACAATACATAGTGATCAACGAAAAAATTATCATAAAGGTAATTAAAAGTGAAGAGGGGCACTTACGCTTGGCTATTGAAGCGCCAAAAGATATCTCTATCGTTCGCGGAGAATTGCTTAATCAAGAATAAGCACAGAGTCTTAGCTTCTCCGTCAGCATTATCTTGTAAATGCCAGAGCTTCAATAGACCATTCGCGAGAATACCATTATTTTCCAAGCACAAAACGCCGTCCCGGTTATCCGGATAACGAATGGGGCAAGCACAAAATCGACTTGGATCGTCTCCGTTGGATATATGGATCGGATGCAAATATACTTTGGCGAGCTTGCCCAAGAACGACGGATTCCCGGGTTCGCATCACGAATTGAACCACCGCAGTAGAATAACGGTCTTGGATATCCGTGGGTCTCTCTCGACTCCGGTTGATGTCTTTCTCAGCCTCTACAACCAATTTCCCCTCTCTCCCCAACAAGATTATCCCCCTTTCGGCACCGGTATTACGGATTTCCAGTTCAAGGAAGTCCCATAGCAAATCCGACTCTGCCTTATCCTTGGACACAATTTTGGAAGCCTGTCAGAGCGTATCCATATCCAATTCCTTATCGAGCCCATGATTGAGCTTTCTATTCATTGCTGCAGTTTCTTTCATGGACGAGTAAATACGCACGCAGTTTCAAGAAGGAACATTTGAAACAGATGCCTATTTATTCGTCTTTTTGCTGTTTGAATGTAATTTTTTTACAATTTAATAATATATTAAATAATTGTGAGACTTAGGATGAGCAAACAGGTCGCCGTCATTCTTCAGGAGGAAGAAGGGCAGCGACCTATTTGCTCATTTTTTATGTCAATTTAATAAGCGGGATAAGGGGATGAGCCAATGCTCGTGTTAGGGAGAAAACCCGGCAGAGCAGCTGTCCAAGCCCACTGCGAGTTTTTCCGAAAAAACTTGCCGCTACTTATGGTACGGTTCAGCTCACTATACTTAAAGCAGCTTGCTTCTAACCATTCTAGCTGTAGTGTGTTACCGGCAGTCGTTGTCATGCTACCAACCTTAACGCTATGTTCACGCTTGCAACGCACTTCTAGCAACCAGCATATATCCGGCCCCCCGAATCGTAATGATTCTCTCAGGATTGGCAGGGTCAGCCTCGATTTTTTTGCGTAAATTACTGATGTGTACAGCGACCGTTCTCGTATCCTCCAGACTCTCCATTCCCCAGATGAGCTGAAACAACGCATCGACACTGACGACACGATTAACGTTTTGTGCCATATAGGACAGTAGACTGAACTCTTTTTTCGATAAAAAGATGGTTTCACTACCCATGTTGACGGACTGTGCGTAGAAATCCAGCGTCAAACCCGGTAACTCCAGCAGTTGTTCCCTTCTGCCCGTCGACACTCTGCGAAGATGAGCCTTGATCTTGGCCATGAGTACTCCCGGACTGAACGGCTTGGTCACATAATCGTCGCCGCCATTGGATAATGCGCTGATTTTCACCTCGTCTTCCTCACGGCTGCTCAGAAACACGATCGGCGCATTCGTGTAGCTACGTGCGTTCATGCACCAATCAACGCCGTTTTCATTAGCCAGCAGTACATCCAGTACAATCAAATCCGGCTCGAAAGATGCAAGCATCTTCATGGCTTCTGTCCCGCTATGACTGTAGGAGGATATGAAACCCTCCCTCTCGCAATACACCTGAACAATCTCGCATATATGGGGATCATCATCGACGATCATTATTTTGTGAGTGTCCACCACACCGTCACCTTCCTTCATTTACAATACAAGGAAGCGATACATAGAATATCGACCCCGTCTTGCCGTCGCTCTCCGCTCGAACCGTCCCTCCATGCGCTTGTACGATTTCCCTGCAAATCGCCAGCCCGAGCCCGCTGCCCTCTACTCCCTTCTCCACGCCCGGTCGATCATACTTGTAATTGCGATCGAAGATTTGCTCGAGCTGATCTGGAGGAATACCCGTGCCAGAATCTTGTACGCTAATTATCGCATAGCGGGTATCATTCACCTCGTCCACAGCTAGCGCAATACGCACCACGCCCCCCCTAGAGGTGAACTTCATCGCGTTCGACACTAGATTAAACAAAGCCTGCTCTAATCTTTGCGCATCCATCTCGACAACAGGCAAGTTAGGTCGTTGATCTTCCGCATCTCCGATATCCAGCATGAAATACAACCCTGCGTCACGCACGACCAGCTCATATTGTTCAAGAAAACCACGCAAGAAGTGAATCACATGAACCGGCTCCATTCGGTACGAGACTTGTCCCGTCTCCAAATGCGATAAGAAGGACAACTCCTCGATCATGCGGTTAATCCTTATCGTGTTATCCCGGATATACTTCAGGTATTGTTCATTACGTTCCGGCTTGACCCTGTCCTGCACAGCTTCTACATAACCAAGCATGCTGGACAGCGGCATACGCAGGTCATGCGTAATATAGGCAAGGAGCTTCTTCCTCCCTTGCTCGGAGTGAAGCAACCGGTCATACGAAGTGCGGAGATCATCGTGAGCTGCGGATAAGGCCTGCGTGCGTTCCTGCACGGTCCGTTCCAAATTCACATTCATTTCGGTCAGCTTATTGTTAGCGCCCTGCAGCTCACGTGCAATCCTCTCCTCGTTCGATGCCGCCCTCGTAAATCTTGAAGAGAGCAGAATCATCTGCGCGATCGTAAATACCAACAGACCAAGCGGAGATGTATTTCCGATCAACGACCATTCGTTGTAATATAAAAAATCGTTGATAACCGTAACTAAAGTAACCACCGACACCAACAGGAATGTCAGCGCTCCCTCATTACGCCGCACAGCCGCTTGGATCAGCCCAACCATTAGATACACCATATGCAGAACAACGATCACACCGATAATCAGTAACATTTTCGAATAGATTAGTGCAGGGGTCACGACAACAACTAGACAGAGTGCGCCGGTTGCGATCCGGGTGCCAAGATGAAACCATCGCGACACATAATTCGGGAAAATGCAATCAAAATACATTGTGATAATATAACCGCTGATGCAAAGAATCAGATACTCGATCTTGAACTGCAATTCCCACGGAAAATGAGGGAACAATTGTGTAATCATGAGCTCGCCGACCAGCAAGGATCGGATACCGAACAACACGGTGAACAGACCAAAATACAACGGCGCCCTGTCCTTGCGTCGCTGCACGAACAACAGCAGATTATACACGCCAATCACCAGCAGGCTTGCAGTTATGAACATTTCTGAGGCAACTCTCAGATTTGTCCTGACCGTTAACACATCACTGCCGCCCAACTCTATATACTTGGTGATGCCGCCTCGCTTATGATGGAAGTTCGCTACCTGCATAACCAGCTCTACTGTGTTGTTTTCAGTCTGGAAGAACACCAGCTTCGTTGCCAGATGCGGTGTCACGCCACTCTTGTCCTGACCAACCACCCCGACTTCGGCCAGCAGTTCTCCATTAACCCATAATTTATACGAATGAAAAATGGTAGGCAGCCGCAGAGCAAGTCGCTCATTCCGATCCTGCTCGCTAAGTTGGATGACCAGCCTAAAGGTTGCAAAGCCTGTACCGTTTAGCTGCAGACCATTTAACCGATAGCCTAGCCAGGAGCTCGGGATGCTGATCCAGCGGTCATGATTTCCGTCCCTTGCAGAACGAATCTGTATGTCCTCCGGCGACAGCAGCTCTTGCCAGTAAAATGCCCACTCCCCTTTTAACTTTAGCGGATTCTCACTGACATGAACCGGCGTTAAATCCAGAATGCCTTTTTCACTTTGGAACTTAGGGGAGTCCGGCGCAGAGATGACGGCATAGCTTGCAACCAAACCAACAACAACGGCAGCAGCTATATAAAGCAAGATAGTACGAGAACCGAATCGAAGAATACCCCTCATTATGAAGCCGACTCCAATCTACAAGATTCGCAATAAGTAAGTTGATTGTCTAAATAATAACATCATTAAGGAAAATGTGCCCTGCAAATATCCGAGAGGCGTTAAACGCAAGCATCATGATAAGGTCCTTTTTTTGAACGGAACAAAATCACCCTAACGGGTGACTCCGCCTGCTAACCTATTGCTGCTCGACAGTTCAATAGTCAGTCTCTTGCTTATTCGCCGTTTTCTTAACATCCCGAGCCTCGCTTAGGTTGCCGCCCAGGTCGGTTGGAATCTTCGCCGATTTAAGACGGCGTAGACGCTCTAATTGATTCAACCACCTCATTCACCGGTCTTATATACAAAAGTCAGTTCGTACGGATTAGCTTTCTCTGGATCAGAGTCCACCCCGATGCTGTCTTTATCTACAAACGTTTAAACTCGCCCCATAGAAGAAGTACTGACACCAAAACAAAGACAGCCAATTCCAAAAAATAGCGGCCATCAATAAAAGACAAGACGACCAAAACCTTGGAATCTTATCATTCGCATAAGGTTTCTTTCTTGTCATCTGTTGTTCAGTCAACCTTCGCGCCATAAGAACGCAGGAAGACGACAGCTTGAGCGGTGTCCATACGAGTGCCCTTGACTTCAAACGATTTAAAGTCAACACCGTCCATATTAGCACCGCGCAAATCGGTCCCTTGCAACTTTGATTTTGCTAAATTGGCTCGTGTGAAGTCGCAATCCCTCAGATCGGATTTTTCCAAATTAGCCTCGTACAGATCAGCCTCGAAAAACCGGATATTCCTTAAATCCTGTTTTACCAGCCTCATTTGCCGAAGGTTTGTATAAGACCAGTCGCCATTCGTCAGCGTGATGTCAATCTTTAGTTTCATATCATTACATTCTCCTTCAGGATGATTCCTCCATTCTTTTGAAGTCGGAATGTTTCGTGTTGTCCATCGTTGAAACGTTTGAAGTCTTCGCCTGTTTGATAAAGAAACCGGTTGCCAAAGCGATCAAAGAAATGATTAAGCCAGCAAAAAAGGCGTCTTGCATGCCTGCGACAAATCCGTTCATCGCTTCGACCGGAGAAGTCGGGTCTTCGGAAATATTCATGTAAGCCTTCGTTCCCGATGACATAATACTGATGAACAAAGCGGTGCCGATCGCGCCGGCTACTTGCTGCAGCGTGTTTATGATCGCCGTTCCGTGCGGGTATAGATGACGAGGCAGTTGATTCAGTCCTGTCGTTTGCGCCGGCATCATCACCATGGAAAATCCGCCAAGCAAAATGACATGAAGGATAATCACATACCACGCATCTGCGCCGGTTCCGACTCCGATGAACAACCCGATGGACAGAACTGCCAGAACAAGACCCGGTATAACCAAAGCCCGAGGACCGAAATTATCGAACAGTTTGCCTGAAATCGGCGCCATAATGCCATTAAGGATACCGCCCGGCATCAAGGCCAGCCCTGAATTGAAAGCTGTCATAAGCAATACGGTCTGAAAATATAACGGAAGTATAATCATGACGGCAAATATCATCATCATCAGAAGGAGGATGAGCACCATAGCCAATGAGAACAAAGGGTATTTGAACACCCGAAGCTCAAGTATAGGCTCCTTCACGACCAACTGACGCCATATGAACAAAGTAATCGACACGCCCCCTGCGATGATCGCCCCAAATACTTCCGGTTCCGACCATGAACCTTCCCCCGCTTGGCTGAACCCGTAAACGATTCCTCCGAAACCGATAGAGGAGAGCAGAATGGACACCATATCCACTTTCGGTCTTGTCAATTCGGATACGTTTTTTAGGTAACTTGCGGCAAAAACAATGGAAAACACAGCCAATGGAATGACAAGATAGAACAACCAGCGCCACGACAACGAGTCGACGATCATGCCTGATAACGTCGGTCCGATTGCTGGAGCGAACATGATGACAAGACCGATCAGCCCCATCGCTCCGCCCCGTTTTTCCGGAGGGAAAATAACAAGTATCGTGGTCATCAATACGGGCAGCATAAGTCCCGTGCCCAACGCCTGAACGATCCGTCCGAATAAAAGCATGCCGAACCAGGGTGCCGCCGCGCAAACAATCGTCCCCGCCAGAAAGATTGTCATGGCGGACAAGAACATTTGTCTCGTAGTAAACCATTGCTGAAGAAGCGCCGTTACCGGTACAAGGATGCCGATAATGAGCATATAGCCGGTAGACAACCATTGAATGGTTGAAGCCGTTACGTCGAATTGTTTCATCATCTCCGGATAAGCAATATTCAACAACGTTTCATTCAAGATCGAGACAAATGCGCCGATAATCAATGCCGCTACGATAGGTCCTCTCTTTATCCCGCTTAAAGCTGCGGATGAAGCTTCTTTCCCTGCAATTCCTGTGTTCATCTTTTCCTCCCTTGTCCACCCTTATTTTCAGTTGGGTCATATATCCATTCATTATAGTTAACTAGCAGTAAATGTATATCGGATTAGCTCAGGAGAGGAAATCGTTTTTTTACAAGCAAGATGGAAGCAGCCGTTCGAATTTATAAGAAATCATTTATGAACGACAAAAAAAGAACAGGAAAACTAAACCTGTTCCTTCTTTGCTTAAGCGCCGCAACAACAATCAGCTTTCCAAGCGGGGCGCATCGTTAAATCTTGAGTATTTCTTTGATCAATCCTCACTAAACTTGGGAGCGCTTGCTATGCATCTCGGATTCGCCAATGCCATACGGATTTTCCACACCATTGACCATGCGGTTTGATAGCTGATTTCGAGCTGTTTTGCGATTTGCGCTGTGGATACCTGCTTATCTTGAACGACTAAAAAAATCGCTGCGAACCAGGTCGTGATATCCGTATGTGTCTTCTCTAAAATAGTACCGACGGTAAGGGTCGTCTGGTTGCCGCACCTCCTGCATTCATAAAGCGGGTAGTTGCGAGTCACTATGACATAGTAAGCGGTATGCCGACATTTGGAACACTGAAACCCTTCAGGCCATTTCATATTGTATAGATACTCAGAGCAAGACTTCTCAGTAAGGAAATGCTTCTGATATTGTGAAAATGTAATAACAGGTTGATTGTCCAAATGCGATCACTCCCCGAATGTACGTTTGGTTTCAATATAACAAAATATACATTCGAAATACTATTCTTTTGTTGCCATTCAGTTTCGTCTTATATTCCATTCGGGCTTTGTGTCCGCAATCGATTGTTTATCGCCGGAACTTTAGTCTCGGCGGAATGAACATTCAAATTCAGGGCAACAGGATTTTTGAAAGTATCTATATGAAAAGAGAACGCCCCTGAAGTTGAAGGGCGTTCTCTGCTTTTCAAGATAGACCAGACAAAAATCAGGCGTAAGGCTGAATTCGCTAATGACGCTGTATCCTAGCTTTTCGTAGGCGATGTTCTTTTCGCTTTTGCTTCCAGTGAACAATTCGTAACGAGATTGCGGAAAATGGCCTTCTATAGCCTCAATCAATATCCTGCCGATTCCTTTATTTTGATTGTTCGGATTCACCACGAGCTTGCCAATATAGCATATTCCGTCTCGTTCATTTGCCCTTACGGAGCCGATGATTGCGCCATTAACCACAGCTTTCAGGATGATGTGAATTTCAAACTGTTGCTGTAACTGTTCCAGCGTCTGCACAAGCGGTTCAATGCTAAAATCGTTGTAAATTTCCGCTTCGCTTCGATAAGCAAGCTTTTGCAATGACAGGATTTCTTCGGCATCCGTTACGGAAGCTCTTTCAATTCTAGTACTCATCTCATCTCGTCTGGATGAACGAAATGCAATCCGCGAGCCAATGCATCAGGGTCAATGTTAACACTAATCCGTAGCCGATCAACGATTAGATTACGGATTGTACTTTTTCCGCTTCCATTGTTACCGGCAAATACGTACATGATCGGTATCGCTTCATGGATGAGAGACATCCTGGTCAATAAACGGGGATAACATTCCCATCATAGAATTCCTTTACAATTTGGCCCTTATCTGTCTTATATACGATGTATGTTTCATTGGCTTTGGCATCCAACCTAGCTCGATCGCCCGTAAGCCTAATCAGTTTCTGAAGATCTTTGATTTGATTCATTGCCTCACCATCCTGACCACATCATCCCCGATTAAATTCAGCTTCTTCCGACTTGGCAGAGGCCGAAATACCCGATTCTTTTGGACGATGCTCCTCAGCAGGGGCAAAAGGATCGGACAACAACGCAACGACAAGCTGCATGCCGTCATGCATTCCTTGAAATACAAGCGTTCGTTCTCCAAGGCCCGCTTGAGATGATGCTTATCCTCCCATTCCATAAACTCCGGCCACTGCGTTTTATCTAAATCGATAAATAGCGCTTCAAAAGCCGCTTCCTCCTCTACGCGATACTTGCGAAGGTCCGGATGATGCTCGATTCGAGCTGATACGTAATCCAGCCGCCGCTAAAGATGCCTCGCTCTTCCCGATCTTGCTCCATATACCTTGTTTTTCCGAAGTCTCTCCATGGAAACAACCTTTTTTTCTATTTATGTACGAGCTCTCCCGATTAAAGCTTCACCTGAATCCGCGATCTATTTTGCTTGAAAATACAAGAAAATGGAAGGAAAACGTCGCCTCGATGGAGAAAAACTAGGTATTCGCAGCTGAAGGGGAGGCCGATCTGCAAATCGTACATGGACATAGCAAGAGTCATCGGCCCGATCTCAACCAGATCGTGCTCGGGCTAGCCGTTTCGCCAGAGCTCATCCCGGTGCTTGCCAATGTTGAGAAGGGAAACACCTCCGACAAAACGTGGAACTTCACGTTCATCCGAAAGCTGCGGCAAACGCTTAGCCTGGAAGGCTGGCAGCAACTCCTTTATGTGTCCGATTCCGCACAGATCACGAAGCGGAACCTGAAATACTTGAAACGGCTTTACTTGCGTTTTGTCTCTCGGCTGCCCGATTTGTTCGCTGTCTGCGAGGAGGTCAAGCAGGCTGCGTGGGAATAGGGGGCATGGCAGGAGATTGGCAGGCTGAGCCGATGCCAGCTGCGGCGGAGTACCGCATCCAATCGATGGCGCCCGATTGACGGCCGCCCCTTTCGGCTGATCGTCGTATATTCGAACAATTTGGACGAACGCAATCAACGGTCGCTTGACAGTCAGCTCAAAAAAGAAGAAGAGCGACTCGTGCGACTGATCCGGAAACTGGAGGAAACCGAGTTTCATTGCGAGTCGGATGCTAGACAAGCGAACTGGTCGCGGACGACCGAAAAAAGAAGAAGCCTCGCTCGTGGAAACCGTCTATACACAGAAGCTTGAAGCGTTTGGGTGAGACGAGGCCGCGGTAGAGGCGGATAAGCGTCTGCTCAGCACCTTGGTCCTGATCAGCAATGCCGAAACGCTCCACTACTCGGATACGGAGCTACTTCGCGCGTACAAGGGACAAGATGCCGCCGAGGCGCGATTTCGTCTTTTGAAAGATCCACAGCTCTTGGGCGGCATGTACCTCAAAACACTGCTTATGGCGCTGCTGCAGACACTGTTCGACAAGCTCTGACAATACAAGGGAATAATAAAGTACCTGCTGGAGCACCTATTATTAAAGCGGTAAATTATGATGCGAAAACCGATGCTTGGGCTATTCGTATTAAATAAGACGGATATAGAATCTAATATTCAAGTTGAGAATGAATAATCGTGCCTCCTACACTAACGGATATTACGACCGATATCCATTTGCATCTCTATTGCTCAGGGTTTAGCGCAACGATTTCTTAGTAATTGGGGTGAGGGAAATTAAAATACAAAAAAGAAACATGATTTTTATAGCTGTAATAGGGATTCTAGTTATTTCAACAGCATTTATATATTATTCTTTATATGAACAACGAGATATTACCAGATTGATTATTGGGGAATGGGAAGATAATCACGGAGTAGAAAGTATCTTTAATAAAGATATGACAATGGTATATATGCATTCTAGTGATGAGGAGATTAAAGGGCAATATGAATTTACTACTGATTCTATTGTCATGGTTTGGACATTACAGCGAGTGCATGCACCAAACGATAAACTAATTTTCAAATATACAATTAAAAACAAAAATGAAATTACACTTGAAGAGATGTATTATAACGGAAATAAAGAGTTGGTTAGTTATAACAATCCCAAGCTTACATTGTCTCGACAAAAATAAGTTAGGACAGAGCTTATAACCCGCCCAGGGGAACGGCCAGGGGAACGGGTTATTTTCTCTGATTTCTTTGGAGGTTTCCCACCCAAAATGTTGTGCGGGGAGTCGGACGTCCATCCGGCTCCTCGTTTCAATCCTAATCCTCTCATGACTGTTTCATTCGTGAAGTTCACCTTTGCGAGAATCCTGGTTTCGCCTCATTATGCGAATGTCGGGCTTATTTGATCCTCCCCCCTCGGTCGACAACACAGCGCCGAATGTACATGCTGCATTAGGGTCCTCGTAAGCTTATAGCAACGAATAGTTGATCAGCACGAATATATTGCTTTTTGGTTCACGTAGCAGGACGTCGCTTTCGTCCAAAGACAGATCAAACTTCCCAATGTCCGTTAATTCCGTCGTTAACTGAGTCAAATTGAGCTCGTCCGCTTTCGACGACTTTACTTCGCCGGCATCTATCGACACGAGACGGATTTCATCGATTTGGATCGTCTTGCCGCTTGTAAAGTAAGGAAAATAATTGCCGTGTATCGCTCCCTTAAACTTGGCTGTACTACCGGGCGTGGTGAACAGGTGCCATTCGCTCGGGAAATCATGCTTCAGCCCGAGCATCAGCACAAGCCCCGAAGTATTGGCCTCGCTTACCTTGTCTCTCAGGTGCTCATAAGCTTTATCGCGAAGCTGCCCCCCGCCTTGTCTTGCCGTGTATCGGATATGCAAAATGATATCGGAGATGGTGTTGTAATCGAATTGGCGGAACTCGGACGGCAGTTCAAGCTTCCAAGTGCTCAAGGCGCCGGCGCCTTCAAACGGTAAAAACCGTTCATCGCGCAGATTTGTTTCAAACATTCCGCTATCGTTGACACCGCCGCTGGTTACGATCGATTGGGCCGCTCCGAAATAGTCCGCAAACCGCGTATCTTCACTGCCTTGGCGAGCGTAACTGTCTTCCTGCAGCAATGGAGAAGTTCGAATCGAGCTTCTCAGCAGCGTCAACGTACAAGTTATATTCGTATATGGCCCGGATACGGATGGGATGGACAAACTGACGTATTTGATTCGTCGCATGTAATGCCCTGCGCCATCCAGGTCGTACAACCATTCCGGAATGATGATCTCGCAGCTGCCGGCAGTTTTCAATTGCAGCAGCATCAATGGATCAAGCTGCCGCAACGAGACGTGCTTCGTCAATTCGTATTCGCGCTTGTTGTTCTCGTAATAGGCCATCTCCATTCGCTTCAAATCCAGATAAAGCGCTTCTCCGGATAGCAGCCCTTTATGTCCGCCGTCCCAATAGTTGAACTTGATATAGTCAATGGCGTTCACTTCAGGCCGCATCAGTTCTTGCTTCATCGTCTTTTCGGCCTTGCGGGCGACGTCGAATGCGAACCGGTAATATTCGTAATAAAGCCGGGTGAGCTCGCCCTGCATCCAAATGTACAATTGCTCCTTGGTAAACTTGCCCGCGAGCTCGGTTTTGATGTTTTCTTGTGATCGGATCAGCTCTTCCGTATGTTTATATTCGTGTTTGGCATATTGCTCGGAGATGGCGGAACCGATCATTTGTCTTCCGATGTACTCCAATTCCAGAGCGGCCGTGCGGGCCGCGAAGATCCACTCGTTGGCCCTGCGTTCGTACTCCGCTTTCTTCATGGCATCGTGCGCTTTCTGATCATTGATTGCCTCGGCAATATGGATTCCGGCCATCGCAAACTTGCCCGATTCCGCCAGGAAGGCTCCTCCCGTCATTTCCACGCCATTGAATGGAGTACCCATATAAATGTTGGGTATCATGGAAAGTCCCGAAGTTACGGCGGCCGTACCCGCTGCAGCAAGCTTCAGCCCCCTCGACCAATCGCTGTAGCTATTTAACGAATCATACTCTCCGACCAGCAAGCCCAACTTGCCGTCGCCTTTTAGGGCCGTGTCCAAATAATCGGGCACCTTGACAGGCATTCCATTTTTCAAGACTTGTGCGATCCATTGCCCTGCAAAATTATCCTCGGTTACGTCTTGATCGAATCCTTTGGCTTCGATCTCATTCGCATCGAAACCGGATTGAAGCAGCCGGTTATAATAGCGGAATTTCTCTAACGCTACCTTACTGCTTCTTTGCAAAGCAACAGTAGACTCCTCCGCTTGTTTCCACTGCAAGAAACGAACCTCTTTGGACATCCGATGAATCTTGACCTCGTGTTCTTGCCGAAGAAAAGCAAGCTTCTCCCCGTCTCCTTTTTCAATAGCGGACAACAGCGCATGACCGAAATTCCGCACCTCGGCGCAAAGCTCCAGCGCTTTTTGAATAAGCGGCAAAGCGCGAACCGGCCCAATCGGTTGATTCAATCCGCCGATCACCGAGCCTAGGCTTAAACCCGCCGCCGCCGCTTTCACGAGCAAGCCCGGATCGATCGGAGGATCGAACAAGGCCAGTTGGCGCTCGACGCCTTCCATATTCATACAATGGCGAATTTTGAACAGCCGATCGGCAACCGTATCCCAATAGCGGAGCATCTTGTCATTGGGCGGGAAACAGAAATACATGGCTCGCCCGGTACCGAATAGGGCTTCTAAAGCATCGACATCCGCATCCAAACCATTCCGGCTGCCGAAGTTGAACGGGATTCTGCCTTCCAGGTCAACCGCCATATTGCCCATCGCGTCAAAGCCGTCTTGCCGATCCTTGAGCTGTTTAAACGTCAACGCCGGAACATGGCCCTGCGAAGGCTTGCGCTGCGGACGCTTGCCAAGAATATTCGCCGCCATTACATACAGCATCGTTGCTTCTTGGACGGATTCACGCGTATCTTGCAAAAATAACGAATCTCCCCAAGCGATAATATTGTCCAAATATTTCATAACAACATTGTACTTATAGGCAACATACCTTGTCCTTGCAATCACATGCGGCTGGAACGGTTTCTGCATAATATCGTTGTAGCCGTCAAGGACGGACTCCTTCAACGCCAGATCTTGAGGATCGGTACCGGAAAGAATACGAATCACGCTATAAATGCCGGTATGATCGTTCTCCGGCCGGAAACCGATAAATTTCCAATACTTCTTCTTGGAATCCGGCTCGCGATCGGTAGGGTCGAATATCAAATGAAACCAGCTTTGCGCTTCGGCGAACCGTTGATTTTTGCTTAGATGCACGGCGATCGCAAGCGGAATATGAAATAATAACTCCCAGTTATAGTTCGCATACGGACCTCCTGCACGGACATCGATCGTTTTGGGAAAACTTTTAACACTGCTTACTCCGAATTTATTTACAGGCCCATAGGTTTGTTCAAAATCAGCAGCATGCAACGACTGCAGAAAGTTCGGATCGAGCATGCCGGCGACCGAGTCTTGCATGACCTTCTCCTTCAGCTTGCCGACAAAAGGATGAAAAAAATGCTCAAACGTGTACGTTATTTGCGAGTCTTTCAGAGTAGACTTCGCATGTTCTTGAAGCGCCTGCTCCTTCATAAACTTCCAAATTTCCTGATGAAGCGTTCCGGCATGCAGATCTATCGGATTTGGCATGAATATCTCCCTCCTATCGATTCCGGGATGAAGTCGTTAACAAGGCTCCGATCGGTCCAATCTCTTTATCTCCGAATCGGATGGTCCACGCCGGATCTATTTCCGAAGCCATATCGGGTAGTTTGAAGCGTTTTGCAGGTATCGTATTGGCATCGTCAACTATTAATTTGGGCAATACTTTAGGTATAAAAATAGGATTAGGCAGCAATTTGGGGGCAGGCTTCCATTCCGGTCGAACCAAAAAAACGTGACGGGTATCCCAGACGAAAAATGGCGCCGTCCATGGAGCAAGCTGTCCGTCCATTTCATTGTAGGCCTGAAGAGATCCGTTATAGTTTGGATGCGAGCCTCCCTGGCTCTCCCCGATCTTAAGGATCGTATCCATCCTGGTATTCGCGTTGCTCCCTCCGGCTCCGCCAAACGGACTTGGCGCAGTAGAATACGCTTTATCCCCGTATTGGGCAAAATACCATACTTCCAGCCCATCGCTCGTATGATGAATCGTCCGTGTCAAGGCGAATGCTTTCGACTCCGACTCGGGGATTGCCGTTGTATGGGGTTGACCGGTTATAGTACGCAATCTGATCAGCCAATCGCCGGCATATTGGATTCGGAACAAGAGATCGGCATCTTTTCGCCATTGCATGGATGAAGGAAAGAAGGATGGAGATAGCGGGCCAAGATGCTTGCCGAGCGTTTTCGCGGTTGATTTTTTTTCGGGCAGCCATTTTCCGTTATAAAACTCGCATAAGCAGAACAGGATCTCCGGATTCACGCTTCCATCCGGATTGGATCTATTTTGGATTTCCAGCCAAATCAGCAGCAGACGGTCATTCCATACGACCGGCATCGGTGAAGCGCCTTGAATGTTAAACGGAATTTCCTCCCAGTATGTCCAAGCGCGATGCTCTTTGCGGCGATAATAGGTTTTGCGGCTTGCATCCGAAGTGCGGGCAACGACATGAATGACGTCGTCGTTCCTTTGCTCCGGATCGTTTTCGACAACATGCATGCCGCACGGTTCCAGCCGGGATAAATCATCGAGCTGCTGCAAATAGGTCATATATACGGCTTTGGCCGCTTCTTCCGTAATATCCCGCTGCAGCAGTCCGCCGAGCGCCTCCTTGTAGAGCGGCGACGCATCCATCAACAATTCGGGCTCGAGCCAATTTTCCGGATAGAGAAACACCTTGCGGTTGGCTTCCCAGACTCTGTACCTCTTCATCCATTCCCACTGTTTGGCATGTATCGATGACGGCGACACCCGTTCCTCCAGGTTCATCAAACACCGCTCCGTGTAAAGCTGCACCGCCGCAGTCGCAAACAATATTCGCGTAGTTTGCATACACGGCTCCATCTCCACGTCCATGAGGAAATATTCGAACAGCTTCTCCGGAGTATCAAGGTGTTCCGACTCCTTCTTCTGCATCATCTGGTGGAGAATGTAGGCGACAAGCGCATCGCGCTGCGACTTCCGCAGCTTGTCGTTTACCGATTGGATGACGGATGTCCATTCTTCCTCCTCGTATCGGGCTCGGAGTGCGGCGTTCAGACTGCGCACGACGGTCCCGTCCGGCTCGTTCGTTGCTGCCTGGACCAGTGTGGATACCGGAACGCGAAGCTTTTTCAGAAGCTTATGGGCCAGATCGATTTTTCGAAAGTGATCAAGCCGGGACAGCTGGTTCAAGGTGAGGTTGAATCGTGCAAGCCATGCATCGAGCGAGTCCTTCTCCCAGCGAGTCAGCTTATAGAGCAAGCTGTCCGCGTGACGGGGTCCGGCACCGGGCTCGGCCTCCCCGACCTCTCTCAATACGGATAAGAGCCGTTCATCGCCCGGCGAAAGCTCGGCTTTAAGAACGGAGTAATGGAGCAGCCCCTGCAACATGTCAAGAAGCGATGCCGACGCTTCGGAGCCCGGGTTCCCCGCAACCGGCAAGCTGTTCATCCAGCCTGTCTTCTCCAGCCGGTCTCCAACCCGCTCCTCGATCCGGTATTCGGTTCGGGCAGCAATCCAAGCGAACTCCGCCGTAGTAAGCTTCAGGACAGACATCAGCGAGATGGCTTTAAGGAACCGAACATAATTAGCCTGCATGCGGTCGATCAAAGCTTGCGGGTATAAATAGCGGGCCGGGATCGTCTCCCTGCCTGTCTCCCCGGTTTCCCACCGTACCCGCAGCAGGTCCTTCACTTTCTCTACTTTGAGGAACATTTCAACCAATGCCCCGCCTTTGAATTCGATGGCTTCGGCGTTAAATCGGGTCACACCGTCTTGGTCCAAGTCGAGTTCTATCTTCTCGCCGCCAATTGCAAGGGTGACAATCGCGTCCGCGTCGGCTTCGATGAGAAAATTGTAAAATCCGCTTGCCGGCACTTCCAGATACCCGCTCCAGATGCCTGAAATAACGGACGCCGGAGTCGGCTTTGCCGATACTCGGTCGCCGCCGGCAGCGGTGAACGCCAAATCCAATACGCCTTCGGCAGGGCTGATGCGATCCGCCTCCTCGTTATCGCCAATCGTCTCATGATGGTAAAACTTGACCGACAAGCCCGGCGTCTCCATCGCGGTAAAGTCATGTAACGCTGATGCGCTAATATCATCGGCCGCATGCAGAACTGATGCATCATCAAGCAGCACAGCCGCAATATCGGAATCGGAGCCTGCCGATGCGCCTATCGTCTGAAGGGCGTATTGACGCTTATACATAGGCTTGAGATCGAGCATCAAATTCGCGAATAATTCGGCGGTCCTTATCTCGGGGGGATTTGTATTCGAGACATATTCGTTATACCGGTTTAGAAGCCCGGGATAACGTTTGAACAATACTCTTGAATTGTGGTGAATGTCATCGATAGCCTGCTTGAAAGGATCGCTTGCACCCGGCAAGCCTTTGAGCGCGTCACGCATAGCGTCGGGCATGATGCCCGCATTAAACGCAAGCTGCTTGCGAAGATGGTCATATGCCAAGTGTCCGGCCGCGGTATCGATCATGTCCTGGCGCAAATCGTTCGTGTCGTGGGAGTAGCCGATTTTAGTGACGGCGGTGTTGTCTACGATCCCGAAAAAATGGTCGACCGCTTCGATGCCGTATACGGGCGCCAGCTTGGATTTTGCAATTTGGCCGTCAAGGTCCCCGGCGATGGCAAACTCGTTGTCTATGGAGGCATAGCCGTTGCGGAGGGTGCGGGCGATCGCCGTCATTTCACCGACTGCGGGCGACTGCACTCCCCCGATGTCCCGATTCCAGATCAAATACAACGCTTGCGACGGCTTAAGGGGGGCCTCGCGCATACGATCGATCAGCCCGATAAGCTGCAGCATTTGCGGATTTACCGGTTCGGGCGCAGCGAACGGGTCTATGCCCGTGCACGGTATCAGCAGCAGCAATTCCTGCACGCTAACTCTCAGCTTGCGAGCCAGCCACCCTCTCCGGTACACGGAGGAAACGTTATCCAGATTAAGCGGGGTGTCGGCATTGTAGCCAAGCGCCTCCACAATATGCACAAACTCGTCGTCCGTAAGCTGAAACGCCGCCCGCAGCGCTTCCCTATGGGCGAGCAGTTTTTCCGAGCCGGTCAAATAACGGCCGTACCCGTTGCCGCTGAACACCGCGTCCTGCCTTACCTTATTCGGATCGAGAAACAAATTCCGATAAAGAGAAGAGGATCCGTACGTATCGATAGGAGCAAAGCAGGCCAATAAAGGCAAGAGATCTTTTTTTACATTCAGATTGAGCGTATCCATTACTCGTTTTACGATGCCGAGGCGCGGCAGCAAAATGAGAAAGCCATCGTCGAGTTTTTGCAAATTCGGCAGGTCATCGGGGTCGTTCGGCGTCTGTTCCGCCGGGTATAGCGCGGCAATCGCCTTATCGGTCTGTTCGATCGACCAACCCAGCTTCCGCCACAGCCGGATGAACCGGATCATGCGGATAAATTCAAACGGCCGGATGAAATCCGTTATGCTATGTTTGCCGGGATCGGCGTATCGGAACGCCATTTTATCGTAATCGGATAAATCATTGTTGCCTTCCTCATTCATTAGCGTAATCAGTCCCATGATGTCATCGTAATGGGTGCGTACCCATGCTTGGATATCGCCGCCATATTCGGACACGTCAAGCGCCGGCGCCAATTGTTGATCGAACTGTTCGTCCGTAAGCAGCCCTTCCTTGAACTTTTTTATGGTTTCAAAAGTAACGCCCAACCGCTCAAGCTTGGGGACGATCGCAAGAGACGGGTTAATAAACCGGCACATCAGCAGCTCGTTCAGATCTTCATAGGTAAGACCGAGCCGGCGTGCAAAGGTTAACGGATTGGACAGCTCCGCCATCATCTCTTGCTCCGTTACGGTCTCCGAATACCCGAAAAGAGTTCTTAAATTCAACGTATTGTCCGGATTTAACGACAAAGTACGATCGGTAAGCCGCGAATATTCCGCGCGGGATAACCGAAGCTCTTCCATCCATATATCTCTCCAGCCGAATGGGTCGGCACCTGCACGCTCCATATTATCGCTTGTCCGCAAAGCTTCCATCACTTCTTGTAACGACAGCTCGAACTTTTCCAAATGGCGGCGCAGACTTTCCAGAGGCTGATTGAACGGCAGCGTGGGCGGGAGAAGAGGCGCCGCTCCGCCTTCAAGAACAGGCTTGCCGGCCAGAATCTCGTATGCCTTGTCGCTGATCGTTTGCGCTTGCGGACTGTTTCCGGTAAAGTCCGTCAGATTCAGTCCGTGTACGATATAAAATTCCAGAGTTTCTATCACAAGGTCGATATACGGAATCGTCGTATTCGTATTTTCGCAGTCCAGCGGGATATGTTCGATCTCCGGGCGGCGTTCCAGCAACACCGTTTGGGGATTGCGGAATCCGTCCGGCACGACAGGTCGGTCCAGAAAACGCAGCAATTCCACCAAGTAGGCGGCCGGACCGTGAATCGATCTGCATGGCTCGCAAGCGAAGTAGTCCATATTGTCAAATAGAGCTTCCAGAGCGGGATACTCGAGAACGTCGGACGCGTTCGGATTTTGATTCATATATCGCGGCTCGCCGTGTACGCCGATCCCGGGCGCATTTCGAGTTGCGGCATAAGAGAGGATCATGTTCACGACCGTATGATTTACTTGCATCGCTCTTTCATAAATTTTCAAGGCGTCCCGCTCGCCGCCTAAATCGTTCATGAACTTTCGGACAAAATCATCCTTTTCGTATTGAACGACCGAGCGGGCGGAATCGAGTCCCTTGGCCAGCATCGCGTTCATCGCTTCATAGGTTGGCGTGATCTGATTGACCCGCTGTATACGCAATACTTCTTTCGTCGCGTCGGCCGAAAGCTGAATATCGCGCTGTTGGACATACTTCTCTACGGGATGCATGCCAAGCTCGAATTTCCCCGCTTGCTCCTTAAAGAAGGCGGTAACCTCCGCCTTGAGCCCGACGTCGGCCAAAGGCGTTTCGTCGTTCCGGATCATATTGGCTACGACATCCGTCGGATAGCTCATTCGCAGCTTCACGGCCAACAGCTCGGCATATCGTTCGCGGCGCTGGAGCTCGCCTTCTCCGGAGATTTCCGATGGGACCGGACTCTCCCCGATCGCAGCTATCCATGCATCCTTCCGATAATAGCCTTTATCGATCAATTGCCGGGCATCGGTGATTCCATGGCCGACGTTAACGGTTTCGTGCAATTTATGCATCAGAGGGGCGTTGTTATAGGTGAGCCCGGCCAGTTGTCCGTCCAGCTTCAACCGATACTCGATCGTTTCTCCGAACGTCGCTTTTACCGATTCCCAGAACTGATCCTCGTCTCCCGAGTGCTCCGTATACAGGCTTGCAAATTGGTTCAGCCGGTCCTCATCCGTTCCAAGCGAAACCGCTATGATTTCCTTAAACGGGGATACACCGATCGCAGCCATTCTATCCCACGTTTTGTTCCGAGCCAACAGTTGAAACCTCTCCAACGCTTTAGGCAATTGCTCTTCCAGATGGACCGGGATCACGCCTTCGGTTAACGCCTGCTTCCACACCCGTTCCGCAGTCGATAAGTCGATCCGAAAGATCGACTCCTCTTGCGCCGGGACTCCTGCTCGAAAGAGAGCGTAAAAATAGGCGGGGTCTATGGCAGGCGCATCCGCTTCGACCGTGTCGGCGCTGAATTTGTCGGCCAAGGAGGCAAGCGCGACCGCGCGGGCGTCCCAGCCCGTCTTATTCGCCAAATACGTAATATCCTGCCGGTCATCGGTTTCATTCAAATCGCGAAGACTCCCGCCGAAGTGTCCGGACAAGCTCCGTATCATCGTCTCGTATTCGGACTTCATGGCGGTAACGGCTTCATCGCCCAGGTCCACGTCCAAAGTTGCTTGGCTTGTGATTGCAACATTGTAACGAACCTCGGAAGCCGCGAGGAACACATCGTCTTCTCCGAACACTTTGGCTTGCAGGTCGGGAAGCGATTTCCCGATGCCGCGCCGGTGAAGATCCGCCTCGGTGAACGAGACCAGATAGCTGCCGTTATCGTCGGTAAACGTCTCGACGATAGGCACATCGTCACGGCCGGCGTGTTTGTCCACGATCTGCACCTTCAACCCGCCGACAGCGGCACTTACCTTGCTTTTGACGTGACCGCCGGTTCGGTAAGCTTGACTCTGGCCGAACGCCCCGGCTTCCTCCAATACGGAGTTCAGCAGGATGGCCGTACGTTCATCGACCGCCCCGGTACCCGGAAGACCCTGTTCCTCTTGGAATATGGCGACCAGCTTTTTGGTCGTATCCGAAAAGGAGCTTTCCGCTTGCTCGGAACGCAGACCTTCCGCGTAATAAGGGCGGTCCGATTCATCGATCCGAAGCTTGTTCCTGTCCAGCAGCCACATCAAACCGTTTTGCAGATCGGCTACATGCTCTTTATTCCGCGTATCGAACGGAAACTTGATTTTGTTCATGGGTTTCCTCCTCGGGACACTCGCCTGTGTTCCTGTTATGGTTTAGCTGTCATCGCGGGATTACCATCCGTTTTAACACTTGATGCGCGATTTCCTCCTCAACCGCTTCCGCACCGGCAGCCTCGGTCGCTTCCACACCTACACCCTCGGCTATTCGTATGCCGACATGTACACGCACACGGGTCCATGCAGAGGCACCCGCACCGCCTGCGCCTTCGGTTGCGGATGCACCCCCGGCTGTAGCAGTCCCGCCTAAAGCCCCATAGCCAAGACCGGCTCCAAGATTAAGAATCTGACCAAACGCGGCCAGCGTATTGATGCCGCCCCCCACCGCTATGCTCATTCTTACTTCGCCGTGAGCCTGCGCTTCCGCATTTTGATTAATGTTCGTCTTCATCATTTGCTGCACGCGATTCACATTGTTTTTGGCCAATTCTTGTTCTTGAATAGCCCTTTTCATCAGGCTGACGGCGGTCTTGGAATCCATACCGGGATGGTTCCGCATGACGGCCGCGATGATCTGCATCTCGTCTTGCGAATGTACGGATAGTTCTCCCGAAGCATGCAAAACGGTTCCGTATCCTTTCGGAATCACTTCCAGCTCCGAAAGAACTTTGCCTACGTTTCCTCTGCGAATGATCTCATATCGCGAGGTTGAGATCGGAGTGCTCGGACTTACCTTGAGCTTATCCGCAATCTCGGCGATCTTCGCTTTGTCGGTTGCCGATAGGGTAACCGCCTTGCCGGACAATAGGTGCTCCCTTATCTTCTTCTGCGATTCGGTAAGCTCCGTTTCCGCGCTTAGCTTCGATTCGATCACGATCCAGCCTTTTTTGTCCAACCCGAGACCGTCAAGGACGGACTCGACCACCTTTCCGTCAATCGTAGCCTTGACCGTGACTTGTTCTACGGTCGGTATCCTTTCTTTGACCAAGTCTAAAACTTTTCTCTCCCATGCTTTTCCGGCAGCGAAATGCTCGGCATTTTTGGATTGCGTCTGCGTACCCGTATAATCGACCCATCGAACGGGGTTGCTCTGAACGTATTGGAATAGGTTGGTCCCATCCCTGATTCCGATCGGATCGCAGCTCGTCCACCTCCCCAGCCAAGGAGCATAATACCTCGCGCCGTGATAACTAAACCCGCTCTCCTCGTCCCGCTCCTTGCCGGTGTACCGGTAACGCTTTAAGCTCGCCTCGGCGGCGCTGCGGCCGGCACAGTAAGCGGTGCTGCCATAGGGCGTATACTCCTCATAGGTGATCACTGCCGCGTTCTCATCCAATTCCAGGCTTGCCGAGCCGAGATGGTTGCCGAGCTGGTAGCGGACAAGGGGCTGCGGGCTAACAATCGGAGTACGATCTTTGATCGTCTGCGACTCCATCAACGCCACTCGCTGCTGGCCGTCCGTGACATGCAGCGATTCGCGCTCCAGCTCGACCGCGCCGCCGCCGTATTCACGATATACCTCATACCCGCCAAAATAAATGCGCTGCTTACGGAGTGCGCCGGTTTGCGTTTCGGTCACTTTGCGGACGCGCCGGCCTGCCGCATCGTAAACGTAATAAGTAGCCGCGGGTACTTGATCCGGTGGCGAATCGCCGTACCTCACCATACTCGTTGTCGCGATCAATCGGTCATTGAAATCCCAGCTCATTTGAGATAAATGCGGCATCGCCGTCATGTTGCCATGCAAGTCATACGTATATTTGGCGCCGTATCCGCCCGGTGATGCCGCATAGTCCGGCATGTTGTCGGGATCGCCAGGCACGCTGGCGGCGAGCAAGCGGTTGCTGTCCGACGCATATTGGTAACGCCGGTTCCAAATCGCCTGACCCGGCTGCTCCAGGCCGCTTCCGGCGTGATGAACCATTTGCATGATGTTGCCGACCTCGTCATAACGATACGTCTCGACGTAGTTCTGCAGCGCCTGGCAGTCGTTAGGCAGCATGGGCACAAAGCGGGAGCTGTCGTCCCCGTCATATTGGCGACCGTTCCCCCTGTGCTCCCGTCCGCTGGCAGCGATCAGTCTGTACAATGCATCGTAGCGATATTTCGCGCCCGGAAGCACACACCGGTTGTTATGAAACACAAGATCCTGGACGTTGTCGCGAATCTGGGTTACGTTGCCCACCGGGTCGTAGGTGTAGTTCAAGTCCTGCAACAGCGCGCCGTCACTCTCACGGGTAGTCTTCAGCCGCTTAAGCCGAAAGGTCGCCTTATCATAGTCGTAACCGGTTTCCGATCCGTTGCCGTATCGCAAATGCACACGCTGCCCTTTGGCATTGTAGGCAATGCTCTTCACCGGCTGCCGGCTTGCCGTATGAGCGGCAAGCAGCGCTTCCGGTTCGGCCGGCAAACCTTGCCACACGTCCACCCGCTCCAGCAGCCCGGCCTCATTGTAGACCGGCTGGGTAATAGGGATGCGCTGTATGCCGGCCGTCGTGCTGTGCGGCGCGACGATTTGGACCGGCCGGTTCAGCGCGTCGTAACGGGTGCCGGCGGCAAACGCCTCCGCTTCCAATGCCGGATCGCGCGACCAGTCCGGGGTCGATTTGTAATCCGACGTCATTTGGCGCACCGTGCGCAGCGGATTCCCCTTGAAGTCGTAACATTCGGTGGCAACCAGGCCCGCCGTGTCGTATTGCTTATACAGCCTGCCGCGAAGGTTGCGCTGCTTGTCGCGATCCTGTCCTTCGCCGTATACCTGCTTCGCAAATTGAATCTCCCGTGCAGGATCGGCCGGGTCGGCGCCGATGACAAAGGAGCCGAGCGGACGCTGCAATTCATCGTAAGTCATCCTCGTTTTGAACAAGCGGCTGTTCCAGGCGAACATTGGCTTGCCCGCCGCATCATGCAGCATCCAGCGGTCTCCTGTATCCATGCCGTGCTGAAACAGCAGGCGGCCCGCCAAGTCGTAGCACGGCGAAAATAGCTGCGGACGCAGGTTGTTCGGGTCATGGAACGGGTGAACGCCGCCCTGCAGCTGCGGCGTAATGGTTTGCATCACCTGGTTGCCCCGTGCGTCCTGTACCCACAGCGGCCTGCCTTCGGCATCCAGCTTGGTGAACGTGACATATTTCTCGTCCGACGCCGCATCGCCCGATCCGACCCTGTTGTGGGCAATCTCGACCACCTCGCGCCCGAGGCTGTCGAGCACCGTCACCGCAGGCGTATCCGCATGCTCGGCCGCAAGCCGGGCTGCGAGCCGCTCCTCCGCGGAAGCGGTCGGCGCACTCATTCCGGCAAACCAGGCGTTGCCGTCTTCCTTTATCGTGTCGTTCGCATCGAAGCGGGCCACATGCCACGGTGAAAATTGGATTCGGCTGTAGGAACCGTCCGGCGAATCCGTACGGATCGCCCTTCCGACCGCGTCATAATAGATCACCGGCGTCACACCCGCTTCTATCGGCTCCTCGAAGCGATGGCCGACCTCCGGCGGGCTGAAATACGGCTCATATTGTTTAACCGGCTTCCCCTTGTTATTAAGGATCGTTTTGCCGCCGGCGACCCACCGCAGAGGCCCGCCGGGCTGTTCCGGCTCGGCTTGCGCCTTTTTCACCAGCACGTTGCCCGTCCCGTCCGAGTACTCGAAGCCGCACTGCAGCGGGCTGTCCGGCTCGTCGGCCGCGTGCCGCTCGCGCCGGATCGTGCAGGCGCAGGCGGGATGCTGCCCCCAGGCGATCGTGCCGTTTTGGACACTTTCGCCGAAATGATACACATACCGCATGCTTGCATGCTTCAGCAGCTGTTTCGCATAGGCCTCGTCATAGTCTTGCAAGTGGAAAAACTTTCGCCGGATATCCGAATCCAAGTTCAGGTGCGCGTCATCGAAGCCGTTCAGGCTGTCGGCTTCGGTGCCCTTGCCCGTTACCGCCATCACGGCGGGCATGCCCAATATATCGAACCGCACCTCCGAGACATTATCGTTCGCATCCTTCATCCGACATGCGGCCATCACGCGAAAGTCGAACTCGGCAACCTCCGTCCGGTTGCCAAGCGCATCCGTGCTCGACCGGATGTAGAGATCCCGCGGGTCATAGGTCAATATCGTCTCGTTTCCGAAAGGATCCGTGAACCGCTCGGGCAAAAAGAAGTGCCGTGAGGCGTCGGCGTGAAAGCCCGCCACACCCGAGCACACCCAATACTGACCAGCCGAATTCGCGCCTAAGCGCGCAATCAGCTCGGCACCGCTTAGGTAGCCGCTCGTCTTCTTGTCCGTCAGCGCCGCCGCAACGTCCGTGCTGAGCTTGTCCCCAAACACGACGCCGAGAAGGTCATCGGTATGGGCGAGCTTGTAGGTTTCATACGTCAAAGCGAGCGCGTTCAGCTGCCCCAGCTTCAGCGGCTTATCCAGGGCGGTGTCGAAAAATAGCGTGCGGGTATGCTCCACAATGCGCTTTTGCCGTGATACGCCGTCCGGCGGCGTGTGGTAGGCGATCTCCTCGACGATCGTGCCGCTGTTCGGGTAGTGGCCGCTCAGCTTGCAGGCGCGCAGCTCGTCCAAAGTAAAATAGCGATCCGCGACCGGCATGCCGGTCAATTCATATTTCAGTATCTCGCAGGGCAGGCGGAGCCGGCAGTTGTCCGGATCGAGCACGTCGTCGGTGTAACGCGTCTCGGTATAGGACGCATGCCGTTCGGACTGTACGTGCCGGATCAGCTCCAGCGCATCGGCCTTCAACGCGGCATCCGCATACTCGCCCAGGCGAGGATAGACCGCCGTGACGGACTGCAGGACGTTGCCGTATTCGTCCACGCTCAAGTTGAGCGTATGAACGACGCGCGGATCCGGCTTCGGCTGTTCATCGTACAAGTCCAGCTCGTAGTGATACGTGATCGCTTCGCTCTCGGCAACGTGAAAAACCGCATGCGGATTTGCCGCTTTCGGCTGCACGAGCCGAATGCGAACGCTGCGGCAGGCAGCCGTAAACAGCTTCACCGGTTTATGCGTGCCGGCCGCCAGCAAGTCCACATCAAGCTCGTACACCTCTTGCCGCAGCATCGTGCCCTTGCATGCGCGCAGCGCTTCGCGCCGTTCGTCGGCACTCAGGTCCAGTGCATCAAGGTCGGGTTCGGGCCATGCATGCTCTCGGAATGCGCCGAGCCCTTGCGCGCCCGGATTCTCCTGTTGAACGCCGTTAGGAAAGTACTCTTCTTTAAAATGCTCCAGTATGCGTCTGTCTTCAAAAAAGGCCCCGGTGTGATACCAGGTCACGGTTTTGACAGGCGGCTGATACAGCGTTTGGTCGTCGGTGATGTAGGGGCTGCTTGCGTTGCCCGCGGCAAACTTGCCGTAATTCTCCACATCTACCTGTTCCACGCGGCCAAAGCCGCGAAACTCGCGCTCCGGCCCGTCAAAATATCCGTGATGGTAACTGTAGGTCGTCGTGAACGTGGCTTTGCGCCACTTGTCATGCACCGTCACCTTCTCCACGCAATGCACCAGACCGGGCAGCTTGGTGATCCAAGGCTTGCCGGCCTGCTTGTCCTGCAGGTAGAACTTGGTCGAAGGCGCATACTCCACCGTCGTCTCCGCACCCAGGTTGTTGACCGTTTTGACAAGCAGGTGAGGCTTTTGCCCGCCGATCAGGTTCAGGTAGCGCAGCGGTCTTCGCGCATCGCCCGGCAAAGAGGAAGACCAGACCAGGCACGCCGTTCCATTGCCGAGCAGATCCGCCACTTGCACCCGAGTAAGAGGATCGGGAGCGGGAACATGTCCGATCGCAGTCGGATCGCTCCAGCTGTTGCCGCACTGATTGAAATAAATATGAACACCGCCGGAGCATAGGTATATCAGGTCCGTCGTCCCCGAGCCGTCGATATCGGCCAACCGGATACGGCCGGGGTCAAATTGATCGTCATAGTCTAACCGGGGCGCGTTATCCATCGTCACCTTCGCACCGAAGCGGCCATAGCCGAGATTGGGCCAATAGCACACCTCCTTGTTGCGAATACGCACAATATCGATGAGACCGTCGCCCGACATATCCGATAAATGGATGGATTGCTCTTCATCGGCAAACACGATGTGCGGTCCCTTTTCTTCATCCCACGGCTTGCTCTTGCGCCGCGCCGCCTCAAAGCCTTTTTCGCCGAGCGAGCGATGCCATACGAATGCGTCGTGCTCGCTGATCAGAATATCGGCCCGCCCGTCGCCGTCAAGATCGATGAACTTCAGATTCGGGTCGCTCCAGTTCACTTGGGGCAGTGAGGCGAACGGTACGAACGGCTCCCACTCCCCGTCCGTCGTCCGTTCGTAAAACCCCGGCGTCGGACCTGCATATTGCACCAATTCCGGAAGGCCGTCCCCTGCCAGATCGAGGAATCGCGCTTGCCCCGCCAACGCCATGTCAGGCTTCGGCGACACTGGCTCCATCGGCGCGAACTTCGCCTCCAAGCGTTCTCCCTCCTCTCCGACAACCAGGTTGGTCGGGCCGAGGTTGCGTTTGTAGAACCAGGCATTCGCCTGCTCGGTCAGTACGCCCGACATCCCTTCGCCGTCGAGGTCGACGAACAGATAGTCGGTGCCGTCGATCCCGACCGGTACATTGGCGAGGCTATCGTTATCTATCTCATGCACTTCCGTCTGAATAACGGCCTCGCTGTAGGTGAACTCGACCGGAGGCAGCGCCGCAGTCAGATAGGTTCCATCTGCCGTCAGCCGATAGCTGTTTTGCGTCACTTTCATAAGCTTGGAATAAACCGGTGTAAGAGAATGGGAACGATCTTGATCGGCCTGGTAAGTGAAATCGGTCGAACGAACTAGACCGTCATACCCTTTCTGGCTTTCCGGATCATCCGGAAAATGATGAAACATCAGGATGCGCCGACATAAGCGGTGGGTACGTATTTCGAACGTGGAGCGGTAAGCCGAGAAGGGGTCGGGACGAGACGACCAGATGCCGGTCTCTTGAGGTGTGGGGTTGGTCGCATCGTGCTCGCCGTAATCGAACACGACTTCAAAATGCCAATGGTTGTCGCCCGGCGGGTCCGGCCACGATCGGTTTGACAGGAGTTCGGGAAAATAAGGCACGTGGTTGCCATAGCGGATTCGTTTGATGTATTTGTTGACGGTACGGCGAGGATCCGCTTGATCGCCGCGATTTCGCTGGTGAGCCGGCGAAAGATCGATATTTTCGGCATTTTCCGACTTATACCGGTAAGTGATCTCATTCCCCTTGTCGTCATAGCTCTCGCAGATGAGCCAGCTGAAGATGCGTTCCGGATGCTCCGGATCGGCGATGCGCGAATGCTCGCTTCGGCCATACCAGGTTGTGACATTATCCTTCGAGATCGAACGCCAAAAGACATCATCCGGCTTGGATGAGTTGGTCCATCGCTCGATCCTGGCGAACAGTCCTTCGACGCGCGGCCGATAGCGGCGAATGAGATAGCTTGTCCCGTCCACCGTACGCGGCGGCAGCTCTTCGCGCTTCCAGCTTCCCCGCGCATCCTGTACGAGCACAGGCACCAGGTCTTCGGCGCCGGACAACATAAACACATCCGACTCCGGCTCCGGCTCCCGGTCATCCCGGTAACGAGGCAGCCCCTTATCGGTTTTGCGCGTGATCGAGGGAAGCGACAGGCTCCATCCGAGGCCAAACGGCCCATTTCCCGCCCCCGAGTCGTACGATAGGGAAAGCTGCGGGCCGAAGCCGGAACGGCCCGGGCTGCTGGCGATGGGAACGGTCATCGAACCGGTTCCCGTGACCGGGTTGGACGCGAACTTCTCGCCGATGCTGCGGATCGCCCCGCCTCCTTTGGGCAGCGAGATCGAAGGCACCGTTAGCGCGTGCTTGTCTTTACTTGGACTTGTTTCCTTGTCCGGCAAGGACATGGGGGTCGTCACTCCTTCAAGGTCTCTTTGAGCCTGTATGTGCAGTTTGGGTAATACCAGCAAGGTAATCTTTCTTCGCGGGGAGAGGCCATACGCAGAACACCTACAGTATAGAAGCGGGGAGTATAAAAAGTCTGTCGATTGTTGTAACTCTAGTGCTTATGATGGGGGAAATTGGTTCAAAAGAGTGATATGAGCCTTGGGGGACAGTCGGCGCTTTACTCCGTAATCTCCTACTATTTCAGAAGCTTCACAATTTCACGCAAATCAGAGAGCAAAAAGGACTGTCGCGAGGACAGTCCAAAAAAGAGCCTTCATATAGTTCGATTTTCCCGGAAAATCTTGATTTCCGTTCAAATGCCTCTCGGAGTATGCTAAAACGAGATTAGCATTCAGCTTCAGCTTCCGATGCTGCAGAGGCCGAAATTCCCGCTTCTTTTGCACAATAAGCCGCAGCTGGAGTAAAAGGATCGGATAGCAGCGCAACGACAAGCTGAACGCCGTCACGCATTCCTTGCAAATACAAGCGTTCGTTCTCCAATGCCAGCTTGTAATGATGCTTATCCTCCCATTCCATAAACTCCGGCCACTGCGTTTTATCCGTCTCGGAAAACAACGCCTCAAAAGCCTTTTCCTCTTCTACGCGATACTTGTGCAGGTCCGGATGACGCTCGATTCGAGCCGAAACATAATCCAGCCGCCGCTGAATAGCGCTTTGGAACCATGACGGAATATCCATGACCACTCCTCCTCGCGAGCAAGCCTTAAAGATGCATTGCTCTCCCTCAGCCGTTATTGGACAAATGAAACCGGATAACCAAATCGTCTACCTTGCGGCTTTGGACCTGAACCGTTTCATTTTGGCCAAGCGGAATTCCCTGCTCAAGCGATCCCCAGTCCAACTCATTAAACATTTGCTTTCTTCCTCGTACTTGCGCAACAGCTCCTTCATCGCTTAACTCGCGCCTCCTTCCTTGAGCGTTTCCCTGATTGTACCGGATGCGATCATTCGCATTTTAATGCGAAAATCGGTTTATTTTATTTTAATGCGATATTCGCATTAAAGCAATACTATCCTCGCATACAATTTGGATAAAATGTGAGGTGACCGTGAATGAAGCACCGCAAGGAACCGCCGGGCGACAAAAATATTATCGGCACCCGTGTTGTCGCCATCCGAAAGGCCAAACGAATGAAGCAAAAGGAATTTCTCGCCAGACTGCAAACTTTCGGCTTGGACATCAGTTCGACCAGCCTGTCCCGACTGGAGGGGCAGTATCGCCTTGTACAGGATTATGAGGTCGTTGCCATTGCAAAGGCATTGGATGTTTCCATTCTTGAGCTATTGGGGGAGGAAACGGTTGAATGATGCCTTCCAAATGTCGAAGCAAACGAAAATGCCTTCCGAAGAGGCTCTTCGGAAGGCGATATAGTTGGATTATCCACTAAATAGGCAGATCCTGTGGAGTAGTAAGTTCAAACTTCACATGAACCGTATGCGGGGTACGGTGCATTTTTTTATTGTCTGTTATATTGGATAATTCGCATTAATTCTTTATGTTCGGCGTTAACACCACGATAATGTAAGAACAGTCGTACATTAATTGCATTAATTCTTATCTGTCCATTATGAATGCTGTTTCTCTATATCGCACCAAGTTTTAACACCAAAATCGCACCATCTTAATGGGCTTGAAAAGTACGTGTTACTGGCTTTTTCCTTTATCCCCCGTAGCAGGCCAATGGTGTCACCTGGAGACAATTGGTTACAAACGCATACGCGCTATATAATTCGGTAAAGGGGGCTAATATGTACAGTTAAACAACCTTCTTTTACGCGCCTCGACACAAGGACTTTT
Source organism: Paenibacillus hemerocallicola (assembly GCF_006265175.1). Taxonomy (GTDB): domain Bacteria; phylum Bacillota; class Bacilli; order Paenibacillales; family NBRC-103111; genus Paenibacillus_AB; species Paenibacillus_AB hemerocallicola. Next base: position 67,543 of record NZ_VDCQ01000028.1, on the reverse strand, counting down.
TATTCTTCTTTAATTAGGAGTCTACGCACTCCACATGTGCGGAATAAGTAATAATGACAGTAGCAAGATGTGGCAGTATTCGCTAAAAAGACAAAATAATTGCAGAATAAGATAAGCATATTACTAGACGCAGAAGTTGATATCAATAATTACCCTTTATCACTAATTTTGTGATCTCTTTCAAATCTCAGTACATAAAAAATGTCCTCTTCCCTAAAACCAAAGCATCTTAACTTTTGTGAAGTTCTAAATTTATAAATTTTAGTATTATGAAATGGTGTGTTTTCAAACCAACTTTGCCCTGAAGGAGTATATGGTTTGTAATCAAGTCCATCATGATTTAAAATATCATCCCAAGACATTTCGGAAAACATTTTAAACGTGGATATGAATTGTCTTTTTTCTTCATAATTTAATATCCCAAAAGAAAAGTTCTCATCTAGATGATCAAAAGAAAGATTAGTTTCTACAAATCGGACATCACAATAATCTTTCTCATTTATGGCATTTTCCTCAAACAATATTTCACTTAGAGATTGAGCATTATGAAAGTTTAATAAAGTCATTACTTCCGCATTGTTCTTCTCAATAACTATTGTATTATCTTTAAATTTCTTGTTTTCAAAGGAAAGTACTCGTCTGTCTCTTTCACAGGCCTCCGCTAAAGAATAGTCATGGGTTTTATCTGTGAATTTACATGTATATCTATCAGATTGTTTGTGAAATTGATTCTCATGCCAAAATGAAGGATCTGATAGTAACCTTTTTAAATATATTTTAAATCTTCTAATCTCACTAGTAGTTTTAATGCTATTATCTGTTAAAACAGCGTGTAATGAGTGGGATACTGTTACTTTCTCATTTAGTAGATTATAATGTTTCAGTAATTTAATTTGAGCAGCATCCATTATTTTCTGTATTAATATAAACTCCCTTAAAGAATTTAAGAATTCATTAAGATCTGTAAATTGCCCTTCTAATGACAATTCATTCATTAACACTTCCATATTCTATAACCCCAACATTTCATCTAGGTCTTCATCAAACTGGTCAAATAAGCCCCTTTGATGATTCTCCACATCGCCTTTTTGATTGAAGAATATTTCGACTGGTTCTGTTAATAAATCATCTGTTAATTTGCAAAAATATACAGAAAGATTATTTTTACTAATAACTTTATTAAAAATAGATTTTCTTACCCCATTAAAAATGTGATCACTATGAGTTTCAACAATTAATTTAATTCCATTTTCTGAACAAAACGTTAAAAATTCCGTTAATTTTGATTGTGCACTTGGATGTAAGTGTATTTCGGGATTCTCAATTATTATCAGATCATCTTTTTTGGAGGACATTACACTAATTAACAAAGAAATTATATAACTTAAACCAGAACCTATATTTCTAGGTCGAACATATCTATTGTTCGAGTATTTATACTTCACTCTCACTTGATCAGTTCCTGATATATCTTCAGTTGATATTTCGCAATTTAAAATATACTTGAGCCAGTAGTTCACTTGAAGTTCTAGAGTTTTTCCAACTGGCTTTTCCTTAATTAAGTAATCTTCAATTTGAGTACTTTTGTTTTTCTCAAAATAATCGATAGCAAATTCACCTAATATCCCAAAGTTGAGATAACTATCATAGTTTTTAAGGTACAAATCTTGCGATCCAATACGTTTCGAAGAGAAATAGCTTATTCTATGATTTTTTTGATGCAAATAATCAATTAACACCTCACTATCATTGGTTATTTCGCATTTTACTTCCTGACCATTTTCGATAAATTTAAATTTTACCGAGTTGTTATTTTTGGATGAAACCTCAACTTCAAACTCTTTAGCATTTCGTATAAAATTCCTGACATCAGAAAACTGACCTAAGGATACTAGCCTTCCATTTAAAGGAAAACGCCCATTTTCTGTAACATTTTGAACTGCTAATAAAATAGCCTGAATAATAGTAGATTTTCCAGCTGAGTTCATCCCTGTCAGTAGTGTAAAGTTATTTAAAGACATTTCAACACTGTCAAAACACTTTAAATTATGAATTTTCAACTTGGTTATCATTCAACAGCCTCTCCTTTAAAGTATCCATTAACTTCATTATTTCTGGCACTACAATTCCTCGACCACGGTCATTTGTTAATAATTTATTCAAATGCTCATCTTTTAATAATTCAAAACAAACACTTTTAATTTTTTCCTTGTTTTCTAAGCAATACTCTTCTTCAAACATTGTAAATAAGTAACTTAATGCTTCAAATAACAACATGTTTATCGGCTGTCTCTTTCCACTTCTGGCAATTCTTCGAAAAGCATCATCATTAAAAATAATTTCATTATTTCTCATTGTTTTTTCGAATAATTTTTCCAACACTTTAATTTCTTCATTGGTCAATTCATTTATGTAATCCATTATCTTCCCAAGAAATTCATCTATATCCCCTTTATACTCAATTAACTCTCCATTTGCATCTTTTAAAATCTCAACCTTCAACAAATAAAAGCCAATGAATCTAAGAATAAGATAGCGGTCTTTCATTCTTTTTGAATTAATTGAATTATTGGTTACTCTTTTGAATACTTCTTTAGCAGACAAATTTCTTAGTAGTAAAGTAGACTTTCCTTGATATAAAGCATTTCTCATTTCTTGATTATTTAGAGGAGTTCCCCCTCTATTTACCCTGTCAAATATGTCAAATTTGATACGATCTGGAGTGGGTGGTTTAATTACCTGTGCAATTATTTGGAAATCTTCCAAATTAGCTTGAAGTTTTTTATCTAATTCGCTAAATTTTTTAAGGTTTAATGCTTTCAATATCCTTAAATCAGTAAGTCTGTATTCTTCCTTTAAAAATTGAAAGAATGCTGTTAATCTTTGCCGACCATCTACAACTACAAGTTTACCTTCTTTGGTTTCATTTAAATAAAATATGGGCAATGGTATTCCCATTAGTACTGATTCAATTAGTTCTGACTTTTGACGATTTTTCCAAACATCCTCTCTCTGAAAATCAGGGTCCAGCACAACTTGTGCCTTTCCAAACTTTCTATTTAGCTCAAAAATAGAATACTGCTCCCTTTCTACCTTTATATTGGCCTCAGGGTAAATATCATTAAGTTCTCTATCTTTGCTAGGACTAAGTAAATCACCCTCGTCCAAATCAAGATCTTCATTATCCAGAATTTCATCGATATTTTCCACGAAATCCCCTCCTTTTATTACTCTATATTCTTTACAATATCGGTTCTTTATAGACTACCTAACATTGAGACACCTCACGAGGATTTAATATGAGAACATTGTAACACATTTTCCCACTTTTCTTTAGATTCTTGGATACACTGGCTTTCATGATTTACTCATTTCTATGCTTTACCTAAAACCATTTCTAGGATAGTCTCCATCAAAGGTATACAACCATAAGCAATGTGAAAAGAACAGGTAAAATGACGTCTATTTTCAAGTGCTGCCTTACGCTATTCCTTACATTCGGCACTGGATACTTAAGTGATGCCATATTAAACCCTTCAAACCAGTGTGAATTGTTAGACAGCAAGTAGTACATGCATGGTACAATCAATCTTTTAAAACCCCTCAATAGCTCTTACAACTTGTTAAATGATTGTAATTGTTCGGTTGGAATGATTTCATGGTGTGCTAATCTTCTGATAACTGCAGCCCCACCATTCATGTTGGCCAAGTCCGCGTATTTATCAAGCATATCCTGTATCTGTCTTGCTCCCTTTTTAAACATGTGAGAATCTGCGTTAGCTTTAATCGATAATAAATCTCAAATTTTTGTATAAATAAAATCAATCTAGGAAAGATTTGAAAACATAGAATAACCATTATAGTGATTATTTTATGATTTATAGATGTTATTGGTTTGTTTAAGTTCCTGAATTATTTCCTTAACCTGTAATAGGGGTGATCGAATTGTCAGAGTTCATTAAATTAGTAGGCAGTAATATTAGAGAATTAAGAAAAGCAAAAGGATTTACCCAGGCAGAACTTGGTGAAAAAATGCAAATTTCTCAAAGTTATATTGGTGAAATTGAACGCGGACAAGTTAATGTTTCACTCGAAACACTTGAGAAAGTCACCCTAGCCTTAGAATTATCCCTCTTTGATTTATTCAATTTTAAAGATATCGATATAGATGAAAATCAATATGAAAAAGAAACCTTAATTGAAGTTCATAAGCAATTACTTAGCGAACGAAATTTAAATGAAATCAAGATGTTCCATCAAATTATCAAGAACATTATAAAAATGGTGGACCACGACATTTAAAAAATGTGAGGGTGAAAAGTGATGTCTGCAAATATTGAGCTGAGGGAAGCAGTTCGAACTATGATGTTACCAATAGTACCAGAGAAAGAAGAAATCGTTACAGAAGAAATTAAGAAGGGATTAATTGCTCTGGGTATTCAATCAGACGATCACGCAAATTGGATAATGCTTGAATTCAATTCATGGATTGAGTCCGGATCAGCAAGTATAGATTTCAAGAAAATCTTAGGAATAGCGTTGAATATCGGCGATGATAAGTATGGCCCTCCACTAAGCACAATTTATATTGAATTACATAAGGACTTAGTAGGGAAAACTGATTTATCAACTAGTGAAGCAAGTAATATACTAAGTCACTCAGGACTCATCGCAAGATTGGCTGAACTGGAAAAGATGTCTGCAGCACAAATAACTAATGTTTTGTCTTCCCGATATGAAAAGCAAACATACGATTGGAAACATGTCGAGAAGATTCTGAATGGTTTCAAGTTAGCTCCGAAGCTGGATTTGTCCTTAGTGAAGAATCTAATTGACAATGATGAGAAATTAGAAGAGGCCACATTGGCTGACCTTGACCCTGAATCAGCAACTGCTATTATAGCTACTGTAGCCGCCAGATTGAATTACTCTGGAGAAATTGAAAAAGATCTATTAACTCTTTTAAACCCTGGAGGCAAATCATTCGGTCCTTACCTACAGATGCTTTTTTTTCAGTGTATTATTGCAGAGTTCTTTGATCATCCCATGACTATTCTTTACGAGTTTAATCCCAGAGGAAGTGTGGCTGATTGGGCATGTGGTTTATTCCCCCCCAGTTTAGAAGTCGCTGACAATCCTTTCTTAAATAACGCAAAATCTGTTTCCCGCTTAGATATTAATTGGGCGCATAGTAAAAAAGAAGCGCAATTAAGTGCAGCAAAATCTCTCGTAAGAATATTACGTGCTATGGAAGGTATGGGCTTCCCAGCACGTCGCGAATTAGCTGGCTGGTTGCGAAGATGGCTTTTAAGAATTATCAGAATCGCTAAGCCAAAAACGCATATTATTAATGAGTCTATTTCTTTAGGTGAGACCCATAATCTCTTGACTACTGTTGCCAATAAGGAAACTAATACTACTGGTATTATTGAACAGAGAATAGTTGATTTTATCTCCTCCTTAATCCCGGAGAACCTTAATTGGAGACAGCGTGGATTAGGTGACCCGGTAAATGCGAGTAATGTAAGCAAAAAGAAATTAGGTGATGTTGATTACCAAGAAGTGAGTAAGAAGCAGGTTTTAGCATACGAGGCTCATGCAGGAAGATTAACTGATTTATATGTTAAAGGACATAAAAGAACGTTGCAAAAATCTTTAAAACATCGTCGTACAGAGTGGGAGGGAATATCTGATCCCGCCGAATGGAGCGTTGATGTGATATTTGTGGCTCATGATATTTCCTCCGTAACGCCACATACTGACACAATCGAGGGCGTCGATGTGAACTTTAAGTTCATCACTTTCAAAGATTTTATCAATAGGATTAAAATTGATACAGGACATTTATCCAAATTTGTGGAGCTGGTGATAAAACCGATTAATGAAAGCAGAACACCTAATACAGTTAGGAAAAGTTTTGAAGATTTAAAATAAGAACATTCGTTCCGGATTTAACCTTTACTTTTTTACTAGGTAAAGGTTAAAATACTTTTATGGGTAAGTTAGATTAGCGTTAGAGAGGCAGATATTAATGAAGACAAAGAAAAAGGGATATTTGACAATAAATGATGAACCTTATGAATCACTAGAAATGTTAAGCATCTCATTGTTTTCTGGGTTGCTCGGGTTAGACTTAGGACTACATGCAGCGGGATTTGAATGCAAAGTGGCTCTTGATATTGATAAAGATGCTGCGGCAATTACAAAATTGAATTTTCCAGAGTTACCGTATCTTACTGAAGATATTAGAAATATAACCCCAGAAGAATTAATGTCGATAGCCAAAATAAATGCTGGAGAACTTGATTTACTTGCTGGTGGTCCCCCTTGTCAATCCTTCTCAAAATCAGGAAAACGTAAAGGATTAGATGACGAACGCGGAGTTTTATTTCAACATTATATTCGTCTTCTAAAAGAGATAAGGCCTCGTGCTTTCTTGCTCGAAAATGTTAGAGGTATTTTATCATCAAACAAGGGGGAAGATTGGAAGACAATTTTGCAATCATTTAAAGATACAGGCTACACCGTATATTGGAAAGTACTTGATGCTGCAAATTACGGTGTACCACAATTTAGACAAAGATTATTTATTGTGGGGTTTAGAGATAGAATTAAGTACCAATTTCCGGCTGAGACGCATAGTGAGTCTAACTCTGAATTACAAGGCTACTTACCTTACGTTACTGTTAATGAAGCTATTGGAGATCTATTTGATTCCACTGACTTTCCGGCATACAACGGAAAATATGCGCATTTACTTGAAGAAATACCCGAAGGACTTAATTACTCTTATTATTGTAAGGAACGTGGACATCCGAATCCTCTCTTTGATTGGCGAAGTAAATTTTGGTACTTCTTGCTTAAAATTGATCGAGATAGACCTTCTCTAACAATTCAAGCTAATCCAGGTAATAATACAGGGCCATTCCATTGGGAGAATCGAAAACTTGGTATTTCTGAACTGAAACGCCTCCAAACTATCCCTGACAAACATAAAATGCTGGGTTCGTATATGACAAATCATCGGTTAATTGGAAATGCGGTGCCTCCTTTGCTTGCAAAGTCTATTGGAAAAAGTATTAAAGAAGCGTTAAAAGCCAACATTCTATTAAGTGAGTCAGAATACGAACAAATCCAAATTGATTCATTTAAGAATACCAAAGTTCGGTCAGGAAGAGGTTCCGGACTAGGTAAGTTTGAAATCATTAATGGAAATGTTGTAGTAAATTCCAGATCCCTATGGGATGAGGTTGCCGCGGCAAGTGAACAGTGACAGAAGAAAGAAGTCCCAGCATCAGTATTTTGCTTGGGGCTTCTTTCTTCTGTACGCACATTAAATTACTGAAAAATTTTGCACGGCTAATACAACCCTAACTCTTTTATGAATTCAATTTTTCGATTAATTCGGCACTGGGTGGGGGTCTAATTAGAAGCCTGTATAACCGCGTAGAACATAGTAAAAAAGCCGCCCTCATAGGGTGGCTCTACCTTAATCAGTTATTACATAGCCTCTCAACGGCTCTCGGACTTCACAACCGTATTTGTTGCTTCTTGTTTCCTTCTGTTAAGTTCACGGTAAAGCGACCCCTTGCTTACGTCTGTCATTTCTTCTATTTGTGCTACTGTGAATTCTCCGCTCTCATATAGCTTGATCGCTTTGTCTAGCTTCTTTTTATCTGTTAAGGGACGACCTCCCTTGCGTCCACGTGCTCTCGCCGCTTGAAGCCCTGCTACGGTACGTTCACGTATGATTGACCTCTCAAACTCCGCAAAAACAGCCATCATGCCGAACATAGCCTTTCCTGCCGCCGTAGAGGTGTTAATATTGTCAGAAAGACTTACGAACTCCACACCTTTCTTGTTAAGCAAATCAAGTGTTTCTATCAGCTTTAGTGTCGAACGTGCCAAACGGTCAAGTTTGTAAACGATAAAAGCATCCCCTTCGCGCAACATGTCCAAAGCCTTTGCTAGTTCAGGGCGGTCATCCTTGCCGCCGCTTGCTTTCTCCGTATAGATTCGGTCATATCCGAATTTCTTTAGTGCGTCCATTTGTAAATCAAGGGATTGGTCTGCTGTCGAAACCCTTGCATATGCTATTCTCATTCATATCGTTCCTTCCGTTTATGTATCGTTGTTATAACAGTATCATAAACGTACATTTTCGTAAATATGATTTCGGAACGAGTTTCGTACTATCTTCATGCTATCTAACTCACATAATCCACTCATTTGAAGAGTGTTACATAAACAATGGTTTTTGATACTAACACGAAACTGTTATCTGGAGATAATTGGTTACTTATTCGCGGTAGTAAATTATAATTTCTTGTATCAAGGAAGGGGGCACTTTTATGGCGCGTGAATACGAACCATTGCCGATAGACAGAGAATATATTTACAAGTTGGCTACGTTACACGAAAAAATAGCGGCGCTATCTTACAAGGATTCCGAAGCAGCCCTGGCCTTTTTGCGGGCTTGGGCCGATGGTACAAAGAAGGTCACGCCGTTATGGGAAGAAGTTACGAAGGCGCTGGTTGAAGATAATGCTTCTGAGGGAGCTGTCCATGAGTGAAAAAGATAACCAAGCCGCTTCCCAATTGCCGATAGACCCCGAATACATCTACAAGCGGGCTACGCTTCATAAACGGATTAATGAACTATCCTACCGCGACGCGGAAGCCGCCCTGGCGTTCCTGCGGGACTGGGCCGAAGGAAAAAAACATATTGAACAGCTTTGGGAAGAAGTCGCTGTTGCCCTGGGGGCCGGGGCATGAAATTCACAGCTGTAGGGAAGCTGGGCGAAGTAACGTACGATAACGGCAGCCTGTCGGGAAGCCTTGACGCGGTAAGCAGCGTTCAGTTCCTGGCGCTGGCCTTGGAAGGCGCAGCTGTGGGGCCTGTTCCAGCTGTGACGTTTACCGATCATTTGAAAAATCCGCTGTCGGCGAAGATTATTATAGAATTGGCGTTCGGCCAGGTTCGCTTTTCGGGTAACGTGCCGCGTATACCCAGGACGCCGAAGGGTGCAATTAACTAAAAAAGAATCCCGCGTAAGGGCTTAATAGTCCCCAGCAGCGGGATGACAAAGGGGCTGATGGGGAATGAAGCCGCGCTACTTGGATTACGCGACGACGGGCAATTTAATTATTCCTATGCTTTTCCTGGATTCGGAACAATACATGCAACTGATCGACGACTGCGAAGCTGGTAAGCTTGAAATGAAACAGAAACTTCGGACAAAGAAAAGAGGGGCCTAACTTCGGCCCCTCTTTTCCTACGCACCTTCTTCGAGATGATTACGCACGATTTTCACAGCTGGTTTCCTTCCTGGAATGTGCTGCTGGTCGGCGTAACTTCGTTCGGCGAATATACAGGGGGCAGCTTCACTTCGGGGCTTGTTTCCTCCATAGCAGCCTTGCGAATCTTATACAGGTCGTCAGCGTATTGTTGATAGTTAACCCAGGCCCATTCTCTAAAATCCAATTCCGATAAAGTTTCTGGACCACCTAACCCGAACTGCGCTTCTTTGCCAGTGTATCGAGTTACAGCGATTGCTGTGCTGCGCTGGACATGCGCCAGGCTTTTGTTTACCTGGTGCATTTTGACGAACACAGCGGCCAGCTTTTCCATATACGCCTGCATATGCTCTTTCGTTTCGTCCAGCAGGGGCTGGAATTCTTCACGAAGCAGGCTTCCGTCGGCGATTCTGCGGCGAATTTCTGCCTGGACGTTCATAAAGGCTAGGGCCATACCGTCCGGGTACTGCTTCTTCTCAGCGTCCAGACTCACCCGTAGGCGCTGTAATTTCGTTTCAGCGATAGTTACCATTCCCTGGGCCTGGGCGACTTCTGCGGCCAGCTTTTCGGGGTTATCCAGGGCCTGTTCTAGCAGGGCGTTATACCGCTGGCGGGCCTGCTCTACTTCCGCAGCTGCGGCGTCCAACTGCCCGTTATCCGCGTTCTTGGCGGCTTCGAAGGCTTTGATATTCTCCAGCATTTCTTCGTACGATCTAATCATTTTACATTTCCCCTTTATCGTTTTGTTTTTTAATACCTACAGCTGCCAGCATTTCGTTTAGTTGCTGTTCATGTGACTGCGATAAGGCTGCTTTGCTGCCTGTAAAGCTGCTACCCCGTTTGATACCCACAGCAGCTAACATTTCGGCCAGCTTTTCGCTTTGCTGGGTTTCGTCCATACTCCCATTCCTCCCTATTACCCGATCAGTGCGCTTTTATCTACCGACGACAGGATTTGCGCGGCGTCTTTCGCTTTTCGGTATATCACTTCGATAAGTTCGTTAGCCATGCGTTCGGTATCGCCGTCGGCCCCGTTGATTTCGATCCCCCCTACGTGGATTGTCACCTGGGGCGCTGCGGCTGGCGAAGCTGCTGCAGGCGCTGGGGCTAGGCTTTCGACTTTACCCGGTGCAATATTTACACCTAACCCGGTATCCTGGAAGGCCGAAGTTACCGACTTTTTCAGCTGCGCAGCCTTCTTATCGACGCCCTGGCCTAGTGTTGTCATAAGCGCCCCGCCGCTGTAGGTCAGTTCGGAAAACGGCCCGCGCTTTGCGTCGGAAAACGGCATTAGCTCTCTTACTTTCTTGAATACACTTTTTACACCGTCTACTAGCTTATCTTTCGCGCCCAGGATACCGTCTACCATTGTCATAATAATGTTTGCGCCCCATTCCTTCGCTTCGGTTATCTTGTTCGTTACCCAGGAAGTCATAGCGCCCCAGACAGCCTTCATGCCTTCCCATAGCTTCCCGGCGTATTCCGTAACCTTATCCCAGTTCTTATACAGCAGGATTCCCGCGCCGATCAGCAGGCCAATAGCGGCAACTACCAGGCCGATAGGGTTAGCCATTAGGACTACGTTAAAGAACGCTTGGGCGGCTGCCAGTACCCGTGTTACCGCCGTCCCGCGTACCATAGCTGCGCTATACGCTGCCTGGGCCGCTGCTACGGCTTTTGCAGCGACGCTACCGCCTACCAGGAAGGCATTATAGGCTGTCTGTACGGCGGTCGCTATCTTCGTATAGGCGGCTACCGTTTTAAGGACTGCGTAGTACGTACCGAAGGAGATAGCCAGCCCGGTAACTATTGGATCAATCCAGCCCCAGTTATCAACGAAGTATACGGCTGTATCCATTACCCAGCCCGCTATCTTATAAAGCCAGCTGTTTACCATCGGCAAGCCCGTATTAAATAACCAGCTAATAACAGGTATTGCGGAGCTAAACGCTGCTACAAACACAGCGCCGATTTTCGCCAGCTTGCCCTGGTTTTCGGTGTAAAACCCGCGCAGCTGCGCCCATGATTGGCGTACTACCCCGGCGACTTTTCCGAAGCCAGCGCCAACGACAGCAGCGCCCTTCTGTACGTTCCCTATCCAGCGGTCTATATTACCGTCGGCCTGCAGCCTGTTCAGTGTGTCTAGGAAGATACCCAGGCGGGCCTTCGCCTTCTCAAAAAGCGGCTTCCCTAGCTGGCGGCCCATCGTACCCATGAAATCCTTAACGTTCGATACCATGCCCTTAAACGTCTTAGACTGCATTTCCATACCGCCCCTAAATCGGTCTTCCATTAGTGAGAATAGCGCAGCGTTAAATGCTCTCATATCCCTAATGCTGCCAGACTTATCTATCGGACTAGTCCCCAGCAGCTTCGCCTGGTCTTCTACCATCTTTTTCGTTATGCCGAATTCCTTTAAGCGTTCCAGTTCCCCGGTCTGCGCATCGGCTACGGCTTCGACGGCCTGCATTAAGTCTTTACCCATTACGGCGGCCATATCGCCTGTAATTCCCATTACCTTCTTTGCTTCTAGGCCGTAGGCGCTCATTCGTGTAGTAGCTTCCACAATTTGCGGAATCTCGAAAGGCGTCTTAGCCGCGAACTTCTGCGCCCAGGCCAGCGTTTCTACAGCCTTTTCCTGGCTTTTCAGTACGACGCCCAGCGTATTCTGGTACTGTTCCATATCCGCGTTCGCGCCGATCAGCCAGTCGAAGCCCATTTTAGCACCTACGCCTACCGCCAGGGCCGTTACTGCTCCGGCTAACCCGCTTATGTGCATTCGCGCCCCTGAAGCCGCTGCGCCCATGCTGGAAAGGCCGCCGCTAAAGCTTACCAGGCTTCGCTTACTCTGTTCGGCAGTAGCCGCGAAGCGCCCCAGGCTATCCCGCAGCCTGCCGTTTTTATCGCGAGTAAGGTCCGCTGATTTTGCGAAAGCTTCTGTAGACTGCTTTACCCGCTTAATAGTGCTACTAAAATGATCTTTCAGTGTCATTTTAGCGCCCATTGTGAATTCTTTTGCCATTCCAGCCCGCCCCACCCGTTACGAATAATCGGTTTACCGCCCACCGTCGAAGGCTGCCGATTTTCCATAATCGGGAAGGTGGCCGATTAACCGCCTATCGGGAAGGTAATAAGGAAAGATAACTTTATTTCTTTGTTTCTTTACTTGTTTCGTCCGGGTTAACTATACGTTGCGCTGGTCTTCCGCTCCAGGCTATGGCGATCTTTGCCTGGGACGCTGCCCGCAGTTCGGCGTTAATCTGGCTTAACAAGTCTTCGCCGTCGTCCGGGCGAAGCCGGGCGTATTTCTCTACCAGTCGGCCTAGGGTTTCCAGGTTACGACTTAATACCCTGTCTTCGGCGGTCCCGGCGTAGTAGTACGCCCTTTCGTGGCCATCCTTATACCATACCCTCGTAGCTTCTTCGCTTTTCTCCTGGCGAATCTTTTCCCACTTTTGCAAGTAGGTAAGCAGCTTGGCTTTCCACATGAAGATTTCATCTTCTAACGTTACTACGCCCTTCGCCCGCAGCTGTTCGTAAGTCTCACATTCTGCGCCGTATAACGCCGGACTGTAAAAGCCATGCTTACGGGCGTTCTGTGCAGCTGCAGCCTTGCCTTCCTGGGTACGCGGGCCTGTGCTGCACCCGGCGCAGAATTTACAGCGCCCGTAGCCGCTGTGGTCAGTCCCCATGCCCGCATAGTTTCGGCATAGGCCCGGCCCCCGCTTACGCTTGCCGCCACACAATAGCGCAGGCTTCCCGTTCCTCTCACCGATCATGTTTAGCGTATCGGCCTGCGGGTGAAACTTCCGCTTTTCTTCCATATCCTGCGGCGGGCGTCGGGCATTCGCTTCATTGGTCATCCTATCAGCCCTCCTTGCGTTCCTTCTTTAATGCTTGTAAGCGTTCCGTGCGCTCCCGCATCCGTGCTTGGTCCGCTGCCCACCAGTGGTCCAGGTCGGCCACAGTTGCGGCTGCCTGGCGCTGCGCTTTGCGTTTTTCGAAGTACGCCTTCCATAAGTCGTTAAGCGTTGCGTCGTACTGCCCCAACCGTTCCAGGTAAGCTTTCCTATCCTGGCCTTTCAAGAATTCGGGGTATTTCGGGAACGTCCCATTAAAAGCGTCCATTCCAAGCTGGGCATGGGCGGCTTCTATCCACGCAGTGTGAAAGTGCAGCTTTGCGTCTGCGGAACGTCCCGCCAGGTCGGCAAGTTCATCCAATTCGGCGGCCAACTCCCGCATATGCTGCTGCCATTCCTCGAAGTCCTCAATCCACCCATCGTCGTACAATTCGTTCAGTGCCTGCGCGTATTCGTCGTTCCAGTCCGTCATTTGGATAACTCCTTTCACTTACTTTTTATAAGTTCGTTTCGTATATAAAGGCCCGAAGGCCGAAAACCCCGGCTTCCCGTCTCAATCAGCCGTAACATACACGGTTTTGTTACGGTTGATCTTTAGCCAGCCGTAACGCCTTAAACCCAGACGGGGCGCGGGTTTACGCGTCCACGATACGGCTGATACGGTAAAAAGGCGAAAATATCTATGTGTATGTCGTTTCACGCTTTAAGCGGCTACGCTGGTACGGCCTCTGCTCCCTTTCTTTTTTCTTTTTAGATAAAAAGTAGAAGCAACCGTAACAGCCGTATCACAACCGCCGAATCCCGCGTGGCTCTATGTCCGAAGCCGTTACGGTTGCCCAAAAACAGCCGTACCACAACCGTATCAACCGTTTCCCAGTAAAATGGTAATTAAGCACTTATACAAACCTGGCGGCGTATTCTTCGGCTGCCCGCAACGCTTCAGCCCATGTAGCGCCTTCCGCTAGAAATTCCATAAATCGCGGCCTGCCTTCCCCTATCGCGCAGCCCTCCCGCCAGGTCGCAGCACATGACAGAAATGTTCCGTCGCTCTCCTTCTCGATACTTAACACGACATTTGTGCCTAGTACCCGGTTGTAGTGGTCATTTTCTAGCGTCCAACCCGGCACTTCGCCCAGTTGCGGTACAGTTGGCTTTTTCGCTGCCTTCGTAATGTAGTATTTTCGGGTCCTTTTCTCTTGCTCAATCTCGATACCAACATGAAGTAGCGCGGGCCTACAGCGGTCGATATGAGCTTTAATTTTGTTCGCTGGCGGCCATCTTTCTTCCGGGTTAATATCCTTAAGCAGTTTGATTAGTGCTTCGGAATTCCCATCCCAGGCAGGCCTGGATTTCATAATCTGTACAATGCCCCTTCCTACAGAATCGTGCTCCAGGGCCACCAACGCGTTATCTTTTCGGTTAACGTCGTACGCCTTCAGGAATGCGTCCTTTTTCAGTCCGCAAGTTTCTTCCGCAGCTACGGCCCATTTCGCAAAGTCAGCCATTCGGGGCGTACTTGCCAGCCGTACACTAGGCAGGTTCCGCAGCGCGGCGCTTACCGCGTCGAATATCGCCCCCAGTATCCGGGGCTGCGCTTCTTCGAACCGGGGCCAGAACGTCGCTTCGTCGTCCCTGCGCTTTAATTCGGGCGCGTGTATCGTTACGGCCCTGTCGCCCAGGTCAGCGCGTTCCGCTAGGTCCGTAATGCCGTTTAAGATTACAGGGCGCTTAAAGGCGAAAATTTGCTGCTCGTCGTTCGTGTACAGCGTCCGATCAGTTAGCGCCCCGCCTGTAGAAAGTCTGCAAAGTGCGTCGGATATACTGGGTGACAATTCAGAAAGGTTATCGAAGCTGATTAACCAGCCATTCTTCGCTGTAATTGCCAGCTGCTTTTCGCTTCGCGGCAGGCTCATAAGTACGGCGGTCGTCGGGTCTACTAGGCTTTGTATAACCTTGGTCTGCGTCGATTTCGCCGAACCCTGGCCGCCTTGCAAAATTAGCAGGGGATAAGGCCCTTTCGGATGATAGCAGCCGATAATGTACGCTACCAGCAGGGGCCATTCTTCTTCCGTTACGTTTACAAAAGGCCGTAATTCGTTAATCGTACCGCCCCGCTGGGGTGTAGGCAGTGGAAGCATTCCCTGGGTCTTATGAAACCGCGCTTTTGCTTCCTGGACGACGCGCCAGCCCGCCGCTGTGATTTCTACGACTTCCCCGCTTTCGTTCGCCAGGTCTATGTAAATCGTTCGAAAGTCTCCAGCCACCCGTATATAAACGTCTTCCTGTGGTCCGGCCATACTGGCCCTGGCTTCCAGCTGGTAAACTACGTCCTGTACGGCCTGATTGCCAGGTATCTTCTTATGCGTATCGTAATACTGATTCCGCAGCCACCGCTTAAACTGTTCGCTACGTACCCGGACCGATACACTTTTACCTTCCAGGGGGATATTCGCGTAAACTACGCCTTCTGTCGTGCAAAAGCAGTCCAGGTCCTTCGTTAGTTCCATCAGGACTTCGGCCTGCGATTTCTTTTCCTTCGCCCCGCCCCCTGTATACACTTCTGTAAGAGTGTCCAGGACTTTTCCTATCACTTCTTCCCGGTATTCGTCCCGTTCCCATTTATCCCTGTACAGCCCCGATTCGCGAAAAATACGTCTGATCTGTTCGGGGTCCTGGGTGTAAAAGGCCAGCATTCCCGTGAAAGCCAGGTCTGCTTCGCTTTGGGACGGGTATCCTAGCCCTTCCCATTCCCCCCGGTACAGCTTCGTAAACTTTTCCCCGTTGCCCGCCTGTATAGCTTTGCTTTTTACCTCGTCGTCGGTCATTTCCGGGGATTTTTTAGCCGCGCCCTTCTTTGTTTTGGCTGGCTTCTTCGCTTCCAGGTAATCGGTATACAGTTTTTCTACGACTTCCTGGCGTTCCTCTATCGTTGTCGGCGTCCCTGGTAGATGGTTCCCGGTTATCGTTAGGAAGCGGGTGCTAGTATGGTCGTACATTTCGAAAGGCCCTTTTCGTTCCCGCGTCCCAGGCTTCTTACCTTTCACGAATACCCGGTAGCCGTTACCCGAAGGGCTTACTTCCGTATAGCTGTCTAGGCTGCGTATAATCGCGTCGGCTTCGTCCTTCCATCCGTCGATCTTATCCAGGTCTACGCCTACGTAGCCGTTTTCTTCGCTACAGCAGAAGCCTATGCCGTCGAATCTTCCCGCGCTGTAAGCTGCCGCAGCTGCTTTAAACGTTGCCCAGGTCTTCGGTCGGTCCGTACTGGCGTTCCTTCCGTTAGTCTGCTTCGGTACTTTCGTCGGTTTTTCTTCTCCTGGGCGCGTTTCGTAACTCCATACTACCCACTGTTTCAGCGCCCGTAATTCTTCTGGGATATTGTCAAAACTAGCGACTGTACGCCGTTTTTGTGGTATAATATCCCTAGCTGATTCGTTGCCGCCCGCGCCCTGGGCGGCAGTTTCTTTTTCCGCTTCCATGTCGGTGTTCCCCTTGTCCTATATTCGGGTTCCCTCCCCCCGTTAGGCCGCCGACGCTTGCCCCCGCCGTTGGGGTTATTTTCTTTTCTTGGTATAATGAACGTAAGCCCATTTAGGAATAGCCGCCTGCGTGGCCCTTGCCCCCGCTGTGGGGCTATTTTTTTGACCTTTTGGTCCATTACAGCTTAACCCTCTCCCGCCCGTGCCTGCTTTTCCAGGCGGCGCTTCCAGTAATTCGCTTGAATTTCCGCATTACGTTCCGGGTTTTTCTTTCTCCATTCCCGGAGGTACTCGCGTAAGTAAGTCTTACGTTTTTCCTTCTTTTCTTCCGTTGTCAAGTGTCACACCTCCTTAGAGGGCAAAAAGAAAAAGGCCCCCAGCATTGGAAGCCTTTATCTAGCCGCTTCCTGCATGCTGGTAAGCCTTTCCCATCACTTACCTATCGTTTCTTTTAACGTCGTAACGATGAAACCGACAATGTATTAAGTTGTTTATCTTGTATACTTAAATTATCACGCCCCGAATCACTTGTAAAATTTTGTTGCCTACAGACAACAAAGGCCCCGGCTGCTTTAGCCAGGGCCTGTACTCACACTATGAAATTTTATTTTCAATTTCTGCTTTTAACCGTTCGATCTCGCCCTGAGCTGATTCCGGGGTTATGCCCCGTTCGGCCATTTTCCGAATGATTTCCACTTGCAGTACGTGGGCTTCTATGGCGACCATTATAGCCGATTCCATGCGATTAATAGCCTGGTTAAAACGGTCCAAAGTAGCGTTATAGTCCATTCGTATACACTCCCCGTATATTGTTTTACCGGGGCGCGGGCTGGTGTATAATGGAATTGGGATGTTCGCCCGCACTCCGGGCCGTACCTAAAGCCTAGCAGCCTGGCCGCTGCCGGGCTTTTTTGTTTTCTTGATTCTCTTACGCATGTTCGAATTTTATGGATAATAGTGTCGCGTTCCTGGCACAGCTGCGCGATTCGGACAGCGTATACTTCCCGGTCGCTGTCTGAAAGGCTTTCCTGGTTTAAAATCAATTCTTTAGCCAACGCGACATGTTCCCGCTTGGTTCGGTAAGCTGGTTGCCGTATTCGCTGTTAACGGCCAGCCATACGGTGCGGCGGCTGAATATCCGATCTTCACCGTTCATTGTGCAATCTCTCCTGTAGCTTCTTCCATAATCTCGGTTGGGATTTTGTTGGAAGGCTGGTTCTCTAGCCATTCCACAACCTTTTCCTGCTGGAATAAGATACGCCCCCTCACTTTGACATGCGGAATTCGACCAGGGCCAGTTTCCCTCACTCCTGCATAGATGGTCGATTGACTAACCCCTAAAAAATCTGCAAGTTTTGCAGCATCCCATAAAGCGCCCATTTGAATGACCTCCGGTATAATTGATAATGCAATATTATAGCTTTTGCAATATTATCTTAAATCAATTCAATTCCGTTTGCAATTAATTTTATTGCAATTGTTATATTTTGCGTATATTATTTCTGTTATAGGGAGGGCGATACCTTTGGAAGCTTTAGAATTTGGTCAATACCTTAAATCACTCCGCAAAACAGCAAAACTCTCAATGGCTGTACTAGCGGAGCAATCGGGTGTTTCACAGCCTTATATCTCACAGATAGAAAGGGGGGAACGCGGCATACCATCACCTGAAATATTGAAAAAACTCTCAACGGCATTAAATACGCCATATACCGACTTAATGGCGAAAGCTGGATTTCTTCCGGCAGATACAACTGCAAGTATGGACCGTTTGAATTCCATTAAAAGTTTTTGGGCCGAGTACCAGCAAGCTACTTCCCAACAAATCCAGGCAGATAAAAAACTAGAATCAACAAATAGGGAACTGCAAATAGCTGAATATGAGTTGCTATTTTTAGAGGAGATGGAACGGGTAACTGAACTAACGGAATTCCTGCAAAAACCAGGAATAACCTACAAGGGCAGTCCTTTGTTCGACCATGATAAAAAAAGGATAGCTGGCGTTATCGAGTATTTATTTGCCGAAGAAAGGGGAAAGTAGAAATGGCTAATATTGTTAAGCGCGGGGAGAATTCCTGGCGTCTGACTGTTAACTGCGGTAAAGATGCGAATGGGAAGTATATTCGTCATACGAAAACAGTAAAATGCCGTACTAAACGGGAAGCAGAAGTCGAATATGCAAAATTCAAAATTGAAGTCGAAACAGGGCAGTACATTAAACCGCAAAGAATGACTTTTGCTGAATTCGTAAATGAATGGCGGGATAAATACGCTGCCGATCATTTGGAGGAGAGAACGATTTACACCTACGAATCGAACCTAAAATTACGGATTCTACCAACTTTCGGCCATTTACAGATGGAAGATGTAACCCCAATGCACATAACCAACTACTTAAAATCACTTGGTAAGGAAGGCGGGCGGCAAGACGGCAAAGACGGTGGCTTGGCAACAGGTACAATTGAATATAATCATAGAATTCTAAGAAATATTTTCACACGCGCTGTAGAATGGGAAGTAGTAAAGCGTAACCCAGCTGCACCAGTTCGAAAACCAAAGGTAAGTTATAAAGATGTCTTGCCTTATAATGAAAATGAAGTCCAGGTGCTTATGCAATCCCTGGAGAAAGAACCTTTCCATTGGCAGGTTATGATTAAACTGGCTATCCATACTGGGCTTCGCCGCGGTGAATTGTTAGCCCTGGAGTGGAAACATGTTGACTGGGAAAAAGTACAAATCAATGTGCTGCAAAGTGTTTCATCTACTACAGCTGGTGTAGCGCGTGTTAAGGAACCAAAAACGAAAAAATCCAGGCGTAAAGTGGGACTATCCGAAGCAATGCTGGAGTTATTGCGGGAATACCAAAGGTATCAAAGCGAGGAACGAAAGGCCATAGAGGATTGGCAGGGGGGAGAACATTTATTCATCTTTGCCCATCCCGACGGCAAAGCATTTCACCACGAACGGCCTTACCTGTGGTTTAGGGCTTTTTTAAAGAAAAACAAACTGCGCTATATTCGATTTCACGATTTAAGACATACGGCAGCCACTTTACTGATAAACAAAGGCGTTCACGCAAAGGTTATTTCTGAACGCCTGGGGCATGGGAACATTACGACAACAATGAATATCTACGGTCATGCCTTACAGGAAGCAGATAAGGACGCAGCCAACAAAGTCAGTGACATTTTATTCATCCCGAGCGCCCGCAAAACGAAAGCATGAAAAAAGACGACGCTTTAACACCCTCAAAACGTCGTCTTCCCAAAAGATTAGCACCAATTTAGCACCAAAGCCACAATTCCCCCGCTGTTATACCAAACTTCAAAGCTCTGTACTACAACCAAAAACCCTTATATATCAAGGCATTTCAGCCTTCTGTTCCATCACTCACCAACAAACAAACACTTTCAACATGCACCGTATGCGGAAACATATCCACCGGCTGCACCTCCACCGTCCGAAACCCACCATCCTCTAACACGCGCAGATCACGAGCTAACGTCGACGGATTGCAAGAAACGTAAACAACACGCTCCGGCCGCATCGCGACAATCGTGTCGAGAAGCGCGGCGTCGCAGCCGCTTCGAGGAGGGTCGACGACGATAACGTCGGGGCGGATGCCGCGCTCCCGCCAGGCGGGGATGACTTCTTCGGCCTTGCCCGCTTCGAACTCAGCGTTCGTGATGCCGTTCAGCTCGGCGTTGCGCCGGGCGTCCTCTATTGCCTCCGGCACGATTTCCACGCCGTATACCTGTTTCGCCCGTTGGGCGAGAAAAAGCGAAATAGTGCCGACTCCGCAATAGGCGTCGATGACGGTTTCACTTCCGGTCAAGCCGGCGTACTCCAGCGCTTTGCCGTACAGTGCTTCGGTCTGCACCGGGTTTACTTGGTAGAACGAATGGGCCGAGATGGCGAACCGCACGTCTCCGATCGCATCATAAATACGGTCCCGCCCCCATAACACCAAGGTATGAGGACCCATGACCGTCCCGCCCCCCGGTAAGGGATTGACGTTATGGAAGAGGCTGGTAATACCGGGTACTGCTGCGACTATTCGCTCGGTCAATTGCTCCACGTGGGGGAGCTTGGTCTGATCGGTCACGAGTACAACCATGATTTCCCCGGTTCGAAAAGCTGTCTTCACGATAACGTGACGCAGTCCGCTTTGCCGTTTCTCTTCCTCGTAGGCCGGGATAGCCAGCTCGTGGGCGATACGTTTAACGGCGCTAACGATGTCGTCGGCCGCCTCGGTCCGGATCAGGCACAGGTCGGAGTCGACGATGGTGTGGCTGCCCGTGGCGTAGAAGCCGCCGACGAGGCCGCCCTCCCGTTCGCCGATTGGAACCTGCACTTTGTTGCGGTAGCGCCAAGGATCGTCCATCCCGATTGTGGGATGGACGAGTATGCCCGGCGATTGCTCCGTCCCTGGCTCGTCCTGCCCCTTTTCGAAGCGCACCGCTCCCTCGGCGTCACGCTGCTCTCCACCTTGCTCCGCCCTCAGCCCGTCCTGCCGCCTTTCGGATCGCTCCGTCTCCTCATCGTCTTGCCGCCCTCCAGCTTGCTCCTCCCCCATCTCGTCTTGCAGCCTTCCGGAGTTCCCCGTCCCCTCGGCATTCCGCCCTCCGATCACCCGAAGCTTACCAATCCGCTCCAGGTTGTCGACCACCATTTTCCACTTCATCCGAAGCTGCGCGTCATAGCCGAGATGCTGGAGCTGGCAGCCTCCGCATTCGTCGAACACCGGGCATGGCGGCTCCAGTCGGTCAGGGCTCTCTTCCAGCACGTCCAGCAATCGGGCGAAGCCGTACTGCTTCTTGAGGCCGGTAACCTCGGCGCTTACCCGCTCGCCCGGCAGCACTCCATGGATAAAAAGGGTAAAGCCGTTTACGCGGCCCACCCCTTCCCCGCCATGTCCTATTCCGATAATATCGGCGACGACCTGTTCCCGCAGTGCGACCGGGGCGGCAGTCTTGGCCGCGGGACGCTCGGTCCCTTCCCGTCGGCCGCCGGGCGGTCCGTTTCTTTTCGTTCGGCCGTTGCGGCCGTTTCGGTTTGGTGCCACGTTTATACACTCCGTTGCTAATCCTTGCCCTACCACCGGGGCAAGTCTTTATTTATAGGTCGAGGTTCCCGACTCGTCCACGAATATTTGCAGATGATCCGGCAGGACGGAGATCGTACACGGCAGCGTACCCCCGAATTCGCCGTCCAGGTTGAGCTGCACGTAATCCGGGGAGGTCACCTGAATGCTTTGCGTCTTGAAATGAATCACATGCGGGTCGTTCATATGCTCGCCGCGCAGCGCCGCCGATACGATGCGGATAAACTCCGCCAGGTTGCACTTGCGCAAGATGAATACGTCGAGCAGCCCGTCGCTCAGGCTCGCGTCCGGGGCCAGCTTCTCGAAGCCGCCTACGGAGTTGCTGTTGCAGATGAGGAACATCATCACTTCCTCTTGCACGAGCACTTCCTTCGAACGGAAGCACAGCTCGATCGGCCTCAGCCGGGGCAGCTTCTCCAGCCCCTTCATGTAATAGGCGAGCTGTCCGATCATCGTCTTCAGCTTGCTCGGCACCTCGTACGTAAGCTCGGTCATCGACCCGCCTCCGGCGATGTTGATGAAATACCGCTGATTGACCTTGCCTACGTCGATCACCCGCGTATGCTGCTGCAGGATCAGGTCGACGGCGAACTCCCAATGCTTCGGAATGCCGAGCGCCCGGGCAAAATCGTTGGTCGTCCCGACCGGCAATATGCCGAGCGGAGGGCGGTTCTTCATCTCCGCCATGCCGTTGATCACTTCATACAGCGTGCCGTCGCCGCCCGCCGCGATGATGATGTCGAAGCCGCGCTCGACCGCTTCGGCGGCCGCAACCGTGGCGTCCCCTTCCCCGATCGTGGCATGGGTCGACGTCTCCAGCCCGCCCCGTTCCAATCGCTGCAGGATTTCCGGCAGCCTTCGCTTCATTTCCTCCCGACCGGATGTCGGGTTGTAGATCAATCTGGCGCGTTTCGTCATCAACCCATTCCCCCATTTATGTTCGTTCGGCATCATTTAGTTTATATTCTCGGTTCTTATCCGTCCGAGCGCCTCCGCCGCGACCCGCTCCATCCAGCGGGATACCGAAGCATGCGGCAAAAGCGCTTTTCCATTATATTTGTATTCGAATCCGGCCAATCTGTCCGGAATTACCGTATTTGTGAAATACCCCGAGCTTAAAAACAGCGGAGCGACGATGACGTCACAGTCCGTCGGGTCTTCACGCCAAGTCTGCAGAGCATCGCGGGTCTCGTCGGGCAGCAGTAGCGCCGTCCGAACCTCCCTGAATCCGCCGAGCTCTTGCAATCTTCGCGCCACGCTCCCCATCCCGCTTTTCCATTTGGCGTAAAAATCCGGCAGCTCGCTGCCATGGCCGATCAACAGCACGCGCTCCCGCTCGGGGCAAGCCGACAAGGAGCCCAAATGGTGCAGCACAATATCCGCCACGACCGGATCGTCATCCAACGGAGGACAGACGTGCACGCTCGCTTCCCGGCGAAACGGCACCATGTCCGTATCGGACGAAGCCTCGGGCAAATCGCCGAGCGCATAGCGGATTTCATCCACATGCGTGCTTCCGTACGAGACGAATAACGGCACGACTACGAGATCGGCAACGCCCATCGCTTCGAGCTCATCGATGCCGTCCTGAATAAGCCGTCCCTCGACAATTTCCAGAAACGAAGAAACGACCGGAACTCCTCCATCTTCGATTGCGGGCAACCGGATATCCGCTACCGCCCGATCGATGAGCCGCACCCACTCCGGGCTGCGGGAGCCGTGACTGATTACGAGAACGCCTGCCTTGCCCATCCGGAGCACCTCTTCCGCTCAACCTTCATATTCATGCTATCGAAAGCTTACACGAAAGTCAATTCGGCGGCTCGCCATCGTCCGGCGAACGCCAAAAACCCCGCTCTCTATAGGAGCGGGGTCTCGCGGACAAGCGTATGGGACCGGACCGGCGGGCCCGCGATCGATTAGCGGCCTAGCCGCTCCAATGCCATTTTGTAACCGTCATTGCCGTAATTCAAGCACCGCTTGACGCGGGAAATGGTCGCGGTACTGGCGCCCGTCTCCGCTTCGATCTGGTTGTACGTGCTTCCTTTGCCCAGCATGCGGGCAACCTCGAGCCGCTGCGACAGCGACTGAATCTCGTTAACCGTGCACAGATCGTCGAAAAAAATATAGCACTCTTCCACCGTCTTCAACGTCAAAACCGCCTCAAACAACTGGTCGATCGATTTATCGTTCAGCTTCTTCAATTGCACTTTCTCTCAACCCCTATTTCCTGTCTTATTAACCTGTTTCGACATAACTCGCCGCATTCCTTCCTTTACGATTGTAAAACGTTAAAATTTTTATACGTCACCGGACTAAATTGTCATTCCCGCGCAACGGCAACTTGTTCGAAAAAAGGGCTGCCTTCCACGGCCAATTCCGCGCTCGAGCAGGACATATCCCCGAACTGGACGCGAGAAACCGGGCATTCGTCCAAACCAATCATTCGCCTACCACATACAGTATTACATAACCGAAATCCAAGAAGAAGGAATGTGAACCGAGTGAATCGACATCAATGGCCAGTCCGGTATGACCAACGGGACGTGCGGAGTTCGGGGGATTACCGGAGCTTCGGCCCCTATCCCGGCCCTAGCGCCGGCGGATTTCCGACGGAGAGCTTTGGCTTCGCCCCCCCGGCCCAGCAATTCGGACAGCAGCTGCCCGCCGCGCCGGCAGCGTCCTCGGGAGGAGGCGCCGGTCTTCTTAGCAGCTTCAATTTCAAAGATATCAAATCGGTAGTCGACCGGCTGGGCGGTATCGACGGCATCATCTCCACCGTTGGCAAAGTGCAGAAGATCGTCAGCAATATTCAGCAAATGCAGCCCATGATCAAGCTGCTCATGACGATGCTTCCCGGCAAAGGCAAATCGGGCGGCGCCGACGACGACGAGGCAGAATGGAAACGGCGCCCGCGCCGCCGCCGCAAGCGCCGTCGCAAAGGCAAGAAGAAAGCCCGTATCCGTACCTCCACCA
This sequence comes from Paenibacillus hemerocallicola, assembly GCF_006265175.1. Lineage (GTDB taxonomy): Bacteria > Bacillota > Bacilli > Paenibacillales > NBRC-103111 > Paenibacillus_AB > Paenibacillus_AB hemerocallicola. The sequence goes on along the minus strand of NZ_VDCQ01000028.1, from coordinate 42,827 downwards.
TATTCGTGCAGCAGCATTTCCGACGCCGGAGACCGTACCGGTAAACTCGCACAGACTCGCTTCCATGGCCCGCCCTCTTCCAAACCTGCGGATGAGCGGCGGGCCCCTCCTTTTGATTAAACGACCGTACTACCGCTCTTTAAAGCTCCGATCAAATCGTCGGCATCATACACGAACCCGTAGAAAAGCGCTACCTGCCAGAGAGCGATCTCCTTCGCCGTCTCCGTCCGGGCCGTTTCCTTATTCTCGATCGCGGTCACGGCTTGGCGGACGGCCGAGCACGTGTAGCCTTCCCGCTGCATATCCACCATACCTCCCGGGGAAGTGACCAAACAGCCGTTAATCGCGAACCCGGCGTAGATCAGGTGGTTGATGCCGTCGTCCCTGCATAAAGCGTGCAGCTGGGCTGCCGTTTCCGCGATGCCTTCCTCTCCTGCCGGCTTGGCCTGCTCCGGGAAGTCCAGATGCTGCTGCCCCGCCGCGATATCCGCCTTATTGTGCTCTCCGGGGAAGATCGACTTAGCGCGGAAACGGGCGAGCCGGTCGAGGACGTCGTCCCTCTCCACTTGACGCTTCTTCGGCTCGGCGGGACCGGCCAACCGGTCGGCTCTCTTGTACCCCGGATATTCGCGGAAATAGTCGCTGCCCGGACGAACCACGTGATAGACGGTCAAGCCCGACGATCTTGCCGCACCGAGCAAGTCGGGGAGCACGTTGTCGCATATGTCGTACGAACGCGGGATGTATTCCACGACCCGGTGCCAGCCGGGGTACTGCTCCCGAGTCCCGCAGTCCCACGCGTGCATCACTACGAGGGCGGTTTTGGCGGCGTTGATCGGCAGCTCGGTTTTGTTCCAGCCTCCGAACGCTTCCGCCGGAACGTCGAGATTGAAATCGGCGTCATAATGCTGATAATACCAAGTCGGAACGAGAAGCTCGCTCATATCGGTCATCCTCCTGTCGTGGCAAAACGCGTCACGGCGCTTTTGCTTCAGAGATTATATCCGTTCCAGTAAAAAGGGCTCCGCCTGCAGATCGTTCTGCCTGTGCGAAGCCCATGGAGTACCCTTATGCCGTTGTCGTTGTTATACCCAGCCTCTCAGCCTGCTCGCTTCCGCATACTTCTGCACGCCGACCATATACGCGGCGAGACGCGGAGTAATGCTTCTGCTTTTGGCCAAGCCCAGAACCTTATGCACCGCTTCGACCATCTTGCTCTCCAGCTTGCTGTTGACTTCCTCTTCCGTCCAGTAGTACCCCTGATTGTTCTGCACCCATTCGAAATACGAGACGGTAACGCCGCCGGCATTGGCCAGCACGTCCGGCACGACGAGCACCCCGCGCTCGTGCAGCCGGTCCGAAGCTTCGAGCGTCGTCGGCCCGTTGGCCGCTTCCACGATCAATTTCGCCTGGATCCGATCGACATTGTCCATCGTAATCTGGTTCTCGAGCGCGGCCGGGACGAGCACGTCGCACGGCTGGACGAGATATTCCGCCGTCGTCAGACGCTTGCTGAACAAATTCGTCACGCTGCCGAACGAATCGCGCCGGTCGAGCAAATACGGCACATCAAGACCTTTCTCGTCGTAGATGCCGCCATGCACGTCGCTCACGCCGACGATAATCGCGCCCCATTGATCGAGAATTTCCGCCAGATGGCTGCCGACGTTGCCGAAGCCTTGAATGCATACCTTCAAGCCTTTCATCGCCATTCCCTGTTGGGCCGCGGCTTCGCGGATCGAGATCGCCACTCCGAGCGAGGTCGCCTTCTCCCGCCCTTGCGAACCGCCGATGGCAAGCGGCTTGCCGGTAATGAAGCCCGGCGAGTCGTACTCGCGGATACGGCTGTATTCGTCCAGCATCCAGGCCATAATTTGCGCATTCGTATATACATCGGGTGCCGGTATATCCTTATTGGGGCCGACGATCTGGCTGATCGCCCGCACGTAGCCGCGAGCCAGCCGCTCCACCTCGCCGAGCGACATCGTGCGCGGATCGCAGATGATGCCGCCTTTGCCTCCGCCGTAAGGCAGATCGAATATTCCGCATTTGAGCGTCATCCAGAGCGAGAGCGCCGATACTTCCTCCGCCGTCACGCTTGGATGGAACCGTATGCCTCCCTTGGTCGGTCCCACGGCATCCGTATGCTGGGCGCGATAACCGGTAAACACCTTCACTTGCCCGTCGTCCATTCGTACCGGTATGCGTACCGTCAACAGCCGCAGCGGTTCCTTCAGCAATTCGAAATAGCTTTCTCCGTAGCCCAACCGCTCGAGCGCTTCATGTATCACCTTCTGGGTCGAGACCATTACGCCTTCGCTAAGCGCCGGCTGGTTGGCTCCCATCAAAATGCGCTTGTTTCCGCTCATTTGCTTCACCCGTTTTCCCATATATTGTATCTAAGCTGTACTACAGTTGTTCCTATTCCAGTTAACGATATGTGACACGGCATGTCAAGCCGCAAAAAAGCCGGAACGGCTTACGGAACTCTACCGTAAATGGCGTTTAATGCCTCGTCCACCGTCGGATACCGGAATTCGAAGCCGTGCTCCAGCGCCACCTTCGGCAAGACGTGTTGTCCGGTCAGCAGCATCTCCGCCATCTCCCCGAGCGCCGCCTTCAGCGCGAATGCCGGGACGGGCAGCCAGTGAGGCCTGCGCATGGCCGAAGCGAGCGCTCGACCGAACCGGTCGTTCCGTACCGGATGCGGCGCGGTCGCATTGACCGGCCCCCGGATATCGGGCGTGTCGATGCAATAACGGATCAGACGGACGATATCGTCCGCATGAATCCAGCTCATCCATTGCCGGCCCGTGCCGACACGTCCGCCCGCTCCCAGCTTGTACGGAAGCGACATGAGGGGAAGAGCGCCTCCCTCGAGGCCCAGTACGAGACCGGTACGCAGCAGAATCAGCCGGGGAGCCGGTATCGCTCGGGCCGCCCGTTCCCATTGCTCGACCACTCCGGACAAAAAGTCGACATTGCGGACAGCGCTCGATTCATCATAAATGTCGGTCTCCGACGTACCGTAAATACCCATGGCCGAGCCGTTCACGACCGCCTTGGGCTTGTCGTTCAGCTGTCCGACGAGTCTGGCGAGCTTGTCGACCGTATCGAGCCGGGATTCGACGATGCGGCCTTTCGCCTGAGCGGTCCAGCGTTGATTGATCGATTCCCCGGACAAGTTGACGATGCCGTCCAAACCTTCGAACATCTGCTTCCGGTCCATGCATTCGTCCCAAGCGACCGTCTTCAAGCCGCCGCGAATGCCCCCGGATGCCGAACGGGAGATGAGCATCACTTCGTCCCCGCACGACTTCAAATACCGGATCAGTCTGCCGCCGATGAATCCGGTTCCGCCGGCTACCGCGATTTTCATCGTACGCTTCACCGCCCTTTGCGCTTTTCTTTCTTGATTTTACCATAACGCAACGGACGATGAAAAAAAACTGCAACGGCACAATCGGCATACAACCCTTGGGGCACCTTGATGAGCGGCTGAACCGCGTTGCCGCAAATAGAGGAACAACTTTCCGTTATTGTCCCAAATTCCGTTATAATCTTGAAGATAACGGAACAGACTTCCGTAATATCGATCTTTCGGGGTGAAAAAGATCATGAAACGTCGAATAAAGGAACGCTGTTCCGTTATTTTGCAATCGTCATGAGAACCCGGGTCAATAACTTACGTAAGTTCCGCTATTTGCTGGATTCGCGGTCCCGCAAGGCGCCGGCAAAGGCAAACCGGTCACCGAACATGCAGTACATGAATTCCCGTACGCGAATGATGCCGCCTTAGAAAAAAAGAAAGCTCCGCAAGGAGCCTTCGGGAGCCTATATGGAGATCTGCGAGCGAACGCCCGCCAGATCCGATCAATGCGGACATATGCTGCGCCGGTCCGGGTCAGAGCAACCATTGCAGAAGGTCGAACAAGGCCGCTATCCCTCCGCCGATCGCTACACCGATAACTTGATGCATGACGATACCCCTTTCCTGCCGTTCTGCTGGTTATTATGCCCTTTTCGGGCAAAAAATAACCCCGGCGGGTAAGGTTTGGAGCGCCATATTGCGAACCCCGAACAAGCTTACGGCGACGGGGCGGCCGCCGCTTGAACGACAAGCTTGACATAGTGGAATGCCCAATGCGAGCGTACCGGATCAAATAGCCGAAGGCTGACTGGATTTGCTTTTGGCCAGCTTCAGGTAGCCGTACATATTTTGCAGCTCGCTGTCTTCGACGAACCGCAGCCGGATCGAGCCTGCCGCCTCGAGCAAATAAGGCTTGAGCGCAGCGGCGCCTCCGCCGATGACGTAGAAGCATTGAATGTCCGGATATTTGTTCCACCGCTTCTTGATCATCTCGACGATCCGCACCGCCGCGCGGCTGAAATATTGGTCGACGATCGGCTTGATGTCCGCCTGCCCCTCGCCGATCCGCTGGATCGTGAACTGGCGCTGCCGGATGCGCTGGACGAGCTTGGCCCGGCTCGGGAACCGGTATCCGTACAAGTCCTCGATATCCCGCATGATCGGATCGAGATAGGTCGCAATGCCCATCTGCTCGCCGGTGCTGAACTGGTTGTCGATGCTCATCCGTTTCACGACGGGAAAATCGGTCGTCAACGCTCCGATCTCGCACACGCCGATACAGCCGTAATACACTTCCTCGTCGCGGATCTGCAGACTGTCGTAGGTGGAAATATGGTATAGCGCCGCCGCGCCTTCGATCGAGACGATAGCCCGCCGGATAATAACCTTCACGCGTCGGTTGCGCAGCTGGGGAGTCGACAGAAACGTCACCTCGTGCTCGCCGACGAGCCGCTCCTCGAACGTGCGGTTAAACTTGGCGTAGGTGCGGACCGGCAATCCCGTACCGATGATGTATTCCACTTCGTCCGAACCGGAGAACGTGGATGAGCTTGCGGATTCCGCCTTGACTCCCGCATAGGCGAGCGCCGTAAGCGCCACGACGAGGGATTGGTCCGACAACGCTTTATTGTCGGTTTCCTCGAGCTCGGTATTGTCCTGATTCTCGACGGCGAGCAGTCCGACGAAGTACCGCTGGTTCCGCTTGCTCAGCTTCGGGCTCTGGATGACGACGTCGAGCGCCTTCAGAGGGGAATCCTCCTCCTGCAAAATGTGCCGGTCGTACCCCGGCGCGACCACGTTGGGAACGATAATGGGCTCGTTCGATCCGTCCAATGCGACTTTGACGCTGTCGTTGCCTACGTCGATGCCAGCGAGCTTGATCATGCTTCTCTTCCTTTCTGAAATGCCGGAAAATGGATAGCTTCGTTACATGTAGGTTTCGATTCCCCCCTGCCAAACTCCTCCTTCATTCGTCAAAAGCCAACAAAAATAGTTCCTAAGTCAGGGAGGGTTTTGCACCCAAATGCCGAATTTAAGTACATCGTCAGGTTAAATTTTCCTAGCTTGGAGCGTGGCTATGAGGTTCAAATGGTTGAAGAAGCGGTTTACGTTCATGGTCATCCCCGACGCTAACAGCCATGTCGTCCGGTTCAGGCTATCCGGATGGGCGCTATCGCTCATGACGCTTTCCGTCGTATTGCTGGCGTCGCTCGCTGTTACTTTCTATATTATTCAATCCCGCAGCTTGGGAACGAACCAGCTGCTGGAGAACAAGCTCGTCGGCGTGACCGAGCAGTTCGAACAAACGGTCACCGAGAAGAACACGACGATCGAGCAGCTGCAGAACGATTTGGTTCGGCTGTCCCAGCAAGCCGATCAAGTGAAGGACAAGATCGAGGAGCTGAAGAAGCTCGAGAGCGAGATGAAGTCGCTGACCGGCATGAACGGCGACAAACCCGTCTCGATCTCCTCGGCTTCCCCGGGGAGCAGCTCTTCCTCGCATATGGGCGGCGGTTACACCCCGGCGACCGATAGCGATATCCGCGGCTTGATCGAGGATACGGAGCATCATTTCGACGATCTCGACAAAGAAATAGACGGACTGTTCGGCACCTTGTCCGAGACGAAGAAGCAGGTCGAGGAGATGCAGCAGCTGCTTGCGATTACGCCGAACATTTGGCCGGTCGATTCCCGCAACGTCTCGTCGGGGTTCGGCGTCCGCATCGATCCGTTCAACTATAGCCCGAGCTTCCATAACGGCATAGACATCGCGGGCCGCACCAACGATCCGGTGTTCGTTACGGCTGATGGAACGGTGACCGCCACGGGATATGACAAATCCGAGGGCAATCATATCGTCGTCGACCACGGGAACGGGCTTCACACGCATTACATGCATCTGAACGAAATTCTCGTCAAGAAAGGCGATAAAGTGAAGAAGGGCGAGCAGATCGGCAAGGTCGGTTCCACCGGCCGCAGCACGGGCCCCCATCTTCATTACGGCGTGCTCAAGAACGGCGCCGTCATCGACCCGCGACCTTACTTGAAAGCATCGAGAAAGGACGAACCGTGATGTTCAAAAAGAAAACGAGAACGATGAATCCGAACACGACGGATACATTGATCGGAGAAGGAACCATTTTTGACGGCCGGATCAAATCGGAGGCGGGCATCCGCGTCGAAGGGCATATTACCGGCAACGTGGAAAGCGAGGGCGACGTTACCGTAGGAGAGAACGGCTCGGTCAAATCGAACATTGCGGCACGCAACGTGCTGATCGCCGGAACGGTGCACGGCAACATCGCCACCAAAGGAAGCGTACGCATTATGTCGACGGGCAAGCTGTACGGCAATACGACGACCCAATCGCTCATTATCGAGGAAGGCGGGCTGTTCCAAGGCAACAGCCGGGTGGAAACGGCCGGTTCTACGGCTCCGGCGACCGAGACCCAGCAGACGCAGCAATCGCAGCAACAGCAGCATCCGGACAGCCAGCCGTTCGCTTCGACGGCTCCGTCGACCGGAGGGCAGCACGGTTCTCCCTCCTCCCCGGCTCCGGCGCCCGCTTTCGGCTACAGCAGCTCGACTTCTCCTCTATGAACGGAACGCTGAAACAAAGACAACCCCCGGACCGGACGCTCGATGCGTCGGACGGGGGTTGTTGCGTTGCGTTCTCTTAATCGTCGCTGGACAAAATGCCGAGCAGACGCAGCAAGTACAAGAACAAGTTGATGAAGTTCAAATACAGGTTCAATACGGCGAGCGGGATCGCCTCATCGGGCAAGCCGTGCTTGTATTGGGAAATGTCGTACAGGATGAAGCCGGAGAAGATGATCACGCCGAATGCCGCAATCATTAGCCCGAGCGTGCCGCCGAAGCCGCCGACGAACAACCCGATGAGACTGAAGCCGATCAGGACGAGAATGCCGACGGTCAGAAAGCCTCCCAGGAAGCTGAAATCCCTCTTGGAGTAATACGCGTAAGCCGTCAGCCCTCCGAAGATGATCCCCGTCAGCAGAAATGCGGTCGTAACGAGCGACGGGCCGCCGACGGACGTATAATAGGAGATGCTCGGAAATACCGTGATGCCGCTAATCAGACAAAACGTGAAGACGAAGCCGTACCCGATCGATTTCCCTTTGCGGCGGATGAAAAAAGCGGCCACCAGCATGACCAGCTCCACGATGATGAGCGGCAGGAACAGCGCCGGCGGGATAAACATGCCGACGAACGATCCGATAAACGAGATGAGAATCGACAGCGTGAACATGCGCAGCAGTTTGTGGAACGGCGCATTGTAGGTCGATTGATGCTCGCCGGATAAGGATTGCTGTTGCTCCAGATTCATCGAAAACCCTCCCGAATGGTTGTACCTATATTTGGTATTAGTATATCATATGAAACGGTTTTCATACTGAATTTCTTCGACCTCGCGACTATCTCGCCGCATACCCGGTCAGCGCAAGCATGACCTTGGACAAAAAGGGAAAGCTGTTAGGGAAGATCGTTTTTTCCTATAATACAGCCGCCTATCGGGGACTTCAAAGCGATCCGGCAAATCGGGCGGCAGACTGCGAGGTGAACCGGTTGAATTCTTTTCTTGCTTTCGTAAGCGCGCACTGGCTGTCCCTGCTGCTGATCGCGGGACTCCTCGTCGCAATCGGGTTCGTGTACAAGCATAAGAACAAGTATGCCAAGAACGAATTCGAATAACCGCGGGACTACGCTAAAAAGAAAAACGCCTGCCTCCCGGCAGACGCACACTTTACTAACGAAGCGCCTTAAGCGCGATATCCGTACGGTACTGCATCCCTTCGAAGCGGATACGTTCCGCATCCGCATAGGCCTTGGCGCGGGCTTCTTCGATGCCGGCGCCCTTCGCGGTTACTCCGAGCACCCGCCCGCCGTCGGTGACGATTTGACCGTCCTTCTCCGCCGTACCGGCATGGAACACGACGGAATCCCGCACCTCGTCCAAGCCGTGGATCGGAATTCCTTTCGGATAGCTGCCCGGGTATCCGCCCGATGCGAGAATGACGCAAACGGCCGACTCGTCGCTCCAGCGAATATCCATGTCCTGCAGACGTCCGTTGATCGTCGCGAGGAAAATGTCGATCAAGTCGGTCTCGAGGAGAGACAACACGACCTGCGTCTCCGGATCGCCGAAGCGCGCATTGAATTCGATCGTCTTCGGTCCGTCCGCCGTAATCATGAGTCCCGCGAACAACACGCCCCGGAACGAACGTCCTTCCTTCACCATCGCTTCGGCCGTCGGTTTGATGATCGTCTCGATCGCCTCGTCGATGACCGATTGCGCGATGTGCGGCAGCGGGCTGTACGTTCCCATGCCTCCCGTGTTCGGGCCTTTGTCTCCGTCGAATATTTGCTTGTGGTCCTGGGAAGGCACCATCGGCCGGACGACATTCCCGTCCACGAACGACAAGATGGACATTTCCTGTCCTTGCAAAAATTCCTCGATGACGACTTGGCTGCCGGATTTGCCGAACACCTTGTCGACCATAATTTCGCGCAGCGCCTTCTCCGCTTCTTCCAGCGTTTGGGCTACGATTACGCCTTTGCCCGCAGCCAGTCCGTCGGCTTTGATGACGATCGGAACGCCCTGCTTGCGAACGTAAGCCAGCGCGGCCTCGTAATCCTCGAACGATTCGTAGGCGGCGGTCGGAATGTTGTATTTTTTCAGCAGCTCCTTCGTGAACACCTTGGAGCCTTCGATAATCGCCGCATTTTTGCGCGGACCGAACACGGGGATATTGCGCTCCTCCAGCACATCGACTATGCCGTCCGCAAGCGGATCGTCCGGACCTACGACAACGAGGTCGATCGCATAATCGAGCGCGAATTGGGCGATCTGCGCGAACTCGCTTTCTTTAATCGGCACGCATTCCGCCAGCTGGGCGATGCCCGCATTTCCCGGAGCGCAATAAATGTGCGAGATGCGGGCGCTTTTGCGGAGCGCCCATATGATCGCGTGTTCCCTTCCGCCTTTGCCAATGACCAAAATACGCAAGTCCGATACCCTCCCGAATCTGTTGTTCAGCTATGAGGAACTGTTAGGTGCCGTATCGTTATAACGTTACAGCACTATTTGTTGACGATATGCGTTTCCGTTTTGCCGGTAGCCTTATCGATCGTTTTGACGAGCAGCGAAATTTTGTTGTCCGCATTCAGCCGGTCCCAATAAAAAGCGGCCGTTTGCGCGATATCGTCGAACAGCGGCATCAGCACCGGCTCGCCCTGGAACGAAGGGAGCGGATTGCCGTCGCCGGCATACGTCGTGACGCAATGCCCGAAGCCCGCAATGCCTTGCTCGTAGTGGAAATAATGGCGCATCGTCTGCGACGCGTCGCCCTGATTCGTCTTCAGGATGGACAGCTTATACGCGCAGCTCGCGTCGGACAAATCCACCAGCCCGGAAATGCGCGGCGTATAATTGGGGGCGTCCGGCTCCCAGGTCCGGGTCGTAAGCGCCTGCTCGAACGTACCGCCGCTCGCGAGAGCGTCGTATACCGTGTCGGTCTGATCGCCATTCGTCACGATATGGGCCGAGCCCGTATGCCGGACCGGGTAATAAATGATCAGGGAAGGATCGGTCAGCTTGGCCGGGTCTTTCGCTTCCGTGCGCACGAATCCATTCTCTTCGCCGATAAATACGCGGTTGCGGCTGTTCTCGCTGCGTCCCATAATCCAATACACTTGCGCGTAACGCGTCCCGTCCGGCGTCAAGCCGATCACAATCCCCCGTCCGGGATACGGATTCGATTGCAGACGGCCGGCGTTGATTTCCGCCGTTTGGCTCCATTGTTGTGTCACGACAACGTTCTCCTTTTCCTTGTGCGGATTAATGGTGGAACAACCGTACGCCCGAGTAGGCCATGACCATGCCGTAGTCGTTGGCGGCCTGCACGACTTCCTCGTCGCGCATCGAGCTGCCCGCCTGGATGACATAACGGACACCGCTGCGGCTCGCCCTGTCGATGTTGTCCCGGAACGGCAGGAACGCGTCGGAGCCGTACGATACGCCGGTCAAGCCTTTCAGCCATTCCCGCTTCTCTGCCGGCGTCAGACGCTGCGGCACTTCCTCGAAGCAGGCTTCCCAGCTCGCTTGCTCGACCTCCGTCAATTCGTCCTCCAGCCACAGGTCGATCGCGTTGTTTTGCTCCGGGCGGGACAGGCCTTGGCGGAACTTCATGCTCAGCGCGGTCGGATGCTGGCGCAAATACCAACGGTCGGCTTTGTCTCCGGCCAGCCGCGTACAGTGAATGCGCGATTGCTGTCCGGCGCCGATGCCGATCGTTTGGCCGTCCAGCGCGTAGCAGATCGAGTTGGATTGCGTATATTTGAGCGTAATGAGCGAGACGAGCATGTCGCGTTTCGCTTCTTCGGTCAATTCCTTGTTGTTCGTTACGATATGGTCGAACACCGAAGCGTCGATCGTACCGTTGTTGCGCTCCTGCTGCATTTTCAGGCCGAACAGGGTGCGGGTTTCGATCGGTGCCGGCACGTAGTCCGGATCGATTTCCAGAATGAGGAATTTCCCGCCCTTTTTCGCTTTGAGGATGTCGAGCGCCGCTTCGCTGTAGCCCGGGGCTACGATCAGGTCGGACACCTCGCGCTTCAGCAGCTTGGCTGTCGACTCGTCCACGATGTCGCTGAGTGCCGCGGCGTCGCCGAACGAGGACATCCGGTCCGCGCCGCGCGCTCGCGCGTATGCGGTCGCGAGCTCGGACAGCTCCAGGCCTTCCACGAAGTAAGCTTTCTTCAGCGTATCGCTCAGCGGAGCATAGACCGCCGCGCCGGCCGGGCTGACGTGCTTGAACGAGGCAGCCGCAGGCAAGCCTGTCGCCTGGCGCAGCTCGCGCACGAGCTGGAACGCGTTCAGCGCGTCCAGCAGGTTGATGAAGCCGGGATCGCCGTTCAGCACGCGGATCGGCAGCTCGCCTTCGCCCTCTTGGTACAGCTTCGCTTCTTTTTGGTGCGGATTCATTCCGTAACGCAAATGGATTTCGTTTGGCATTGTGGACCATCCTTCAATTAGTTTCGATAAAAGCGATGTTCGTACCCGGCACAGCCGTTTCGGACCGTTTCCGGTATATCCCGCCGCTGCCGCTTCTTACCGCCAGCCGACCCGCCGACCGTCGCCGCTCAAGGCGACCCTGCCTTCCCGAATCGCCCGGATGACCGAAGGGTACAGCTCGTGCTCGACCGGATGAATTTTATCGGCCAGCGTGTCCGCCGTGTCGCCTTCGGCCACTTCGACGGCACGCTGGGCGATGATCGGCCCCGTGTCCATTCCGCCGTCGACGAAGTGGACGGTTACGCCGGTCACCTTCACACCATGAGCCAACGCTTGCCCGATTGCATCCAGACCCGGAAACGACGGGAGCAGCGATGGGTGTATATTGACGATCCGTCCTTCGTACGGCTGAAGCAGCGTGTCGGAAATGATCCGCATATAGCCGGCCAGCACGACAAGGTCGATCCGCTGCTCCTGCATCCGCTTGACGATTTCCGATTCGTACGCTTCCTTGGAGGCATACTCCTTCGGACGGAAAGCGAACGTCTCCACGCCGGCCGCGGCCGCACGCTCCGCCACCTTCGCGCCCGGCCTATCGCAGACAAGAAGCCCGACTTCGACATCGAGCTTCCCGGCTTGCACCGCGTCTACGATCGCCTGGAAGTTAGAACCGCTTCCCGAGGCGAATACCGCAATGCGAAATGGCGCCATTACACATCCGCTCCGTCAAACGTCACGATTTGCTCGCCCTCGGTAACGGTTCCGATCCGATAGGCCTTCTCCCCTTGCGCCTCGGCAAGACGGATCGCTTCCTCCGCCTGATCCGCCGGGACGACGAGCACCATGCCGATACCCATGTTGAACGTGCGGAACATATCGTTGTTCGATACGGAACCGGCGTCCTGCAGCAGCTTGAAGATCGGCAGGATCGGCCAGGAGCCGTAATCGATCCGAACGTTGACGCCTTCCGGCAGCACGCGCGGAATGTTCTCCAGGAAGCCTCCGCCCGTAATGTGCGCCATTCCTTTAATATTCACTTGTTCGAGCAAAGCCAGAATCGGCTTCACATATATTTTCGTAGGCGCGAGCAGCGTATCGCCGAGCTTGCCGCCGAGCTCCGCCACAACGTCGTGCAGACTGTAGCCTTTATCCTGCAGCAGCAGCTTGCGCACGAGCGAGAAGCCGTTCGAGTGCACTCCGCTGGAGGCGAAGCCGAGAACCGCATCCCCCGGGGCGATGGACCGGCCGTCGATAATCTTCTTCTTGTCGACGATGCCTACCGTAAACCCGGCGATATCGTATTCGCCCTCGCCGTACATGCCCGGCATTTCCGCCGTCTCTCCGCCGATCAGCGAACAGCCGGACTGCAGACAGCCGTCGGCGATGCCCTTCACGATCGCTTCGATTTTTTCCGGTACGACTTTGTCGCAAGCCAGATAGTCGAGGAAAAAGAGCGGCTCCGCTCCTTGCACGACGATATCGTTGACGCACATTGCCACCGCGTCGATGCCGATCGTATCGTGCTTGTCCATCGCGAAGGCGATCTTCAGCTTCGTGCCGACGCCGTCCGTTCCGGACACGAGCACCGGCTCCTCGTATTTGTCCTTGTTCAGGCCGAACAAGGCCCCGAATCCGCCAAGCTCCGTCAGCACTTCCGGACGGAACGTCTTCTGCACGTGCTTCTTCATCCGGACGACGGCTTCATTGCCCGCCGCGATGTCCACTCCCGCTTGCTTATACGCTTCCGACAAACTCGTTCACTCCTTGGGATAGGTGGTTAATATAGTAAATGATATCGATCAGTCGCAGCCGCCGCAAGCCGCCGCAGCGGTCTCTTCGTCGTTGGGCACCTGAGTCGGGTATACGTTATCGAAGCAAGCGGTGCAATGCCCGCCGTGCTCCTCGTCGGACAGCCGTCCGATCGATTCGATCAAGCCTTCCTTCGTCAGGAAATGGAGCGAATCCGCATTGATCGCCTTGCGGATTTCCTCGATCGATTTCTGCGATGCGATCAGTTCCTTGCGGTCCGGCGTATCGATGCCGTAGAAGCAAGGATTTTTGAACGGCGGCGAGCTGATGCGCACGTGCACTTCCTTCGCCCCCGCTTCCCTCAGCAGGTTGACGATCCTGAGGGAGGTCGTGCCGCGAACGATCGAGTCGTCGATCATGACGACGCGTTTGCCTTCCACCACTTTGCGGACGGCGCTCAGCTTCATCTTGACGCCCTGCTCGCGCAGCTCCTGGCTCGGCTGGATAAAGGTCCGGCCGGTGTAGCGGTTTTTGATCAGTCCCAGCTCATACGGAATTCCGGTTTGCTCGGCAAAACCGATCGCCGCGGAAATGCTCGAATCCGGCACCCCGGTGACGATGTCGGCGTCGACGAACGCTTCCATCGCCAGCTGCCGTCCCATCCGCTTGCGCGCGCTGTGCACGTTGACCGCGTCGATATCGCTGTCCGGACGGGAGAAGTAAATATACTCCATCGCGCAAACCGCACGCTTAAGCGACGGGGAGAACCGGTCTTCCTTCATTCCCGCGCCGTCCAGAATGAGCAGCTCGCCCGGCTCGATGTCGCGGACGTATTCCGCGCCTACCGCGTCGAAAGCGCATGTCTCGGAGGCGAATATCCAGGCGTCGCCAAGCTTGCCGAGCACGAAAGGCCGCAGTCCGTGCGGGTCGCGCGCCGCAATCAGCTTGCCGTTCGTCATGAACAGGAACGCGTACGCCCCGTTAAGCTCGGCCAGTGCGTCACGCACCGCTTCCACGATGTCGTCGTGCTGCGAACGGGCGATCAGATGGGCGACGACCTCCGTGTCGCTGGACGTTTGAAAAATCGACCCCTGCCTCTCCAGCCTTTTGCGGATTTCCGGGGCGTTGACGATATTCCCGTTCGTTGCGACGGCGAGATCGCCTTCGCGGTATTTGAATACGAGCGGCTGGGCATTCGCCAGCTTGCTCTCCCCGGCGGTGGAATAGCGCACGTGCGCGATCGCCACGGCCCCTTCCAACGACGACAGCTTGTCATTGTCGAACACTTCCTTCACGAGCCCCATACCGCGATGGTAATGGAACTGGCTCCCGTCGGACGTGCAGATGCCGCCGCTTTCCTGTCCTCTATGCTGGAGGGCGTGAAGCCCGTAATAGCACAAATGGGAAGCTTCGGGATGTCCGTACACCCCGAAGACGCCGCATTCTTCCTTCAATTTGTCGAACAAATTTTCGCGATTGATGCCTTCATTGTAAAAGTCCCCCGTCCAAAGCGGTGCTGCGGGATACTTTATTGCATCAAGCATGGGATCGCATCCTTCCAAACCTTTTCTAGGTGGGCGACAGGCGACTGGATGGCTTGTTTTGCGTTTACTCCGATTATCAAATCTTGGCCTTGCACGTTGCCGATGTTCCGTACCGGAACGCCGTTTCCGGCGATCCAAGCTTCCAGCTCGGCCGCTTTGTCCGGAGATGCGCTGAGCAGGATGCGGGATTGGCTTTCGCTGAACAGCTCGATGTCGGACCGCAGGTCCGTTTTCACGCTTACGCTCGCGCCGATGCGGCCGCTGATGCACGATTCGGCGAGCGCCGCGGCGAGTCCGCCTTCGGACAAATCGTGCGCGGAAGCGACGAGACCTTTCTGGATCGCGCCGAGAACCGTATCGAGCAGCTTCTTCTCGGTATCGAGATCGATTTGCGGCGGACGGCCTTCCGTTACGCCGTGTACGACTTTCTGGAATTCGCTGCCGCCGAGCTCCGCCTTCGTCTCGCCGAGCAGCAGGATGACGTCGCCGTCCTTCTTGAAGCCTTGCGTCGTTATATGATCCAGATCGTGGACGAGACCGACCATGCCGATTACCGGCGTCGGATAAATGGCGCCCTTCGCGTTCTCGTTGTACAAGCTCACGTTGCCGCCGATGACCGGTGCGTTCAGCTTGCGGCAAGCTTCGGAAATGCCGTCGGCCGCTTTCTCCAGCTGCCAGAAAATTTCCGGCTTCTCCGGGCTTCCGAAGTTCAGGTTGTCCGTAATCGCGAGCGGCTCCGCGCCCGAGCACACGATATTGCGCGCGGCCTCGGCTACGGCGATCGCTCCGCCTACTTCCGGATCGAGGTACACGTAACGTCCGTTGCAGTCCGTCGTCATGGCCAGCGCCTTGCGCGTACCGGTAACGCCGACGACGGCGGCATCCGAGCCCGGACGCACGTACGTGCTGGTCCGCACCATGTAATCGTATTGATTGTATACCCATTCCTTGCTCGCGACCGTCGGAGACGCCAGCACTTTCTTAAGCGCATCCGTCAAGTCGGCCGGTTCCGCATAGCGGGTCGTATCGACCGACGCCTGCTGCTCGTAATAAGCCGGAACTTTGGACGGCTTGTTGTACACCGGACATTCGTCGACGAGCGCCTTTACCGGCAAGTCGCCTACGAGCTGACCTTTATGGAACAGCTTCAGACTGCCGTCGTCGGTTACTTTGCCTACTTTCGCGCAAATGAGTCCCCAACGCTCGAAAATTTCTTTCGCTTGCGCCTCATGCTCCGGCTTCACGACGAACAGCATCCGCTCCTGCGATTCCGACAGCATCATTTCGTAAGGCGTCATGCCTTCTTCGCGCTGTGGCACCTCGTCGAGGTACAGCTCCATGCCGTTGCCGGCCTTGCTCGCCATCTCCGAGCTGGAGCAGGTGAGGCCTGCCGCGCCCATATCCTGGATGCCGACGACGATGCCGGAGTTGATCAGCTCGAGCGTCGCTTCCAGCACGAGCTTCTCCATGAACGGGTCGCCTACTTGAACCGCCGGACGCTTCGCTTCCGATTCCGCCGTCAGCTCCTCGGAGGCGAAGGTCGCTCCGTGGATGCCGTCGCGGCCGGTAGCGGGACCTACGTAAAATACGGGGTTGCCGACGCCCTGAGCGACGCCTTTTTGAATTTTATCGTGATCGATGAGGCCTACGCACATCGCATTGACAAGAGGATTGCCTTCGTAGCTTTCGTCGAACATGACTTCCCCGGCTACGGTCGGGATGCCGATACAGTTGCCGTAACCGGCGATGCCCGATACGACATGCTCGAACAAATATTTGACCCGGTCGTTCTCGAGCGAGCCGAAGCGGAGCGAGTTGAGCAGCGCCACGGGACGTGCGCCCATCGAGAAAATGTCGCGGATAATGCCGCCTACGCCGGTTGCCGCGCCTTGGAAAGGCTCGATCGCCGAAGGGTGGTTATGGCTTTCGATTTTGAACACGACGGCTTGGTTGTCGCCGATATCGACGATGCCTGCGCCTTCGCCCGGTCCCATCAGGACGCGCGGTCCGGTGATCGGGAAACGCTTCAAAATCGGTTTGGAGTTTTTGTACGAGCAGTGCTCCGACCACATGACGCTGAATACGCCGATTTCCACGTAATTCGGCTTCCGTCCGAGGAAACCGCAAATGAGGTCGTACTCGCTGTCCGTAACACCCATTTGCTTGTATATTTTCTGCTCCGCGATTTGTTCCGCCGTCGGTTCCTTAACGGACAACTGCTGCGCCATGTTTCTCCCTCCATGCGTTCAAAATCGACGTAAACATCCGTTTGCCGTCCTCCGAGCCGAGCAATTGATCGACGGCCCGCTCCGGGTGAGGCATCATGCCTACCACGTTGCCTTGCTTATTGCTGATGCCGGCGATATCGTCCACCGAGCCGTTCGGATTTTCGCCATTGTAGCGGAATACGATCTGGTTGTTCGCTTTCAGCTCCGCGAGCGTCGCGTCGTCGCAATAGTAGTTTCCTTCGCCGTGCGCGATCGGGATATCGATCAGCTCGCCCTCCGCATATTGCGTCGTGAACGGATTGCCGTTGTTCTCCACGCGCAGCTGGGCGGAATGACAGCGGAATTTGAGCGACTTGTTGCGCAGCATGGCGCCCGGAAGCAATCCCGATTCGAGCAATATTTGAAAGCCGTTGCAAATGCCGAGTACGAACTTTCCTTGCTCCGCCGCTTTCACAACCTCATTCATGACCGGAGCAAAACGGGAAATCGCGCCGCAGCGCAAGTAGTCGCCGTAGGAGAAGCCGCCGGGAACGAGAATGGCGTCATATTTGGACAAATCGGTCGTCGTATGCCAGACGTATTCGACCGGTTGGCCGATCGTCTGTTCGACCGCCTTGAAGCAGTCGATGTCGCAGTTCGAGCCGGGGAAAACGAGAACCGCAAAATTCATGGGTCGGTACCCTCCTTATACTGTGCTTGCCTTCTTGCGATTACAGGGAAAGCTCGAAACGGTAGTCTTCGATAACCGTATTGGCGAGCAGCTTCTCGCACATCGCTTTGACGCGGGTTTCCGCCTCCGAGCGGTCGTTCGTGTCGAGCTCGAGCTCCATATATTTGCCGATGCGCACTTTGCCGACTTCCGAGAAGCCCATCGAGTGCAGGGCGCCTTGTACGGCGCTTCCTTGCGGGTCGAGTACGTTTTGCTTGATCGTCACGTAGACGGTTGCTTTAATCATGGGAAAGTTCCTCCTCATTATCGATCCGTTAAAAGTCCGGTGAATAAGTCCGCTCCGGGTCCGGAAGATGCCTCCGATCGCCGTTGTTCTCAGATTTTTGGATTCAATAAGCCCTAATATATGGGGGCTCCCCCGAAAGTAATCGGAATATGCTTCGAAGATTTACTTCACTTTTGGGGGATCTCTTGAAAATCCGACAACAAATGCGAACGCTATCGCTTCTACGACATCCTTCCGGACCCTCCGCTAACTTGTTCACCGGATTTAGAGCGTTCGGGCTTACTGGCCCGTCAAACGGTTCAAAATATCGCGGTAGCGGCGCGAAGTTTCCTCCACGACCGAAGCCGGCAGCGGGTCGGGCTCGCTGTTTTTGTCCCAATCGGAATTGGATAAATACGTGCGCACCGGCTCTTTGTCCATGCTGTCGATCTCGATGTCCAGCTCGTAGTTTTCTTTCGCCCAGAATCGCGACGAGTCCGGGGTGAATATTTCGTCGATCAGAATCACCTTGCCGTCGACCAGCCCGAATTCGAATTTCGTATCGGCGAGCACGATGCCCCGTTCCTGACAGTAGGCGTGGGCGTATTCGTACAGCTTCAGGCTCTTCTCGCGTAGCTCGGCGGCGATTTCCTTGCCGACCAGCTCTTCCATCCGCTCGAACGAAATATCCTCGTCATGGCCGACGTCGTTTTTCGCCGCAGGGGTGAAGATCGGCTGTGCGAACTTCTCGTTTTTGCGCATGCCTTCGGGAAGCTTGATGCCGTTAATCTCGCCCGTTTTCTGGTATTGTCTCCAGCCGCCGCCCGTAATATAGCCGCGGACGACGCATTCGATGTCGATGCGCTGCGCCTTCTTCGTCACCATGAAGCGGTGCTTCATAATGTCCGCATCGCGGACCAAGCCTGCCGGCAGCTTCTCCAGGTCGGCATGGATCAGATGATTTTCCATAAAATCGGCCGTTTGCCCGAACCAGAATTTGCTCACCTGGTTGAGCACGTTGCCCTTGTCCGGCACGGCCGGGCTGAGCACGTAGTCGAATGCGGATATCCGGTCGGTGACGACCATCAGGAAATGCTCTCCCAAATCGTACATTTCCCGTACTTTTCCTTTGTACAGCAGCGGTGCGTTCACATAGTCCGCAGCGGTCGAGATCGCCGTCGTAGCGCTCAAGGTAAAAGCCTCCTTTAGTTCTGATAAGCTGGTCCTGCCAGGGAACTTGCAAAGAACGTATCGCGAATAGCGGAGCTTTATTCCGTTAAGCTCGATATTTCGGGTCGTTTCCGGCAAATAAAGGAACTGGGTTCCGTTAAACAGCCGTCTACGGGCTACAACGGCACTACAGTCGCTAGATAACGGAACGTAGTTCCGCTATTGGTTACGTCGCCGCTTTTTTCAGCCGAATAACGTACTCCAGTTCCGCTATTGCCTATTAACCCCGTTAGTCAGTTCAAGCCGAGTCGGGCAAAGATCGTATCCACATGCTTCAAATGCCAGCTCGGATCGAAGCAATCGGCGATCTCCTCCGCCGACAGGTGCTCGCGGATCGCGGCGTCGCCCTCGACGATGTCGCGGAACGAACGCTGCTCCTCCCAAGCCTGCATCGCCTTCGGCTGCACCGTATCGTATGCCTGCTCCCGGCTGAAGCCTTTGTCGATCAGCTTCGTCATGACGCGTCCGGAGAACGGTACGTCGTATGTGCTTCTCATGTTGCGCAGCATGTTGTCCGGGAACACGGTCAAGTTTTTGATAATGTTGCCAAGACGGTTCAGCATGTAGTTGATCAGGATCGTCGAGTCCGGCAGGATGATCCGTTCCACGGACGAATGGGAAATGTCGCGTTCATGCCAGAGCGTGACGTTCTCGTAAGCGGAAATCATATGTCCGCGAATGACGCGCGACAAGCCGGAAATGCTCTCGCAGCCGATCGGGTTGCGCTTGTGCGGCATCGCCGACGAGCCCTTCTGCCCTTTCGCGAACGGCTCCTCCACTTCGCGGAACTCGCTCTTCTGCAGGGCGCGAATCTCGGTGGCGAACTTGTCGAGCGACGTGGCGATCAGGGCGAGCGTCGCCATATAGTCGGCATGACGATCGCGCTGAAGCGTCTGCGTCGAGATCGGCGCCGCTTTCGTACCTAACTTGCCGCAAACGTATTGTTCGATAAACGGATCGATATCGGCATAAGTACCGACAGCACCGGACATTTTACCAAACTGTACGCCGTCTGCGGCAGCCTGGAACCGATCCAGATTCCGCTTCATTTCTTCGTACCACAAAGCCATTTTCAGACCGAAGGTCGTAGGCTGGGCATGAACGCCATGTGTGCGGCCCATCATCGGAGTGCTTTTATATTGAACCGCTTTTCCCTTTAAAATCTCGATAAAATTGACCAAATCTTTCTCGATAATCTCGTTCGCTTGGCGCAGCAAATAGCCGAGCGCGGTATCTACGACGTCGGTCGATGTCAGCCCGTAATGCACCCATTTGCGCTCCGGTCCAAGCGTCTCGGATACGGCGCGCGTGAAGGCGATAACGTCATGCCGGGTTTCCACTTCGATTTCATAGATGCGATCGATGTTAAAGCCGGCCTTCTCTCTGATTGCTTGTACGTCTTCCTTCGGAATGTGGCCCAGCTCCGACCAAGCTTCGCAGGAAAGAATTTCGACTTCGAGCCAAGCTTTGAATTTGTTTTCTTCGGTCCAAATGGCGGCCATTTCCGGCCGGCTGTAACGCTGCAGCATTGGGCTGATCCCTCCGATATGAAATCTCTTTATATGGTCAATCCTTTATACCGTTAACAACAAACAACCGAATCGTTCAGGAACTTGGCTGTCCGGGGAAGCCGCAGTCGCAATCAGCTTCTCCATATCGGAGATTGCTCCACCCAACCGATCGCTTTCTCCACGTCGTCCGTCAGCAGGTTGACATGTCCCATCTTGCGCTTCGTCTTCGCCTCGTGCTTGCCGTACAAATGCACCTTGGCGGCAACGCCTTCGGGAAGGCCCGCCTCGTCTCCCATCCATTCGAGGAGCGGTGCCACGTGCTCGCCCAAAATGTTGGCCATGACGACGGGAGTCAGCAGCTCGACCGGGCCGAGCGGCAAGTTGCAAATCGCCCGCACATGCTGCTCGAACTGGGACGTCCGGCACGCTTCCATCGTATAATGGCCGGAATTGTGGGGCCGCGGCGCCAATTCGTTGACGTACAGCTCTCCGTCGCGGGTAAGGAACATTTCTACGGCAATCAATCCGATAACCTGAAGCGCATCGGCGATGCGGACCGCCATCCGTTCGGCCTGCGCCAAAACTTCGCTATCCGCCCGGGCGGGGACGATGGACAAGTGCAAAATATTATCGACATGAATATTTTCCGCCGCCGGGAAAGCTTTCGTTTCTCCTCGCGGGCTGCGCGCCGCAATGACGGATATTTCTTTGTCGAACCGGATAAACTGCTCCAGCACGAGCTCCGTCTTGGCCCGGGCGAGCGTCTCGTACGCTTGCTCGATCTCGTCCTCCGAGCGGATCACCCACTGGCCTTTCCCGTCATAACCGCCGGTAGCGGTCTTGAGCACGCAAGGAGTGCCGAGCTCGCGAACCGCTTCGCGCAGCTCCGCCGCGCTGCGGATTTCCCGGTATGGCGCCACCTTGACGCCGGCCGCCTCGATCGCCCGCTTCTCGCGCAGCCGGTGCTGCGTCGTGTACAGCAGCTCGCTGCCCTGCGGCACGTACGATTCGCTCATCAGCATGCCGGCCACGCCCGCATCGACGTTCTCGAATTCGTACGTAATGACGTCCGAACGCTCCGCCAGCCGCTTCGCGGCTTCCGCATCGTCGTAAGGCGCCACGATCTGCTCGTCCGCCACTTGCCCCAGAGGGGAGTCCGGCGTAGGATCGAGCGTCGCGAATCGATAGCCCATCGCCCGTCCGGCCAGCGCCAGCATGCGGCCCAATTGGCCGCCGCCCAGCACCCCGATCGTGCTGCCGGGCAAGATTACCTTGCCTTCATGCTCGGCCATTACGCGTCCGCCCCCAACGTCTCGCTCATCTTCAGCACGTGCTCGCGAAGCCGCTCGCGCCGTTCAAGAAACCGGGCCGTCAGGTCCGGATCGTGAATGCCCAATATTTGCGCGGCCAGAAGTCCCGCGTTCGTAGCTCCGGCATTGCCGATCGCCACAGTGGCAACCGGTATGCCGCCCGGCATTTGCACGATCGACAGAAGCGAGTCCAGACCGTTCAGGCTGGATGACTTCACGGGTACGCCTATCACCGGAAGCTCCGTCTTGGAGGCGACCATGCCCGGCAAATGCGCCGCGCCGCCCGCGCCGGCGATGATGACCTGCAGCCCGCGCTCCCTCGCCGATATCGCGTATTCGAACATCAAGTCGGGAGTCCGGTGTGCGGATACCACCTTTTTCTCATACGGCACTTCCAGCTCGTCGAGGATGTCGCATGCGTGCTTCATCGTCTCCCAGTCGGAGTTGCTTCCCATAATAACGCCTACCTTCGCCGCCATATCCAACCTTCTCTCCGTTTTAAAATTTTGCCGGCTCCACCGGCTCGAATGTCAAAAAAAGAAAAAGCCCAGTGAAAGACGCATAGGGCGTCTGACCGATGGACGTAAGCTGTTCAGAAAGGCCGCTTCCGCTCTGCGGAACCGAAAAAGGGAATGCCAGACCGCCGTGGAGGGCGTCCCATTCCACTTTCAGTTCGCTCGTAGTCCAAAAATTTAAGGTTTTTGGGTAGAGACTTCCGGGCCATATCCCCGGGTTTATACGAGAAACATAAGGATCTATATATTTTACTGCCGCTCATTTAGTTTATCAATGTTGACATCGCCATGTCAACTTAAAAAGGCGAACATTTTTGTGTCTATTTTATTCGAAAGTTCGTATTTGGTCCGAAAAGCCGAATGCTCCCTTAGTGCCGCGCCCCGCTTGGCCGGATGTCCGAAAATCGGACGATTATTCGGCGGCCGTTCGTCTTCTCCAACGGTCGAACGACCTGCTTCGCTTCCCGGCCTCTACCATGCGATATAGCAAATCCCGCATGTTTACCGGTATTTGTCGAAGTGCGCCGCGAATCGGCACAAAAAAACTACGACAGCCAAATTCCCGTACTGGAGTGCATGTACCGCATGAGCGGTGAAGGCGGACTGCCTTTGCAGAAGTGTTGCGGGACCGCGAATCCAACGAATAGCGGATCTGGCGTATGTTATTGACCCAATACCCAGGCCGATAGCAAAATAACGGAAAACAGTTCCTCTATTCCACTGTTCACGATCATTTTCACCCCGAAAGGTCGAGATAACGGAAGCCTGTTCCGTTATCTTCAAGCGTATAACGGAATTCGGGACCATAACGGAATATAGTTCCTCTAACTACGGCAATGCGTTGCTCCCGCTTCATCAGGGGGGCCGCCCAGTACGACGCGGATTAAATACTGTCGTAGAAAAAAATCCATCGGAAGCGTCGGACGACAGCTTCCAATGGACTCCGTACTCGATCCGGCGACAACCGTGCGTGCTTATTCCACAGTGGACATCGTGATCGTATAGCTTAACTCGCCGCTTTTTTTCAGCGCGAGCATGTGCAGGCGATAATCGAACATATAAAAGTTTTTGGGTGCGAGATTGACCGCCGCTTGCTCGTCAAACGCGATTTCCATAATGGCATCGCCCCTGACGATCGTAACGATGCCGTCGTTCACGCTGACCGAGTCTTCCGCGCCGATCATCAACGGAATGTACTCGGTGAACTCGGACTGATGGCTGACGGCCACGCTCAATCCGTCCTCCGCGAAGGCAACCGTCTTGGTTCCCTCCGTCCCGAGATTATATTGGATCTGCAGGTCGCCCTGAGCCAAATCGCCGTGCCCGGCTGTCGGCTGGAGCGGCTGGCCGGCGATCTGGTAAGTCGGCTCCACATTGCCGCTCTCGTATACGCGAACGCCGGAGGTTGGCTTCGTCCCCCAGGAAAGTCCTCTCGTGGACGTCGCCGTGGAGCTTTCCGATTGGCTGGACAGCATAATTCCGCCGGTCGGGTGCCATAGCAGCCCCAGACCGAACGCTTGCGTGTTCGCGGTCCTTTCCCCCGCATTGAAGGCGGCGTAATAATCCGGCCTGCGCACGTAGGTGAATTCCAGGCCGCTGCGGCTCGCGCTGTCGATTCGCTGATGGTTGAAGCGATCGCTGGACATATAGGGCAGATTGGCGATCGCCGCGGCGCGTTCGGCCTCGGTAGGATAATAGCGGTACATGATCCGGTTGTAAAGCGCGAACGGATTGTACGAATTTTCCCCGTTCAGCGCGAGTGCGGGAATATTCGCAAGCGTACCGGTTGCGATGTCGGCTTTGGCGGCGGCAATCTCCGCGGCCACTTCCTCCTGGGTCTTGACGAAGGCCCGGGCGCTCGGCAGCTTCTCCGCGAGCGGTATATCCTTCCGCTGGATATGAATCGAGCCCGACCTCGAGGACGGGGCGGAGTTGGAGGCGAAGAACGAGCCGTCCGGCTGCAGCACCAGATTGTACGTCAGCCAATCGATAAATTTGCTCTCCGTCTCGATCATGTCCTCTTCCAGGTCGGTGTCTTTGAAGTAGTAATAGTCCGTCAACATATTCTGCACGTGAACCCCGAGATTGTAGCCCATATCGAACGCATTCGCCTCGTAATAGAAGCCGGCCGGGCTGATGAATGCACTCTCCGAGGCGGCGAACCTCTCCCGCATTTTCTGCTCGATGGCGGCATCGGGATAATATTTCAAATAAGCAGCCGCGCTGGACCAAACGAGCGTATATTGATTCGTAAACTGCTTGCCGTGATTCCAGAAGCCGTTGTCGTTCATCACGAGCACGAGCGCCTTGCGGTACGATTCCACGAACCGGTCGTACAGCTCCCCGTCGATCGACGGAAAGGCCGGATCGGCGGCTTTGGCTTCATTCAGCAGCCGGATCGTCTGACCCATATACTGTACGGCAAACGACGTGCCGGCCAGACTGCTTTGCCCCCAGCCATCGACCGAAAAAGCGCCTCCGGAGCCTTGCAGGTAGAGCAGATGCTCCAGAACGGCCTCCAGCCGCATTTTGACCTCAGGCATGCCGTAGTAAATGTTCCACGGAGCTTGGCGCGTATAGAAATAAGCGAACCAGAGATGGTTTTCCTGCACCCTGGCGTTGTACGGTTTATTTTTCTCGGGACTGCGATGCACGACGATGTCGATATATCCGCGGTTCGGCTCGTCCATCCGCACGGCGTTCGCAACCGTATGGAAATGATAGAAATAGTAAGGAATGCCGCGCGGGTCCTTCACCCATACCTCGGGCGAAATATAGTCTTCATCGGCAAAATCGTCTGCATCGATCAGGTTGAAGTCGGGAGCCGGCACCGCCGGGACATTGTCCGTGGCCAGCGTCGTCGGGCCCAGGATAACGGAATCATGCCCGCCCGCTCGGGCAATGACGCTGAATTGATACGGCATTTGCGGCTTCAACGACTGGAACGCGTATACATTGGATGTAACCGTCGCGGCTTCCTGGCCATTTTTGTATACATGGTAGGTGACGCCCTGCGTCTCGTTCCACTCCTCTACGTGCGGCCAAGTAACGGCGATATGGGTAAGCCCTTTATCAGCCGCGGAAATAGCCGCGCCGCCCGGCCAATTCAACGCGTATACGCGTGCGGCTTCGAACGCCTCCAACGCCTGCACCAGATCGAGATACGCCGTCTCCAGCTCCCCGGCCGTACTGTTCGGGTCGCTTGCCGCCGCATCCGCGACGGCGATCGCCGTCTCCAGCGCATCCGCCGCCGACTGCGGCACCATCCCCGGAGCGGTGCCGATCGCCGCATTGTTTAAAGCCGTCTCGGCCTCGGCAATTTTATTTTGAAGCGCTTGCAAAACGACTGCCTCCAAATCGATGGTCGTCCGGCCGATTTGAATCGCCCAGGAGCTCGGGTGATTCGACGTATCGCCGAACACGATCTTCAAATACTTGGTTCCCGCCGGCAGTACGGAAGCTTCCCAATCGTAGTTCGACCAGCCGTTGACAGGCGTTACGCTCGTATCTATCGTTTTGACAAAGCCGGCAAACGGCGTGTACGTTTCATTGTCCGCGGAAGTCTCGAACTGCATATCGCCGGGAATTTGGCTCGTATTGTAGTACTGATACCAGGATTCCATACGGAAGCCAGTCATCGCCTGGGTATTCTCGTTAGGCACTTTGTAGATAAAATAAGCTTCACCCGAAGCAGACTTGTAAAAACGCGAGCCGTCGCCGCCAAACCTGTCCGGCGTGCTGCTCGTAATGCTCATATTCGTCTTGTAGAAAAGCTTCGAGAAATCCGCATTTTCGTCAACGATCATAAGCTCCTCCCCGCTCGCAACCTTTATTTCCTCCTGCAGCGTCAGGAAGCACAACCCGATAAGCGCAATCATCAACAATTTGACGAGCCGTTGCGCAGCATCGTTTCCGATCTTTACTTTCATCCCAGAACCTCCCCATAACCTTTATGGCCTCTCGACATGCTTCGAGGCAGTCGGACAAGGGGGGCACAATCCGGGGTCATCATCTCGTTCAGCCGCAGGTTCCCGGTCATACCCGGTCATCGTGACTTCGATTCGTATGCCCTTCAGCTTTCCTCTTACACCAATCCCCCTTTCTCGTCAGCCTATTCGGCTGTTCGGCTCAGCTAAGAACCCCTATTTTCACATTTATTATGGAAGAAACCGGAAAATGCGTAAATAGAAAATAAATTGAATATATGGAGGATTAACCGAAAATTTGCGGTCGACGGTTTCGCCGAATGACGCTTTCCGGTCCGTTCGCGTTCCGGGAGCCGGATTTTCGAACACGCCAAAGAGGCGGCAATGACTTTGCCGCCTCGCTCTTGCTTGAACCTATTAGACTGCCGCTCCGATAGTGCCGTGAAGCGGAATGCACGTTTCCCCGGCGGAAACGTCCAATACCCATTCCTGCAGGTGAAGGCCCATCCGTTCGACCGCCCGGGCGCTTCGAAGCGCCGCCGCACTGTCGCCTTCCGGAGCGACCGCATCGGCCGACAGCAGAACGGTCAAGCCTTTGCAGCCGCGGGCTGCCGATATGCGCAAGCTTCCGTCCTCCACTCGCACCTCGACGCTTCTGCGCAGCTGAAGCCATTCGTACAGCTCGATCGCCGTCCACCAGGGAAGCCCCAGCTCTTCCCCGTACCGGATCAAATCGACGAAGCCGGGACCGACCAGCTCGTGCGCTTTGAACATGGCCGGATGATACAGGAAATGGGCTACGCCGTACACGTCCTTGCTGCGGTCCACAATCGCCTTCGCTTCCTGAATCGTGCAGCGGATCGGGATGGGCGGATCCCAGGCAAGCGTCGGGTTGCTGTACACGTTCATGAGACGATTGTTCTCCGCTGCGTCCGACACCGGCAAGTACGGATGGCACGTCCCGGCAAGGAAGCCTTTGTTGCCTTGCTTCGTGCCGCCTTTGCTCTGTTCGACGACGATGCCGGCTTTCTCGCACCATTTATAGAACTGGACATCGCCCTCCCAGCGCAAAAAATGGTTTTTGTTCATCGTAATGTCCACAGACGCGTTCATTACCGCCAGTTGGCTCTTGAGCATGGCGAGTTGTTCGTTGAACAGGGCCTCGTCCCAATAGCAGCCCTCCGCCTCGAGCGCATTGTAATGAAGGGCGGCTTCATGGCCCTCCTCGAGAATACGCCGGTATATGGGCTCCGGATAGCCTGGCATAATAATACACCAGCTCGACTTGATCCCCGCTTCCCGTAATCGGTTCAGCAGCATTTCCGCCGCCTCGCTCACGTTGCCGTCCGTATCGTGGGAAATATGCCCGACCGCTTCCAGCCCTTCCGGCCAAAACCATACTTGCGCGAACGTCCGCGAGACCGACTCGCCGAGACGATGCAGCAGCCTCACCAGCAAAATGCGGAATTCGTCCACGATCGGATGCAGGAAAAACGGTACGCCGCCGTCAACCGAACTACGGTCGCGATCCCAATCCAGCACCGAGCTATCGTCCGTTTTGAAAATATCGTCGTTGATTGCTCCCGTACCGTCCGAAGAAGGAGCCCCGTCCTTCACGACCGATACCCCCTGCTGAAGAAGGCAGAACGTTCGGGCCAAATCAACCGTCAGCATCGCCGCCGCGCCTTGCGGATACGCCTTCACCGTTACGGCTGGGTGAGCGGTTTCCGTGCCGCTGCGCAGCGTTATCGAGCCGTGCGCTTCCACTCCGTCCGCCGGCTGTACGAGCGTCGAGCCGAAGAAGTGAAACGAGCTTTGCAGACCGCCGGCCAGCGCTGAATCGTTCCAGCCGATCCAGCCCTCCTTGACCGTGCGGACTTTGCGTACTCCCAATATTGGATCCAAGCCGTACGTGTCGCCTACGGCGAGCAGTGCGTTCCCGCTCTCGCAATAAGACCGGAACACTTCCGGCCAATCGGTTTCGTTATCCAAGCCGACAACCAAGGTAATGCCCTCGGGACGGCTGTTCAGCCACGCTTCCGGCGTCCACGCCTCGTAAGCAAGGCCGGCCTGCTTCAGGATCTCAAACAAGTAAGGCGTATAGACGTCCCGTCCTTGCCGCCAAACTGCCTGCGCCTGTTTCTCGTTCCAGATCACATGAATCACTCGTATCACCTGTTCCATACTTGTATTTATTACTTCTTTCATCATAATCGTTTCCCCACGAACCGTCAACTGCTTAAAACGGACTATAATAGAACTTTCCCACCCGGCATTCGCGCTTCGGGCGAAAGTATATTCCCCTATTGCAGCTGGTATGTTCGGCAGGAAAAAAACGATTTCGCATCTCTGTGAAATCGTCCGCTCGAACTTGCGCATCGCATATTTGCGTTACAAGGCCGTCCACGTGATCGAGCCCCGAGCATCGCGTAAAATAAATTGTTGTGCATAATCAAAAATCGCCCGGCCTGTATATAGCGGCTCTGAATTCCGTTATCGTCTCGAATTTCGCTACACTCCTGAATATAACGGTATAGACTTCTGCTATTGCGATCTCCCGGGATGAAAAGGGTAGTGAGCCGTGCATTAGAGGAATGGTTTTCCGTTATTTGGCTGTCGACACTGCTATTCGGGTCAATAACATACGCCAATTCCGCTATTTTACGGATACGCGGTCTCGCGAGCGCCGGTAGAGGGGAACGGCCTTCATCGAGCATGCGATGCAAAGCCCTTCAGTATGCGAATTAGGCGGTCGCAGAAAACAAATCCCCTTCTCACGACGGAATGGAAGGGGATGGCGTATGTAGCAGCTTGATCGGGTACACGAATGTCCGGCTTCGGCCGTCATGCTGCAGCGTTACTTTCAATTCGAGCGCGGAGTTAACGCTTCCCGTATACACGGTTGTCGCAATAGCGGCAAGCCCGGCATCCGCATACGCGACTCCGTCGCTCCATACGACCGATACGACCCGGTCGGACAACGTGAAGCCGGTCGTCGCCGCATCCTGCGTCCGAACCAAGTCCAGCCGGCGCGAAGACGAATCGTAGACGAATTTGTGGGAAACTCCGTTTTCTTGCAAAACCAAAGCTCCCGCTTGAACGGTTGCGCTCTGGGCGCTTGCGGTTCCGAGCGAAATCGCATTGGCGATCCGATTGGCGTCCGCATGGAGCAAATACTCGTCGGACGATTTTCGGTAGCCGGACAAAAGGCTGAACAGCAGCGACGTCGCCACGCCGAGTACGATCGCCGCGATCGTCAGGGCGGCCAGCAGCTCAACGAGCGTAACGCCGCGCTCATTGCCGGACATTCGTCGAAGGAACGGACCTGCCGTCCGCTTATCCGTCATCCGCCTCCCTCCCACTGCACCGTCACCGTTACAAGCCGAGGCGCCGAGCCGATGTTCACGATCGCCTGAACCGTCGCCTGTCTGCTCGACGAGACGGGAGCGAGTACGGAGGAGGCCGAGCCGTTAAAGGGCTGCGACCGGATTGTCAAAGCGGATTGAGGTGGCAGCAGTCCGCTGCATGCCGGGCTCGCATTGTCGCACGAATAGGATCCCGAGGACCAGTCGTAGCGGCTAAAGGGAGCCTGAGCCGCTGCATCCGAGCGAATCCGGTTCAGCACTTGCTCGGCCGCCCGGTGCGCCTGGATCGTCCGGTCGCTTTTGTGCATGGACAGCAAATTATAGCCCGACAGCTGCACGACCGCCAGCACGACGAACGCAAGGATCGCGGAAGCGGCCAGCACCTCGATCAACGTCACGCCCCGTTCGTTGCGGACCGGGGCTAGCCGGCCGCGCTTCGTCCGTTGGCCCAAGCCACTCCCTCCTCTCAAGCGGTGCAAGATCCGGTTACGCCCGGTATATTGACCGTCGTGCCGGTCCCGTTTGCCGTTACGCTTCCTCCGTTATTGGAGCTGAAATTCAATTGTCCGCCTACTCCGGCGACACCGCCAACCGACACATTCGTGTTCGCCCCGCTGGAGTAGAGATTGTTTTTGACGAACAAATCACCGTTGACCGTATTGACCGTTGCCGTTGCATTAGACACGCTCATATCGCCGATCGTCACCGTTCCGCCGTTCGTATTCATCGAGAAGCTGGAGCTTTGCACGGAAAAGATTCCCTGAATGGTGACGGACTTGGCCGTAAAGTTGTAGGTCCCGTTGACGAATGTCATATTGCCTCCGGTGTAGTTCACCCCGTCCAGCACAAGCGTGGTCGACATCGTGAAATATTGATTCCCTTTTACGTACAGGCCGCCGTAATCGTCCTTGTTCTCGGCATTCTTTCCTTTTCTGATCGTCAAATTCATGTTGTCCCCTTGAAAGTTGGCGTTGCCATTTACGATCAAGGTGCCGGTAAGCGTGCCACTCAGTTTCTTCATATTGCCCCCGATCGAATCGACGACCAGGATAAGCGGCCTTTGCACGGTACCTAATCCGCTTCCGAACTGTACCTCGTTATACCAAATATTATCGGACAACAGCTCGGCGACGCGTATGACGACCGGTCCCGACCCGCTTGCGGCTGCTTTGGCGTCGTACATCGCCTTGATATCGGCCACCCGGCATTGGCCGGCCCCCTTCCACGTCTCGCACGACTCTGCGGCGGAGA
This sequence comes from Paenibacillus hemerocallicola, assembly GCF_006265175.1. GTDB lineage: Bacteria > Bacillota > Bacilli > Paenibacillales > NBRC-103111 > Paenibacillus_AB > Paenibacillus_AB hemerocallicola. Next base: position 11,858 of record NZ_VDCQ01000028.1, on the reverse strand, counting down.
CGAAGCCGGCGATCACGCCGTTGTTCTTCTGCACCTGACTATCCAGATAAGCGCTGATTGCATCTTGGATTGCCGGCACATTTTGCGAGTGCGGCTGATTGTGCGGGTCGACCGCGCTGCCATACAATACGCCTTGACCGTTTACGGGAATGCAGTAGCGGTCCGTAGACGTGTCGGGATCGATAATGGCGGATGCCTGCTTGTTGCGGATCGGGAAAGGCCGTGTAATCGTGCTCGCCTTGGAAAAAGTGTCGTTGGCCACCCCGTCCCCGTTCGCGTCTCCGGCGACAACCGTAATCCGGGCGAAATACCGGTTCGCGCTCGTGGCAACTTCCGCAGGCAAGCTCTTGGATACTTGCGTGGAGCAGGCCGAGTCGGCGCACATAACCTGCGAGTAGGTGACGATGCTGCCGTCCGGCCGCGTGATCGAGACCCTCGAAGCGCTACCGCCAGCCGCATACGTCCAACCGCCGTAATTGCCGACATAGCTGTTCCATGTCAAGGCGGATGGAACGCCATTGGCCGGGGTTGCGTTCAAATAAGCGAAAAACGCCTCCATGGCGCTCGAGGCCAGCTGATTGGCGCCGATCCGGTTGGCGAGCGCCTTGTCGGACAGGAAGCGGGAGCCGATCATGTTCAGCAAAGGCGGCAGCAGCACGGCAAGCAGCGCCAGCACGAACAGGACGTACAGCAGCGCGCCGCCCCGCTCATTCGATACCGTCTTCCTCATCGGGCTTCCAGCTCCTTTGACGCCGCCTGGTGCAGCTCCTGGGACAGGGCGGATTCGCTTAACGTCGGGTCGGACCGGCCGCTTCCCGGGGGTATGGCGGTCTTCGGCAGCGGAGGCAAGATGCCCACAAGCTTGCTCGCCGTGTAGATCGTCAGATCGATCGTAACTTTAACCTTCTCGCGTACACCGACTGCCGCTCCGGCAGCCGATTCGATTTTCCAGCCGTGCACATTGACGAATCGTTCCATGCCCCGGAGACCGCCCACGAAGCTTGCAGACTCCTCGTAAGAGCCATTGACGACCAATTGCAGTTGACGCTCCTCCATCATTGTCCATACGCTGCGGGGAGCTTCCGATTGAACCGGTGTTCCCCCGGCGGGAGAAGGCCCTGCAGCGGACGATCCGGCTGCAGCCTGCGTCTGAGATTTGGGGGTGGAAGCCGAATATCCGCCTTGGGATAAATTCAAAGCCTGAAACTGGGATTGGAGTTCGTTGTCTCCGCTCCCCGTCGACTTCGTGTCCAGCTTCAGAAGCGATACTCCCGTCTGCCGTTCGAGCGCCCGCAGCGACAACACGAACGTCCCCAGCTCTTCCGCAACGGGAATGCGTCTGGCATAATCCTCGAGCCCATCCCGCCCCGGATCGGATTTGACGGGGAGCAGCTCCAGCTGGCGGATTCGCTGCTTGCTCGCTTCCAGCCGCTCCGCCAAAGCGCGGCTGTCGCTCATCGGTCTCCAAACGAACAGAAAGCCGGCGACGGCAATCGTCAGCATGCCCAGAAAAATCGCGTACGAGAGCAGCGCTCCCGCCGATTTCCATCCCGTATATTCCACCAAGCGCTGCTGCAGCTTCATCTCGCACCCCCGGCTTTTATTTCTGAATCGGAGCCAGCTTGACCTCCAGCTGCTCCTCGTATATGCCCGCATCCGCGCCGGCGACGACCGCCTTTGCCTCGATAACGGTCAGCGCCGCTTTCTGGAACAACGGATTGTTCGCCAGCCGCAATTCGTACTGTCCCGCCTCTTCCAGCGTAAGAAACTGCACCGTCAGCTTCAGCGCGTCCGACTCGGCTGCCGCCGTTTTCAGCCGAGCGCCGACCGGCAGCTCCGAGGCGATGGCGACCAGCACGGGCGTCCAATCTCTCCGCTCGGCGTTCAGCTTGGCGAATTCGCCGATCAGCTTGTTCAGGTTTTGATCCTCGGTTTTGATGCGGGTACTATTTTCCAGCGTTTGGAGCTTGGCCGCTTCCAGCTTGTATTCGGCCGCGCGTTCGGAACGAATGCGCTGAACCCGGTCGCTCCAGCTCCAGAGGACAACGCAGGCCGATACGAACAAGAGCAGGATGAGCAACAGCAACGGGATGAAATATTTGACGGTACGGGGGATTTTCGGCAGCAGATTCAAATCGTTCACAGGCCCAGTCCCCTTAAAGCCAAGCCTACCGCTACGCAGGTTTGCGGACTCAGGCTATAGCTTCCACGCTTGGCGGGGAGCTCGCCTTCCTCGCCCAACAGCCGGAGCGAATACGACAGCCTCTCCCGCAAGCTTTCCGCCGCCGCCTCGGGCTGCTCCATATCTCCGCACAGCAATACTTCCGCGATAACATCGTCCCGCTGATTTAACGTATACCGGTAAAATGCCACGAACCGGTCTATTTCCTGAGCCAAATTGTCATATAACGTCTCGAGCGGATCGATCCGCCCGGCCGCCGCAACCTGAGCTAGCGCGTCGGAAGCTCCGGAGGCACCGAAGCCGCCTCTGCCGGGTGCCGGATCTGCCGACGTCTCCAAAGACACATTGCGCGACATGCGCAAGCCGCCTGACTTGTAAATGCACAGCTCGGCGGAAGCCGGGCTCATATCGACGGCCAGCAGCGCTCCATGATCCGAACGGATGCCCCTATGCCGGAGAAGACGATACAGGGCCAGCCCTTTGATCTCCAGCGCCGCCGGCTTCATACCCGCCTGCTCGGTCAGGTCCGCATATTGCCTGATGATCGCCTTGGACGCCGCGGCCAGCAATATATCGCACATCGGTACGCCGTCCTCCGGTGCGGATGTCGCCGCGTTGCTCGTGCCCGGAAGCTTCACGAAATCGTATTGCGGATCGTCAAAGGGCAGACGGATGTTGTCCGCCAGCTCGAATTGCAGCACCTTGCCCAGCTTTTTCATAGGCAGGTCGGGCAGCTTCAAATAACGCACCATCACCACCGAGCCCGGGACGAGCAATTGAACGCGTTTGCCCGTGGCGTTCGCCTTCTTGGCCAGCTCGACCAGCTTGCCGGCCACGACGTCCGGCTGCATAATTTTGCCGTCCACAATCGCCTGCTCCGGCATAGGGACTACGTGCTGCGTTTTGATGCGAAACGATTGTTTTCGATCTTTCACAAGCCGTACAAGCTTGACTGCATGATCGGCAATCTCCAGACCGAGAGATGACCGGGCAAAGCGGATTCGCATGTATCGTCACCTCCAGCCTAACAAAGATGTATAACCGCTTATGATGGCATCGCCCCATACATAGGCCGCATACGCGCCAAGGGCTATGAACGGACCGAATGGGATATAACGATCGGCTTGGTCCCGACGAGCCCGGATAGCGACGATCCCGGCCAATAAACCGAACAGACTGGCGAGGAAAAGAGCCAGCAGCACGTTGCCGATACCCAGATACAGTCCGAGCATGGCGAACAGCTTGATGTCTCCGCCGCCCATGCTTTCTTTGCGAAGCAGCCTCTCGCCTGCAACCGCCACCGTATACAGCAGACCGAACCCTATCAGCAAAGCGGCCGCATAGTTCCACAGCGGCAGCGGTTGAATGAGAATCCGCAGCAGCACCCCGACGAAGACGCCGAAGTAGACGAGCCTATTCGGAATGATCCGGTACAGCAGGTCGCCCAGCGCAGCCGCGATCAGCAGAGCCGCGAGCGTCAAAGCTGCGGCAAGCTCCGGCGTCCAGCCGAAATGCCAAGCCGCGAAGCCGAATACGACGGCGGTGAGCGCTTCTACAAGCGCATAAAGCGGAGAAAAGCGGATTTTGCAATAACGGCATTTGCCGCGCAGAACGATATAGCTAAACACCGGAACGAGATCGAGAATGGCGAGTCGATGTTTGCAGGACGGACAATGGGAGGGCGGCTTGACGACGGACTGTCCGCGAGGGAGCCGAATGCCAACCACGTTGAGAAAGCTTCCGATGAACAAGCCCAAAATCGCCGCAGCCGCAGCCAGAGCGAGACGATGCTGCGAGAATAACTCGTTGTAGAAGGTTAGGATCATGGCGTCGCTCCATCGGAAGTTTCGGAAGATAAGGGAAGGTAACCCGGAGGGGGTTACCTTGGTTGTTAATAAAATCAAATTAAGAGACTACGGTTACAGTAACTATAGACGGACTCCCCGATACGACTATATTAAAGTATCCCGTGGTGGATACTTTCACCTTTGGAATAGTATTCAAATAACCTGCCGTTTGAAGAGCCTCCAAAACATCTTCAGAAGTAGCAACGTTCGTCGTAGCGGTCGCAATCAATGCAGACGCACTCCCACCCTCCAAAAGATACCTCTGCACGGCATCCGTAATAATAGCCACGTTTGCCGCATCCGCATTTTGCTTCGCGCTCGTAAAACTGCCCGACACCGCCACACCGGCCACTCCCGCAATAATGCCCAAAATGACGACAACGGCGAGCAGCTCGATCAGCGTAACCCCTTTCTCATTGCTTCTCAGCTTCCATTTCTTGTTCAAAATCGCTTGCATGTCCATTTCCCCTCTCGCCTTCAAAAATTGATCTATTTTATAAGCCCGCGTCGTCGTGCGACTTGCGGCTGACCGCGTAGCGAACAATTCCTTCGCGCAGCCGCCGGGCTTGCAAAACCGTCAGTACATATTCTCGATAAGCTTGAACGATGGCAGCATGACGGCCAGCACGATCCCGCCGACGACAACGGTAAGCAGCATGATCATCATCGGTTCCAGCAGCGTCTTCAGCCGGTCCGCCATATGGTCTACTTCCGCTTCGTAAAAATCGGCCGCCTTGCCCATCATGACGTCCAATTGCCCGGTTTTCTCCCCGACGGCGATCATTTGCCGCATCATGATCGGATAATATTCGGAGCCTTCGAACGCTTTGACGATCGATTCTCCGTCCCGCAAGCTGTCCAACGAGCGGCGCGCCTGCCTGGCCAGCACCTCGTTGCCGATAACGGTCGAGACGATCGACATCAGCTGCATCATCGGTATCGAGGCGGCGTACATCGAGCTGAACGTGCGGGCGAATCTCGCCAACGCCTGCTTGTGCCACAGCTTGCCGAATACCGGAAGCTTCAGCTTGACGAGATCGATCCGATACTTGCCGCCGGATGAACGGGACGCCAGACGATACAGCACCGGCATGGACGCAAGCACCAGAACGGGTATGTAAAAATACAGCTGCAGCCAATCGCTGAGAGCGATGAGCATCCGGGTCGGCAGCGGCAGCTCCATGCCCATGTTGATAAAATTGCCGACCATTTTGGGCACGACGAAAATCATCAACACCATCACTACCAATACCATTACGATAGACATGAGCGCCGGATAAATCATCGCCGATCTCACCTTCTGACGAGTCGCGTATTCCTTCTCGTAAGATTGCGCGATCCGGTCCAGCATGTCGTCGAGATTGCCGCCGGCCTCTCCGGCGCGAACCATGTTGACGAACACGTCGGAAAAAATCGTCGGGTATTTGACGACCGCTTCCGAGAAGGCGACGCCCTGCGACATTTGCCCCGCGACGTCGAGCAGAATGCTCTTGAACGATTTGCTCTCGGCCTGCTCGCCGAGCATCCGCACGCTTTCGACCATATGGATGCCCGCTTTGTACAGCGTAGCCATTTGCCGGCAAAACAAGGTGAATTCCGCCGGCTTGGCCTTCGGTCCGCCGAGCTGGATCTCGGCAAACAACAGGCTCCCGCGAGCCTCCGCCACCTCCGTCGGCGTCAATCCGCCGGCGCGAACCGTCCGTGTCGCCTGCTCCAGGTTCGCCGCATCGAGCCGCCCTTTGCGGATTCTTCCTTTCGCATCCAGCGCCGTGTACCGATAGTTCGCCATTTACCCGCGCTCCTTCCGCCGTCCGTTATTCCCCGAAGCCGAACACGGCCTCCTTGGCGGCTTCTGTCGTAATCACCTGCTGCTGCACGAGCTCCCGCAACGCGAGATCGAACGTCTGCATGCCTTGCGCTCTTCCCGTCTGCATGACGGAACGGATTTGATGCACTTTGTCCGAGCGAATGAGACTCGCGACCGCCGGCGTATTGACCAGCGTCTCCATCGCCGCTACCCGCCCTTGCCCGTCGGCCGTCGGCAGCAGCCGCTGGGCGAGCACGCCGAGCAGCACGGCGGAGAGCTGGGCGCGAATTTGCGATTGCGACTCCGGCGGGAACATATCGATGATCCGGTGAACCGTCTGCGGCGCATCGGCCGTGTGCAGCGTACCGAACACGAGATGCCCCGTCTCCGCGGCCGTCACGGCCGTGAGGATCGTCTCCAAATCGCGCATCTCCCCGACGAGAATGACGTCCGGGTCTTGCCGGAGCGCCGCCCGAAGCGCAACCGAGAACGACTCCGTATCGGCGCCGATCTCCCGCTGGTTCACGACGCACGATTTATGGCCGTGAACAAATTCGATCGGGTCCTCCAGCGTAATGATATGCCCCTTGCGCCGCCGGTTAATATGATCGATCATCGCCGCGAGCGTGGTCGACTTCCCGCTGCCGGTCGGCCCCGTCACGAGTACGAGTCCTTGCGGCCGCTGCGCCAGCTCTTTGACGATCGGCGGCAAGCCAAGCTCCTCCAGACGGGGCACCGTTGCCGGAATCAACCGGATCGCCATGCCGATGCTTCCTTTCTGCCGATAAGCGTTCACCCGGTACCGGGACACTCCCCCGAGCTCGAACGAGAAGTCCGACTCCCGCTTATTCATAAAATGCTGGAGCTGCTCCGGCGTCATCAACTGCCGGACGCCCTCCTCCGTCATCGCGGCGGTAAGCGGCCCGCCGTGGCCGAGCTGAAGCTCGCCCCTTACCCGATACATGACCGGAACGCCAACCGTCATATGTACGTCGGACGCCCTTCTCCGACCGGCCTCCAGCAATATTTCCTCCATGTTCATCCGCTTATTGCCTCCCATAGCTGGACTTGGGCAGTCGTCAATACCGGCCTGCTATATCCCTAACGGCTAGTAACCCGCAGCACTTCGGAAATCGTCGTATGTCCGTCCGCCATCTTCTGCAAGCCGTCGATGATCATCGGCACAAAATCCCCATGCTGCATCGCATGACGCATATAGTCGCTGTCCGGCCGCTTCTGCACGATCATCGAGCGAATCTCGTCGTCAACGAGCAGCACCTCGTGAATCGCCATTCGTCCCTTGTAGCCGGTTCGGCCGCAATGGCCGCAGCCTTGCCCTTTCATCGGGCGCGCCGCCTTGATGCCATAGTTGTCCAGCAACTCCGCCTCCGTCTTCGTCGTCGAGCAAGCCTCGGCACAGCGATGGCATACCGTCCGCACAAGCCTCTGCGCGACGATGCAAGAGACCGAGGAGGCGACGAGATACGGCTCTATTCCCATATCGATCAACCGCGATATCGCATTGACGGCATTGTTGCTGTGCAGCGTCGACAGCATGAGATGCCCGGTTATCGCCGCGCGAATGGCGATCTCCGCCGTCTCGGTGTCGCGAATTTCGCCCACCATCACGATATTCGGATCTTGACGCAAAATGGCGCGCAGCCCCAGAGCGAATGTCAGCTCGATCTGCGGGTTCACCTGAAGCTGGTTCACGTTGGCCAGCTGGAATTCTACCGGATCCTCGATCGTAATGATGTTCACATCGTCTTGATTGAGTCTGTTCAACGCCGAGTATAACGTCGTCGTCTTGCCGCTGCCCGTCGGTCCCGTAATAAAAACCGCACCGTGCGACGATTGGATTCCGCGAAGAAACCGTTCTTTATTGGCCTCGGACAGTCCGAGCCTGTCGACTTCCGTCAGCGTTACGCTAAGATCCAATATCCGCATGACGACCTTCTCGCCAAAAACCGTAGGCAAAGTCGAGATCCGCAAATCCACCTTCCGCCGCTCCACCTCCACCTGAATGCGCCCATCCTGCGGCAGCCTCCGCTCCGCGACGTTCAGACCGGCCATAATTTTCGCACGCGCCACGATCACGCTCTGCATTTGCGCCGGCAAGCTTCGCTCGGTTCTCATTACGCCGTCGACACGATAGCGGATGCGCAGCTGATCCCCTTGCGGATCGAAATGGATGTCGCTCGCCCCGATCTGGATCGCCTGCAAAATAATTTGATTCACCGTTTTGACGACCGGCGAATCGTCTTCCCCGGACTCCGCGGCCGCTCTTAGCTTGGCTCTCGCTTCGTCCTCCGGCATATTCAGATGGGTCGAGATTTGATCCAGCGTCTCCTGAAGACCGTAATACCGTTTAATAAACCGCAGCAGCTCTTCCTTGTAAGCCATCACGGGTTCGACCCGCATGCCGGTCAGCAGCCGCAGCTCGTCGATCGCTATGTAATCCAACGGATCGGCCGTGGCGACAATCAGCTTGCTGCCCTCGATACTGATCGGAAGCACCTGATGCTGTTCCGCGAAACGCTGCGGAATAAGATTGATCGCTTTAGCTTCGATCGTTTGTCGGTACAGCTCCACATGCCGAATGCCGAACTGAAACTCGAGCACTTCCACGAGCTGCTGCTCCGTAATGTATTTTTGCAGGATCAACACATCGCCGAGCCGCATGTTCAGTTCTTTTTGCAGAATCAGCGCCTGCTGCAATTGCTGCTCGTCTATGACTCCGGCTTCGAGGAGCAAGTCCCCGATTCGTTTGCGCTTCCCTGCCAAGCCGCCTTCCCCCCGGAAATCAAAATAAACCGACAAATACACTTTATGAATGTCATAAAGCGTTCGGTCGGTTGCACTACTGGCTCCGAACAGTCGAAGTGCCCACATAAAGACTGTTCTTCATAGCTCCCTATAGTTTATGGTATGCGCTACAAATAACGACAAGAACCATTAGTTCCTAATACCTATAATTTAATCACACGGACAAGCGCATGGTCAATACAAACAAATTTGAAGATTTTAAGAAGAGAACCATAGTGGCAATATGTCCGGATCGAACGATTGAACTACGATCGATCCGTTGCGGACCAGCGCTTTTCCAAAAACTTCAGAGCATCCGGCAAATGCAGCGTCCAATATTCCCAGTTATGCGCGCCCTCGAATACCGCATATTCGTGCGGATAGCCGATGCGCTGCAAATGCTGCTGGAATAGCACGTTCAGCTGGTACAAATAATCGTCCTTCCCGCAGTCGAAGTAAAGCGCGGGCTTGGTATCGGCCGCGTTGCACGCCTCGCTGAGCAGCGACAAATCATGGCGCTTGGCATATTCGCCCTGCTGGGGTCCGATCATTCTGGCCCAGTCGGAACGGGAAAAATCACGGTACGGCAGCTTGCCAGCCGATCCAAGCGCTCCCGATAAGCTGGCCGCCGCTCCGAACAGTCCGGGGTTGCGCAAGGAAAGCGAGAATGCGCCGAACCCTCCCATGGACAATCCCGCGACAAACCGGTGCGTCCGTTCGGGAATCGTCCGATAATTGGCGTCGATAAACGGAACCAGGTCATGGATCATATATTGCTCGAAATTGCCCGTTCCGTCGTACCAGTCGATATAAAACGTCCCTTGCCCGTATCCCCCGTCGTTCGGCATGACCACGATGCATTCACGCAGCTCCCCGGATTCCATCATCCGGTTCAGCGTTTGCTCGGCGCTTCCTCTGGACATCCAGCTGCTCTCGCAGCCGTGCATGCCGTGCAGCAAATAGACGACCGGGTAAGCGCGCTCGCCCTCCGCTTCATACGATGGCGGCAAGTAAACGAAACACGACATTCTCGCAAACAACGCCCCGGAGAAGAAGGGGACGGGATGTACAGCCATAACGATCACGCTCCACGCAAGATGAGGTTCTGCTCTCATTATAACAGCAGTACCCGGTTAGACAAAAAAAGCGGCGGCCGTTCTCGTCGCCAATTGGTTCTGCCGGCAGCCTGACTCTTACAAGTATGCCCGCAAGCAAGCTTGCCGATAGACGAAGCACATGCAAAGGATAGCGGACACCGTAGACCTTATAACGTGACACGAGGCCCTTCCAGACCCATTTCCCCACCTATACTAGCACTCCTGTCCGTTAGGATAATCAAATGCAGGCGGAAACAAAAAAAAACGCCCTCTTCGCATTTCTGCAAAAAGGGCGTTTTG
>NZ_VDCQ01000027.1 GCF_006265175.1 Paenibacillus hemerocallicola | reverse complement strand
AGTGCCCATTTCAACCTTATCTCTTGCCCGGAACCGCGTTTCACACGGAGTTCAGCCGTTTGTGCGCAAGATAAGGTAAAATTGAGCACCGGCTGCGCCGTTTGTTTGCCACGATCAGGCCGTGCGTCCATCGGTCGCCCGGCATCCGCTTTCCCGGCCTCCATCACTCCATCATTCCATCATTCCATCATTCCGTCACTCCATCATTCCATCACTCCATCACTCCGTCACTCCATCACTTCGTCATCTCCAAAAACTGCGTTACGTCTTCGATAGCCAGATCGACGGCGCTTTGCCAAAAGTCCGGCTTCGTCAAATCGACGCCGAGATGCTTCCGGGCGAGCTCCTCTACCGTCATGCTGCCGGTATCGCGCAGCAGTGCGATATATTTGTCCTCGAAGCCGGAGCCTTCCCGCTGCGCCACCGCATAAATGCCCGAGCTGAACAAATAGCCGAACGTGTACGGGAAATTATAAAACGGGACGCCGGTTATGTAGAAATGCAGCTTAGATGCCCAGAAATGAGGATGGTATTCCCCGAGGGCATCCTTGTATGCACGCTTCTGGGCGTTCGTCATCAGCTCGTTCAGCTCGTCGGCGCCGACAAGTCCCTTTTTGCGTCGCTCGTAAAATTCCGTCTCGAACAAAAACCGCGCGTGGATGTTCATGAAAAACGCCACGGACCGCTGGATTTTATCCTCGACAAGCGTAAGCCGCTCCTCATCGGACGATGCCTGCTTGACCGCCGCGTCGGCTACGATCATCTCCGCGAACGTCGACGCCGTCTCGGCGACGTTCATCGCATACTCCTGCGCCAATGCCGGCATGTCGTTCATCACATGCTGGTGGTAAGCGTGACCAAGCTCATGCGCCAGCGTAGCTACGTTGGAAGCGGTATTCGCGTAGGTCATGAATATGCGGGTCTGCCCCTTGATCGGAAAAGACGTGCAAAATCCTCCAGGCCGTTTGCCCGGACGGTCTTCCGCCTCGATCCAGCGGTTCTCGAACGCCATCTCGGCGAAATCGGCCATCTTCGGGCTAAACTTGCGGAACTGCTCCACGATCATGCCCGCGGCTTCGTCGAACGTTACTTCCTTGACCGCTTGCCCGACCGGTGCGTCTACGTCGTGCCACGACAGCGCATCGAGTCCGAACATGTCCGCTTTGCGCTGCAAGTAGGCGACGAACGGCGCCTTGTTCCGATCGATGACGTCCCACATGACCTGCAGCGTTTTCTCCGACATCCGGTTTATATCGAGCGGCTCCTTGAGGATCGAATCCCAGCCTCTGTGCTTATGGGTCTGGATGCGGAAGCCGGCAAGCCGGTTCAGCGCATCGGCCGCATAATCGGCCGAATCGCCCCAAGCTTTCTCCCATTCCGCGAACAGCCGCATACGCACATCGCGGTTCGGGCTGTGCAGCTTGTTGGCCGCTTGCCCCGCGGACAATTGGACGGTTTCGCCATTGTCCTCGAAGGCGATGCTGAATTTGCCGACTGCCGTATTGTAGGCTTCGCCCCAACCGTGGTAGCCGTCCACGGCCAAATCGCCGATCAGCGATTCCTGCTCCGGCGACAGCTTCTCCTTGGCCAACTGGCGACGTTCGTCGAGCGGGAAGGCGATGGAACGGAACGACTCCGATTCGAGCAGCGCGGACCAGACCGAATCCGGAATTTGCCGGAGCAACTGGTCGAACCGGGTCAGGACCGAAGCGAACGCGGCGCCGACCGAAGCGATTTGACCGTTCAGCTGAACCGCTTTTTTGTCGTGCTGATTTTCCGCGGCGAGACAGCCTGCGAACGAATCGGCTTCCCTCAGCATCAATGTAATGCTCTGCATCAGTCCGACCAGTCCGGACAGCGCGTCGGCTCCCGGAGCTTCTCCCCGATCGGCTGCCGTCTGCACCGCTTGGCGAAGCCGCTCGACCTCCGTTTCGGTCCGTTCGAGAAATAACGCGAACTCGGCCGACGAGCTGCCCCCCGGAAAAAAGACATCCAAATCCCAAACTAGGCTGAATGGCTGTGGCATGGCGTTCTCACCCTCCTGTATATGGATATGACAACATTAAACCATATTTTCGGCCAAGAAAGAAACAGACGTTATTCGTGAAGCGGGCGTTCTGATGTATAATGGGTTAAGTGCCGCATAAGGCGCATAACGTAAACCTGGAGGAACGAATCTATGAGACCGTTGCAAATATCGCCCGAAACCGCCATCAAGCTCGCCGAAGCGCTGAACGTGCCGATCGAGCGGCTCATGCATATGCCCCAACATATTTTGATCCAAAAGCTGGCGGAGCTGGCGCAGACCGAGACAACCGGAAATGCGGACAAATCTGCCGAGCGGAAAGAATAAGACCGCCATGATTCCTTTCGAAAATACGCTGCCGTACGAAACGATCGGGAAAGACGTATATTTGACCGAATGTCCCTATTGCGGCGAAAGAAACGTGCTGCTGCCGCTTCGCACGACCGATCTGACTCCGATTCGCGAAGGACGCAAGCGGTTGATCGTCTTTCCTTGCTGCAAGGAGAAAATGACGGCGGTCGATGCGGACCGCGACTACTTGCTTGGCGATCGCCCGATCCGGCGTCGCTAACCCACGCTGCCCGTGGATGGTCCTGACGGAAAAAGAGGATTCCCGGCAGTCGATATCGAATACTACACTTTTCGACGGAACCGCATGCAGCCCTTTCAGGAGCGATAAGCAATGAACGAATACCTCATACCGGTAACAACCTCCTGCACCCTGGTTACTTTAAGCTATATCGCATTGAAGCTGCAGAGCCGCGTTACGGGCGGCGCAAACGAAATGGTGCTCGTCCCTTTATTCACCGGACTCGCCTCCATTCTGATGATGCTGCTGCCGATTCCGACCGATTCGATCCCGCAGGATCTTCGGTACATCCCGATCATTATGGCGGGGCTGAGGCTCGGCTTGCCCGTCGCTCTGTTGTCGGCCGTTCCCCCGGCCGCCTTCGAGCTGTTATGGCTAAACCAGCCCTATATGCTGTACGAGCTGCTGCACGGACTGCTCTTCCCTGCCTTGATCAGCTCGCTGGTGCACCACAAGGAATATCGCTCGGGCTTCGAGCCGATCCGGGTGACCGACGGGCTCGTCATCGCATTCCTGTTGTTCTCCGTAAAGGCTGCTGCCGGCTATTTCATCATGCCCGCGCCTTGGTCCGCCTACTTGCAGATGAACGTATATATGTTTGCGATTACATCGCTCTGCCTGCTCGTGCTCATCGCCATGCACAACGACGAGAACAAAAGCTGGCTGCGCAAGCGCCAGCTGGAGCTGGAGGCGAACCAGGACCGGCTCACCGGCCTGCCGAACATCCGCAGCTTTCTGGACATCGCCGACAGTACGTTAAAGAAGCGCCGTATCAGCATCCTTATGATCGATATCGACAATTTCAAAAACTTCAACGATACGCTCGGCCATTTGCAAGGCGACCATCTGCTGCGCGAAGCGGGACGGCTGCTGCGGACCACGATCGGCGAGAAGGACTACATCGCCCGGTACGGCGGAGAAGAATTCATCGTCATGTGCGATTCGGTCGACCGGAACCTGCTTGCTTTTCTGGCGCACAAGCTGTGCAATACGGTTGCCGCCCATCCCTTCGCCGGGCGCGAAATCCAGCCGGGCAAGGCAGTCTCCGTCTCGATCGGCATCACGATCGCCCTTTTGCCGGGAGACGACCTGTACCGCCTGATGGCGGAAGCCGACCAAGCGTTGTACGACTCCAAGCGCAGCGGCAAAAACCGTTACTCGTTTTACGAACATGCCGACAATACGCTCGCTCTCTCCTAGCCCCTTTCGGAAAAACCGATGGGGTGTTTGCGCTAAATGGCAAAAAGCCCCACCATGTGGAGCCTTCACTTCGAGATCGCAATCCGGGCAGCCTGTACGCGAGCCCGATCCGCGCCCGCCATTTCCCCGTGCTTCGTCACTCGCCTGCAGCCTGTATTCGGAAGATCCCGCCGGACGGCTTCCTGAACCGAATCGGCTTCAGGAACCGCCTTCCTTCATTTCGTCGGGCAGCTCCATTCTCGCCGCCAGCATATCCTCCCGGGTCTGCACCCACTGCTCGCGGCATGCGCGGATCATCGCCGAATCCATAATTTTCTTGTCGTTGATCACCCGTCCGAACCAGAGCACCGCCTTCTGGTAGTTGCCCAGTCTGCGATGGATCTCGCCGATCAAATACATGAGCCGGGCATTGTTCACGTCCGCCCCTTCGGTTTCGAATACTTTCACGTAAGCATCCATGGCGAACTGGAGAAAGCGGTCTTCCTGCTCCTTATTTTCCTTATACCGGTACAGCCAGGCTATATGATGAAGGAGCCCCGCGATGACGCGGTCCTTCTCTTCCTTGATCTGCGCGCATAGCAGCGCCAGCTTGTAAGTCTGCATCGCTTCATTCCAATCCCGTTCTCCCGTCAAATCGAGTCCGTTCCAGTTTTTGCCCAGCTTGTCGAAATACAAATGCTTGTGCTTGGGCGTCAGCCGATCGGAAAAGTTTTCCGAGAACGAAAACCCGCAGAACGGACAAACCCTGACGACGTAGTAGTCCGGATTTACCGTTTTGTAGTGAATGCAAAAATCGCTGTCCGTCTTGGCCGTCTTCTTGAAGCTTGTCCTGACCCGCGACGTTTGAAACGATTGCTCGCAGCACATGCACGTTACTTTGATCAAATAGAGGGGTTCCAGTTCCGCCACTAAAATGTCTTCCTTTCCGCAACAGGCCTATATGCGCCGGCTATTCGTCCGTATTGACGAAATGATGGGCAGGTCCCTTCAAGCGCTCCAGCACGGCATACTGCAGCTGCTGATCGAGGCCGACTTCCGCAAGCGCCCTCTTCATGCAGGAAAGCCACGCTTCGGCCCGTTCCGGAGTAATCGGAAAAGGCAAATGCCTTGCGCGCATCATCGGATGACCGTACCGATCCGAATAGAGCGGGGGACCCCCGAAAAATTGGGTAAGGAACAACGTCTGCTTCTCCATGACCGGATCGATGTCCTCCGGAAAAAGCGGACCGATGCTCGGATCGGCCTGCACTTTCGGATAAAAGGCTTGAACAAGCCTGGAGACCGTATCCGCACCGCCTATAGCTTCATATAGGGAATTAGAACCATTTTTCTGCCCATCCATATCCGTCACCTGTCCTAGTTATGTCACCCACATTATACACCACAACAACAAAATGGTGCCAACTTTTTTCAAGGAGGCACCATACGTATGCTTGTTAACCGGAAAAAAGACCGGATTCGTCAATTTTCGATATCTTCCTCGGAGGAACCCATGAGCGTTTCCCGGATGACAAAAACGAAGGCGCATACAATTAGCCCTGTGACTACACTCATCATTTAGCATCACTCCGTCTTCACTTTTTTTCAGTTTACCATATTCGGCGAAAAATATCAGCCTTTTCAAAAGAAAAATGTATCCGGTTTCAATGCCGGACGAACCTGCATGTCCGCGGACGCCCGAACATACTATGTAAGAATACTAGCATGATCGGGGTGTTTGTATGCTCGCTGCCCGCGCTTGGAAAACGGCACTGACGGCCGCGGGGCTGATCGCCGTCGCCGCCTTGATGATCGCCTTTCCCGCTCCGTCGCTAACCGCGGCGCTGCGCGGCTTATCCATTTGGTGGGACATTTTGTTTCCCGCTCTCGTCCCGTTTTTCGTAATCGCGGAATTGATGCTCGGCTTCGGCATCGTTCATTTTTTCGGTACGATGCTCGATCCGATGATGCGCCCTTTGTTCCGAGTGCCCGGCATCGGCGGATTCGTCATGGCGATGGGCTTCGCCTCGGGCTATCCGGTCGGCGCCCGGCTGACCGCCCAATTATGGGAGCAGCGGCTCGTAAGCCGGGACGAAGGGGAACGGCTGGTCGCCTTTACGACGACGTCCGACCCGATTTTTCTGATCGGCGCCGTATCCGTAGGTTTTTTTCACGACGTCGGATTGGCGGTCGTCTTGGCGGCGGCCCATTACGGGACCAGCGTAGTGATCGGGCTGATGATGAGGTTTCACGGGAGTCGGCCTCGATTGGAAGCCGCTCCGAAAACGTCAGGACGCTCCCTGCTGTGGCGGGCGATGCAGGCCATGCATCAGGCTAGGCTGCGCGACAGCCGGACGTTCGGCGAGATGCTTCGCGACTCTCTCCAAACCTCGTTGAAGCTCATAATGGTCGTCGGCGGCCTTGTCGTATTTTTTTGCGTCGTGCTGGAGGTGCTGACGCTGTCCCATGTCATGAACGGCTTGTACGCGGCCATTAATGCCGTATTGCACGGAGTGGGCGTTCCGCCCGCACTGTCGCAGGCCGTCGTGAACGGGCTGTTCGAGGTGACGCTCGGAGCCAAATCGGCTGCCGGGGCGGGGGCCGACCTGACGCTTGTAAGCAAGGTGGCTATCGCCGCCTTCATCTTGTCGTGGAGCGGGCTGTCCGTCCACGCCCAAATCGTAAGCCTGCTCAACCGTACCGACATCCGGTACGCTCCGCTCGGCATCGCGCGGCTTGTGCACGGCATTATGGCCGCCGCCGCCGTGTTCGTCCTATGGGAGCCCCTTTCCCCCGCGGCTTCGGCATTCTCGAATGCCGTACCGGCCATCTCGGCGGAGAACGGCCTGCACTCCGCACTGCCGATACTTTACTCGTTCTCCGGCTTGCTGTTTATCGGATCGATCGCGCTCATCTGCGCTTTGTATGCGGTCTATTCGTGCCTCCGCCCTTTGATGCGGCGCAGACATCTGTAACGCCACAGGCGCGAAACGCCTATTCCGCCATTGTTTTGCGCCCGAATATTGATTATGATGGTGAATAGAGAAAATGTCTGTCCAACGCCTGCTTCGAGGGGGATACCGTGTGAAGTACAACGTAGTGAACCGGGGCGACGATACGTCCGTCCGGCTAAAGGATCGCTTTCACGAGCTGGCTGCGCAATGCGGGCTGACGCTTGATCCGGAATGTCCCGACATCGTCGTATCGATCGGCGGCGACGGCACGATGCTGCACGCGTTTCATCTATATGCCGACCGGCTCGATCAGACCTCGTTCGTCGGCATCCATACCGGCCACCTCGGCTTTTACGCCGATTGGAAGCCCAAAGAACTGGACATGCTTATCGGCCATATGGCGGCCGACTCCGCCGAGCCGATTCGCGTCGTGAAATATCCGATTATCGAAATCCAAATCGTAACCGATCAAGGCACCGAAACGTATTTGGCGCTTAACGAGTGTACGCTTAAGGGTGTAGAGGGGACGCTTGTCGCAGAGCTTCGCATCAATGACGAACGGTTCGAAATGTTCCGCGGCGACGGCATTTGTATCTCCACGCCGACCGGCAGTACCGGCTACAACCGGAGTCTGAACGGCGCGATTTTGCATCCGTCGCTCGATGCGGTGCAAATTGCCGAGATGGCTTCGCTCAACAACCGGGTATACCGCTCGCTGGGCTCCTCGATCGTGCTGCCGAAGCACCACCACTGCGACATTTACCCGAAAAAGGGGCAAAAAATATTGCTTACGCTCGATCACCTGAACATGCAGCTGTCGGATTTGATCTCGATCCGCTGTATGGTGGCGGACCGCAAAGTTTCTTTCGTGCGGTATCGCCCGTTTCCGTTCTGGAACCGGGTACGCGAAGCGTTCATCGGGGATATCGTGGAATAAGCGCGAAGCTTCGTTTGCAAGCCGGCAACAAGACGGACTTCCGTGCGCGAATGCGCAACGGAGTCCGTCTTTGTTTTTCCCGCCTCCGCCAAGCAGCGGCACGGCACCACTTGCTTCCTCCCCTTCCCCTCCCTGCACGATTCCGGCCTTACTAGGCATGACCAAGCCCGCATCTGCTCCGATGTACATAATCCATATTGACACTATATTGCGATTTCCCTATTGTTGTTATTAAGCGGTTACATACAGCCCGTTTACCGGAAACATACGCAAGCCGCTTTTATTTGTGCATTGGTTTATACATCGGAGCGCGTGAAGGGGAGCCACGAATCAGCTCGCATGGAGAGCGGTTGGAGGTGTGTGAGAACGCTTACTTGGACATTTCGGCGGCCGGCACGCCAGTCTGGATGCAGGAGGACGATGGACTATGAAGGGCAGACCGACGCAGCGGCAATTCCATGAACGTCTGGAGGAAGTCGTACAAACGCTGCGTGACGAAATTCTCGACGGACGCTACCGTGTCGGCAGCTTCCTGCCTTCCGAATCCGTCTTGGCGGAAAGATTTCAGATCAGCAACAAGTCGCTTAGAATCGGATTGGTCACCTTGGTCAAAGAAGGTCTTATAGAGAAAATTCCAAGCGTGGGCAATCGCGTTGTTACGAGGCGTACCCGTGTTACTTTGACTTTGATGTGCCCGCCTTCCATGCTTCGGGACATCAATCTGCGGAAGCTTCTCGACGAATTCCACGCCCTGCATCCTTGGATCCGCGTCGATACGATCTTCGGGAGCGCAATCAACGAATGCGAGAAGAGCAACCCCGCCGACGTCATGGTGTTGAACCAGCTTCAATTTCAGGAATTGGTCGAGACGAAGCAGAGCGATAAGCTGGAGCCGCTTCGGGAAACCGGATCGCCTTACCCTTTCCTGACCGAGGCCTTTACGTTCAAAGGGCTTTTATACGCCCAGCCTATCATTTTTTCGCCTATCGTGCTTTGCTACAACAAGGATCATTTTCGCGAACGGAACGTTCCCGAGCCGGACGGAAGCTGGACATGGGAGCATTTGATTCGGGCGGCGACCGCCTTGTCCGGCGGAGGCGATCGATTCGGGCTGTGCTTCCACCTTCCTTCGGAAAACCGCTGGCCCGTGTTTTTACTGCAAAGCGGAGAGAAGTTCGAATGGGAGGAAGGCAATCTGAAGTCGATCCGGGACACCCGTCTGCTGGAGAGCATCAAGCTGTGCAAACGGATCATCCATAATCGGGACATCTTCCCCCTTTATTTATCCGAGAACAGCGATGACGTGCAAAACTTGTTCGCCGAAGGAAAAGTATCGATGATTATGAACAACTATATGAGCATGAACGAGTTGGCGCACACCGGCATTCATTATGACGTTTCTGCGCTTCCCTTTATCGGAGAACCTCGAACGCTGTCCGTCATATGCGGTATCGCCATCCATAAGCAATCCTTGAAGAAGGAAGCGGCGACCGTTTTGGCCGACTATTTCGCCTCGGTGCACGGTCAGGAGTTCATACGCAAGACGACGACCAGCATTCCCGCGTGCAAGCGGGTGGCCGAAGCCCCTTATGAAATGCCGGGAATCAATAGTCCGAGCCGGTACGGCATGTTCCGGGATATATTGTTTTCGCTGCGCAAGCATAGCGACCTGAATTTGTCGGTAGTCGCATTCGGTCAGCTGATCAAGCATCTCAAGGCGTACTGGTCCGATCTCATTCAAGAGGAGCAGCTGTGCGACAGGCTGCAACAATCTTTGTCCGGCAATACGCCGGCGTTCACCTTGCAAGACGAGGCGGCTGCCATTCAGAAGTAATCCCATCTTTGGAAACGATGCTTCCGCTGACTGAGCCTGCTGAAGAGGCTTTGCCGGAACCGTTTCGCCCAAATAATGTAAATATTTTACTTTAAATGATTATAATTACAATAAAGCATTCTGTTTGACCGGCTTCATGCCGCAAAATGCCACAACTAACCGGGAGGAATACCGATGGCTACTAGGACACGAAATATGCGGAAACGAAACCGCCCCACGATTGGCATCAAATCCAAATGGACGATGCTGTCTGTCGTCGCTCTGGCAGCGGTCGCCCTGTCCGCCTGCGGCGGCAAAGAAGCTCCGTCCCAGTCGGCCGAAGCGCCGGCGGCAGCGGCGCCACCGCAACCGGTCACATTGACCATCGCCGGGCCGGCCGTTGTATGGACCGATGCTGAATTCACCAAATATGTCGACGAGCCTATCCGCAAAAAGTACCCGCATATTACGTTGAAACGGATCGACACGACGGCCAAAGGACAGACGATCCAAGATTTGGTCGCCGCCAATCAAACTCCCGACATCTATGCCGTCCAGCAAGGAAATATGGGGCCTCTTCTCGATTTGCAGCTTGTATACGACGCCACCGAGTTGATCAAAAAGCATAAGATCGATTTGGCCCGAATTCAACCGGAGCTGCTGGAAGCGCCCAAGCCCCAATTCGGTCTCGCTTATTTGCCGGGTCTTCCCGTCTATCAGTCGACTTGGGTGATGGCATACAACAAGAGCGTCTTCAACCGGTTCGGCGTTCCGTTCCCGAAGGACGGCATGACCTGGAATGAGACGGCGGAGATCGCCAAGAAGCTGACGAGGAGCGATCAAGGCATTCAGTATTACGGCTTGAGCTTGGCCCGCACATACACCGATGCTTACAAGCAGGTCAGCGTTCCTTTCGCCGATTTCGCGACGAACCAGCCGATGTTCCAAGCTCAAGGCTGGAAAGATTTGCTGCAATTTTGGAGCGATTTTCACCGCTCCGTCGGCTCGCCGCCAAGCAGTACGGATTGGAACAAAGCGTGGACGCAGGAGAAGCGGATCGGGATGAGAACGATCCAAACCGCCGTCTTCCAAGAGCTGCTCGCCGACAAAGATCTGGAATTCGACGTCGTCACGTTCCCGCAGAACGCCAAGGTACCGGGAATGGGTGCGGAAATGAACGCCCACTGGTGGACGATTACGAAGCAAAGCCCGAACAAGGACGCGGCGATCCAGGCGCTTTCCGTCCTCTTGTCGGATGAGGTGCAAACCGCCATGACCCGGGGCATGCGGCTTACCGTGCTGAAGGATGCGAGTATCCAGAGCCAGACGGGCGCCGACATTACGGGTACCCAAGGGAAAAACGTGACCGCCTTCACGAAGCTGAAAAACCCGACGCCGATCCGGTTCGGCAACTTGACGACTCCATTCCTCGCCAATATGAACAAAGCGTTCAACTCCGTCATGTTCGAGAGCAAGGATATCAATACGGCATTGCGAGAAGCCGATGAGCAAATGGGCAAAGACATTCAGGCGGATTTAAAAAAATAACCCGCGCTAAGCGGACGAAGGGAACGGTGCTGCAAACCGTTCCCTTCGTTATTTACGCCGATCCGTACGGCTCCCTCGGCTCAAACAACCGATCAGCCGGTTTCGGTCGCAGTCGCGCACGGCGATCTAGGAAGCCGTCGGAAACCGCATCATGACGTCGGCCCCGCCCGCGGATCGGTTGCGTGCCGATATGTTGCCCCCGCACCGTTCCACGATCGCCCGGGAAATCGCCAGCCCGAGTCCGGTCTCCCCGTCCTTCCCTTTCACGAAACGGTGAAACAGATGAGGCAGCAAATTGTCGGGAATACCTTCCCCGTCATCGGCGATGGAAATTTCGATCTGGTTTTTGTCGATGCCGGCGCGGATGCGGATTTGCTTGCGCGCATAACGCGCCGCATTCGATACTACATTCAGCAATGCCTGCAGCAGCTTGTCCCGGTCCGCCTGCACGACCAATTCGCGATCGCAGTCGTCGTCATAGCTCGTATGGACCGTCAACCCGTTCTTGACGAGCAGCGGATTGATGCGTTCGACGGTCTCGGTGACGATCTCGGCTATGCTGACAGGCGCAAGCCGGAAAATATCTTCCTCCCCGTCCAGCTTCGCCAGCAGCGTCATTTCGGTAACGATATTTTTCAGCCGCCCGCTCTCGCTAATAATGATGTCCAGCCCTTTGTGCACCCCTTCACCTTCGAACACCCCGTCGCGTATCCCTTCCGCATATCCGGCGATCGACATTAACGGCGTCTTCAGCTCGTGCGAGGCGTTCTGGATAAACTGCTTCTGGATGCGGTTGTATTTCTCCAGCTCCTCGGCCATCTCGTATACGGTATGCGCGACGTCGCCGATCTCCCCGCCGGCCTTGACCAGCTTCACCTCGGAAAACCGCCGGTTCTCCACCTTGCGCAGTTCTCCCCGCAATTTCATCAACGGCTTGATCAGCCTTCTCGTAATGATCAGGCTCAGCAGGAAAACGAGCACGCCGCCGATGCACAGTACGATCAGCAGCCGGCCGAGCAGCGTTTGCTCGATCGCCTTGATTTTGCTCATAGGCATAAAGAGAGTCAGCGTACCGTCGTTGATTTCATTGCTTGCGACAAGAAAGCTGTCGTTCTTGCCTTCCTGCACGATCGTGACATTGGAGGCGACAGCCGCTTTCGTTTGCTCGAGCCTGATGGGAACCGACTGGACCGATGCGGCCGAAAGCGTACTGAAGATCACATTGGCCTGGCTGTCGGTAACGACGGCTTCCACGCCCGCTACCGCTACGGGGGAAACAGTGAGCGTAGGGACGGCGAGCGGCGCCGCAGCCGTAGCCGCGGCTGCGGCTTCCTCCGGTGTAAAGATAGTTCCCTGCTGCGCCATAGTAACCGCCGGTAACGCCTGAATTTGCATCGAGATGCTCGTACTCATCTGCTGCATATCCTTCTTTTGGACTTGAATGAAATGGTCCAGCAGCACATAGTGAAAAATAACGGCGGTAACCGACAGCACGAGCACGAGCAGCACGCCGAACGCCACATTAATTTGAACGAACAGCTTCATCCGAAGACTCCCCTCCCTCTTCCGTGCGCAGTCTGTATCCGTGCCCCCATACGGCTTCCACCGGCAAATGCTCGATTTTTTTGCGCAGCCGCTTCAACAAATGGTCGACGGCGCGATCGCTGCCGAAATAGTCGTCTCCCCATACGAGCGTAAGCAGCTCGTCTCGCGTGAAAGCCCGGTTCGGACGCTCGGCGAAAGCTTTCAGCAGCGCGAATTCCTTGGACGTCATATCCACCTCTTCCCCGCACCAGAATACGCGCCGCTCCTCGAGCAACAGCTGCAGTTGCCCGTTCACGACCTGCAGGACGGGCGACGCATCCGGCCTGCTCTCGTCCAACACTTTCAGTCTGTACCACCGGTGAAGCTGCCGCTTGATCCGGGCGACCAGCTCGCGCGGGCTGAACGGCTTGACCAAATAATCGTCGCTGCCGAGCTCGATGCCCAATATTTTGTCCACCTCGTTATCTCTTGCCGAAATCATAATGATCGGAACCTCCGCCTCGTAGCGGATCCGCTTGCAAAATTCGTAGCCGTCCATCCCGGGAAGCATAATGTCGAGCACCCACATGTCCGGCGGCGTCGTTTTCCATAGCTCCCACGCTTCCTCCGCGGTCGCAAGCCCGACCGTGCGAAAGTTTTCTTTATGCAAATAAGCCTGTACAAGCTCGCGTATATGCTGATCGTCGTCCACGACGGCAATGCAATAGTCGTTCGTCATTATCGGACCTCCGCATTCAAGTTCCCCTCTATTGTAACAGAGCGGCCGGGAAAGAGGGGCCGTGCCATCGTTTTTCCACATTCCATTACATGGATTGCCACAGATCGCCTATACACTGGGAATTGTAAAACAAATCAAACCGAACCCAAAAGGAGTGCTGTACAATGAAACGTTATCTGCTGATCCGAAAAATCGCCCTTTCCACTCTGCTGCTATCCGCCATCGCGAGTCCTTCCGCTTTTGCCGACGCGACGCCCGAGCTTCCGACAAATCCGATCAAAGCCGTGCCGTTCCTCACCATATCGGCCGCTTCCGTCATGGACCCGCTGAAGCTGGCCGAGACATACGCACCTGAAACGGTTGACGATTGGAAGCAAACGCTGGCGGAGTATGAAGAAGCGATCGCATCGCGGGTGAAAGTAACTGCCGGCAACATCGCCACACTCGTAAAAACCGTGCAGGTCGACCAAGTTGCGCCGATTCAAATCCAGCCTGGGGCGGAGCCGGTCGTGTTCGGCACCGTTACGACATTTAGCGGGGGAGAGTCGATCTCCGTGAATGCCGTCGAGAAGGCGGAATCGGCAGTGCTGACGGAGGCAGACATTGCGGCGCCGGTCAAGCTGGAAGCCGTGCCGGGGGCCGTACTGACCGCGGTCGGTACGAACGAGAACGTCTCCTTCACCATCGCCGTCTCGCCTAATGCGGAGGGGCAGCCGATCAACGACTTCATGCAGGGGTGGTCGGATCTGAGCAAAGCGGTAGAGTCCAAGGACGGCAATGCGATCAAACAAGCGCTGGCCCATCAGCTGACGCTGTACAAGCAGAAAATTGTTTTAATTAAAAACGACGATCAAACGATTGCGCAAGCATCGGTCCAGGCGATACCCGCGACGCCGGCCGAACAAAGCAACGACTGATCCGGGAAAGCCGCGAGGAGCATATAGAGGAGAAAAAACCGCCGGAGAACGAGCTCCGGCGGTTTCTATGGATTAATCTATACAATCGGTTCTCGACCTCATTCAGCACGTTGGAACGAATCTTGCTTCCGCGCTTTTCGACAAATCGTTCCCAGTGCTTATTCTCATCGAAGAATATCCGTTTCAGAACATTAGGCTCCATGTCCACAGCTTATCAGAAAACGAAAAAAGGATGAAGTGAATATTCCGGCGTATATTGGGTCATCGTTCCGGTGAGTGGGAGCCATGTTTCCGATATTTTTGAGCCGCCTATCCGATAGAGAGAGCCACCGTCATCTTGAGCGGCTCTTTGGCTATAATCTTGAGCTATCGTCTCCGTTAGCTCAAGGCGGTGCAGCGCGGTGTTGCAGCCCAAAAACCGAAGCGATGGAACGATCACTGCCATGCTTGCACTTTTGTATACTTTAATATTCTCCTTTAATGACAAAAAACGAACCCCGAATAGTTCCAGCGAGTTTAGACTTTTGTCTGGCAAACTTAAACTTCTTTTCTGCTAACTCCTTGGGCACCTCCATCCCCTCGGAAAGCTTGAACCCAACGGCCCTTTTCTTAGGGTCATCAATCGTATACAAGACATTGATCGCTAGTCCATCCTCATAAAAGACGAAGGCCCAATTGATATTTTCCACTTGCAAACGCGACGTTTGTAAAGGTTTAGCCGAAAACTCAAGACCACGTTCATCATTCAAAATTCGGTTCACGTAATCCAGGGTCTCCTGGCTCTCACTGGCTGGCGCTACCGTAAATTCATGTTTGTATTTATTCATGAAGTAACGCGCTTCATTAGCACGTAAACCTGCAAGCGCTTCTGCAACGGGTGAAGACTCTAGACCGATCGTAGACACATTTTTGAAATCAACGATATAGGACATTTCCATTCTCCTCGTATCCATTTATTTTCTGTTAACCGGAATCCACATTTAATCCAAACTAAGCCATTCGAATGGTGTTGATTCGAGTCAATTAAGATTCTAAGACAATCGGTGCGGCTCGTCCACTTCCAGCACTTCGCAATCGACGATGCCGTCCCTCTCTTCGACCGGTTCCCTTCGGAACCGAAAACGGTGGCCGACAATCGATTGAAATCGTTGTCCATGACCCATTTTGCCAGCTTATCGGAGTTGGCCAAGGCGTCTCACATCTGCTTGATCGAGCTTTTGAACTGAAAATCGAGCGACGGATCTTGCTTCATTCCTGTTCCTCTCTAAGAAGTTGATCCAGACGAACCATATTTTGTTTCCAAAATTTCTCGTAGTACGACAACCAGTCCTGGAGTTCCTTCAGCGGTGCGGGATTGAGACGGTTTCGCGTCTCACGGCCGACTTTACGCTCGGTCACGAGGCCGGCTTCCTTCAAAATCATCAAATGCCCGGAAACAGCGGTGCGACCCATCGCAAAATGCGGAGTCAACCGATGGAGCGGCAATTCATCTGCATCCGCCAGCAGTCGAATGATTTCGCGCCGGGTCGGATCGGCCACGGCATAATAGACATCACGTGTCTGTGCAATTGCGCTCATCATCACCGACTCCCTCGCATGAAATTAAAAAGATTAGTGCTTTGATTATAGGACAGTAAATAGTGTCTAGTCAATAGACCCACCTTCTTTCCACAGAAAATCAATGGATTCATGTGAGGATGAAAACCAACTGTTGGCAAGACAGTAAATGGCGTCCTATAGTTGTATACGACAGTAAATGGTGTCTAATTAGACTTTGAGGAGGAAACAAATGAGCAAGATTGTCGATGCGGTAACAACCTCACAAGAAACCCGGTATATATTTACATCAAAATGATCGGAATGATGTTCATGTAAAGCGAATCGAGCACCGTAGCCTCCATGGAATAAAGTACTCGATTGGCTGTTGATTAGTCCATTCAAACTATACCGGAGATGTAGCTCATTTTTTCCGGAGGGGCGGCTCACTACTTACCGGAATGACGGCTCTATCGGACCGAAATATTCTTGAAGTCCCTCTCCACCCAAAAGTTATAAATTCTTATTATGTAGAAAAAACCGCCGGAGAACGCGCTCCCGCGGTTTCTATGAATTAATCTATACAATCAGTTCTCGATTACGATACCGTTCAATTTGAGATTGACAGGATTGGCAATCGTATCTCCCACCGGGCATGTCCGCTCCAAAAATTCGATGAACGCTTCCACTTGCTCCCGAGGGGCATCGGTTTTAATATGAAACGTATACCGGATATCGGAATATCCTTTGCGGACATCCGATTTGTTAAAGAAGCCGTCCAAATCGAGGTCGCCTTCCAGCTCCACCCAGAAATCGTCGAGACGAACGTTAAATTTTCTCGCGTACACTCTGGCCACGATCGATTGGCAAGCGCCCAGGGCGCCGAGAACCGCTTCGACCGGATTCATGCCGGTATCCGTCCCGCCCAAGCTTTTCGGTTCGTCGATCGTCAGCTCGAAGTTTCTGGAGCGCACTTTCACGACGACCCCTTCTTGCAAATGCGCGGTTGCTTTAAAAGTTTCAACAGCCATTTCAAACACCTCTTGTTGTTTATAATATTTTTCAATAAATCGATATAGTCGGTATAATACCACACTTTTCCTATAATGTTAATATGAATTATTCGAACTTGTCCAATATCCGAGCAAGCAATAAGGCGTCCCGCCATCACGGAACGCCTCCTCCTATTACCCTGCTACGTATACAGCAGCGTAATGGCCAGCAAATTGTAGAGCACCAGCGGCAAAATGACGTCATTGTACGCATACGCCGAAGCAAGCGGATTGAAGAAGCCCCGGGTCTGGTCGTGAACGGTGACCCTGATGTACAGATGATCATCGTCCACGTGGACGATGACGCCTTCGTGCACATGCCCGGCCATCGTATGGACCCGAACCGGACGGTTGAGGCAATGGCGGGCCACGTCGTGAACGCGATCCCGCGCGCTTTTCACCGACTGCACCATAGCGGGGTCCGCCTGGTACAACGGCTGCAGCTGCTGTTGAATAGGTTCGTTCATCATGAAACATTCCCTCCGTTTCATTGCTTACGCTCCTATCCTATGCATATGCCTAACCGAGTGTGCGAACCGCTTCCCTATTCGCGTTGAAACACTTTGAGCGATTGTCTCAATTCCTTCGCCAGCTGCTCCAGCTCTTCTCCCGTCCGTACCAGCTCCCCGCCGGATTCATGCTGATCGCGGACGAGGCCGGCCACGTTTTCCGTCGTCGCCGTCGATTCCTCCGAAACAGCGCTTACTTGCATCATCATGCCGGACAGCTCGGACTGGGCTTCCATGGAAAATTGCAGCGAGTTCCATACTTGCTGGACGCTCTCCATAAAGGGTCCCATCGAAGATTCCACATGCCGGAAAATGTCTTGGGACGACCGCGATATGTCGCTTTGCCGTTGGAAAATGGGGAGCGAATCGGCGACAAGTCGGCTTGTCTCGGTCATTTCCTTCTGGATGTTTTCGATAACCGCTTCCACGGAAGCGATCGAATCTTTGGATTGGTTCGCCAGGCTGCGAATTTCACCGGCTACGACCATAAAGCCTTTGCCCGCTTCTCCCGCGGAAGCGGCTACGATGGAAGCGTTCAACGATAGAATGTTGATTTGCTTGGAGATGTTCCCTACGATATCGAGAACGACGGAAATCGATTCCGTGCCCGCTTGAAGACGCTCCATCCGTTGGCTAAGCGACGATACGACTCCTTCCGCCTCCTGATTATGCTTCGTCAGCTCCTCGATGGCGGTCGCCCCGCTTCGGCCCGAATCCTCCACCTGCACCGCGATATCCTTCATCGAGCGGTTAAGCTCCAACACGCCCTCCAGCCGGTTGGTCATCTCCCCGGTAAGCAGGGTGCTCTTCTCGGCATCCCGCGACAGGCTGTCGGCCCCGGAGGAAACCTCGTTCATCGCGACGGCGATTTCCCCGGAGGCGGCCCGGGATCGTTGAACGAGACCGTTGATCTTGTCCGTCGCCTGCATGAGCCGGTCCGCCGTCTGCCCGGTCTGGGATACGATGCTGCCGATGCGTTCCATCATGCTGTCGAAGCTTCCGCCTACCGATCCGATTTCGTCGTGGCGCTTCATCTCCAGCCGTACGTTCAGATCGCCGTTCTCCGCCTGTCGCATCTTGCTGACCGCCAGCATCAGCGGCCGCCCGATCGTCCGATATCCCCACAAGCCGAGCAGCAGCGCAAGAACGACTCCTCCGAGAATGAGCACGGCGAGCCCGTTGCGGATCGTCTTCGCGTCTTCCAGCAGCTTGTCCTCCGGAATCGCGCCGACGAGCGTCCAATCGATATTGGAAAGCGTCTTCGAGGAGACGAGATAGTTCGACTTGTCGTCATCCGTGACGATAGAGGTCTGCTCGACCGGCTTGACAAGCGCAGTTCCGCCGAATGCGGCGCCTTCGCGGTTCGAGAACAGGCTGTCGCCGGCGCTTCCGAGCAGGTGAATGTCTCCCATACCGCCGAAGTTGATCGGTCTCAGCAAATCCTCGAAAAATTTCAGCTTGAACTCCACGATCAGCACATCGGCCCATTTCTGGTCCTCCGGGCTCCAGAACGACTTGGCGATGGCGAATATGGGCGTCTCGGTGTCGTTCATCATAAAGGAACCGCGCTGCGGCGGAAGATAGACGTTTCTCCCTTTTCCTTTGACCGCCTCTTCCGCCCACGGCAAGCTGTACAGGTTGGCGGTTTTCGCCTTTCCGTTAATGCTCGTCAGCTGATTTTCCCCGTTGAACCGGACGAGTCCGATGGAGTAGATCATGTCGGCATTTGTCAACGAATAGGCGGATATGTAGTTGTTGATCGAGCCGTCGAGCGTATTTTTCGGCAAGTTCAGTTCGTTGAACCTGGGAAGGATGGCCGATTTCCCTTGGGAAGCCCGGGCGATATCCTCGGTAATTTTAATCCGGTCCTTGGACTCCGTCGTCTTGCCCGCTTGCTCGGTCTTCAAGGCGATTTCGTCGTCGAACGCTTTGATTTGCGCCATCAGCCGCTTGTATTCGCTCGCTTCCGGCTCTTGCATCGGCTCATAATTCCGCCTGTCCTTCGTCGTAAATTGATTTTTGTCCGCATAGACGGCCAACTGGTTGTACGTGCCCTCCATCACCTTGTACCAGCGGTCCGTATTGCTCGCGGCATCCTGGACGACCTGCTGCATGTTGTCGCCTACTTTTTCCTTCAGCGCATCGGAAGAAATTCGATACGCAATCACTCCCGCCGTGGCGCACGTCAGAACGATGCTGGCGAGAAATGCGGCAAAAAGCTTGAACCCGATAGACCGGTGCCACCCCCAGTTCAGGCGAAATTTCCGGGTCGCAGCTTGCTTCTTCCCAATCATTCCATATCCCCCTTCTTGGTCAATTCGGTAAAATAGGCATATCGGTTCCCGATTGCGTGCCTCGCAATCGAGTAAACCCTTTCAAGGAATTATTTTACTGGAAATTCTATGAATTTGGTATGATCTTTTCGACAAAAAAAGACGAAGTTCTCCTAAAGTAGGGAACTTCGTCCAGTTCTATTCGAACCATTCAGTTGTTCAATATAATTTGCTGCCCGGCTTTCAGCCCTTTGCGGATTTCGACTTCGGTAGCCGTTTCCAGCCCTTTCTCCACGTCGACTTCCTTGCGGCTCGCTCCATCCTTCAGATGGACGAAGCTGCGGCCCTGATAGGAGCGCAGTCCTACGCGGGGAATGATCAGCACGTTTTCCTTGAGATCGGTCACGATCGTCAAGTCGCCTTGTGCGCCCAACGCCGCATCGGGAGGGACGGTATCGAGCGAGATGAGCAGCGATCTCGTATTCCGGTCGTTCTGCTGCTGGTTGTCGGTGAACGGCGCGGTTCGCGGCGTTTGGATCACTTTGCCTTTGTACGTCGTTCCATTGAAGGAAACTTCGGCCTCCACGTCCCGTTCGACCGTCGTCAAGTCTGCGCCGATTGAAACCGTATACAGAAACAGCAGATTTTGCGGATCGGATAGTCCGACAACATCTTTATATGCGGCGATCGTATCTCCAGGCTTGATGAAGTCCAGAAACGTAACGACGCCGCTCCGGTCGGCGACCAGCTTCGTCTTCTCCAGACTCGCTTCCAAGCCTTCCAGCTTCAGCTGCTCTACCTCGCGGTTCAGGCCGGAGAGCCGGAGCTTCTCCGGATCGCCGGCGCGCTTCGACTCCGCGAGAGCATCCTCGGCCTTAGCCAGCACGAGCTTCTGCTGGGAAATTTTCATGTTCAAATCGCGCGGATCGAGCTGCAGCAGCACATCGCCCTTGTTCACCTTGTCGCCCGCCTTGACGTACATCGCGTGGAGCTGACCTCCGACGGTATACTGGTAAAACTTGGTGGAGGAAGGAACGAATACGCCCGTGCCGCGAATTTGCTTGGCGATCGTACCGCTCTTGACTTCGTACACGTCTTCCTCCCGTTTGACCGGCTTGAGCAAAGTCGGCTTCTCCTGGGGCGCCGCATTGGCGTACGTGCAGCCGGTTTGGACCGCGGCCAGCGCGCCTAGCAGCAGCAAGCCGACCCACCGTCTTTTTGCTACATTCAACAACCTTGTCGCCTCCCGACCGATCGTTCGTATTCGATAACGAATGCTTTACATGAAGCTGTTACTTCGTCGGCTGCTGACGCTCCTGGCGTGCGGGCCGTTCGTGGCGCTCATGACGTTCCGGTCGTGGATGCGGTTGCTGCTGGGGCGTGCCCGGGCTCGTCTGCTTCGGACCCGCCGCGTTCGGCTGCTGCTGAGACTCGGACGGAGCTTGCTGCGCTCCCGGCTCCGTCTGCGGCTTGGCGCCGTTCACCTTGCGCAGAATGAAATAAGCGCAGCCGAAATTGCAATATTCGTTCAAATAATCGTGAATGCCGGAAACGCACGTATCCTTGTTGCCGTTTTTGTTGCTTTCCTTGAAAAAGCCTTTCAACCGCAGCTGACTGTAGCCCCAATCGCCCACGATGTAGTCGTAACGCTCGAGCACTTCGCTGAAACGGTCCCGGAAAGCTTCGAAATTGTATCCGTTTTTGTTCTCCTGCACGAGCTCATACGTTTTGCCGCCGATATGAATCAAAGGAATTCCCTCCTTGCGCCCGGTTTGCGGAAATGTCGATCAGGAATGCGCATGCGCCGACTTCACTTGTTCGTGAGCATGGTAGGAGCTACGCACGAGAGGTCCGGATTCGACATGGCGGAAGCCCCGCTTCATGCCTTCTTCCTTCAACAGGGCGAACTGCTCCGGCGTATAATACTCCACCACCCGCAGATGCTGCTTGGTCGGCTGCAAATATTGGCCGATTGTCATAATGTCGCAATCGACGGCGCGCAAATCGTCCATTGTCCGCAAAATTTCGTCCCATGTCTCGCCCACGCCCAGCATAATGCTGGACTTCGTCGGGATGGACGGATTCATCCGTTTGGAACGGGCAAGAAGCTCCAAGGAGCGATCGTATTTCGCTTTCGAGCGAACCCGGTCGGACAAACGTTCGACCGTCTCCATATTGTGGTTCAAAATGTCCGGCTTCGCGTCCATCACGATGCGAAGGGAATCCTCGTTCCCGAGAAAATCCGGGATGAGCACCTCGACCGAGCAGAACGGCAGCCGTCTGCGGATCGCATGGATCGTCTCGGCAAATATCGTCGCGCCTCCGTCCGCCAAATCGTCTCTCGCCACCGAGGTGACGACGCAATGGCGCAGCCCCATCTGCTCCGCGGCTTCCGCTACCCGTTCCGGCTCTTGCAGGTCGAGCTCGGTCGGCAGACCGGACTTGACCGCGCAGAAACGGCACGCCCGCGTGCAAATATCGCCCAATATCATGAACGTAGCCGTACGGTTGGCCCAGCACTCGTGAATGTTCGGGCATTTCGCCTCTTCGCAGACGGTATGTAGCGTCCGGGAACGCATCGTATCCTTCAATTCCTTGACATTATCGTAATCGTCGCCGGCCGGCAGCTTGATTTTGAGCCACTCCGGCTTGCGAAGCACAGGTTTGGTCGACATGTAGTTTCCCGCTTTCTGATGGAATTCCTTCTATTATATCACGAAAGAGGCAACAATCCATGCCTGACCGCTGCTTATGCTCTCATTGTAGCGAAGGCGGGGGCGGAAAAGAAGGTTCGAACTTGTTGGAAAAGGTGTCGATTTGTTCGGTTGCGAGCGGTATGCTCCGGGAAAGCCGACGCGGCAAACGGGCTCGGCGCGAATCGGCCGTTGACTTGTATACTTGTATACACGTATACTCAGGGTATATTCGGAAAAGCGGTGAATGAGGAATGCGCTTCACATCTGCGGTTTCCAGCGGAAAATCGCTGGGCGAGCAAGCCTACGAAACGATCCGGGATGCGATTATTACGTTGCGGCTCGAGCCCGGGCAAACGATTTACGAGAACGAGTTGGCCGACTCCCTGCATATTAGCCGCACCCCGATTCGCGACGCTTTGCAACTGCTCGTCTCCGAGCGGCTGGTCGACATTCTCCCCCAGCGCAACAAGCAGGTAGCCTACATTTCCGAGCTCAAGGTAAAGGAGAGCAGCTTCGTGCGTCTGAGCTTGGAGAGCAGCGCCTTCCGGCTTGCGGCGGGAGATTGGCGGGAAACCGAGCGCTACGCCAAAGCGGAGAAGCAGATCGGCAGACTGCTGCGGGAGCAGGGCGAAGCGGCCGAGCAGCAGGATGTCGTCGAATTTCTTCGGCTGGACGAGGAATTTCACAGGTGCATCCTTCAATTGGCGGGCAACGAAACGCTGCTCGAGGTCGTGTACCATATGCGGGGCCATCTGAACCGGTTCAGATATTTGGCGATGAAGGAGCTGGTCTTGACCGAGAGTCTGGTCCATGAACACGAGGAGCTGTTCGAACGGTTAAAAAAACGGGACGAGAACGGCGTCGTCAAGCTGCTCGAGCATCATTTGGGCAAGCTGGACTCGGAGTTCCCCCGGCTGCGCGAGCAGTTTCCGGGCTATTTCAAGGATTGACCTTGTGACGCGGCCGTTTTTTTCATCCGATCTTCATTTGCGGCGCTGTTTCGGGAGTCACGCCGGTATGTTACACTAATAGATGCGGGTAAACATCAGGACTTTCGTCCGTAGAAACGAACCGCTTGCAGGCGATTGATGGCCCAAGCGGCGTCCGGGAGGGGACTTCATGGAAACCGGAATGACGCTTCAACAAAAGGATGAGCGGCTTGGCTCCATCCTTCGAGATATGGGCCGCGTCCTGATCGCGTTCTCCGGAGGCGTGGACAGCACGTTCGTGCTGAAGCGCGCTTACCAGGAGCTTGGCGATCAGGTATTGGCCGTAACGGCCGCTTCGGAGACGTTTCCGACGCGCGAGTTTAATGCCGCGGTGCAAATCGCCGAGGAAATGGGCGTACAGCTGCACAAGACGGAAGTGAAGGAATTCGAGAATGCATCGTTCGTGGCCAACAATCCGGACCGGTGCTACCATTGCAAGACCGGCCTATACTCGCACCTGCAGTCGATGGCCAAGGAGCTCGGCTATCCGTTTATCGTAGACGGCTCGAACGTGGACGATCTCGGCGATTACCGTCCCGGCCTCCAGGCCAAGACGGAGCAGGGCGTCCGCAGTCCGCTGCAGGAAGCGGGCTTCCTCAAAGCGGAAA
This sequence comes from Paenibacillus hemerocallicola, assembly GCF_006265175.1. Lineage (GTDB taxonomy): Bacteria > Bacillota > Bacilli > Paenibacillales > NBRC-103111 > Paenibacillus_AB > Paenibacillus_AB hemerocallicola. The sequence goes on along the minus strand of NZ_VDCQ01000027.1, from coordinate 85,042 downwards.
TCCGCGAGCTGTCCAAGGAGCTCGGCCTGAAGACGTGGAACAAGCCTTCGTTCGCCTGCTTGTCCTCGCGGATTCCGTACGGCACGAAAATCGAGAAATACAAGATCGACCAGCTCGACGAAGCGGAAGACTATTTGTACGCGCTCGGATTTTGGCAAGTCCGCGTCCGTCATCACGACAAAATCGCGCGCATCGAAGTGATGCCCGACGAATTGGCGAAGGTGATCGAATTGAACGAGCAAATCCATCAAAAATTCACATCGCTCGGCTTTACGTACGTCACGCTCGATCTGGCCGGCTACCGGACCGGCAGCATGAATGCCGTGCTGAAGAAGGAGCTGCCCGTCGTCGTGAAGGAAGAAGCGGCAACATGATGCATTTGGAGCACGTACTGAAGCTTTTGCAGGCCGGCGATCTCGACGTCGAGGAAGCGAAGCGGCAAATCGAGGAAATCGCGCAGGCCGAGACGAACGGCAAAGTCGACGACCTCGGCTTCGCCCAGCTCGACGTCGAACGGGAGAAGCGGACCGGCTTTCCGGAGGTCATTTACGGCGAGGGCAAGACGTCCGAGCAGATCGTCGCCATCTTCAAGCGGCTGACCGAGCATTCCGACCGGGTGCTGGCCACCCGGGTGGATACGGACAAAGCCGAGGCGGTGCTCGCCGCCGTCGCGGGCGCGACGTACCATGCTTCCGCGCGCGCTCTCACCTGGTTCAAGAAGCCGATTCTGAAAGTGCATGAAGGGTACGTCGCGGTCGTATGCGCAGGCACATCCGATATGCCCGTCGCCGAAGAAGCGGCGATCACGATCGAATGCATGGGCAGCCATGTGGAGAAAGTATACGACGTCGGGGTGGCCGGCATACACCGGCTGTTCCGGAGGCTGCCCGTTATCCGCGGCGCCAACGTCATCGTCGTAGTCGCCGGGATGGAAGGCGCGCTGGCAAGCGTCGTCGGCGGATTGGTGTCCAAGCCCGTCATAGCGGTACCGACCAGCATCGGCTACGGAGCCAGCTTCCACGGCGTGTCGGCGCTGCTGACGATGCTGAACTCGTGCGCGACGGGCGTCACGGTCGTCAATATCGATAACGGCTTCGGAGCGGGCTACAGCGCCGGAATCATTAACAAAAATATGTCGAAAAGGTCGTGAATGTTGCGTGCGAGTCGTATATTTCGATTGCTTCTCCGGCATTAGCGGCGATATGACGCTGGCCGCGCTCGTAGACGCCGGCGCCGATCGGGCGTATGTCGAGAGCGAGCTGCAAAAAATTCGCATCGAGCCGTTCGAGCTGCAGTGGAAGCGTGTAAACAAAAAAGGGATTTCCGCGCTCAAGATGGACGTAGCGCTCGATCCGAACAAACGGCCTACCCTTCACAGGCATTACTCGGATATCGTCAAAATGATCCGGGCGGCCGGCTTTAACGAGCGGGTCACCGCGTACAGCCTCGCCATATTCGAAAAAATCGGAATCGCCGAGGGCAAGATCCATGGCATTCCGCTCGAGAAGGTGCATTTCCACGAGGTAGGCGCGATCGATTCGATCGTCGACGTGATCGGCGTCGCGCTGGCGCTCGATTCGCTGCAGGCCGAGACGATTTACTGCTCTCCCGTCCCGCTCGGCTCCGGAACGGTCAGATGCGACCATGGCTTGTATCCGGTACCCGCACCGGCTACGCTCGAAATGATGCGCGGACTTCCGATCGCCCCGACCGACTATGCGATGGAGATGACGACTCCGACCGGTGCGGGGATCGTAGCCGCCGTCGTGAACGATTTCTCCAAAGGGCTTCCGCCGATGGTCGTCGAGACGATCGGCTACGGCGCCGGAACGCGCGACTTGCCGAACCAGCCGAACGTGCTGCGCGTCGTCGTCGGTACGGCCGACGCCTATATCCCGAAATGGACGGCCACTCAGCATATACATGCTGAACAAGCCCATGTCCATGAGCACCATCACCATCATCATCATGATCACGAGCATGACCATCATCATGACCACGACCATCATGAGCATGGACATCACCACGATCATGAGCATGATCATCACCATCACGACCATAAGCATGTTCATGACGATCATAAGCATGGGCATCAGCACGACAAGCACGATCACAAGCACGATCACAAGCACGCGAATGAGCATGAACATCTTCACCGTCACGATCATGACGACGATAACCGGGGCGGAGCGAATACGCACAAGCATTAAGACCGGCCGATCACGCCAAACAGGCTTTCCCTGCAGCAGAGCAACCTGCGCGGGAAAAGCCTGTTTCGGTTATGCCGGCGGTCTACCGCCTCACTGCTTCAGCGTTTTCACGAGCCGGTTCGCCTCGCCGTTCGGCGTGTCGATCGACTCGTACAGCTTGACTACCAGCGGATATTGGTAGTTATCCGTATAGATGTTGGAGAACGAAATCGTCTGCTCCCCGCTAATAAGCTTATTCGTTCCGGTAAACGGAACCGATTGCGATCCGATAACGCGGCCCAATGTGTCGGTCAGCTCGATTTTCAGCTTCGAGAAGCCGGCGTCGGCCACTACGTTATCGACCTGCTCCACGTCCAGGTCCAGCTTCATCCGGTACGAGTAGCCCGTCGCCGCGTTGTACATGCCGTTCACGGTCCAATAATCGATCTTTAGGTTGAACGGGTAAAAGGACAACGCGGAACCTTCGGCTTCCTCCCCTACCTCGGCACGGATCGAAGCGATCGTGCTGCTGTAAGGCGCCGCCGACTGGCTGTCCAGCAGACGGACCGCGAGCCGCTCGCCATTCTCCGTCGCCGGCACCATAAACGAATAGCTGACGACGTAGCTCAGATTCGGCATCATAACGGCCGGCGTTTGCGCCTGGCGGCTGCCCGCGTAAGCGGCTCCGTCCGTACCGACGATTTCCGCTCCGAAGGCGGGAAGCGCGGAAGTCGAACTGCCTTTATTATAAAGCTTGAACTTGGCTACGACGCTTTTGAAGCCCGCTCCTTCGTTATCGTGCATATGAAGCTCGACGAGCGACACTTCCGTATCGGCGGCGATCAGACGGTTGAGCGGGTCGAAGGCGATCGGTGTCCCCGTCGCATAGGACTCGTTCGTATTTACCGGCTCGGTTCGGACGGACGGGACGGCTATTTTTTGCGCACCCGCCTCGAACGTCACCGCAGGCTGTCCGGCCGCGGCGAACGTTCCGTTCGTCATCAGCAGCAGGCTGTCCAGAACGGTTCCCGACTCGGCAGGGATACTAAAACGAACGTACTTCTTCTCCCCGGCTGCCAGCGTTACCGGTTCTTTCTCTATACGCTGGCCGGCGTACGTTTTATCGGCCGCTTTGCCGTCCAATCGGAACTCTTCGACCGTTTCGCCGATGCCGCCTTTATTTTCCGCAAGCAATGTAACGACGTAAGCACGCGCCTCCGAACCGTTGTCTTCCGTATAACCGACCGGGGTGTAGACGATCGGGGAATCCGAGCCGGGGACCGTGAATGGCGCTCCCCATGCGATCGGCTCCGCGGGCTGCTCGAAATCGGATTTCGCCGAATTCCACACGCGCGTCATCGGGATTGTCAGCATAGTCGTCTCCAGCTTCGGATAGACGTATTCGTCCACTTCTACGAATTTCAGTCCGGTCAGCCCGAGCTCGTCCTGCCGGTCCACGGTGACGAGATAAGTCAGGTCGGCGCTCTCCTTCCCCATCAAGGAGCGCGCGTTCGTCGAGCTTGCCGTCAGCGCGTATTCGATGCCGTCGGCCGAAGTCGCCCGCAGCTCGAAGTCGGGTACCCGGGAACGGGCGGCGCCGTCGTTGCGCAAGCGGATCACCGCCGCTATTTTTGTCCCGTCGGCCCCTTTGTTGACGGCGATCGTTTTCAGCTCGGCACCGATCGAATTCGAGAGCGCATAGACGGTGCCAGGCGTGCCGGACACGGCAGAGCTCCAGGGGGCGTCTGCATAAACCGGCAGCGAAGCGGCCAGGAGCGAGGCGGACAGGACAACGGTCGCGAACGTCGTGTTCCAACGTTTTGCACTTTTCATAGGTGAGCCTCCTTCAAGTTCGGTGTAAGCTTCATTGTTTCACTTCCACTTTTTGGCCGTCCTTCAGCTGATGCTGACCGGAGACGACCAGCTGCTCGTCCGCACTCGCTCCTTCCAGCACTTCCTGGTAGGAGCCGTGCAACCGGCCGAGCTTCACCTTGCGCTTCTCCGCTTGGTCGCCCTTCAGCAGAAACAGAAACGTATCCCCGCCTTCCCTCACGATGCTCATCGTCGGCACGGCAACGACGGTCTCCTCCTCGGGTGTCGTCAGCTGCACTTGGACCCGAGAACCGGGCTTCCACGCGCCGTCCGGGTTGTCGGCTGTAAGCTCCAGCGCGAACGTTTTCGTCTGGGCATTGATCAGCTCGGACAAATATGTTATGTCGGCCTTCTGCTTGCCGGACGGATTGTCTGCGGAATAGAAGACGAGCTCCTGCTTGCCCCGGGCCAGTTTGGCCGCGCCTTCCGTCAGATCGGCTTTGATTTTCACCTTGTCGAGGCTTTGTACGACTCCGATCTTGGTCCCTCGCGACACGGTCATGCCCGCTTCCGCGATCATGTCCGTCAAAATGCCTGCCGTAGGAGCTTTGATCTCGTAATCGCCCAGCGTTTCCTCGGCATCCCGCAGCGTCAGCTGCGCAGCCTCGACCTGTGCCTGAAGCGCGGCCAGCGAGTTCGTCTTATCCAGCGCAGCCAGCTTCTGCCGAGCGGCGTCAAGCTCCCTTCGCGCATTGTCCAGCTGGTTGGCCATCTGCTCGACCTGCCGCTTGGCGACGGCTCCGGCGTCGTAATCGTTTCGCAATTTGTTGTAATCCTTCTCCAGCTCCTGCAGCTGCTGCTCGCCTTTCACGATCGAGTTCTGCATATCGGTTCGATTCGTTTTCAAATCCTCGGACGATTTGGCGAGCGATTGCTGCGCGCTGCCGAGCGAAGAGACCGCCCGTTCCTTCTGCAGGATCGCGTCTTTGGCATCGAGCCGCAAGATCGTCTCGCCCGCCTCGACCCGCTGGCCGTTCTTCTTCAGCACCTCCAGCACCTTTCCTTCGGCCATTATCGATACGTCCAGCTGCGTCGCTGCCGTCACATTCGCTACCTGCTCGCGGGGCTCGCCCATGCTTTGCTTGCCGATTTTCTCGATGCTGACCCGGCTTGACGCCGAGGCGGCTGCCGGGGCGGCTGTCGGGTCGGCTCCGCCGGGCGCAGAGCATCCCGCCGCCAATACCGCGGCCAGCATTAGCACGCCTGCGGCCCGCAAGCCGCCGCGGCTGCCGCCGTTTCGTACGAGATCCCATGATTTCATCGCTGATCCCCCTATATTCCCATATTTGTACCGGATTCGACCGCCGGTTTACGCTGATAGCGACCGGCCAATCTGGATTTGAACGCTTCGATCAGCTCGTAGACGACCGGAACGACGACAAGCGTCAACAGCGTGGACGTCGTCAAACCGCCGATTACGACGACAGCCAATCCTTTGGAAATGAGCGTCCCGTGCGAAAACCCGAGTGCCAGCGGCAGCATCGCGACAATAGTGGCCCCCGCCGTCATAATAATCGGTCTCAATCTGACCAAACCGGCCTCGATCAGGGCATGGCGCACCGTATACCCTTCCTTGCGGAGCTGCTGCGCCCGGTCGATCAGCACGATCGCATTCGTCACGACGATTCCGATCAACATCATGAATCCGATCAGCGACGTAATATTGAGCGATTCCCCGGACACGACCAGACCGAGCAATCCGCCTATAACGGCCAGCGGCAACGAGAACAAAATCGCGAACGGCGCGCTCGCATTGCCGAACGCCAGCACCATAATCAAGTAAACGATCATGACCGCCACGGCCATCGCGACGAACAGCTGCGTAAAGCTTTCCTCAATATCCGCGCTTACGCCCTTCACCTCGCGGGAGACCCCTTCCGGCAGCTCGACGCCGGCCAAGGCGAGCGACACTCTGCTGCTTACCGTCCCTTTGTCCGCGGAGTCGATGCCTGCCGTAATTTTGACAACTTGCGAACGGTCTTCGCGCGACAGAGCGGCCGGCGCCTGCACCTCCTGGAGCTTTGCGATTTCGTTCAAATATATGATCGATCCGTTCGATGCCTGAAGAGGCATTTTGCCGAGCTGCTCCAACGAGTTTTTGTCCGATTTGGCCAATTGCACCGTCGTCGTGTACAAAACGTTGTCGAATTTGAGATCGCCGAGCTCTTCTTTTTGAATCCATGCCCTTGCCGATTCCCTTACGGTAGCCGCGCTAAGCCCAAACGACCTTGCCTTCGCCTGATCCACCGTAATTTTCACTTCGGTCTTCGAGTCGCTCAGACTGTCCTTTACGTCGGTCAGCTCCGGAAACTCCTTCAGCTTCTCCTTCACGACAGCCGCCGACCGTACGAGCGCCTCCTGATCGTCTCCCTTGAGCGAATAAGAGAAATCGGTGGAGCTGAACCCGCCGCCTCCCCCCGCAAGCGAACCCGGAGTCACTTCCGAACCCGAGGGCAATCCGGCTAAAATCATATCGCCGAACTGCTTCTTCACCTGATCCGGTTCGGCATTCGCGTTCACTTCCGTATAAATTTGCGCGATATAGGCTACCTGTTCGTCATCGTTGTTGTAACCGACCAACGATTCGACGAAGGTGAATAGCGGCTCTCCCGAGGCGTCCTTTGCCTCGCGAAGCATCGATTCGATTTGGCTCGTCTGCTGATCCGTGCTCTCGAGCGACGTCTCGTACGGAAGCTTGATCGTATAGCTCATCTGCCGCTCCGCGCTGCTGTCCGGGATAAAGGCGACCTTCAGCATCGGAACGGTTACCGCGACGGTCACGACGAACAGCAGCCCCGAGACGAGCAGCGTCTTGATGCGGTGGGAAAGGGACCAGGTAAGCGCCCGTTCGTAAAGCGTCGTCAGCTTGCTTTTTGCGTTCTCGTCGTGATGGCCGATTTTCCCGCTGCGCAGCACGAGCAGCTTCGCCATCATCGGGATAACGGTCAGCGCCACGAGCAGCGACGCCAGCAGGGCGCAAGCGACCGTTACCGCGAACGGACGGAAGAAGCCTCCGACGATGCCGCTTACCATGCCGATCGGAGCGAATACGCCGACGGTCGCCAAAGTGGACGAGGTGATGGCCATCGCCACTTGGCGCGTCGCGTTCAGGATGACCGATTCGTTGCGCTCCTGCGCCTTCTGCAGGTTCGTGAACGTATTCTCGATGACGACGATGCTGTCGTCGACGATGCGCCCGATCGCGATGAACATGCCGCCGAGCGACATGATGTTGAGCGTAATGCCGAAATAGGACATCAGGAGAAGCGTAATAAGCACGGACAACGGGATGGATACGAGCACGATCAGCGTCATCCGCACGTTGCGCAAAAACAGCAAAATCATCAAGGAGGCGAGCACCGCTCCGATAATGCCTTCCTTCAACAGCCCGCTGATCGATTCCCGCACGTCGTCGGCGCTGTCGTATACTTTCTTGAAGGTGACGTTGGGCAGCTGCTGCTCCCATTTGGCGATCAGCTCGTTTGCGGCGTCGGAGAAATCGACCGCGTTGGCGTCGCTCGTTTTGTACAAATGAATGCCGACGGCCGGCTTGCCGTCGATGCGGGCGATGAACTCCGATTCGGAAACGGCTTTGATTTGAGCCAGTTCCTTCAACAGCAGCGTCTGTCCCTTGGGCGACGCGATTTCCAGGTTTTCCAGGCTGTACAGGCTGTCCAAATCGCCCGTTACGCGAGCCATCTTCGCGTTGCCGTCGAACTCAACCGAGCCGATCGCTCCGTTCGACAGGGCGGACTTGATCGCGCCAGATACTTGCGACGGGGTAAGTCCATAGGAGGATAGCGTGTCGGCCGAGAGCTGAATGTCCACCGACGTTTCTCTTTCTCCGACGGAATCGATATGATCGACGCCTTTGATCGATTCGAAGCCCGGCCCGATCTCGTCTTTATATAGTTTGTCGAGCTCGGTCTGACTCATGCCGTCGCCGGCGTACACCGCCAAGTACATGGCCGGGATCGAAGCGAAGCCGAACGTGGCCGCTTTCGGACGCGCTGCGGTTCCCGGCAGCCTTACATCCTGCAGCAGGCTGTCGATTTCCTGCTTCTTCTCGTCCACATCGACGCTTTGCTCGAACTGGGCGATAATCATCGACATGTTGTCGCTGGACGTGGACGATAAAAGGTCCAGCCCTTCCACGTTGGCGAGCTTGTCCTCGATCGGCTTCGTCACCTCGTCCATGACGTCCTTCGGCGGCGCCGGATACGATGTCGTGATCATGACGATGGGAAACGATACGTCCGGCATGTTCTCCACCTTCAGCGTAGTGGCCGCGTAGATGCCGCCGCTGAACAGCAGCGCGATGGCGATAATGACGGCCGATACGTTTTTCATGGAAAAGCCGATAATGCCCTTCATCCGGTACCCCTCCTTTGTTCGTTTCGTTGTCATTCAGCATACCGACGCCGTATGAACGGAGCATGAACCAAGATGAACGGAGCATGAATAAAATTTGGACATTTTGTGACAAAAACGAAACCTCCATACCCGCTCAGCGGTTTTGGAGGTTATGCTCCTTCCTATTCGTAAATGCGGTCCGAGCAAGGCAAATAGCCGCCTCCGGGCTCTCGGCGACTGCAGAAGCAGTTCGCCCTGGCTCGCGAAGACAGCCTAAGCCTATCTGCCGCCCGTTTCCTTCTTCTGAGGGGGCACGCTCGGCAGCTCCACTGTAAATATCGTTCCACGTCCCGGCTCGCTGGCCACGCGAATGGTCCCTCCGTGCAGGGTGACGATTTTTTTTACGATCGCGAGTCCGAGACCGCTACCGCTTTGCCGTTTCTGGTGCGAACGGTCCGCTTTGAAGAACCGTTCGAACACCCGCCCGCTATCCTCGGCGGATATCCCGATCCCGCTATCGGCGATGTCGACCTCGATCCGGTCTGTTCCGTGCCGGATCGCTACTGTAATTTTTCCGCCCTCCGGCGTAAATTTGATCGCATTGCCGAGCAGATTGATCCACACTTGACTCAGCTGGTCTTCGTCGGCGCATAGCTTGGCTCGGGGAAGATCCAGATCGAGCTCGATCTTCTTGGACGACCATAACGGCTCGCAGGCGACGGCGACCATGCGGATTTGTTCGTCCAAATCGAAGGTGCGCGGCTCAAACGGATGGTGCTCCGAGTCGAGCGAGGCCAGCTTCAGCAAATCCTCGCTCAGCCGGGAAAGTCTCTCGCTTTCCGTCTGGATAATATCGAGGTAGCGGTTGCGCTCCTCCTCGGGGATCGAGTTGCGCTTCAGCGCCTTGGAGAAGCCGGATATCGACGTTAGCGGCGATTGGATCTCGTGAGATACGTTGGATACGAAATCTTGCCGCATTTGCTCCATCCGCTTGATGTCTCGCGTCATTTCATCGAAGCTTTGGACAAGCTCGCCGAGCTCGTCCTTCCGCTTCTTCCACTCGAAGGCGAAATCGTAATCGCCTTTGGCGATTCTTACGGTCGCTTCTTTCATCGCTCTCAGCGGCTTTACCAAATACCGCGCGGCAATGATGATGAACAGGCTGCCTATGAGAAGGACGATTCCGAGCGAGAACAGCACAATCCATCGCAGCACCTTTTCTTCGAACGCCTGGGACGGCTGGATGAATAGAGCGTAGCTGACGGAGTCGATGCTTAAAGGAAGACCGACAACCATTTTATTGCGGTTGTCCACATTGCTGCGGTAACGTTCCCCGCCCATTACGCCGCCTACTTCCCCGCTCGACACCTCCAGGGAAAAATCGTTTCTCTGCAATCCGAACGTTCCGGCCAAGCCTTCCCGGTTATACAGCTTGATTTCGTAATCATCGATCGATTCGACCTTTCGGATAAGCGCTTCTCCGAGATCGAGACCGTTTTCTTCAACAATCCGGCCGACTTGCTCGCCCTTTTTCTCCAAGGTAGAGAAGCTGGCCTCCACGATCTGTTCCTTGAGCAGAGCAAACGTCCCCATCGTGATGAAAAACGAGCTGACCAATCCGAGCAATACGGCGGCGATAAACGTAAGCACGACGCGGACGTACAGCGTCTTGATCATTCCTTTGCCTCGAGCTTGTACCCGAGCCCCCGGATCGTGATGATCGCAAAGCCGGACTGCTCCTCGGGAAACCGCTCCCGCAGCCGCTTAATATGGACGTCCACCGTCCGTTCGTCCCCGTCGAAATCGCCGCCCCATATTTGATCGATCAGCTGGTTTCTCGTAAAAATGTGGCCGGGCTGGCTCGCCAGCTTGAACAGCAGCTCGAACTCCTTGAGCGGAAGCGTCACGCGTTCTCCTGCGCGGTATACTTCGAAGCTTTGCCGGTTCAGCTCCACATGGCCCGCCTGCACTTTGTGCGAGGCTTGAATCCGGTACCGCTTCAACAGCGCCTTCACGCGGACGATAAGCTCCGGAGGGTCGAACGGCTTGACGAGATAATCGTCCGTGCCAAGCTGGAAGCCTTTTACCTTCTGGGCCGTCTCGCCTTTTGCCGTCAGCATGAGCAGCGGAATGTCGGGGAACTCGGCGGCCAGACGCCGGCACAGCTCCCAGCCGTCCATCTCCGGCATCATAATATCGAGCACGACGATATCGGCGAGCGTCTTGTTCAGCATCTCCAGCGCTTCGATCCCGTTGTTTGCCTCCATCACGTCGAAGCCTTCTCCCCGCAAATAAAATCGGACGAGCTCGCGGATATACGGATCGTCGTCCACGACTAATACTTTGGCCATCGGGTTCCTCTCCTTTCTTCGGAAGGCCGTGGTAAGCCGATGGCGATCACGGTATAGGCCCGCCCGCTATGGCATCACAACAGCGGATGCAATCGGGACCGCAGCGGGTCAGCTCCGGCTCCGCACGAATCGTATCCAGCGCTTTACCGGCCAAATCGCGCGCTCGCCCTATCGTCCATACGCTCTCCCCTACCCGGCTCCGGCGAGTCAGCGGCAGCAGCACCGGCTCGAAGCGGGTGAAGCCTGAGGAGCACGAGCCCACGGGGGATCGCACCTTGTTGCCTTCCCCGTCGTTCACCCAGCGGATGAACGAGCGCCTGCCTGCCTGCAGCTCGGCCAAATGCAGCAGCGTCATCCGGTCGAATCCGACTCCGATCAGCACGACCCAGCCGTCCTGTTCGACGAGCTGCTCCAATGCTCCATATATGCGTTCGCGGGATTGCGTGGCGGTCAAGCTGACGGCAGACGGTCCGACAGCCGTGAAGGAATGGGTCGGATGGTTGCCCCTTGCCCGCCCCGAGCGGGCAAGGAGCGCCGCCGGAATCGCCCCCATCGTTTCCCGGTCGATCGTATTCGTCTGCGAATGGAATACGCGGCCGTGCGCCTCATAGGCAGCCGATCCATAATCGATGCCGTTGCGCCCCGGCCTGCCGTCCGACGGCGGCGGCACGAGGAACGAGTTGGAAAATGTCGGAGTCATCACCGTATTGCCTTCGGCTAAAAAAGCGTCGAGAACCGCATCCGGGCCTCCTTCGACTTTTCCCAACGACTTATAGGACGAGTGAATGCAGACGATCGCGTCTACGATTCCGTGCTGCCGCAAAGCGGTCCGGATCTGTTGTCCGTTTAATGGCATGTTTCCCGAGTCCCCCGCCTTTTATTTGTCTTCCGCATAGTTTCGCCGAACCTGCTCGTAAACACGCTTGAGCGGTACTCCGTGCCGCTTCGCCGCCGCTTCGCATTCCTTGAATTCCGGCGCCATCTGCACGAGCTCGCCATTGTGGAACCCGAGCTTGACCGTGATCGGCCCCCACTCCGTCTCGACTTTGGCGAATTGTCTGCCGAGGCGGTGAACGTCGGCCTTCAGGTAGCGAAGCCCGAGCGTGGTCGTTTCCGCGAACACGATGGCCTCCATCCGTTCCAGCTTGTCCGCCGCAGCGAGGACATTCAGCATCATTCCCGGCCGGCCCCTCTTCATAATAATAGGTATCCAGTAGACGTCGTTGGCGCCCGCCTCGAACAGCCTGTCCATCACATAAGAGCTGAATTCCGGGTTCATATCGTCCAAATTGGCTTGCAGCAGCACCATCTGCCCGTCGACGTGCTCGTTCCGGTGATCGAACAATCGCTTTCTTCCTTTCCGCTACTTTTTGGTCTAATCGTATCAAACAGATCCCCCCCATGTAAACGAATGGTACGAGCATTTCGCGAAACGTCGGAATAGCAAAAAGCGGGAATGCGTATCCTAACCGCATATACGATGGACATGATGGCGAAAAGGAGGCTAGGCGAACTTGAAACGTGCAGGCCGATTATGGCGAACGTCTGTCATGGCCTTATGCTGCATGATGCTCGCGTCACTCGCGATCGCTGACGGGGGAGCGTCGGCAGAACAAGCCGCCAAGGTTGAAACGAAGGATATCAAAACCGAGTTCGCCGAGCGTAAGCAGCTATTCGATGAAGTGAGCGAGGTCACCGGCATACCGTGGAACTATTTGGCTGCCGTCGATCAGTACGAGCGCACGCTGAGTATTGCAAATCCGAAGAAAAGGCCGCGCTCCGCGGGGCTTATCGGCATTTATTATTCGGAGCTCGATTGGGCCGGCATCGCCAATCCGGATCAGACCGATACGAATCCGGCATCGATAGCCTTGTTCGGGGGCAGAGGCAAGGATGGCTCCGGGGACGGCGTGGCCGACCGCGCAAACGATCTCGACGTTTTATCCACGATGGCCTCTTACTTGCTGACCTACGGCACGGGAGAAGATCAATTCAAGCTGGCGCTGTGGAACTATTACCATAACCAGAGAAGCGTGGAGCGGATCCAACAGTTTTACCGCATATACGCCGAATTCGGACGGATCGATCTTCACGAGCACGCATTTCCATTGCCGCTCGGCGCCGAATATTCGTACCGCAGCACATGGGGGGCGAGCAGAGGCTGGGGAGGTCACCGGATGCACGAGGGCACCGATCTTTTCGCGGGGCACGGCGTTCCCGTCCGAAGCACCTGCTACGGCATAGTCGAAATCAAAGGCTGGAACCCGTATGGCGGATGGCGCGTGGGCTTGCGCGATCTGAACAACGTCTACCATTACTATGCCCATCTGTCGGGCTTCGAGAAAAAATTGAAGCAAGGCGATATCGTCAAGCCCGGTCAGGTGCTTGGCTGGGTCGGAAGCTCCGGCTATGGCAAGCCGGGGACCCAAGGGAAATTCCCGCCCCATCTCCATTTCGGCTTGTACCGGGACAACGGCAAGACCGAATGGTCGTTCGATCCGTTTGCATATTTGAAAAAGTGGGAGCGCGAGGAACGGCTGCGCGGCCAAAAGAAAAGCGGGTCCTGAATGAACGATTCGGAAGTGGGAAGGCTTGGGTAAAAAAAAGCCTGTTCCGCACGGGGTTCGTCGATGGCCGCGCCATGCATGAGGAGTGACCGGCTCCGGCTATTCAGCGGGCAGTCCGGAGACGGGGTGAGGAAGGATAACGGAACTCCGTTACGCTATTTCGCCAAGGTTGAAAAATCTTGATCAAGTAAAGGAACTCTGATCCGTTATCGGGCCCAAATGGGCGTGCTCGTTGGGAAAACCGGGCGAATAACGGAAAGGGGTTCCTTTATTTACGGGCAAGCCGGGGAATATCCAAAATAGCGGAACCATGTTCCGTTACGCAGTATTAGCCTGCGGAAGAAAACTTTTGCCACTTCAGCCAACACAGGTAAACAGTCGAAATACTTCGCTGCCCCCCGGAATTAGCACACCAAAGCGGGAAATCCGCACGCGCTCCGCCGATTCTCCCTCCCTTTACTTCTTCTTTAACTAGCTATTGCGCATTCGCCGTTTTTTTGCAACGATTAGGTCGAAGAAATTCGAAGAATCGTGGTGCGCGCATATCCTATGAAACCGAACGAACCCATGTACAAATTCGGCATGCGAATGGGTCCCGAAGTATGGCGCAATGCCAAAATCGACTTCGGCTCGGCCGGCCTGGTCAGTCTGTTCAATGTCGTGCTCAACCAGTTTTTTATCGTCTTCGCGCTCCAGCAGGGAGCCTCCAATCTTCAGGTTGGCCTGCTATCGGCAGCCGCCCCGATCGGTCTGCTGTTCTCGCCGCTCTGGACGAGCTGGATCGAGAAGACGAACAACCCGAAGCCGTTCGTCGTCTTTCCGAGCTTGTTCGGAAGGCTGCTGCTGTTCCTCCCCGCCTTCATTCCGAATCCCGGCGGGTATGTCGCCACGGCGATCGTATTTCAAATGCTGATGGCCATTCAGGCCCCGGCATACGCGATGCTGATCTCGCGGATTTATCCACCGGACCTTCGCGGCCGATTAATGGGCTATGTAAGGGTACCGATGGGCTTGCTCATGATTCCGCTCGCCTACATTATCGGCAACTGGACGGACATGAGCGGTCCGTCCGGTCCGCTCATTGCCGCAGCCGTTGCGGGCGTCGTCTCCATCCTGCTGTTCAGCAACGTGAGGCTGCCGAAGACCGATGCGCCTCCGGCGATATCCCGGCCGCAGTTCTCGTTTCGCGATCAGTGGAATCTCGTTAAGGGCAACCGGACGCTGGCCATTTTTCTGACCGCCACGATGCTTTCCGGCTTCGGCAACATGCTGGCCGGTCCGTTGTATCAAATGATCCAGGTAGACGTCCTGCAGCTCCGCAATGTGGAAATCGGCTATGCCCGCGTAGCTTATTTCACCGGGCTGCTGCTGACTTATTTGATCGGCGGCAGGATGATCGACCGGTTCGACATCAAGCATACGCTGCTGTGCGGAATCGGGGCTTACGCCATCGTGCCGATGCTGTACGGATTATGGGGAAGCTACTCCGGGGTTATCATAGGCAATTTTGTGCAAGGCATCGGCGAAGCGATATGGGATATCGGCATTCTCGCCTTCATCTTTCGCCTGTCTCCCGGACGGGAGGCGGCGATGTTCGGGCTGCACCTGATGCTGTTCGGCATCCGCGGCACGCTGGGACCGATTTTGAGCTCGCTGCTGGCCGACAGCGTTCCTTTAGCTATGCTTCTCATCGCCGCTTCTTTGTGCGCCTGGTCCGGTACGGCGCTGTTCTGGCTCGGCAATCGAAAACGGTCGGAGCCTGCGGCGTCCATTTCGAGCGGGGGCTGACGGGCGGCAGCAGGCGCAGCCTACTTGGCGGCGCCTGCCTTCGTAGCCTCTTCCGTCTTCGCCGCGGCCTCCGTCTTCGCCGTATCCGGATTGATTTGCGGGATCGCGATGCTTGGCGGAGCGGACGACGTTTTCCCACTCGGATTGCCTTTGCTGTCGTAGTAATACATCGGCACGTCGCCGACTACAAGCACGTACGAAATCGGGATCTCCGTCTCCACCACTTCCGGCTTCGAATCGAACGGGATAATGATCGCGACCTCGGCCGTAATGCGAATGTATACCTCCACCAAAATCATGTTGATGCCCGCATCCTGCTGCCTCGTGCTCAAATCGACCTTGACCGCCCCGATGGGCGTAAATTTGATCGGGATTTTCGGCCCGAACGAAGCGATAATGGCGCTGTCCATCGCCTGGCCGACGGGAATATGCTCCGGGATGTCCTTCAGCCCGTTCAACACGTTCTGCACGGTGCTTACGGTTTCCGACGTTATTTTCATATGCTCCCCGTAGTTGAGCATGAAGCCGGTTATTTTGCCGTTTTTGTCCGTCCGCCAATCGATCAGCTTGTCGAAGCTTTGCGCCCGCGATATTTGCTCGGTAATGGCCGTATTGATCGACTGCGTGGCGATTTGCTTGACGCGGAGCATGGCGACGTGCATGAGCGGGGGGCGCAAATTTTTCTCGATAAATATAAACGATTGGAGCGAGAACAGGAAGAAAATGAGCATCGCGATGAAAAAAGCTTTCCGTTTCCCTTTCTTGGTCGGCCGGCTCCGCCATCCGCGTCTCAACATGCAGCGTGTTCCCCCGATCCGTTGGCATCCTTGACCGTACCAGTGTATGCGGCTGTCCGGCAAAAAAGACGAGATCCGCCTCCCGCCGGACTGGCCGGCAAGAAGCGGATCTCTGGATCAGGCGGCTGCTCAAGCCTTCGATTTCGCGAGCAAATACAGAAAATAAGGAGCGCCGATAATCGCGACGACGATACCGGTCGGAATTTCCGACGGCTGCATGACCCAACGGCCGAGCGTATCGGCGACGATAAGCAGCAATCCGCCGGCGAGCGCCGATGCGGGAAGCAGCACCTGATAGCTCGGGCCGACAAGGCGCCGGGCCAGATGCGGGCCGATCAAGCCGACGAAGCCGATGCCTCCGCCTACGGCGACGCATGAGGCCGCGAGCGCGACGGCCGCCGCCAGCATCTTCAGCCGTTCCCGCTCGACCGGAGTACCGAGCCCGACCGCCGCATGGTCGCCGAGCTGCAGCACGTTGAAGATGCGAGCCTTATAGAATACGTAAGGGAGCAGCACGACGATCCAGGGCAGCAGCGCGAGCACGTATTTCCACGTCGTCCCCCACACGCTTCCCGCCAGCCACACCTGCACGAATTGGAACTGCTGCGGATCGAGCTTGATCGTCAGCACGATCATCGCCGCCGAGATCCCTGCGGCAACCGCGATCCCGACCAGAATAAGCCGGATCGGCATCAGCCCTTGATTTTTCTTGTAGGCAAGAGAAAAGATGAGCGCGGCCGTCAGACCGGCTCCGACCAAAGAAAGAAAAGGCAGCAAAAATACGGATGTGACGCCCGCCTTCTTCATAAACGTGACGAACAGGACTACAGCCAGACCCGCTCCCGCATTAATGCCGAGTATTCCCGGATCGGCAAGCGCATTTCGCGACACGCCTTGCAGAATGCAGCCGGAGACGGCCAGTCCCGCTCCCACCAGCACGGAGATGACGATGCGCGGCAGCCGGAACTCGAACAGGACGAGATGCTGCTTGGGCGTACCGGCACCGAACAGCGTCTTCATCACCTCGACCGGCGTAAGCCGCATATAGCCGGTGTTCATGCTGATAATAAACGCGGTAATGATAAGCAGTCCGAGAACGGTCAATACGATCGTGTAACGCGCCGTCTTTCGTCTCCGTTCGTTTTCCAGAAAAGCGATGTCCATTACAGATTCCTCCCCTCTCTGCGCGCCAAATACAGAAAGAACGGCACGCCGATCAGCGCGATAAGCGCCCCGATCGGGGTTTCATATGGAGGGTTGATCATCCGTGCAGCCGTGTCGGCCATGACGGTCAACAAGCTGCCGAGCACCGCCGAGCACGGAATGATCCAGCGGTAATCGACACCGACCAAATAACGGGCAACGTGCGGAATGACGAGTCCGATAAAACCGATCGAGCCGACCGCCGAGACGGCCGCACCGGCCAGCACGAGCACGAGCACGGATCCGGCCAGCTTGACCCAGCCCGTCCGCTGGCCGAGGCCGCTCGCCACCTCGTCGCCGAGGCTGAGCAGCGTAATCGAACGCGACAGCATCATCGCTCCGAGCAAGCCGCCGGCCACCCACGGAGCCATGATTTTGAGCTGCAGCCACTTCGTACCGGCCACGCCCCCGGCGTACCAGAACGCCAAATCTTGTCCGATATGAAAGTAAATCGCGATGCCTTCGCTGAACGCCACCAGCAGCGCCCCGACCGCGGAGCCGGCCAGCGCGAGACGGACCGGGCTCAAGCCCCCCTTCGAGATGGCCGCGATGCCGTAGACGAGAAACATGCCCAGCGCCGCTCCCGCAAACGAATACAAAATGAGGAAGTAAAACGGCAAACCGGGAAAAAAAGCAAAGATGAGCGCCAAAACGAAGCCGGCTCCGGCGTTGATGCCGAGCAGCCCCGAATCGGCCAGCGGATTGCGCGTCATTCCTTGCATGATCGCCCCGGCCACGGCGAAGCATGCTCCAACCAGTGCGCCAGCCAGCGCCCTCGGAAGGCGGAGCTCCTGAATGATCTGATGCTGGGTCAAGTCCGGATTAAACTTGAAAACCGCCTCCCATACGGTGGACAGCTTAATATCCGCTGCTCCGACGGAGATCGACAATGCGAGCCCCAGTACCAATAAAGCGATGCCGCCAAACAAAATAACCGTCGCAAAAAACGGTCTCGAGCGCATCGGAACCGCCGGTTCGGCGGCTTGTTGCAATCGCGAAGACATCGGATCACCCTGTCTGTTTATGATAACGATTCTCATTTTCATCCTATATGGTATATCCGGCATCCTAAAAAGTCAATTCATTTCTGCGGCGCAAACATTTATTTTTGGAATTCCTTCAAATGGAGTACAATGGTAAAGAAGCAGTATAACGGCCTGATTTATCCGGCCTGCATATTCGTATACACAGGGGCTGAACGACAAGTGAAACGAAATACGAGACATATGGCCACCATATCGCTCGCGGTGATGGCGGCCGGCTTTTTGATTACGATACCGTTCGATTCGATTGCCTGGGTCCGGTTTATCCGCAGCGGCTTCGAAGCCGGTCTCGTCGGCGGACTGGCCGACTGGTTCGCGGTGACGGCGCTGTTCCGCCATCCGCTCGGCATTCCGATCCCCCATACGGCGATCCTGCCGAACAACCGCGAAAAAGTAACGAAAGCGCTCGTATCGACCGTCCAAAACGACCTGCTCAGCAAGCAGAGCATCCGCGACAAGATGAAGCAGTTCGCGATCGTCGCGCGGATGTTGGACGGCGTGGAGGCGCGTCTGCGCACCGAAGAAGGAGCGAGAGCGATTACGGGCATAAGCGACTTTGCCGTACGCTCTTTTCCGTGGGAGCGGTTAGGTCCCGTCTTGGAGCGGGAAATCGGCAAGCGGCTGGAAGAGGTCGATACCGCCGCGCTCGTTTCCGGGCTTGTCGAATACGGCTTCGCCAAAAATTGGGACGGCAAGGCGTTCGATTTCGTGCTCGATTTCGCCGAGGATTACATCAATCGGGAATCGACGATCCGGCAGCTCGGCACCATGGCGGCCGAAGGCATCAGCCGCATTCAGACGAGCGGGCTCATGTCGTTCGCCCTGAACGCCTTCGCCGGCTTCATGAGCGAGGAACGGCTTGGCGAGACGATCCGGCAGCTGCTGCAAGCGCAAATTTCGGAGCTGCGCAAAGAAACCAACCCGACGCGCGCCGGTCTGGCGGAGACCGTACGCGTCAAGCTGGAATCCGTACTATCCAAGCCGGAGACGAAGCAAGCGCTGGAGCAATGGAAGCGGGATCTGGTGGACAGGCTGAACTTGTCCGACAACTTGAACGCCTTTCTGCTGCAAACGCGGGAACGGCTGCTTGCCTATATTCATACGGAGACGTATCCGACGGAAGTGATCGCCCCCGTGCTCGAGCAAGCGATCGCGCGGCTGCGGGAGGACGAAGCGCAGATCGAACGCATCGAGACGTTCGTGCAGGACAGGCTGGCCGGCTGGATCGAGAGCAACCACCACAAGATCGGCACGCTGATCGAAGAGAACATCCGCAAGTACGACAACGAGACGCTTATCGCGCTGCTCGAGGACAAAATCGGCTCGGACCTGCAATGGATCCGGGTCAACGGAGCGATCTGCGGCTTCTTCATCGGACTCGTGCTGGCCGGCATCCATCTGCTTTTTGCTTGATAGGTATGCCGGACTCGCAAGTCATAGTATTTCAAACAGGGCCGCCCCGTATTGCCGGGACGGCCCTTATGTGGTTGCTAACTTCCTTTCCCCCGACTCCGCTGTTCGACTCTTCCACTATCAACACGGGAGCAAGCGCCCGATCCCGTGCAGTTTGCGCGCGCACCTCTCGTCGACCACAGACGCGCCGTTCCTTCTGTGCCCTGCCTCTGGAATCCGCTCCTTATCAACTCGGCCGCACCGCTTGCAGCAGCACGGATTCGCCGCTGAAGCCGAGCAAGGCGCCGGCGTCGTCGGTCTGGATCGAGAAAAAGTGCCGGAGGTCGTCCGGGGCACCGAGCAGCTTGCTCTCCAGCCGGTCGGCTTCCTCCTTCGGCAGCCCCGCCCTGTCGCACCAATCGCGGTAGCGGAACGGTTTGGGGAAGCGCGTCATCGACTCGACGCGAAAGCCCGTCGTTTCCAGCAGACGGACCCACTCGGACTTTTTCCATGCCCGGACATGGCTCGGATCCCGCCGCTTCTCCACCTCGTTATAGAAACGATCGTATCGGTCGTCCTCCGGGGCGACGTTATCGATCAGCAGCAGCTTGCCCCCGGGCTTGACGACACGGAACGCTTCGGCAGCGAAGGAAGGAACGTCGGGGAAATGGTGTGCCGCTATCCGGCAAGAGACGAGGTCGAAGGAGCCGTCCGGAAACGGAAGCCGTTCCGCATCGCCCTCGACAAAATCGACGTTCGTATGCCCGTTTCCCCGGATAAAGGCGGCTGCCGCCGCCAGCATGTCCTTGGTCAAATCGAAGGCCGTTACGCGACGGACAAGGGGAGCCAGCGCATTCGCCACATGACCGCCCCCGGTCGCGATGTCCAGCGCCTCCATGCTGCCGTCGGCCTCCGCCGCGGACACCAGCCTGAATAAATCTCCGCCCTGCGCATGCAAAGGGCTGACCACATAGTGCTGCGCGTTTTTGGAAAATTGCTGCCGTACATGCTCTTTAATCGAATCGCTCACCTTGTCGTCCTCCATTCGTTTAGTTGTTCCATCCAATGAAACTTCATCCCGACAATTGAAACTAACTACATAGTACTATACTTATCGAACGTTGTATACGGTCCTTTTGCACGCTGCACCGCCCGCAACTGCGCACAGGGGCCGGGCAAACGCCAATCGCGTTTGCCCGGCCCCTCGTTCCATACGGTTACGACTAAGAATAAGCGCGAACTTCCGCCAACTCCGCGCGGGGACAGCCGTTCGTCCGCTCGACGACGATGCGCAGCCGTCCGGCGACTACCGGATCGAACCGGTGCGTCTTCTTGCGCTTGCGGTTGTCCGTTTCCCGGTGGAGCACCTTCCAATGCCCGTCTACCCAAGCCTCCACCCTGTAATCGGCGGCGAGCTCCGGCATAATGTCGAACGGCGTGCGGATATAGTGCAGATTGATCAAATATTCGTTGACGTCGTCGTTCCAGACGAGCTCCACCTCGGACAGCGCGACCGCCTCCGGCCATTGCAGCTCCAGCCACTCCTCCCGGCCGCCCATCGGCTCCGACACCCACATATGCGGACCGCCGTAGGGACGCGCATAACCGTCAACCGCGCGGTCCGCTCCATAGGCCGACGTTTTGTCCGCCAGCCGGAAGCAGAACGGCTTTCGCACCGTCTTCCGCATGCTCCATTCGACGATCGGCTGCGACGGCTGCTTCTCCTCCAGCTTCGGATCGACGATCGGCTTCTTCCCGCGGACGAACGAGAGCGCCCCGTTCAAAGGCAGGTGCGACAGCCACAGAGAGACGGCGTCGTTCGACCTGACGATTACGAAGGCGTTACGCGGCTCAGCCGGACGCCACGGCAAGCTTACCGGCACCCATTGACGCTCCCCGGGCTCTACGGCGACGGCGTCGCGCACGATGAGCCGATGCGGAATGTAGTTCTCCTCCCGTCCCGTGTCCCACAGCTCGACTTCGAGCACGGTCCCGGCCGCTACGTCCGCCAGCAGCTCCAGCCGCCCGATTGCGGGATCGACGGGGAACAATAACGCGACGTCGGAGGTAAGCCGAATCGATTCGTCCGGTTGTTCCACGGCAATCGCCTCAAGCGCGCTGGAAGCGGACGCTTCCGCCCTCCGCGCAAGATCGAGCGGATCGCGGTTGGCGATTCCGATCAAGGCGGCATCCTGACGCAGCAAGGTCTGCTGCAGTTCCTCCATATGGTCCCGGTACACGGCGCGGGGCGTGACGCCTTTCCCGGCGCATAGGGATGCCGCCGTTCCCGCGGCTTCCCCCATGATCGCGCACGTCGCCATGACCCGCGTCGTGCCGAACGCGACGTGCGAGGCGCTGATGTTGCGGCCGGCCATCAGCATGTTCGATACGTTCGCCGAGTAGAGCGACCGGTACGGGATATGATAAATGCCGTCGGAATACATGTGCTTCGAGCCGCTTGCCTCGGCGTACATCCCTTTCGGCGGGTGCAGGTCGATCGACCAGCCGCCGAAGGCGACCCGGTCGTCGAACGGTTCCTGGCGAAGAATGTCGTGCTGGGTCAGCATATAATCGCCGACAAAGCGGCGGTATTCCCGTTTGCCCGGCACCGAGCCGACCCATTCGAGCGTCAGCGTATCGGCCTCGAACCGCCCCGAATTTTTGATATAGTCCCATATGCCGTAGATCGCCGCCCACAGCTCGTCGCGGATGCGCTCGTTCTCGTGGACCGTGTCGAGCTCTCCGCCCCATTCGATCCACCAATAATAACATCCGGACTCGCCGGTTTTGATGATGCGGCGCTCCGGAATCGTCGTTTTCGCAATGTCCTTCGCGAACGAGGGCGGCACGTATTTGACCGGATGGCCGACATCCTTCGTGTAGAACAGCATTGTGCTGCCGAGCGTAATGTCGTCCGCAACGTCCGGCGCCCACGACTCCCCGAACTCGGCTTGCGCTTCCCGACCGATCCTGTAGCCCGCGCCCGCCAGGAAACCGATGAGACCGTCCCCCGTACAGTCGACGAACACCGGGCTTTCGAAACGGATTTTGCGCTCGGAGCCCATCATCCAACCCGTAGCTGCAACGATGCGCCGGTCATCCTCCGGCCCCTCGGCTTCTACCTCGTGTACGTCCGTGTTCAAGAACAATTGAATGTTCGGTTCGGCCAGCACGGTCTCCAGTACGACCATATCCCAATAATACGGATTTCCGTCCGGATTGCGGTATTGATTCTCGACGAACATTTCGCCCATAATTCCGGTTTCTCTGGCATAGCGATGAGTACCCGTAGCCGAAGCTCCGCTAACCCATACGCGCACTTCGCTGCTCGCATTGCCTCCCAGAACCGGACGGTTCTGCACGAGTGCCACGGCATGCCCCAATCGGGCTGCCGCTACGGCCGCGCATACGCCCGCCAATCCGCCGCCGATGACGGCGATATCCGTTGCGATCGTTTCCAGCTTCACTTCTCTCACCCTTTATCATGAACTTTATATCTAATTTCATGATAGAGGAAACTATTTTCTTTTGACATTCAATAAGTTATCATCGATTTATACTTTATTTCAAAACAAGCAAGGAGGACGGCGGATGGGCCCCCTATCGCCGGAACAGCTCGTTCCATCCCTCCATACGGTCCGCTATTGGCGGCATAAAGAGCAATTTCTGATGGACACCGACACGCATAACACATGGATGATGTTCGCCGTCGAGTCGGGCTCGTTCCGCTACGACATTGACGGCGAGACGGGAACGGCCGAACGGGGGGACCTCGTCTTCTGCCCCCCCTTCATCCCGTTCCGCAGGGAAATCATCAAGCCGCTTACGTTTTTCGTCTTCACCTTTACGTTGCCGATCGCGCAGGTGGATGGCCGGGCAGCGGCAGACGTTCAGGATGCATGGACGCAAGAGAAGACGCGCAGCGGCTGTCCCTCCGGAAAGGTGACGATCCGGGACGTGCAGAGACTGGCCTCCGATTTCGACTATTTGCGGGCGGTATGGGAGCAAGAGGAGGAAGAGGCGGGGGACCGCAAGCAATATTTGCTGCGGGACATATGGCGGCTGTACGGCTGGGAGACGGAGGCGGTGCGCCGGTTCGCAAGCGTTCGAGAGGATCCTCTCATGGAACGGGCGGAGCGGCTCATCCGGGAGCGCGCGCACGAGCCGTTCAGCATGCAGGAGCTGGCCGGAGAGCTCTCGCTCAGCCCGGTCCAGCTGACGCGGAGATTTACGGCGGCGTACGGCAAGACGCCCGGGGCTTACGGGGCCGCGCTGAGGTTGAACAAAGCACGCGCGCTGCTCGTGGAGACGGACTGGACGCTTGACGACATCGCCCGGCGCTGCGGCTATGACAACGGCTTTTATTTCAGCCGGGCTTTCTCGTCCAAAATGGGCATGCCGCCATCGCGCTACCGCGATGCGAATCGGCTGTAAGGAGGGCAAGCGACAGGCCATACCCGCCCCAGCCCTCTTGGCGGGCAACCCGTCTACGCTACCCCGATATATCGTGCCTGTACGAGCCGGTCCTCTCTCTCCATTCCTGCACGACGACATGAAGCAGCAGCAGCGCCGGGCCGGCCGTCAGCGCCAAATCCGCGGCGTTCAAAATCCCTTCCCCCATCACGAGAAAATCGGTCACTTTGCCGTACAGCATCCGGTCCAGCGTATTGCCCGCGGCTCCGCCGACGAGCAGGGCCGTGCCGCTTTCCGCCAGGAACCCCTTAATATGGCCTTTGCGCCGGGCGATCAGCAAGCCGACGATCACGACGATCCCCACGACCATGAACAAGCGGCCGTAGCCCTGAAAGGAGCTTCGTGCCGCCCCGCTGTTCTCGTAATAGGTCAGCAGGATGCGACCGTTCCACAGAGATGCGGATTCGCCCACCTCCATATAAACCCTCACCGCTATTTTCAACATTTGATCGATGGCGGCGACAACAAGCGCGATCGCATAAAACAACATTCGTACAGCCTCTCCTTTCGTATGCAAATAAACCCTGCACATTGGGGGAGGTTGTTGAGCAAGCGTGCAAAAAGAGGAAGCGATGAAGGCAAGGAGTCGTGGAATGCACTCCGCTTCCGTAAAATCAGGTTATTTTTATGAAGTTCTTTTCTCTTTTTGACTTTCTCAACAACCGCCCCACAAAGGGGCTTTTGCTCCGATGCATGTCCAGGTACTTTGCGGGGACACCGAAACTTATAAACCATTATTAAAAAAAAGACGGCAAACCCGGGACGCGTCCCCGATTCGCCGTCTTAACTAGTTGCTTTACGCTTGCTTGGCTCCCTCGATTTCGAGCGAAATTTTGATATCGTCGCCGATCAGGACGCCGCCCGCTTCCAATACGGCGTTATAAGTCAGACCGAAATCGCTGCGCTTGATTTTGCCTTTCGCGCTAAATCCGGCTTTCTCGTTGCCCCATGGATCTTTGCCCGCTCCCTCGAACGTCACCGAGAACGTCTCCGTGCGGGTAATGCCGCGAATCGACACGTCGCCGGTTACGTCATATTCGCCGTCGCCCTTGGAGGCGATGCTCTTCGATACGAATTGGATGCTCGGATATTTCTCCGTCTCGAAAAAGTCCGCCGAACGCAGGTGAGCGTCGCGGTCGCTATTGCGGGTATCGATGCTGTTCACGTCGATATTGAATTCGATGCTCGCTGTAGTCAAATCTTCCGGATCGGCTTCGACCTTCGCCTCGAATGTATGGAAAGTGCCCTTCACGTTCGCGATCATCATGTGTTTTACCGAGAAGTCGATGCTGCTGTGCGTAGGATCGATTGCCCAAACTGTTTTTGCCATTGTCCTGTTCCTCCTTATAATAACTTACATTTGATAATTAACTTACGTTTAGTAACAATAAACTTATTGTATGGGATGATTCGCTTGTTGTCAATCTTAAATTTGAGATTTTTAAATTTTTGTTACTTTTCGTAAGTTAGTGTATAATAGTAATTATCTTATGTCAAGTTAATTAAGTGCAAAGGGGTGATCCGCGTGAAAAAGTCGTCATCGTTAAATCCCCGGTTCGAGAAAGGAATGAACATCGTCAATAAGCGTTGGACCGGTCTGATCGTGCACCAGCTTTTATCCGGTGCCCAGCGGTTCTGCACGATCGAAGCGGCTATCCCGATCAGCGGGAGGCTGCTGTCCGAACGGCTGAAGGATATGGAAACCGAAGGCATCGTCAACCGCGGGGTGTACCCGGAGACGCCGGTCCGCATCGAATATTCGTTGACCGAGAAAGGCCTTGCCCTCGAACCGGTCATCCGGGCAATCGAGGAGTGGTCCGTCAAGTGGGTCGAGCCCGATGAACGCGAACGGTGACGGCGCCCCATTATGCCGGCTCCCTTTTTCTGCGGATTACGGCTACGATCAGGATAAGCAGCGGGAACACGACGGCGTACGGAATAGCGTACGGAAAATATATTTTCGTGCCGAAGTTCATAAAATAAGTAACGTCCGGATAGGCGACGATCGAGAACACGATCATGATCATCCCGAAGGGCAAATAAAGCTGTCTCGCATCCTTCAGCCGGAACAGCTCGGCAAATGTCATCGTCGACGCATAAAAGCTTATCGAGAGCTTAAAATAAATCGTAATGAACCAAATGCCGGCCATCACGACCTCCAGTCTTTCCAAAAACGTGCCGATCGTAATTTTTTTGGCCAAGCTGTAGCTGGGGTACATGTGCCTTGCCGTCAAATCCTCGCCCAGCACCAAGATCGATAGCAGCACGATGACGATCAGCATCCCCCCTCCGATCAAAGTACCGACCAGAAACGCATGCCTCGCCTTCCGCGAATGATTCACATAAGGAAACAGCATGAATACGGTGACGAGCTCCATAAAAGGGGTGCCGAGCACGGGGAGGGCCGCCCGCATAACCGGCTTCGCCCCGTATCCGAGCACAGGCGTCAAATGGCCGGGTTCAAATTGCGGCGGAAGCAAAACGATCATGACGAAAAAAAAGAACAAAACCCACGGCATAAAAATTTCCGCCGTCCGGGTACATGTCTCCAGGCCGTTGCGGATTCCCATAATAATGACGATCAGGAAAAAAATATGGATGAAGTGGATCGGGGTATTGTTCAAGATCTGGGTCGTTATGAAGTCGCCGATATTGCGCAGCACGAGCGCCGCGAGCACAAAAAAATAGCAAAAGTAAAGAAAAGAGACGATCCGGCCCGGCCATATGCCGAGAATCTCCTGGGTGTAATGGACGAACGTCGTCGTAGGGTACCGTTCCGCAATTTTATTGTAAAGCACGACCAGCAGCAGTCCCGCCAGCAGC
This sequence comes from Paenibacillus hemerocallicola, assembly GCF_006265175.1. Taxonomy (GTDB): domain Bacteria; phylum Bacillota; class Bacilli; order Paenibacillales; family NBRC-103111; genus Paenibacillus_AB; species Paenibacillus_AB hemerocallicola. The sequence goes on along the minus strand of NZ_VDCQ01000027.1, from coordinate 58,191 downwards.
CCGACGCCCGCGGCGATCCAGGCGTCCTGCTTGGCTTCCTGGGCAAGTCCGGACGGAGCTATCAGGATGGAGCTTCCCACGGTGAACAGAATCGTCAGAATCGTAAACTGGTGGACTCCGATTTTGCCTTTCTCGATCATCATGGTGCCTCCCCTACTCGACTGTGCCAAATATAAAATCGCTGACCGGTTTATACACGGCCGTAATCCAATCCAGAGGATTCGGCAGCGGAATCCGCAGCGCATGCAAGACCGATATCGCGACCGCGATCGCCAACACGACCGCAAAGATCCAAAGCTCCCTCGTCATCTTGTTCCTGACCAGAGCGGGAGCCTCGATCGACGCAATAATCCCGCCGACCAATACAATCGCCGAAGCCATCCACACGAGCGCCTCACTTCCTTTTTTCCAATAAAGAATTGTTCGTCGTTCCGAGTCTCCTGATCTCCACGTCCGTACGGACCGATACGTCTAATTCGGCGAAGCGGGAGCCCCAATCTCGCTTCATGTCGAGCCACGCCTTCGGATCCGCATCCTCGATCGCCTCCCCGAAGCCGAATATGTCCGCTTTGTGTTTCTGCGCTTTGCGAATGGAAGCCGTAATAATTTTTTTCAATTTTTGTTCGGCGAGCGCTTCCAGCTGTTCTATCGTTTCCGTCTTCGTCAGATCGACCTCGCATTGAACTTCGCCCACATTTTCTTCCGCAAATATGTGCACCTCGATTTTCGGCTTTCCGCCGGCAACTTTTCCCGTTACTTTCGAGCTCGCCCGAACCACTTCCACGGTCAGCTCATCCCCTTTCGGACAAGTCAAATGGCCTACCGTGTTTTTTACGTTGTCCATAATGTAATTGTAGCCCTTGCTCTCCTCATCGTTTAACCAATCGATCAGCTTGTCCCCTTTGAAAAGGGCGAGTCCGGAATATTGCAGCTTCGTATAATCCCCGGTCTTGCCTACGTTTCCTTTCGTTCTCCCCGCCTCCTGGTCGCCCTCGATACGGATTCCGGTAAGAACCGCATCCTTAGACGGATCGGATAAGTCGGATATGAACCGGTCCAAAGGCATTTTCACCGTAGGCGCCCATACCCGCTCCGACATCTCCAGCGTATTGAACATTTTATTGGCCGGAATTTTCTCGATAGGAGTCAATATTTCCAACACTTCGTCCGCGCGCGCGCCTTTGGCCACGATCAGAAAAAAGTCGGACCGGAATTCATGGTTTCTCGATATGCCGTCCATGACCTTCTCGATGCCTTGGCGGGCGAGGTCCTCTCCAATAATCAATACGCGAAGATGGGAAGCGAAAACTCTCCGCGGCGCAACCGTAGTCAATTTCCGGAGCGCTTCGAAAAACGTTTTTTCCGTGGCGCTCAATATCGTGACCGGCGTGCTGTAGCCCCCGCCTCCTTTTTTGGAAGCGACCTCGGCCGGATTGACGATCTGCGCCGTCACTTGCACTTGGCTGCCGTCCCGATCCATGCCGATGCCGACCGCTATGGCCAGATCGTTCAATTCCCGCCGGTCCCAGCATCCCGTCAGGATAGTGCAGCCCAATACAAGCATCGTGACGACGCGAATGGCCTTGCGCATCGTTGTTCACGCTCCTTATCCTTTCCCGCGTGCGGGCGGTTTTGTCGTAGGGGCGTTATTTTCCCGAATCGTATTTCTTTGGCTTATGAACCGGGGACGCGAAAACAATCCCCACTGCGGCAAGCGCAATATCGTATCTTTCTGGTCGGTCAAATTGAACGGGGACATGGGCGACATATAAGGCACGCCGAACGAGCGCAAGCTGCACAAATGCTGCACGAGGCCGATCAGGCCGACCGTTATGCCGAACAAGCCGAAGGTCGCGGCAAACACCATCAGAAGGAAGCGGATAATCCGGATGGAAATGCCCATATTGAACGACGGAATGACAAAATTGGCGATCGCGGTAATCGCGACGACGATAACCATCGCGGGCGATACCAAGCCCGCTTCGACGGCCGCTTGGCCGATGACGAGCGCCCCTACGATCGATACCGCTTGCCCCACCGTCTTGGGCAGCCTGACGCCGGCTTCCCGCAATATTTCGAACGTAACCTCCATCAGCAGCGCTTCGACGAAAGCCGGGAACGGATTTCCTTCCCGCTGGGCGGCCAGGCTGAACAGCAGCGAGCTCGGCAGCAGCTCTTGATGGAACGTCGTGACCGCGATATACAACGAAGGGGCCATCAATGAAATAAAGAAGCAAATGTATCGTAAAATACGGATCAGCGAAGCGAATTCGGCGCGTTGGTAATAATCTTCCGCAGACTGGTAAAACTGTACGAACAACGCGGGAGCCATGAGCACGAAGGGCGTTCCGTCCACCAGGATGGCCACCCGGCCCTCCAGCAATCCGGCCGCGATGACGTCGGGCCGCTCCGAATTGTACAAAGTCGGAAAAGGGGTAATCGTCTCGTCCTGGATCAATTCCTCTATATTGCCGGATTCGAAAATACCGTCGATTTGGATGCGACCGAGACGCTCCTTCACCTCTTCGACGATTTTTTCATTTACGATGCCCTTTATGTACATAAGTCCGATTTCCGTCTGGGTAATCTCGCCGATCGTCATCGTTTCCAGCCATAAATTCGTCGTTTTGACCCGTTTGCGAATTAACGCCACGTTCGTATGGATCGACTCGGTAAAGCCTTCTCTCGGTCCTCTGACGACGGATTGCGTCATCGGCTCCTCGATCGCCCGGTCGTTCCCGCCCGCCGTATGGACGGCCAGTCCGTATGGGTACCCTTCGACCATGATGACGGTGTTGCCGGACAGAACGGATTTGTACAGCGTCTGAAAATCGGCCACCGTGGCGGCATTGCCGATCGACGGGATACGGGTTCGGATTCGGTTGATCATATCGGCGTCCGCATCCGGCTCGCGAATGCCGGATCCGATGCCGTCATGCCGCAGCAGAAGCAGCTGCTTCAGCAATTCTTGCACTATCGTTATATTGACTAACCCTTCCATATACGCGTAGCCGATCTGTATCGGACCCGGCATGTCGATCCGGCAGCGTCCGGTAACGACATCCTTGCTGCCTCCGAAAGCCTGCATGATCCGGTCGAAGTTGTCCTTCATATCCGAACCAAGCGGTTCCTTTTCCTCATTCGCCTGCTTGGACTTGGCAGCTGACGCCCTCTCCCGGTTGAACAGGGAGCCCCAGGTTTTATTGATCATTCCCATAAACGACCCTCGTCAAATTGTATATTTGAGTTGTCCGACTGCGTCATAGACCATTTGCCGGGGATATCCAGTTCCCTATTATCCTTTGCAAGTCCCTCGTAAAATATTTATAGAGAAACAAAAAAAGCCACTGCGCTTAATAAGCAAAGCTCTGATCGAAGCCATTTCGGCGAAGAACATCCAAGTCTTAATAGGCCGATATAAGACGAACTGTAAAACATGCAGTTATTTCGGTGAAAAATTGCCTTGCTGGGTAGCGAACTGGAGAATATACAGTTATTCTCGCTTGTTTTACGGCCATTTTCGATCTGGTAGCGATCTACCTGTATATTTTCCAGTTATTTCGATGAAAGTTGCGTAATTCCTGAATTTACCTGCATAATTTCAGGTTGTTGAAAAAGTCAAAAAGAGAGGTTTGTCATACAAAAAGAGCTGTCAAAGTTGGAATCATGAGAATGAGCGAGCAAACAGGAGAAAACATTGCTTTATAGTGGGAGGTGGGGGAAATGTGCGGAAAGCGAAGCGGTTGACTTTACAAACGTGTTGCAACCGCTAAAATCTTAAAAACAACACGATGTTAACGGATGTGGAGCGCATTCCCCCACCTCCTGTCTCCGGCGCTTCCTCTCTTTGCAGACTTTTTCAACAGCCTCACAATTTACAGTTAAGCAAGACGGGACTAGCACTCCGGATCTCCATCGTCCATACTCGACCTTCTCCGTGGTCGCCGCGCTATTGCTTTAGCTCATCGGTTTTTTTCGTTTTCTCGCCCTTGCTTTCACATTGCAAAAATTCGGTCAAATCAGGGAATACGATTTCACCTCGGACCTCGGTACGGTGAGGAACATAATGATTCCGACAGGTCAAGCAAAGCGGAACAAAAAGTTCCGCTATCCTTTCGGAGAGCCGCTAAATTGGGGCGAAGAGGAACATCTCGAAAAAAAGGTTGAATAAATTCGAGTCCATATCTCAACCTTGCCAAACATTTAATAAGGGTCAACCTTTCGGTCACCCCAAAAGCAAAAATCCAGCCCCGACGGCTGGATATCGCACCATGTATTCGGTTCGGCGAAGGCCGACCGCTCAAGCGTTAACGGCATCCGGCACTTCCGCATGCTCGGCCGCCTCCAGAAACTTCTCGCAATCGAGCGCCGCCATGCAGCCCGTTCCCGCAGCGCTGATCGCTTGACGGTAGCGGCTGTCCTGGACGTCTCCGCAGGCGAATACGCCTGGAATGTTCGTTTCCGTCGTGCCCGGCTTGACGAGCAAATATCCGTGAGCGTCGGTCGTCAGCTGGCCGCCGAGAAACTTCGTATTCGGCGAGTGGCCGATGGCGACGAACATACCTTGAGTGTCGATCGTCTCCTCCGAGCCGGTGTTGTTATCCCGAACTTTCAGTCCGGTAACGCCGCGTTCGTCCGCCAGCACCTCGAGCGGGGTCCGGTTCAGGCTCCAGCTGATTTTCGGATTGGCGCGAGCCCGGTCCTGCATAATTTTCGACGCCCGCAGCTCGCCGCGGCGGTGGACGAGCACCACTTCGGAGGCGAAACGGGTCAAATAATTCGCTTCTTCCATGGCCGAATCGCCGCCGCCCACGACAACGATCTTCTTATTGCGGAAAAAAAAGCCGTCGCACGTCGCGCAAGTGCTGACTCCCCTCCCGACGTTCTCCTTCTCTCCGGGAATGCCGATATAGTTGGCCGAGGCGCCGGTCGAGACGATGACCGTCTCGGCTTGAATTTCGCCCAGCCCTTCCACCTTAAGCGTAAACGGACGCTTCGACAAGTCGACCTCGTTGACCCAGCCGGACCGGAAGCGGGCTCCGAACCGCTCGGCCTGCTTGCGCATGTTGTCCATCAGCTCGGGTCCCAGGATGCCGTCCGGAAATCCGGGAAAGTTCTCCACTTCCGTCGTCGTGGTGAGCTGCCCTCCGGGCTCCGGCCCTTCGATGACGAGCGGATTCAGGTTCGCCCTTGCCAAATATATCGCGGCCGTCAGCCCTCCGGGGCCTGTGCCGATAATAACCGTTTTGTACATGATGATCCCCTCCCTTATAGGGCCGGCGAACAAGTCCGCTGCGGGTCTGGAATATGCCTCCGATCGCCGTTGTTCCCGGATTTTCTTGATTTGATAAGCCCTTGATAGGCAAAAATCCGGCAACAAATGCGAACGCTCTCGCTTCTGCGGCATCATTCCAAACCCTCTGCTCATTTGTTCAGCGACCTACCGTAGCTATAAGCTTACCACCGCCGCGGCCGCCCGTCATGAAGGGAGGATGAACGCAAAATGAAACCTTCATGAAGGTCTCATGAAGGTTTCGTGAAGATATCGGTTCCGCCCGAGCGCTGTCAAATCATCCTGTGTACGAGCTCGGGAATATCCTGTCTCGTCGTATAGGTCAAATGCTTGACGCCGAGCGACCGGTAGACCGCTCTGGAACAGTCGCTGCGCGTGACCGCATGGATCGAATCGATTTTCCACGTTTTGCAAATATGGATGTACCGGCAGCACAAATTCATGCTGTCCTCGAACAGGAATACTTTGCCGATCGGCATATCCGGCGGGACCCAGGTGGCTCTGTCCTTCGTATCGACTACGATGACCGGTCCGATGCCGAGCGCCTCCAGCCTGCTTCTCTCGAACGAATTGTTGACCATAGCCGCATGAGGCACCCCCTTCTGCCTGAGCCGGCACAAAAACATCTCTCCCGCCCGGTTCGGCGCGGATACGAGAATGTGCGCCGGCTGGCCGGAAGGTCTCCCGGACTTCTTCATTCGCCCGCCTTTCGCGAAGCGATATAGTCAGGGCGCGGCTTCTGGCCGGAGAACGGCTCCGCCAGTCTGTTCTCTACGCTGTTGAACACGAGGAACACGTTGCTGCGCGGATAAGGCGAAATGTTGGAGCTGGAGCCGTGCATTAAATTGCAATCGAACAGCAGCACAGAGCCGGCCTTGCCGACCGGGGCGACGATCCCGCCTTCCGAGGCGAGCCGGGTCAGGCTGTCGGGGTCCGGGACCCCGTACTGCTGCTTGCGCAGCGACTCCTCGTAATGATTCTCCGGTGTCGCGCCGACGCACGAGACGAAATGCCGTTGGGAGCCCGGAATGACCATGAGCGGCCCATTGAAGGAGTAGTTGTCCTCCAGCGCGATCGAGCAGCTGAGCGCCCGCATGCGCGGCATGCCGTCTTCCACGTGCCACGTCTCGAAATCGGAATGCCAGTAAAAGTCTTTCCCCGTAAAGCCCGGCTTGAAATTGATCCGCGATTGGTGCACGTAAACCTCGCTGCCCAAAATTTGCTTCACCGCCGCCGTCAGCCGTTCATGCGCGGCCAGCTTGGCGAACACGGCGTTGTCCCGATGGACGGCGAAGACGGAGCGGACAGCGTCGCTGTCCGGCTCGCGAATGATTTCGGCCCTGTCGTCCCCTTCCGCCTGCCGCCATACCCGTTGCAGCTCGCTGCGCAGCTCCTCCACTTCCTCGGCCGAGAAGAAGCCGTCGAGAAACAAATATCCGGTCCGCTCGTATTCATCCAGCTGCCCGCCATCGATGACCGATTGGCGGATCGTTTTGTCGTATACGACCGGGTCGACGCGCTCCAGCAGCCGAGGCTCGGGAGCGTGCCTCGACGGGTACGCATCCGGCTCCCCGAGCGAGTAAGCGCCGTCGGCGTCGTGCACCTCTTTGCCCGAGCAGGGCGGGTTGAACACACAGACGACGCGCAAGGACGTCTTGCTGCGCAGCTTGTGCTTCTCGTGGCCGTCCAGCACGTACAGCGTCCCCGGCTTGACCGGATACGTCCGGTTCTCGTCCACGACCTCGATCTCGCCTTCCCCTTCGATGCAGTAGACGGCCTCCACATGGTTTTTATACCACATCTCCGTCTCCGTGCCGGGCTTCATCGTCGTATCGTGCAGAGAAAAGCCTACGCCGTCCCGGCGGAGCAGCAGACGCCGGCTCACCCATGTAGCCGTGTCCACATCGTGCTCGGTCCCTTTTACTTCGTCCAGGTGTCGTACGATCATATGCGTTCTCCTCCCAATCCCGCAGCCTTCGGCAGCAGTTCGATTTTCCGGCTCCGTCCGGCCGCTTCCTCCACGCTATCCGCCAGTAGCCGCAGTCCCCGCTTCAAGGATGCCTTGTCGATCGTCAGCGGCGGCATCACCTTGGCCACTTCGCTGTCCGTTCCCGAGGTCTCCATAATAAGCCCCCGGCGGAACGCCTCCCGGCACACGTCCTCGGCCAACCCTTCCGTCGGGAAAGCGATCCCCTGCATAAGCCCTCGCCCGCGCCATTCGGCCTTCAGCTGCGGGAACCGCGCGATGATCGACTTCAGCTCGCCCTCGAGCAGCGTGCTCTTCTCGGCGATCTCCTTCTCGAACTCGCCGTCCTCCCAGTAGCGGAGCGCTTCGGTCGCGCAGACGAAGGCGAGATTGTTGCCGCGGAACGTGCCGTTATGCTCCCCGGGCCCCCATATATCAAGCTCCGGCTTCATCAGCATGAGCGCCATGGGCAGCCCGTAGCCGCCGATCGACTTCGACAGGCAGATCATATCCGGCTCGATGCCGAACGGCTCGAAGCTGAAAAACGGTCCCGTCCGTCCGCAGCCCATCTGGACATCGTCGATGATGAGCAGGATGCCGTACTTCCGGCACAGCGCCTCGAGCCGCTTCAGCCACCCGGCTCCGGCCGCATTCAGGCCGCCTTCCCCCTGCAGCGTCTCCACGATGACCGCGGCCGGCATCGGGACGCCGGAGCCGCTGTCGTTCAGCATATTTTCCAAATAGGCGACCGTATCCGCGTCTGCGCCCAAGTAGCCGTCATACGGCATGGAGGCCGCATATTGAAGCGGAACGCCGGCGCCCTGACGCTTATATTTATTTCCCGTGACGGCGAGCGCGCCCAGCGTCATGCCGTGAAACGCGTTCGTAAATCCGATGATGTTCGTCCGCCCGGTCGATTTGCGCGCGAGCTTCAGCGCCGCCTCGACGGCGTTCGTCCCCGTCGGTCCGGGAAACATGATCTTGTAATTCATCCTTCTTGGCTTCAGAATGACATCGCGAAACTTTTCCAGAAAACGCTCCTTCGCTTCGGTGGCCATATCCAGACTGTGGCTGATGCCGTCCTCGAGCAAATAGCGGACGAGCTTCTCCTTCATCCTCGCGTTGTTGTGGCCATAATTCAGCGCGCCGGCGCCGGCGAAAAAGTCCAAATAAACGTTCCCCTCGCGGTCCCATACGGTCCAATCCAGCGCTTTGCGGAACACCGCCGGAAACGACCGGCAATAGCTCCGCACTTCGGACTCCAGTTCCTCGAACAACGCAAGCGTACCTTCGCTTTGAAGCAATCCTCCGTTCGTCATGGCAGTTCCTCCTTCGTATTCTTCCTATTCCGTACGGTCAAACGGTCAGGCTGATCCTTACGATCGGCTCGTCTTCATGGCCCTGCTCCGGAAATAATGCAGCGGGAAAGCCCTCACCCGCCGTTTCCAGTACCGTGCCCCTTTCGCGGGCAAACGCTTCGAACAGCCGCCGCGACGGCCCGTTGCCGGGCGATACCGTCGCTTCCAGCCGCGCCGCCGACCGGCATGCGGGCAGCGCGAGCAGCTGCCTCAGCAAAGCCGTAGCGACGCCCTGCCCCCTCGCTTCGGGAGCTACGGCGATTTGCCATACGAACAACGATTCCCGCTCAACGGGCTCGGGCGGCGCGAAGGCCGTCACGAAACCGATGATGCGTTCCTCCCGCTCGGCTACGAGACAGGTGCCTGCAAAATAGTTGAACAACAGCATATAACAATAGGCGGAATTCGGATCCAGCTTGCCGCTCTCCTTGACTAGACGCCATACGGCGCTTGCATCGTCGGGGAGCGGACGCCGGTATAGCACCGTCCCGCAGGGACGGGTTGTTTCCATAAGCGTCTGCTCCTTTCTGTCAGCGGCCGCGGAAGCGGGACAGGAACGACCTGAGCCGTTCGCTGCGCGGATGCTCGAAGATGGCCTCGGGCGGCCCCTCCTCGACGAGCTGCCCGCCGTCGGTGAAGATGACCCGGTCCGCCACATCGCGGGCGAAGTCCATTTCGTGCGTAATGAGCAGCATTGTCATCGAGCTTTCCTCCGCCAATTCCTTGATGACCTTCAGCACTTCCCCGACAAGCTCGGGATCGAGCGCGGACGTCACCTCGTCGAACAGCATCACCTTCGGCTTCATGATCAACGCCCGGGCGATCGCGACGCGCTGCTTCTGTCCCCCCGACAATTGGCTCGGATAGGCGTCCGCCTTATCCTTCATGCCTACCTTGTCGAGCAGTTCCATCGCTTCGGCCCTCGCCTGCTCCTTCGGCATGTTCAACACGTGGATGGGCGCTTCCGTCACATTGCGGATAATGGACAAATGGGGAAACAGGTGGAAATGCTGGAACACCATCCCGATCGAGCTGCGAATGCGGTGCAGATGCTTCTCGTCCGCCCGTACCATGCGACCCTTCACTCTCCTGTGCCACAGCTGTTCCCCGTCCACCTCGATCGTGCCGCCGGTCGGATATTCGAGCGTCATCAGAATGCGCGCCAGCGTCGTTTTGCCCGAGCCGCTCGGACCGATGACGGCCACCTTCTCGCCGGGGTACAAATCGAGGTCGATGCCGCCTAGCACCTCGGTCTCCCCGTACGATTTGCGGATATCCCGATAGCGGACGACCGGCTGCAAGGCGGCCATCTCCCGCACGCTCGTTCCAATGCTGTCGGCCATATTCACCGGCATAACCCCCCCGAGCTTATTTTCGTTTCAATCCGAGCTCCAGCCGCTTCAGCAGCAGCGACGAGCCGTAGCTCATCAAGAAAAACAACAAACCGACCAGCGTAAACGCCTCGATATAGCGGAAGGAAACCGAGCCCAGCGATTTGGCCGTCTGCAAAATTTCGATTAGCGTAATCGCGGATAAAATCGGCGTTTCTTTGAACATGACGATCAAATAATTGCCCATGACCGGAAAAACCGGAGGAATCGCCTGCGGCAAAATGAGTCGGAACCACGTTTGCCGGGGCGAGAAATTGAGCGCCTTGGCCGCCTCCCACTGCCCGCCCGGAACCGCCTCGATTCCCGATCGGTACACCTCGGCCATATACGCGGCATAATGGATGCCGAGCCCGAGGACGCCGGCCGTGAACGGGGACAAGGAAATGCCGTAGAGCGGCAGCGCATAGAACAAAAGTAGCAGTTGAATGAGCAGAGGCGTCGAGCGGATCAGCTCCAGCACGAACGCCACCGTTCGCGAGACCGCCTTGCGCTTCGAGCGTTTGCCGATCGAAAGGGGCAGGCCGAGGATGACCGCGAGCGCAAAGCCGCACAGCGCGGCGCCGATCGTCACGGGCACGACCACCAGCAGCTTCGGCAGGATGCTCCATGCATAGTCCCAGCTCCACTTCATGCTTGCGACCTCCCCACTGCGAACCGCCGCTCCAGAAGACGGACCATGAAGGTCAGAAGCTGGGCGATCACGAAATAAATAAGCAGAATGAGGCCGAAAATGATCGCCGTTCGAGACATGTCGTACGAGCGCAGCATCATGCCTTGGTAAGTCAATTCGGAAAGCGTAATGAGAGAAACGAGCGACGTCCCCTTCAACAGCTCGATTTGCAGATTGCCCAGGGAGGGCAGCGCCATCCGCAAAGCTTGCGGGCCGATAATGCGCCACAGCCGCTGACCGGGCGTCATATTCAGCGCGATGGCCGCCTCCGTTTGTCCTCGGGGCACGGCCTCGATAGAGCTGCGCACGATCTCCGAGCCGTATGCGCCGTAATTCAGCCCGAGAGCGAGCACCGCCGCCGTCATGGCCGACATCCGGATGTCGAACAGCAACGGGAAAGCGAAATACAGCCAGAACAGCTGCACGAGCAGCGACGTCCCGCGGAAAGCCTCGACGTACACGGCCGTGAGCCAGCGCACCGGCGCGAGCCGGGACTGCCGGGCGATACCGGCCGCCACCGACAGCAGCAGAGCCGTTATGGCGGCCAGCACCGTAACCGTAAGCGTCACGGCCGTGCCCTTCCACATGGCCGGGAGAAGCTCCATTACCGCTTGCATCGGCCCCGCCCCCTTAGGCCGGTCACGGCTTCGTCAGCTCCTCGGCGGTTTTGCCGCCAGGCAGTTCATCCTTCGTAAACCCGAACGGCTCCAAAATGTTCAGCAGCTCGCCGGAAGACTCCAGCTTCGCAAGCTCCGCGTTATACGCTTTGACGAACTCGTCTTCTCCCGGGCGGAATGCCGCCGCACCGAAGCCCCGCACGCTCTTGCCGTCAATCGTCGGCTGCTCGAAATCGGCTACCCGCTCCAGATTGCCGTCCTTGGCCGAATCGAGCATCGCCTGCAGCGCGGGACCGGTCATCGTAACCGCCTGTACGCGGTCCGACTGCAAGGCGGATATCGCCGAAGGCTGGTCGGGCACAGTCACGATTTGCTCCTTGGCCACGCCCGATTTGGTCAAATATTGTTCCTCTATGGCGCCGACCATGGCGGCGACCTTGATGTCTTTGTTTTTGGCAATGTCCGCATAGCTGCGCAGACCGGCGGCGTTTCCTTTCTTCACCGCGATCGCCTCGCCGATGCTGTACTCGGGGTTGGCGAACAGCACTTCTTTGGCGCGCTCCGGCGTTATGAACATCCCGGCCGTAATCATGTCGAACCGTTTGGCCTTCAGTCCCGGAATGAGCGCGCCGAATTCCGTCAGCACCCCGTTCACTTCTTTGATCCCCAGTTTATTCAAGACGACTCTTGCCACTTCCACCGCTTCTCCGGTCAGCTTGCCGTCCGGAGTCGCATATGCGTAAGGCTTCTCGTTGGCGAAGCCTACCGTAATGTAGCCTTGCTTCCTTGCTTTCTCGAGCGTAGATTCCGATGCGGACGTCTGGCTGTCGGACGGGGTTGCGCCAGCGCCTGTCGGAGCCGAATCGCCGCCTCCGCAGCCGGTAACCGCAATGCCGCCGAGCAGAAGCGCCAGCAGCAGACCAAACCCTTTCTTCATACCGTAACTCCTCTCGTATCCGTTCCGTATTTCGGGGCCCCATATAAGGGTAACATGTTCGCTCCGATCGGCTCATCCCCGGTCTCGCCCGCTGAGCGGGACTGAGCCCGGCTCTCCTCCCGTGAGAGCAGATTACCGGGAGCACATGGTAAAATCCCCCCATATCCCGCCAATTCCTCCCAAATGCTCCCAAACGCCTTCTGCATAAGGCAAAAGGGGACGAGCAACAGGTCAGCGGCCAGGTAAATGGCTTCACGGATGTCGAGCAAAAAAAATCGCGTGAAAGAAAAAACAGCGCATCGCGATGAAAGTTCATCGCAACTGCGCTGTCGGCCATGTTTTATTCGCGTATTCGGGAGCGTCCGCGTGCTGTGGCTTCAATCGGCGATCCGATAGCCGATCCCTCGCACGGTCGCAATATATTCCGGTCTTTTCGGATCGTCGCCCAGCTTGTGCCGAAGGCTCTTGATATGGACATCGACCGAATTGCTTCCGCCGAAATAGCCGTCCCCCCATAGCTGCGTCATCATTTCCTGCCGGGTCAAGACACCGCCGCCGTTCGCGAGCAGCATTTTAAACAGATCGAACTCGGTTCGGGTCAGCTCGATCTTCGAGCCGGCCTTGTGGACGGTGATCCGCTTCAAATCCATCACGACGTCTTTATGCCTCAGCCACTGCCCGGCGCTTGCCGGAGCGGGAGAAGAGTCGTTCCGGCTCGCCAGCTCCTCGATTTTCGCCAAGGCGGAGCGGAGCGGTCCGGGCCAGACGAAACGGTTGCCCTCGCCGACGGCCGTATCGTTCGAGGCATGGACGAGGAGCAGGGCGTTTTGGGCAAAGGCTACCGGCTTCAGCGATTCGTCCGCCACGCTTCTCGTACGGTCCACGATGACCAGATCGCTTTGGAGCGCAGGGAGAATCGGATCGTTCTCGTGATGGAATACGAGCACATCGTAGCAGCGGATCGTAAGCGCCATAACGAGAGACCGGACGGCCGCCGGGAACGGGCTGATCAGGACGACCCGTCTGGTCGTTTCGCAAAACGCGCCTTCTCCGAAGCCGTCCAACGTATCCGCCGCGTCATCTTCCGGACCGCCTGTCGACGGGTCGTTTTCATGGATGCTTTGCAAGAGGCGCACACTCCTTTACCCCGTATAGAATCAACTGGTTTAAGTTTAGGGCATCGGCGCTTGCCGAGTCAAGAAGCGTGCCTTCTCATCGGAAGCGGGATGCGGCTCCCTCACTTCGCCAAAGCGATGCTCGGCTTCGCTTTCCGTCCCCATGTCATCGACAAATACAGGCTCGCGATCAGGATGATCGCTCCCAGCGCATAAGGCGCATTGATGTGGATATCGAACAGCGTTCCGGCTATCGCAGGGCCGAAAATATTGCCCAGACTCATATATGCGTTATTCATACCGGCGACAAACCCTTGCTCCTCGCCGGCGGATTTGGACAGCAGCGTATTGATGGCCGGCCGCATGATCGAAGTAAGCGCGAAGAACAGCACCGTAAGGGCCAGCACGTAAGCGAAATTGCCGGACAGCAGCATAAGGACTAGAGCGATCGCGGACAGGAGGAACGTCCAGTTGATCAGCGCTCTTTCGCCGAACCGGTTGATCAGACTGCCGATGAAGACGGCTTGAATGATGGTGCCCGCCAATGCCCCTACCGTAAAGATGATGGAAATGTCCATAGGGGTATAGTGATGCTTCTGGTCGACGAACAGCGGGAAAATCGCTTCGAAATTGGCAAGTCCGAACGTCAGCGAGAATATTAATAGAAGCAGGATAAAGTAAGAGGATTTAAACGATTTGCCGAATTGCTTGAAAATATGTTCCCGCTTCACGTTCGCCTGCCTGGAAGCGAGCTGCGCTTCCGCGGATAAGGACTCCGGAACGAACAGCAGCGAGCCGATCGTCGCCAATACCCCGACCGCAGCCGACACATAGAAAGGGGCCCGCAGCCCGAACTCGGCGAGAAAGCCGCCGATGCCGGGACCGATCGCGAAGCCGAGCGACATCGAAGCGCCCAGCAGGCCCAAGCCTTTCCCGCGCTTCTCCTCCGTCGTAATATCCGCGACGTAAGCCAGCATGGCCGGAATCATCGCCGCCGCGCCCATGCCCATAATGAGCCGGGACACGTACAGCAGCCATATTTGCCCGGCTGCGGCGAAGATCAGGTTGGATATCGTAAACAACAGCAGTCCGGAAACGATCATCCTCTTGCGACCGTACTTGTCGGATAATTCTCCGGCGACCGGCGAAAAAATGAATTGCGTAATCCCGAACGCGGCCACCAGATAGCCGGCCGTCTTTCCGCCCGCGCCGAACTCCCTCAGGAAGTCGGGCAGAACCGGGATAATAAGCCCGATACCGAGCATCGCGATAAACATGTTGATCATGAGCAGCAGCATCCGCTTTTGCCCTTTTGCAGCCTTGGTCATATTCCACTCACCTATCCGAAATGATTTTCTCTTTATAGTTTCTTATAGTTTTTTTAGGCGTACGTTTATTACCTGTTCAGTCCGTTCAGCTCCGCCACTATTTCATAGGACCGGAGCCTTGCCTGATGATCGTAGATGTGGGCAACCGCCATAACCTCGTTCGCCCGGGTTTCCTGAACGAACCGCTGCAGCTTTTCCTTGACGGTATCGGGCCCGCCTATTATCGATGAGCCGAACGTTTGCTGCAGGGCCGCCTTCTCCTGTTCGCTCCACAGATGGTCCATACTGTCTACCGGCGCCGGAAGCGGTCCGGGATTGTTGCGGATGAAGCCCAGGAACAGCTGCTGACCGGAGGTCGCGAGCCGCCGGGCTTCCTCGTCCGTGTCCGCCGCGATGACGTTGACCGCAACGAGCGTATACGGCTCCGCCAGCACTTTGGACGGCTGGAAGTTGCGATGGTAAATTTCCAGAGCCGGAAGCAGGTGCTGCGGCGAGAAATGACCCGCGAAGCCGAACGGCAGCCCGAGCCGGGCAGCCAGTCTCGCGCTGAAATCGCTGGAGCCGAGCAGCCAGATCGGAATCGACGTGCCCTCGCCGGGAATCGCCCTTACGGGCATCGTACCCGCTAGATAAGCCCGCAGCTCCTCCAGCTGCTCGGGGAAATCATGGCCGTCGCTCCCCTGTCGCCCGCCTCTCAAGGCGAACGCGGTCCGCTGATCGGTGCCCGGCGCCCGGCCCAGGCCCAGATCGATACGTCCCGGGTACAGCGCCTCGAGCGTCCCGAACTGCTCGGCGATCACAAGCGGAGCATGATTGGGCAGCATTATGCCCCCGGACCCTACGCGGATGGTGGACGTACCGGCAGCCACATGCCCGATCACGACCGAGGTGGCCGAGCTCGCGATGCTCGGCGAGTTATGATGCTCGGCAAGCCAAAATCGGGTGTAGCCCCACTTCTCCGCGTGACGCGCCAAATCGAGCGAGTTGCGCAGCGAATCGGCCGGAGTGCCGCCGACGACGATCGGGGAGACGTCCAAAACGGAATAATTAACCATAGAAATGTTCCACCGCCTTTATCAAATTAACTGTATCCAAACCGGATACATTAAAAACAAAAAAAATTTAAGACTGACAATGTTTAACCTGCTCCAATACATCGCATATCGTCGTTTGCTCCAAGCATCTTCTATATTGGACCTCGGCTTCGCGGAAGATGTGATCCATAACCGACTGCATGTTGGAGGCGACGAGACAATCTTGCCCGGGATCCCCCGAATTCCAATTCGGCTTCAAGGCTCCGCACGCCATCGCGCGGTATATTTGGGCCAGGGTAACCTTCTGCGGATCGCAATTGAGCATATATCCTCCGCCGACGCCTTCCTTCGTCTTCACAAACCCTTGTTCGCGCAAAAAGCTCATAATTTTCCGGATCCGCGTCGGATTGGTCGAAACGTTGCGGGCGATCGTTTCGCTGCTGGCCATATGCTCCGGCAAATAGGCCAGAAATACGAGGCTGTGGACGGCAACGGTAAATTCACTGTTCATTGGCTTCAGTTCCTCCCTCTCCAAGGAGAATACTGTTATGTTAATGCATACAGTTTAACAAGTCAATATAAAGATTCGCTCTTCGCCCTCGCCCGCTGTTGACAGTTCCCGCCTGCGATGTGAGAATGAGTATAGACATGTATATAAGCTGTTTGAACCCGGCAAACGGCCCGGCGGGCGGCCGCATTCCGATACATGCAAGAAACGCGATTGCTTTTTACTCGGGGATCGTCGTCCTGGAGGTATGCACCATGAAAATCGTTCGCCATTTTTCCGAAATGTTTACGTTCAAGCGAAAGCTGTTGGCGGTTATCGTTATTTTGAGCATCGCGCCCATTCCCCTATTCGGCTTATTTTCGTATTATACGGTTTCGCGGAGCGTCGAGGAGGAAGTCGATCTAAACCATCAGATGATATTGGCGCAAATCGAAAAACACGTCGATACTTTCCTTCAATCGCTAGGCAAATCGTCTCTTGAAATCGCTTCCAATCCATCCGTCGAATCTTCCGTCCGTCATGGCATCTCCATAGAACGGTACTTGACCGAATCGACCGAGATGATGGACGCCCTGCAAAAGTATCGCAGCTTATCCGACATCGCCTTCGATATTTCCGTCGTTTACAATCAATTCCATAAAGTATATTCCAACCGGTACGGCTACATCGATCTGAACCAATTCCCTTACCGGGAAATCGTTCAAAACAGCCCATTGAAATACAACGGCTTCGTGGTCGTATCCCCCAATACGTACGCGAATCAGAATGAAATTCTCATCGTCCGTCCGATCCCCGCCACCAGCCTTCCGGGGGTCGGCATGCTGTTTATCCATGTAAACCCGGATAATTTGACGGCCTTTCTCAAGGAGCTCAATATCGGTCAAAAAATTTTGTTCATCTTCGACGAACAGGGCAAAGTGGTGGCGGAAAGCAATGCGTCCGCGGCGGATTCCGGTCTGGCCGCATCGGTCCGGCTATACGAGTATTGGGCGCGGCAGCTGGACGGACCGAATCAAATTCGCTTCAACGACAAGCAGTACGATTTGTCGGCGCTCCGATCGGCTTTTACGAATTGGACCTATGTGACGATGACTCCAACGGCCGAGCTGAACCGGAAGCTGAACAACATTCAGCAGGCAACGTTCGGGATGGTCGCCCTGTTGTCCGGCATCTGGCTGGTGCTGGCGATCGCCGGCTCCAACCGGTTGTATGTGCCGATCCAGAGGCTGCTGTCTTTGTTCAGCTCCCCGCAGTCCGAGAGAAGCGATGCGATTCAGACGCTGGATCGGAATATGCGGCAAATGATGGCTGCCAACAAGCAGCTGCAGGTGCGTCTGGGCGAACAGCTCCCCTATTGGCGGGAAGGCGTATTCCTGCGTCTGCTGCGCGGAGATATGTCGGATCAGGAGTTTCGTCTGCAAATGGAGCATTACGGCTTGCCGCTCGAAGGGCTCTGGTATTGCGTCTGCATCGTCGAGGTCGATCGGTTTGACGAATTTCAGCGCATGTACCAGAAGAAGGACCGCTCCCTTATCGTGTACGCGCTCAGCAAACTGATCGAAGAGATCAGCACCGACCGTTATTCAAGCATAACCGTCGTTCCCCGCTCCGGGCAGTTCGCCCTGATGCTCGGGATCGAGCAATGGAACGATGACACCGAGCCGTCCGTGAGAACGATATGCGACGAAATTCGCCACAAAGTGTCCCAGTTTTTCCCATTTACCGTATCCGTCTCGATGAGCGGCGCCAAGAAGGATTACGGCGGCTTGATCGATTGTTACCAGGAGGCGTTGTCATTGATGGGTTACCGGATGCTGCTGGGAATGAACGTGACGATCGCCAGGCAAGATATCGCTATTTCGGTCAGGTCGTCCGGCAGGCCGCTGATCGAATCGCAGAAAATGATCATGCACAGCATCGCGCAGGGGGATTTCCCGCAAGCCGAGCAGCGACTCGAGGAACTGATGCGTTTAATCCCGAAGTCCGTGCCGAACACGGAGACCGCGCTCGCGCTATTCGCATATTTGATCGGAGAGTTGGACGGCTTCATTCACGAGCTCGGCTACGAGCTGGAGGACTTCTTCGAGACCGACCTGTACCAATCGTTGTACGCGTTCAACTCGCTGAAGGACGTGGAGCAATGGTTGAAAGGCACCGTATTCCGCTCCATCCGGGAGAAGCTGGAGACGCTGCAGATCGGGAAGCAGAAACGGCTGCTGCATCAAGTATTGGCTTACATCCACGATCGTTACGATCAGGATTTGTCGCTGCAGGGAGTGGCGGATCATTTCGGCGCTTCCACGGGGCAGATCGGCAGGGCGTTCAAGGAAGAGCTCGATACGAACTTCAGTCAATATATTATTCAGTATCGGATCAACAAAGCGAAGGAATGGCTCATTCATACCGATATGCCGATCAAGGAAATGACCGAACGGCTGCGCTATACGACCGTGCACAACTTTACCCGCATCTTCACGAAAACCGTCGGCTCGCCGCCCGGCACGTATCGCAAAAACAATCGCGACGAGAAGCTCTGACTTGTCCGATAAACCTAGACGCCCTTGCTCCGCTTTACGTCCATTTCCCCAACCCCTTTCAGATGGTACTGTCCTCTTTTTGACTAACCTAGACGCCCTTGCAAAAGGGCGTTTTTTGGCGTCCGCCCTCCCGTTTATCCTTATCTTCATCCTTTTATCCGTATAGCCGGACGGCTGCGGGAAGAGATAATTGCGCGTAAAAAGAGCATTGTGGTTCGATAATGGTGCAGTTACGAAATCTAGAAGTCCGGTGAATCCGCTGCAGGTTTGGAAGGAGCTTCCGATCGCCGTTGTTCCCAGATTTTTTGATCCAATAACACCGTAATCGGTGAAGCTCCGGGAACAAATGCGAACGCTTACGCTTCTCCAGTCTCCTTCCAAACCCTCCTCTCAATAATTCGCCGGCCTTTAAATTAACGGAGGTTTGCAATCGATGGAGCGATGGGTGGCACGAGGCAAGCCGGCTCCGGCAGAGGTGTCGGAATGGTTCGCCCGCAATGTGGAAGAAGCGTTCGGCCAGTTCGACCCGCAGACGGGCCGTTTTATGGAAGGCGACGGCTGGGCGGTAACGAACCAGGACATTATGCTGTGCATGGCGTTCCTATACTTGCATCAAGCTCCGGGGAATCGTCTGTATCGGGACGCGATGCTGCTGGAGCGGATCGGGTTGACCGGGGATGCGCTGAGAAGCTTTCAATACCCGGACGGAAAAGTCGAGTTCGTCAAGACGGACGGCTCCAAATGGGGCCCGATCTACATGCCGTGGTCGATGTACCACTGGCTGGAAACGTACGGGCTGCTCGCCCCGGAGCTGGGCGAAACACGCCGTGCCGATTGGCTTGAAGGTCTGCAGCTCGCATTCGAGGGGATTCATCGCGAGATGCGGGAGTCGCTGGACCGACCGGAACGGACATCGGCATCGGTCGTGCACAATATTCCGACTTGGAACGCCATGGCGCTTCATCGCGCTTCCCGGCTATTCGGACGACCGGAATGGAAGCAGACGGCGGATACGATGATTCGACTCACGCTTGACGAGCAGGACGAGGAAGGGTTCTGGCCGGAGCATCATGGACCAACCACCCTGTACAATCTTGTCTACGTTCATGCCCTCGGCCTGTATGGCCGCCATAATGGCGAGATTGACGTGATTCCGTCGCTGGACAAGGCGCTCCGCTTCCACGAGCGGTTCACTTATCCGGACGGCTCGAGAGTCGAGACGGTAGACGGCCGAACGAAGTACGACAATCATCCGAGTCCGATGGGACTCGTGGGCTTCACCTTGCTGCCGCGCGGCGAAGCTTATGCGCGAAGCCTGATCGCTTTGGCGATGAACCGGGGCGTCAAATGGAGAGCGCCTCATCTGGCCAACCTGCTGCTGTACTGGAACATGGGCAGCCCGACGGACGATGTGGAAACGGAGGAGTCTTCGACCTTATTCGATCAGCCCGTCTTCGCCGAGGAGCTGGCGCGATCGGTCGCCGTCAAGCAGGACGACTGGTACGTCTGCTTGAGCGCCTTCGCCGCACCGCGCGTCGACTCCCGCTGGGGACAAGACCGGCAAAGCTTCATAGGCGTTTGGCATAAGGATTCCGGCTTGATCATAGGCGGCGGCAACTCCAAAAACCAACCGGAATGGAGCACATTCGAGATTCGTACGGCTGAAGGCGGACATGACTATGTCCCTCATGCGGGAACGCTTAATGCCGACGGCCGGGAAATTAGTCTCTCTTGCGGCCCGCGCACATTGACCGTTGGCTTGCGGTCGGTATCCTCCGACTGCGCCGAGCTCGAGTTTTCATCGGACATCGTTGCCGGAGATGAAGGATTGGTCCACATCCCGCTCCAGCTGAAGCGCGGACAGCCGCTTGATGCAGGCGAACCCGAGGAGGCGCGGGTCGTCTCCGAGCAGCCGCTCGACATCCGCGGAGATCGCGGACTTCATCGTATCCGGCATGCGGGCTGGGAGCTGCGGCTCGAAGGAGCATACAGCTTGAACTGGCCGTCCTATCCGTTCAATCCTTATGCCGCGGACGGCTCGGCCAAGCTTAACGAAGCGGTCGCCGTTCTGACTTTGCCGCTGACCGCGGGCGAATCGAGGCGGCTGATCCTACTGAACGCCGGCAGCTCTTTGTAAGCGAACAAGCAATCATTGTCGTTACCGGCTTATGCAGCCGTTCATGCAAGCGCTAACAAATTCGAGCCGGGAGGGCTATCATGTCGCAACCTGTACCAACCGCCGCCAGCACCTCCAGAGCGGCGATTTCCCCAGGGAAAAAAGTGGCTCTGAAAATATGGCGAGACCGTTTCCTCTACTTTCTCGTTCTGCCGGGTCTGCTCTATTTCATCATTTACCGGTATATCCCCATGCTCGGCATGGTCATTGCGTTTCAGGACTACAGCCCCTTCCTCGGGTTCTCCGGCAGCGAATGGGTCGGCTTCGGGCATTTCAACAAAATTTTCGCCGACCCGGAGGTCGCCCGGGTGCTGTGGAACACGCTGTACTTATCGTTTCTGCAAATTTTGTTCGCATTTCCGGCTCCGATCGTACTGGCCATTTTGCTCAATGAGGTGCGCAACCAAATTTACAAACGGCTCATTCAGACGATCGTCTACTTGCCGCACTTCTTGTCCTGGGTTATCGTCGTCGGCCTGTTCTTCATCTTCCTGCGCTCCAACGGCATTATCAACCGTATTTTGCAGGTGTATTTCGGCTTCGAGGTTCCCGTCGATTTCTTGACCGAGCCGGCCTTCTTCCGCCCCCTCATTATTTTGCAGGTCATCTGGAAAGAAATCGGCTGGGGGACGATCATTTTCCTCGCCGCTCTGGCCGGCGTCAACCCCGATCTGTACGAAGCCGCGATTATGGACGGGGCGAACCGGTGGAGGCAAATTTGGCACATCACGCTGCCGGGCATTAGGGGCACCATCGTCATTTTGCTGATCCTGAGGCTCGGGAACGTGCTGGACAGCGGATTCGAGCAAATATTTCTGATGCTGAACGCCTTCAATATGCAGATCGGTAACGTGCTGGACACTTACGTCTACTACAAGGGCATCCAGCAATCCGATTTCAGCTTCGCTACCGCGGTAGGGGTGTTCAAAGGGGTTGTCGGACTCATTCTTGTGGGAGGCGCCAACTACATTTCCAAGAAATTCGGCGAGGACGGAATTTATTGACAGAAAGCGAGGATACCGATGAAATACAGAAGCTTCTCCGACCGGCTGTTCGATTCCTTGAACTATATATGTCTGGCGTTGCTGGCGCTCACGATGCTGTTTCCGTTCCTGTACATCTTCTCCGTGTCGTTCACCACCTTCGACGAGTTTTTGAAAAGCGAAATTTTGCTTTGGCCGAAAGTATGGGTCACCGACGCTTACCAGTACATTTTCCAATCTAAGCCTTTCGTACGGGCGATGGGGATGACCGTCTATTTGACGGTTGTCGGTACGATCATCAATTTGCTGTTCACCGCCTCGATGGCTTACGCGTTGTCCCGCAAAATATACGGGCAGAGGGTCATGATGTTCCTCGTATTGTTCACGCTGCTGTTCTCGGCGGGGATGATTCCGACTTATTTGATCGTCAAGGCGACCGGACTGCTGAACTCCATATGGGCGCTCATTTTGCCATCCGCGATCGGTCCATTCAGCTTGATCGTCGTACGACAATTTTTCCTGAACATTCCGCACGAGCTGTACGAGGCGGCCGTCGTCGACGGCGCGAACGAATTCACCATTTTCGGACGGATCATCCTGCCGCTGTCCAAGCCGGTTCTCGCCGCATTCGGCCTGTTCTACGCGGTCGGCCATTGGAATACGTACTTTGCCGGGATTTTGTACCTGAACGACCCGAGGCAATGGCCGATTCAAGTCATTCTCCGTCAAATCGTCATCCAGAGCGATGCGAAAAATGCGCTGGGGGCGGCCGAGCAGATGATGCTGGAAAATCCGCCTCCCCCGGAGACGATCCAGATGGCCGCGATTTTGGTCGCTACGCTGCCGATTCTTCTCGTATACCCGTTTCTGCAAAAGCATTTCGCCAAGGGGGTGATGCTCGGATCGGTGAAGGGCTGACGTTTCAATAAGCCGATAATCGGTGAAAATCCGAATCCGTCTATGCGGAAAAAAGAAATAACGAAAAAGATCGCAACGGAAACACATTCGACGAAGGGTGGTTTTCTCGACTATGACACGGACAAAGTCTTGGATTTACCCCGCCATGACGGCAGTACTCGTTACCAGCGTAATCGGCTGCTCCTCTGGCGGCAGCAAGGATGGAGATGCCTCGGCAACTCCCCCCTCCTCTACGCCGTCGGCAAACGACGCCAACAAGAAGCTCACGATTACCGGCATGCGCTACGTATACGGAGACGTGCCGGGCCTGGACGGACGCGGGCTGAAGATGATCAACGAGAAGTTCAATATCGATTACAAGCCGAACCTCGTCCCGCAGGGCACGTACGACGAGAAGCTTACGGCGACGCTGGCTTCCGGCTCGATTCCGGACGTCACCTTGTTCCAGTCCGGCGACTTGACGAGCAAATACAACAAATTCGCCAAGCAAGGGGCATTCACCCCGCTGGACGAATATATCGATCAATATCCTACACTTAAGCGCATTCCGAAGTTCGTTTTGGATCAATTCCGCGTAAACGGCAAATTGTATGCGATTCCGCAATATTATCCGAAATTCGGCTTCACGACCATTATCCGCAAAGATTGGCTCGACAATCTTGGCTTGAAAGTGCCAACCAGCTATGAAGAATTGAAGCAGGTAGCCATCGCCTTCACCAAAAACGATCCGGACAAAAACGGCAAAAACGATACGTACGGACTGGCCATCGGCAAAGACGTCAATCCTCCCTTTACGCAAGGCGCCTATTGGGACCCTGCCGCTTGGTACCACAAGGATGCGCAAGGGCGTTTCTTGCCGGGCTTGGCCGGTCCCGGACGCAAGGACATCGTCACGATGCTGGCCGATTTGTATAAGGAAGGCGCGATTACCCGCGACTTCGCGACGATCGATTGGGCGAATACGAACAAGGAATTTTATTCCGGCATCGCCGGCATTTTCATCGGAACGCCGCGCGGAATGTCGCAAGCGTATATGGACGGTCTGATGAAAATCAACCCTCAGGCGAAATTCGTCCATGTGGAGCAGTTCAAAGCTCCGGACGGTTCCCAAGGGATGACGGCCGGCTCCGGGTTCATCGGCTTCGAAGTCATTTCCGCCGAAGCGGGCAAAGACAAAGCAAAAGTAAAACGCATTCTGGATATGCTGGAAGCGGGACGCACGTTCCATCCGGACGACAAGAAAAACGAAAAGAATGCCGACTTTGACTGGCTGAACGGCAATGTGGGCGTAGGGTACGATATGGTGGACGGCAAGCCGGTCGTCAAAAAAGAAACCGCATCTCAAGGGTTGTACCCGCTCGCCTATTTGCCCGACGGCATCGCTTGGCCGGAGAAAGATTCCGACATCAATTACCTTACCGCGTATCAAGAGCCGCTCAAGCAATTGGCTGCCGACATTATGAAGTCTTATTCGACCATGAAGTATTATGCCAATCCGAGCAACGGCATCGTATCCGATACCTTGATCGCCAAAGGCACGGAGCTGAACAAGTATCTGTATGACGAGCAGACGAAAATGATCGCCGGACAACGCCCTCTAGCCGATTGGGACAAAATGGTCGACGAATGGAAAGCGAAAGGCGGCGAGCAGCTGATCAAGGAAATGAACGCCGAAATCAAAATCAAGGACGCCAAAGAAGGCTGGAATTAAGCAATCCCGAATTCGTCCAGGAAGCCCGCCTGCGGATCGTTCCAGGCAGGCTTCCTTTACCCGTTCCCAGAAAAACAAAAGACAGCCCGGAGCATTCATGGTTTAATGAAGGAAAAGGAGGAGGTGAGCGGGTCCGATATGAGCCTTTATCGATGGAGAACAAAGGCTGTCCTCGGTGTCGCCGCACTTGCGGCCGCAATGGCCGTCAGCTGCGAAATCGGCCGCGGATCTTCGGGCGGGACCCCGTCCGAATCGGGCGGCGACAAGGCGGGCGACGGCGTTCGGACGGTCAGCTTCATCAATTACGTATTCGATGACGTCCCTCCTCTCGAGGGCGAGTCTCTGAACATGATCCGGGACCGGTTCAACATTCAGCTCAAGCCCCGCTTCGTTCCGCAGTCGGACTATACGAGCAAGCTGTCCGTCCTGATGGCGTCGGGCAGCATCCCGGATGTCGTATCGTTAAAGGATCTGGACTCCAACTTCTTCAACTGGTCGAAGCAGGGAGCCTTTCTGCCCTTGGACGACTATTATGAGACATACCCTACCTTGAAGCAGATTCCCGCTTACATCCGGGACCAATTCTCGGTAAACGGGCACATTTACGGAATTCCGCGTTATTATCCCGGACAGTACTCGTTCGTCATTATTTTGCGTCAGGACTGGCTCGACAAGTTGAAATTAAGCGTGCCTACCAGCTACGAGGAATTGAAGAACGTAGCTATCGCTTTCACCAAAAACGATCCGGACGGGAACGGCAGGAAAGATACGTACGGCTTGGCGCTCTCCCAGAACATCGGTCCGGACTACAATGCCGGGGCGTATTGGTCGAAGGAAGCCTGGTATCACAAAAACGATCAGGGCCAGCTCATCCCGGGCATTATCGGACCCGGACGACGCGAGGTCATTCAGACGCTGGCCGATTTGTACAAGGAAGACGCGGTCACCAAAGACTTCGCCGTATTGAACTGGGCTCAAGGAAACAATGAGTTTTATACGGGCAAGGCCGGCATCTTTATCGGAGCTCCGCGGGGCATGTCCGAAGCGTACATGGAGACGCTGTTGAAATTGAACCCCGACGCCAAATTTACGTTCGTGGAACCATTCCTGGCTCCGGACGGCTCTCGGGGCTATACCTCGCAATCCGGATTTCTCGGCATCACGGCGCTGTCCTCCCAGCTGGCCGACGACCCGGACAAGACCAAGCGCATCATGGACGTAATCGACTTCGGGCGAACGTTCATTCCCCCATCGGAACGCAAGCCGAATAATCCGAATTACGACTGGAGATTGGGCGGGCTCGGCAAAGGCTATTTTGTGGACGGCAACGGCGAGGTTACGCAAACGAAGATTTCCGAGGGGAAAATACCGGCCCACTATTTGTTCGATTATTTCATGTGGGCGCCCGGGGACGAAGCGAACCAATACTCGGCCTATTATAAAATCCCCAAGCTCAAGGAGCTGACTGCAGGACTGGAGCAAATGTTCGTCAAATACAAGGACCGGACCTACATTAATCCGGCCAGCGGCATCGTTACGGCCACTGGTACGCAGAAGGAAACCGAGCTGACCAAATATTTGCACGGCGAGCAGACCAAAATGATCGTCGGCCAACGCCCGGTCGCGGATTGGGACGCCATGGTCAAGGAATGGATGGATCGCGGCGGCGCGGACCTCATCAAGGAAGTGAACGAGGAAATTCAGAAGCGCCAAAATGAGGCTTGAGCTTGGCGACATGGAAAAAAGGACCGGCAAACGGCTCGAGACGTTCCTCGATCCGTATCCGGTCCTCTCTTTATCCTTTGCCGAATCTCGGATTTAGTCCATTTACCGCACAACGCTCATCGTTTGTTCCAGCCGTCCTTCAACGGTACGATGCGGTTAAAGACGAGCCGATCATCGGCGGCAAGCTTCCGGTCCACGCAAAAATAGCCATGGCGGAAAAACTGGAATTTCTGCTCGGGACGGGCATGCCCGACGCCAGGCTCTATCAGGCTGTCCTTTACGATTACAAGCGAATGCGGGTTAAGCACATCCGCCCAATCCTCGCCATCGTCATCCGGAATGTTCGGCTCGAGCAGCAGCGGATCGTACAGATGGACGTCGGCCTTTACCGCATAATCCGCAGCGACCCAATGAATCGTCCCCTTCACCTTGCGACCCGTAAATCCGGTGCCGCTCTTCGTGAGCGGGTCATACGTACAATGCAGCTCCGTAATTTCTCCCGTGTCCGGATCCTTTATGACTTCCTCGCACTTGATGAAATACGCACCCTTCAGCCTTACCTCCGCATTCGGACTCAGTCGGTGAAATCCCTTGATCGGCTGCTCGGCAAAATCGTCACGTTCGATATAAATCGTTTTGGAGAAAGGCACTTCTCTTTTCCCCAACGCCTCGTTCTCGCTGTTATTCTCGATCGCGAGCAGCTCGGTATGCCCCTCCGGATAGTTGGTGATCACCACTTTCAAGGGCTGCAGCACAGCCATGACGCTGATCGTTCGCGCTTTCAGATCCTGTCTGAGGGAATGGTCCAGCATCGAGATGTGTACGGTGCTCTGGGTACGGATGCTGCCGATCTCCCCGATAAAGCAGCGTATGCTTTCAGGCGTGTACCCTCTTCTTCTTAGCCCCCGGAGCGTCGGGAGCCTAGGATCATCCCAGCCGTCCACATGGCCGCCTTCTACAAGCTGCCTCAGAAACCGTTTGCTCGTCACGACGCCGGTCAAGCCCAGGCGGCCGAACTCTCTTTGCCTCGGAGGCTCGGGGACCTCGAGCTCCCTCAGGACCCATTCGTACAAAGGCCGGTGATCCTTGAATTCGATCGAGCACAAGGAATACGTGATCCCCTCGATCGCATCTTGAATGGGATGGGCAAAATCATACATCGGATAGAGGCACCAGCTTGTTCCGGTTCTGTAATGCTCGGCATGCAAAATCCGATAGATGACGGGATCCCGCATGTTCACATTGGGCGAGCCCATATCGATTTTGGCGCGGACGACTTTCGAGGCGGCCGGGTAGCTGCCCTTTTTCATATCCGCCAACAGCTCCAGATTGTCCTCGACCGACCGGCTCCGGTAAGGGCTGTTCTTGCCAGGCTCCGTCAAAGTTCCGCGATACTCCGTTACTTCCTCCGGCGTCAAATCGCAGACGTAAGCCTTCCCTTTCTTGATCAAAGCAACCGCCGCGTTATAGATATCGTCCGAGTAGTCCGAGCCATAGTAAATATGATTTCCCGGATCGTAGCCGAGCCATTTTATATCTTCGATAATCGCATTTACATACTCGATATCCTCCTTAAGAGGATTCGTGTCGTCAAACCGCAAATGAAAGGTCCCGTCAAAACGTTGGGCCATCATATAATTCGTGTGTATGGCATATGCGCTTCCGATGTGCAAATAGCCGTTGGGCTCGGGAGGAAATCGCGTGCGCATGCTCCTGCCGAATTTGTCCTTCTCCAGCTCCTCGCTGATCAGCCTAACCAAAAAGTTCTCGGGTTGTTGTTCCTTTTCGTTAACCATGGCGACTCCTCCTAATAATCAAGGTAAACGGCATTTCGGTACAAAAAAAAAATCTCACCTCCAAGACGGAATGTCTTGGGGACGAAATTTTCGCGGTACCACCCCAGATTCATTAATATGTCGCCATATTAACCTCTTCAAGTACGGCATTGCCCGGCTGCGGCAACGCTTATACTCTAGCTCTGTAACGGGAGCGCCCGTCATGCCATCCCCTCTAAGGTTCCGGCATGCCGCTCGGAGGCTTGGTTCGGGAAGCCGTTCTTTGCTCCTTCTCAGCTGCCGGAGCTCTCTGTACAAGAACGGGGTTCCTTACTCTTCTCTTCATCGCGTTTATGAATATTGGATCTATAATACCAAAGGACAATTATCGAATCAACAAGTCCAGTTTCGAAACAACCTCGCTCAAGGTCTCCTCCGGTACTCGGCAGATGAATTGCGCTTGGCTGGACTGCCAGTCGAGACTCTTTATCCGGTCGGACAGAATGACCCCCTTAATTGGCAAATGCCGCGGGATAGCGACTTCAAACGGATAGCCCTTGATCCTGGAAGTGACTGGACAGAATAAGGTTAAGCTTACTTTCCCGTTGTAGGATGCCGGTGAAATGACCAAGGCAGGCCGCTTGCCGGCTTGCTCGCTCCCCGATTGGGGATTGAACTGCAGCCATACCAAGTCGCCGCGGTTTGGTATATAACGATCTTTAGAAGATCCATGGCACGGTTCTTTATCTGCAGCTCATACGCCCCGCTGCCGCATAGCCTCGAACAACAGCACCGTCGCGGCCATGGCCACGTTCAACGACTCAGCCTGTCCCTTCATCGGGATAATGACGTGCTCGTCGATTTGCGCAGCGACCTCGGGCGAGACGCCCTTTCCTTCGTTGCCGAGTACGAACCACGTCGGTCCGGTAAAATCGGCGTCATAGCAAGTTTGCTGCGCTTGCAGGCTCGTATTGACGAGCCGGACTCCTCGCGATCTCGCCTCGGCGAACAGCGGAAGCAGCTCGGCTTCGACCACAGTCATATGGAACAATGAGCCCATCGTGGAGCGAACGGTTTTCGGGTTGTACAAATCTACGGTCCCTTTGCCAAGCACGACGCCCGACGCTCCGACCGCATCGGCCGAGCGGATGATCGTGCCCAGATTGCCGGGATCCTGCACGCCGTCGGTCACGACGACCAGGCTATCGGATATATCGAGCAGTCTTTCCGCGGAATGGGCAGTTTTCCTCACGATGGCGATAACGGGCTGCGGCGTTTGCGCATCCGAGCATTTGGCCAGCACCTGCTCGCTGACCGGGACGCATTCGAGCTCCGCTTCGGACGAGACCAGCGTCTCGATCTCGGAAGGAATGCCCCGCTGCTCCGAATACAACAATGTCTCCACGCCGGCTTTCCATATCAACGCCTCTTGAACGAGATGAATGCCTTCGACCAGATAGGTGCCATGCTTGTCGCGGCCCTTCTTGTCCAGCAGCTGCGCCCACAGCTTGACCCGCGGATTGTGGAGCGATGCAATCGGTTCTGGTCGGCGCATTATTTGGCCACTTCCGCATACGCCCGCTCGAGATGGCGAAGCTGATCGTTCTCGCCTACGACGACGAGAATGTCTTCGGGCCTGATCGTATCGTCGGCGTTCGGGGAAATGTTCATCTTATCCCCCGTCTTCAGCGCCATGACATTGCAGCCGTATTTGGCCCGGATATCCAGTTGACGCAGCGTTTGGCCGATCATGTTGGCGGAAGCCTTCAGCTCGACGATACTGTAATCGTCGGACAGCTCGATAAAATCGAGAATGTTGGGGGATATTAAATGATGTGCGACGCGAAGTCCCATATCCCGTTCCGGGAAAATGACCTTGTCGGCACCGATTTTTTTCAATACTTTGCCATGAAGCTCGGTTTGGGCTTTCACTACCAGAAGCGGAACGCCCATATCCTTGAGAATCAACGTCGTCAATATGCTCGATTGAATGTCTTGCCCGATCGCCACCACAACTACGTCGAAGTTGCGGATGCCAAGCGCCCGCAGCGCTTCTTCGTCGGTGGAGTCCGCTTGAACCGCATGGGTAACCATGCCGGAAACTTCCTGCATCCGCTGCTCGCTGGAGTCGATCGCAAGCACCTCATAACCCAGCTTGTACAACGACATGGCGACGCTCGAGCCGAATCGTCCCATTCCGATAACGGCGTATTGTTTCGATTTCATACCCATGCTCCTTTCCGACCATATGCCGCTTATTATACCACACCGGGGCCGCAGCACCATATTCCGGATCATCTGGCCATACATGAACCCGGCTTGTTGTGTGCATATTAACATACGAAATCGACGAAACCGGAGGTCCGATCATGATTTTAAGCTTACGGCAAGCGATCATCCAACGCGTACACGACAAATCGGCAGAGGAGCTGATCGATGTGATCAACGACTCGATCGGCGGAGACGACAAAGCTTTGCCCGGACTCGGCGTCCTGTTCGAATTGATTTGGGAGCACAGCGGGCACGAGGAGCAGATCAGCATGGCCGCCACTTTGAAAAGTCATCTGGATAGCGGAGCGAAATAATCCGTTATCGTTAATCACAGAACTTCTGATACAGCCGCCGATCGTCGATGACCCGACGAAGGCGGCTGTCGTTGTTTTGCAAGTTAGTATTGCAACCGCTCTCCCGACCGAATATGCTTGAATGAGGATAAGGCCTAATGAGGCGACCGGTTGCGGAGGTGCCATAGTGAAATTGCTTGTTGCGGAGGACGATCGCTCCGTTTGCGAAATGCTCCGGTTGTTTTTCCAAAAAGAAAACGTGCAGGCGGTATTCGTCCATGATGGCAACGAGGCCGGGAAGTTGTTTCGCGAGCGGCATTGGGACTTCGTACTGCTGGATTGGATGCTGCCGGGGCAAAGCGGATTGGAGCTGTGCGCCGAATTTCGCAAAAGCACGGATACGCCGATCATTTTGCTCACGGCCAAAACCGAAGAGAAAGACCGGATTGCCGGTCTGGAGCACGGTGCGGACGATTATGTCACGAAGCCGTTCAGTCCGCTGGAGCTGATGGCGAGAATAAAAGCGGTCATGCGCCGCTACAAGGCCGCAGGCCGGGCCGAGTCGCACGTGACCGAGCGGATCGATCCGACGCGGATTCGCCATATGGGGCTGCTAATCGATACGGTCTCGCGGGAAGTGACGATAGACGGCCGTCAAATCGCCAATCTGACGCCGAAGGAATTCGAGTTGCTCGTTCTTTTCGCCACCCATCCGAAAAAAGTGTTCACCCGGGAGCAATTGATCGAAACGATATGGGGCTTCGATTATTACGGCGAAGACCGTACCGTGGATGTACATATTAAGCGGCTGCGCAACAAAATCGCCACGTCCGAGCGCCAATGGATCGTCACCATATGGGGCGTCGGCTACAAGCTGGAGGACTGACCGCCGATGCGGGTGCCCAAGCAACGCTTCCGAATCAAATTTTCGTTTTTCCAGCGCCAGTTTCTCAGCCATCTGCTCGTGGCCCTGCTGGTGCTCGGGCTGCTCGGGTCCGCCTTCACCTACTTCGCCAAGCACCGGATCATCTACAAGAACAAAGGCGAAGAGCTTGTCGCTTCGACGCGCGCCATCGCCCGCATTTTGCAGCGCGAGGACAATCCGACCCCTTCCTTGTCCACTTTCAGATCGCTTCTGAATGAACGGAGTATTTCCGTCGTGCTGATGAGCCGCAGCGGCGAGCTGCTGGAGAAGGAATCGAACATGATGGCGCAGGCGATACGGAACAAGCAAACGCTCGACAGCTTGCGCAAGCAGCTATGGTCGGTGCGCAACGACCAGACGTTCGTGATCGGGAAGGAGACGGCCGAACCGCTGATGGTGGCGGCCCGAATCGTAAAGCAGAAGGGCAAGAAGGAAGAGACGGTGCTATTCGCCGTCTCTCCGGTTCGCGGATTGAGCGAAACGATCGCCGGGATGGACCGGGTCATTTATTATTCGATGGGGGCGGCGTTGGTATTCACGCTGATCGTCGTGTTCTTGCTGTCTCGCGGCATGGGCAAAGCGGTCCGAACGCTGCGGAAGGCGGCCGGCTCCATTGCCGACGGACAATACGAGGCCAGAATCGTCATGAAACGAACCGATGAGCTCGGGGATTTGGCCCGCGATTTCAACGCGATGGCCGATCAGCTGCAGCAGTCGTCGGAGAAGCTGGCGCTCGCTGAGACGAACCGCCGACAGTTTTTGTCCGACGTTTCCCACGAGCTGCGAACGCCATTGACCTCGGTGCGCGGCATCGTCGAAGCATTGAAAACCGGTATCGTCACCCCGGAGGAACGGCAGAAGGCGTACGGCATTATCGAGAAGGAAACGATCCGGCTCATTCGCCTCATCAACGAGCTGCTCGATATCGAGAAGATGCAGACCGGCCAAATTACGCTGCACAAGGGCGACTACCTGGCCACGGATATTTTGGAGATTGTCGCGGAGACGCTGGAAGTGCTCGCCGCCCAGAAGAAGCTGAAGCTTCAGGTGGAATGCCCGGACCGTCTCGTATGGCACGGCGACTACGACCGGCTCATTCAGATCGCGATGAATGTCGTCAAGAATGCCATCCAATTTTCCGAATTCGGCACGATAAGATTAATCGCCTCGGAAACGGACGATCGCACTATCATCGAGATCATCGATCAAGGGATGGGCATTACCCCGGAGGAGCGCGAACGGATTTTCGACCGTTTCTACAAGACCGACCCTTCCCGCTCCAAGGAGAAGGGCGAAACCGGCCTCGGCCTGTTTATCGTCAAGCAATTGACGGAAGCGCATGGCGGCGGGGTCGATGCGGACAGCGAGCCCGGCCTCGGCACGACGTTCCGGTTGAGCTTCCCGAAACGGCCGCATGCCGACAGCGATGCCGACGATCCGGAGCGTCATGCAAACGGAGCCGGCGGGGACGGGACGTAACGCGCTATGAAACGGATTCAGCTTGGTATCGCGAGGGCATGAATGAACCAAGCTTCACTATTACTGAACCTCATTGCGCTACTCCTTGCCGGATGAGCCGAATTCGACGAACAGCGAGCCGAATTCAAGCCATAATCACCCCCTCCATCCCGCCATACATACTAAAAACCTCCGGTTCCGCCTGCTTATGCGGATACCGGAGGTTTTCTCTGCTCTTCAGCTTAAGGCGCCGTTTCCAGAAACTTCGCCTGAGGCATTTTCTCCATCGCACTGCGCATCGCGTACTCGTTCTCGAACAGCGCTACGTAATTGTCCTTCTTATCTTTTACGAGCTGCGAATTGATACGGAACTTCGCCGGATCGAGCTTGTCGTCGATCACCCAGCGCGCGAATTGAAACGGAAGACGGTGAAGCAAGATGTCGACTCCGTACTCGGCTCTCATCCGATATTCCATGACCTCGAACTGCAGCTGCCCGACGACGCCCAGAATCAGCTCGTCGAAACCGCTCGTCGTATGGAACACCTGAATCGTGCCTTCTTCGGTCAGCTGATCGATCCCTTTCAGGAACTGCTTTTGCTTCAGCGCGTTTTTGATCGATACTTTGCTGAACATTTCCGGCGAGAACGTCGGCAGCTCGTCGAATACGATGTCCTGCGCGCCTTGGGAAAGCGAATCGCCGATCCGGAATATGCCCGGATCGAACAACCCGATAATATCTCCCGGAAACGCCTCCTCGACGATATCCCGCTCTTGCGCGAGAAATTGCTGGGGCTGCGACAGCTTGATGTCTTTGCCGACCCGCACATGCTTGACCGACATCCCCCGCTCGAACTTGCCCGAGCAAATGCGCAGAAACGCGATCCGGTCGCGGTGGGCCGGGTTCATGTTCGCTTGAATTTTGAAAATGTATCCGGAAAACTTCTCGAACGTCGTCGGGTCGATTTCGCCTTGACTGCTGTTGCGCGGCTGCGGCTGCGGCGCGAGCTCCAGGAAGTTCTCCAAGAACGTCTGCACCCCGAAATTGTTAATCGCGCTGCCGAAAAAGACAGGCGTCAGTTCGCCCTTGCGAACCTTCTCGAGATCGAACTCATCCCCTGCGACATCGAGCAATTGTAGCTGCTCCTGCAACTGCTCATACAAATAATCGCCGGCAATCTCCCGCACGAGCGGATCGTCATAACCGCTCACCTTCCGTACTACGATCTGGTCGTGATCGCCGTTCTGGAACAGCTCCAGCTGGTTTCTCACCCGGTCGTACACGCCGCAGAACTGCTTGCCGGAGCCGATCGGCCAGTTCATCGGATAGGAGCGGATACCGAGCACCTGCTCGAGCTCCTCCATCAAATCGAACGGGTCGCGTCCTTCGCGGTCCATTTTGTTCATGAACGTAAAGATCGGAATGCCGCGTTTGCTGCATACTTGGAACAGCTTCTTCGTCTGCGCCTCGACCCCTTTGGCGGAGTCGATCAGCATGACCGCGCTGTCCGCCGCCGTCAGCGTCCGGTACGTATCTTCGCTGAAATCTTGGTGGCCCGGCGTATCGAGAATGTTAACTCGGTGCCCTACATAGTCGAACTGCATCACGCTGGACGTTACCGAGATACCGCGCTGCTTCTCGATTTCCATCCAGTCGGAAGTGGCATGGCGGCTCGCCTTGCGCCCCTTGACCGTACCGGCCAGGCGGATTGCGCCCCCGAACAGGAGCAGCTTCTCGGTCAAAGTCGTTTTCCCCGCATCGGGGTGGGAAATGATCGCGAACGTTCTTCGCTTCTGTACTTCGTTTTGCATATGGGTTGCGGTTTGATTCATTATGCTTATCCCTTCCAAGTCACTCTTCTATCGTACTGCGTACTGTCGCATACTTTCCAGTATCGTCAAACTTTCACGCGTTCAAGCGGAACCGTCCAATCGGCCGAAGCCAGCCACTCTTTGTTCGTAAATTCCCTTCCGCGCACGACGACTCTGTCTTCATAAACCTGTACATACAAGCCTTGCGATCTTTCCGCCGCGCCCTGATTGCGGGTACGCCCGACGGAAGCGTTGATAAACCAATGGAACGCCTCTTTATTGTAATGCGACGTCCCGTTGTCGAAATCCTGGTGGGTGTGGCCGGAGAAAACGAACACGTTTTTATACGGCTTCACAATGTCGCGGAACTCCTTGGCGCGGATGACGCGGTGCGATCCCCCGTCCTGCCCTTCGGGAGGCAGCGGCTGATGGAGAAGGATGAAAGTCGGCTTCACGCCGGTCGTCTCCTTCAGCTTCGCCTTGAGCCATGCGAGCTGCTCGTCGGAATACCAGGCGCCTTCGCCTACCTCGGGCTTTTCCTGGGTGTACGCCTC
Source organism: Paenibacillus hemerocallicola (assembly GCF_006265175.1). Lineage (GTDB taxonomy): Bacteria > Bacillota > Bacilli > Paenibacillales > NBRC-103111 > Paenibacillus_AB > Paenibacillus_AB hemerocallicola. The sequence continues at coordinate 22,837 of NZ_VDCQ01000027.1, read as the reverse complement.
CTGCGACATCAGGATCATTTGGCAGCCGTTAATGGCGACATCTTTGTACGGCTTCGTATAGTTGAACATTTTCATGAAACGGTCGCGGGACTGCGCATCCGTCTTTCCATTCGGGAACGTATCGCGGCTGAATCCCCCGTTCTCGATCCATACGTTGTAGTAGTCGTGATTTCCCATGTTCGCATATACCGGCGGCAGCTTGTGGTTGGCGAGAATCGTTTCGAGCGCTTTGCATTCGGTTTCCATGCCGTAATCGGTCAAATCGCCGCCCAGCAGCAAGGCGTCCACCGGCGATCCGAGCCGAACGATTTGGTCCAGCGCATTGTTCAGCTTTCTCGGGGTGCTTTCATCATAGACCGAGACATGCAAATCGCTCAATACGAAAAAAGATAGCAGCGGCTCCGCAGAGCCGAGCGTGGTTACATCCGGGGCCGCATCCGGAGTCGGCGCAGGGGCGGCCGGATCTCCCGCCGACATGGGCGGAGCAGTCGTGCCGAGCCGGGACAACAGTTGAAACAAGGCGAAAAACGATCCCGCCACTACCGCAATCGCGGCAAACAGCCACTTCAAAAACCCGCGTCTCGACATGAGCTCACTTCCATTGTTCCAAAATTGGCTGCGCTGATATTCATTATATGAAAAACGTCGATCGACGTCTATGCAAGGATGGGCGACCGCGGATCAAAGGTAGTTTTTCATGGTAAAGAAACCGTCTCTCCGCTTCCTCGGGAGCGAAGCTTCGCTTTCTTTAACGCAATGAAAAACGTCGATCGACGTCTATGCAAGGATGAGCGATTCTCCCCCAAACAGCGACTCCTCCCTTAGCGGAACCAGCGTACGCTATTTATGAGAAAATAGCGCCGGAAGCAAAAATAACGGAACTACGGTCCGTTATTTGCCCGCCTCTAGTATGACAACAACTAAAACAGGCAAATAACGTACTCGTGTTCCGCTATTTTTCAGTTCCTTGGAATAACCGGACGAATAGCGTACTGCAGTTCCGCTATTTAAGAAAAACGTCTATCAACATACTCCCAGGATGAGCGACCGCGCTATGGCGAATGTTTTTGGGGTCAGAATTTCGCAGTTCGCTTGGCGTAGCTTTGCTTTGAAGCCCTATCGCTTTAGCGAACTAAACATTCTGAACGTTCGAAAACCGCTTCTGCCCCGCTCCTCCCTTTAGAACGAATCAGCCGTTTACTTCGCCACAATAGGCGTCGCCCATACGACTTCGCCCTCGTGCTGCCCGTTGACCGGCCACCATTTGAAGCCGTCCTGCGCCAGCAGCGTAAGCGCCGCCTCCGGCCCCCAGGTTCCGGCCGCATAAGGATGCAGCTCCGAGCTTTGCTCGCGCCACGCCGACTCGATCCGGTCGACGAATTTCCAAGCGAGCGCCACCTCGTCCCATCTCGTGAAATAGGTCGAGTCCCCGCGGGCCGCATCGTACAGCAGGCGCTCGTACGCTTCCGGCGTGTTGATGCCCACCTCGCAGCTTTGGCAGAAATCCATCGCGATCGGTACGATTCCCCATTGAGACCCCGGCTGCTTCGCGTTCATTTTCAAATAAATGCCTTCCGTCGGATTGACCCGGAAGACGAGCAGATTCGGTTCGAGCTTCGTTTTCCGGGAGAAGTAGACGTTCTCCGGCATATTTTTGAATTCCACGACGACCTCGGTCGTTTTGACCGGCAGCCTCTTGCCCGTCCGGATATAGAACGGAACGCCGGCCCAACGGAAGTTGTCGACGAACACCTTCGCGGCAAAATAAGTTTCCGTCATCGAATCGGACGGAACGCCCTCTTCGTTCCGGTAAGCGGGGACCGGCTTGCCCTTCATTTCTCCGGCGGAGTATTGGCCGCGAACCACGTTGCTCTTCACGTCTTCCGCATCCCGGAATACGCGGAGCGAGCGAAGCACCTTTACTTTCTCGTCGCGGATATCTTCCGGCTCCATGCGGCTCGGGGGCTCCATCGCCATCATCGTGATCATTTGCAGCATATGGTTTTGTCCCATATCCCGCAGCGCCCCGGCGTGATCGTAATAGCCGCCGCGCTCCTCGACTCCGACCGTCTCGCTGAGCGTAATCTGGATGTTCGCAATATGCTTGTTGTTCCAGAGCGGCTCGAAGAACGCGTTGGCGAAGCGGACGACCTCGATATTTTGGACCATTTCCTTGCCCAAATAGTGATCGATCCGGTAAACCTCTTCCTCGTTGAACACTTGACGGATTTGCTCGTTCAGCTTCTCGGCCGAAGGCAGGTCGTAGCCGAACGGCTTCTCGATAACGAGCCGGCGCCAGCCCTTCGTCTCCAGCAGCCCTCCGTCGCGCAGGTTATAGCTGACGCTGCCGAACAGCTCGGGAGCAAGCGCCAAATAAAACAGCCGGTTGCCGCCGATGTCGTATGTTTCGTCCAGTCGGTCGGCCAATCCTCTCAGCTGCTGAAACGCCTCGAGCTTATTGATGTCGAGCGACATATAGTGAAAATGGTCGGCGAACGTCTCCCACTGCTTGTCCTCTTCGCCTTTGTAGCGGGCAAATTCCTGAATCGACTGCCGGACGTCCTCGCGGAACTGCTCGTTCGTTCTCGAGCGGCGGGCGAGCCCGATCACCGCAAACCGGTCGGACAGCTTGCCTTCGCGATACAAGCTGTAGAAAGCCGGAAACAGCTTTCTCCGTGCCAAATCTCCAGTAGCGCCAAAGATGAAAAAGAGCGTGCGATCCGCTCCATAATCGTTAAGTTCCGCGATATCGGTCATGATCCATCATTCTTTCCTATGTATTTACGGCTTGAGGGTCCCGGCCGTTATGTATGTAGTGTAGCATATCGAACTTAGACATTCCATGGTTTGAAGCGGCTTGATGCAGGAGCCTACAGCTCGGAAGGGATCAGGGGAGTAGCGATCGTCAGCCGGTAGGTTCCATAAATGGAGTCGCGGTGCAGAGCTGCCTGCAGGTTCACCTTCCCGCCGCCGCTCCGGACGCCCGGCTCCAGCAGCGTACTGGCATAGGACACGATTTCGCTGCCGGAATCGGCATACGACTCGATAGCGACCGCTTTATATACGCTGCCGATTTTCTCCCTTAACGATTTCACGGCATCAGGGGTCAGCAATCCGATATTGCCGCGCAGCGTGACTATCCATTTGGCCTGCACGCCGATATTCTCCATGCCGGCGGCCGCATCGCGCGCCCACGACAGCAGCTTGTCCTTCTCCGCGCCTGCCGGAGCGAGCCAACGTACCGTTACATTTGTCGTGCCGTCGGCCCAACCGGACAAAGCCAGCTCCAGCCGGCCACCGCCTGCCGACGGCGGCGTTCCTGATGCGGAATAAATGCGGTGTCCGTTCGTATCGTGCACCGGCTTCGATTCGGCCAAACCGAATTCCCTCGCTGCAACGTCGCCCAACCGGGCGAATGAAGCATCGCTATCGAATGTGCGGTACGGACCGGAATGCTGCAGAACGACCGTATAGGGGACCGTGAATAAGCTGTCCGCCGCACGCAGCATCGTCTCCGTATCGGAGAACGTGTCGAAGGCCGCTCTCGTCGTACCTTTATAGGCGGTCCAACCGCTTAAAACAATGGCTCCGAGCAGCAAGGCTGCCCAAAGTCGGCTTTGACGGTTCATCATCCGATCCCTCCCGTTTGCTGCCTGTCCATTAGGTTCCATCTTTTACTAGCATAGCCGAAACAGGCGAAAGTTGAAAGCGCAATGGCGGCAAAAATAGGCGCTCACCCGCTGGGCACCCGACCATGCGCGGCAAATGCCCGGCGAATAGCCTATAGCAACAACAGATTAAGGAGGTGCAGCAACGATGAACGAACATTTCACGCTTGACGAGGAAACATGCCGCCGGTTGATCGGGTATCCGGTCGTCGCCGTGCTTCACGACGACTCGCGCCATTATGGCATCATCAGCAAAGTCGACGGCGGCAAGCTCATATTGAACGACAATCCGGCAACGGAGCAGTCTGCCGGCACGGCGGAACGGTCGAAACGGAAAACGAACCTTTCCGGCAAAAAAGGCGCCGGAAAATCTGGCAAAAGCCGCGGCGGACCGGCGAATGTATCGGCGTACCCGGCCGCCGAATTCGGCCAATTCCCGTTTCCTTCGCCGTTCGGCGCGAGAGTGGCGCTTGAGCTGAGCAGCGTCGCCGGTCTGTTTCCGCTTCTGTAATCGATGGCGGTCGACTGTCCGAACACCCGCCGAGCGGAATGGAAATCGCCGGTAGAGAGCATGCCAAAAAAAAGACACTCCCCGCTCGTTCCTTCGAACGGAGAGTGTCTCTTTACATGGGTTGACGGACGTTTTTCACAGGAAGCGGCTGCAAGGTTTTGCTCATGGCAATACTTCTCACCGTTGGAATGTATCCTTGCTCCGTATAGCCGTATCGGGCGTAAAACATCCGGGCTTTGCCGTTGGCCTCATCGACGAACAGCCTGACCGTGCTGCAGCCCTTATTGCGGGCGTACCGCTCGGCTTCTTTCAGAAGCGCCGAGCCCCATCCCCGCCCCTGGCTGTCCCGGTCGACCGCCAACATATCCAGAAACATGTCTTTTCCGTTCTTTTTGACGGAAGCGAAGCCTACCGTCTTCAGCCGTCCCGGTACGGCTACGAACGTAACATTGCGATTCAGTCTCCTCCTGACCTCCGCCGCGTCCCATCGCAAGTCCGGCATCGTCTGAAGCGTGTAGGCGAACAGCTCCCGTTTCACCAAATCGAGGATGATCCGGTCATCCCGGCGAGGATTGCGCGTTCGAATCATGTCTCCTCATCCTTCCGGCTGCCGCTTCCGGCCAGCTATTAGGACAGTTTATGAAGAAGAGGCACGATTGGTGAGCTTCTATTGCAAGACTATTGCTTCCACTTCTTGCTCATCGCCCATACAAACCAGATCGTCGCCGCCAAAAAAACGACCAGCACGACCCATTGCGTACCGCTCATATCCGTTCCCCCAACCGTATGCGGCGGAGCATTCCGCCTTGCTACCGATATTGTACCGGGAACCGGATGGAACGTCAAAAGCCGCCGGCAGGGGCGGCCTTCGATCAAGCTGGCGCAACAGCCATTTACGGCTGCAAAAAGATTTTGCCTACGTGCACGCGACCTGCGACCAATTCCGCGAATGCGTCTCCTCCGGCTGCGAGCGGCCGCACTTCCGTCCAGCCTTCCTCGGTGATCCGGCCTTCCGACAACAGTCGCACCGCATCATGAAAATCTTGCCGCGAGTAGCAGAACGATCCGAGAATATCGATTTCGCCGCGGATCAAATGATTGATCGGCAGTACCGTATCGTCGATGCCGAGACCGATATTCATAAAAGTTCCGCCCGGACGCACGAGTCGGATCGCGGCCTCCCGTGTCGGCTGGAACCCGGCGGCGTCCATAACGGCATCGAGTCCGCCTTCCCCGAAGGCGGCGCGGACACGCTCGCCCAAGTCTTCCTCGCGCGGATTTACCGTTTCGCCGATATCAAGCGAAGCAGCCATCTCCAGCCGTTTCGCGTTCGTATCGGCGATCATGACGCGCGACGCGCCGAGCAGCTTGGCCGTCATCGCGCACAGCAGCCCGATGCCGCCCGCTCCGAAGACGAGCACGCCCGCGAACGGATGCCGCTCCAGCGCGCGGCGAGTAGCCCTCAGCGAGCAGGCGAGAGGCTCCGACAGCGCCGCACGGAACGGGCTTATGTCGGCCGGCACCGGCACGACCGCGGAGCGGGGAACGCTGACAAGCTCCCCGAACGCGCCCGGCCGGTGGACGCCGACGAGAGCCCGCTTCGCGCACAGCTGCGGCAGTCCTCTCCGGCATGACGGGCACTCGCCGCATGCGAGCAGCGGATTGACGACTACTTTTTGCCCGATCGAAATAGAGCCGTACGCAGATGCGCTCCTTCCTTCCCTGGCCCCGTTCGCGTCACCGGCAGCAACCGGCAAGCCTTCGCCCGCGTCAACGACCGTGCCGCAAAATTCGTGCCCCATGACGAGAGGCGGCACGCGCAAGCTGTTGTGCCCCAAATAGCCTTCGATTTCCGAGCCGCATATCCCGACCGCCTCGACGCGGATCAAAATCTCGTCCGGACCGCACGCGGGACGCTCCGTTTCCCGGACCTCCATCGTTTCCACGCCGGTCCATACCAATGCCTTCATTGCAGCCGTCTCCCCTTCGGTCCCGTAGTCTCGGCTCTAAGCCTTAATCCCGGCCACATGCCGCTTCAAATAGTCGATCGTATCGATAATATCGCGATTTTTCTCTTCTTCGCCGACGCGGCCTTCCCGCTCTATGATCCATTCCCCTTGGAAGCCGTGCGCCTTCAGCCCTTCGAACAGCTTCGGGAAATCGACCTTGCCCCGTCCGACCGCTACCTGCTCTCCCAACTCGTCGCCGTTCGTCGGATAGAAGCCGTCCTTCACGTGAACGTTGCGGACGTAAGGGCCGATCACGTCGAGCGCGTCCACCGGATTGCCCTTGCCGTACAAAATCAGGTTGGCCGGGTCCAGATTGATGCCCAGATTGCCGGTCCCGATCCGCTCAATCGTCCGCAGCAGCACGACCGGCGTCTCCTGCCCCGTCTCGAACCAGAAGCCGACGCCTTTGTCCGCGCAATATTCGGCCACCTCGCCAATCGCATCGGCGATCGGTCCGAAAGCGGGATCGGTCAAATTTTCCGGGATGAACCCGCAGTGCGTAATGATCGCCGGTGCTCCGATCCAAGCCGCGAAATCGGCCCAGCGTTTGAGCGCCTCGACGCGCTCCGGACGCGATTCCTCCGGAACGAGTCCGAGGGTGAGGGGGCCTTCCTTGAAATTCCACACCATCCGCCCCGGAAATCCGGCCCACACGGCGCATACGCGGACACCGGACTGCTCCGATTCGCGAACGATCGCCTCTGCCGTCTCGCGGGTAGCGAGCGTCGGATGCCAACTGACCAGTTGGCATGTGCGCAAGCCGAACTGCTTCACCGATTCAAAGCTTTTTCCGTCCGGCTTAAGTCCGGTAATAATTCCGATATCCATAAAGCCCTCCGTTCGAATCGAATTTCCGTATCGCAGAATTCCTCAGGAAGCCCGCTCGCTCGCGATCGCGGCCAACTGCCCGACGAGTCTGGCCACGTCGTCCGAGTTGTTATAGAAATGGACGGATGCCCGCAGTCTGCCGTCACCGCCCCATACGTACGTCCCTTGTTCGATCAGCTTATCGGCGAACGCTTCGCCGTCCGGGCATACGAACGAAATATTGCCGGCTCTAAGCTCCGGCTTCTCGGGTGTCATCGGCTCATAGCCGATCCGCTTCATGCTCTCGATCAGCTTGCCGCCCAGCTCGAGAACGTGCCGCTCGATCCGGTCGATGCCTATGGATAGCAGCAGGTCTGTCGAATGCTTCATCGCATACAGCGTCGGATAGCTGGGATATCCGCCCTCGAAGCGGCGCGCGTCGGAGAAAAACCGGAAGTGCTCGAACCGGGTGTCGCTGAACATGTCCTCCACGCTCCGCCACCCGATATTGCGGGGCTCGAACCGGTCCGCCCGCTCGGGATTCACCGCCAGTATTCCGGCTCCGTGACCGGCCATCAGCCATTTATAGGAGCTGGAAACGACGAAATCGGCATCGTTTATGGTAACCGGAACGACACCTAACGATTGCGTCGCGTCTACGAGCAGCAGCGCCTTCGTCTTTTTCAGCTCGGCATATACTTTTTTGTAATCGATCCGGGCTCCGGACATATAGCTTACATGGCTCGTGACGACCATTCGGGTGTTGCCGTCGACGGACGCCAGCAAATCCTCCGCCGCAACCTGCCAATTCCGGCTCGGGACGACCCGTATCTCCACGCCCGCCGACTTCAATTGCAGCCAGGGTAATACGCCGGAAGGAAACTCCAAATCGTTGAGGACGACATTGTCGCCCGCTTGAAATCGGAAAGAGGAAGCAATCATCGATATGGCTTCGGAGGCGTTGGACAGCAACGCGATATTTTCCGGTCGTCCTCCTAGCATCGCGGCGATATTCCTCTTGCAGGCTTGCTCCACTTCGCTGTTCTTCTTGCGTCCGTCAGGACCGCCCGCCCGATTGGCCACATACGTGTTCATCGCTTCCCTCATCCCGTGAAGCGGGGGCGATTCGGCGCCGCCGTAAAACCATGTACGCTGATCCAAGCCGATAAACGCGGACCGATCAATCAAAGCATCCATTCGTTCCCTCCACCTTCCGGTTATCGTAAATAAGTATGACTTTCCGGGAAGTCCATTCCCTATAAATTCGGGGGCAGATCCAAATTGCGGAAGCATTCGTGAGCCCGCCCGATATGACGGTGCGCTTCCCGAAGCACGGGGGCCCCGTGACCGGCGTACAAGGCGTCGATGCCGAGCGCATGCAGCTTCGCGGTCGTCGCGGCGTATTCTTGGATGGAGCAGTCCCATGTCGACTGGAGCACTACTTTCCCTCCGGCGAAAATAACGTCTCCGGCAAAAATCGCCCTGCCGTCCTCCCCGTCCCACATATAGCTGACATGCCCCCGGGAATGTCCCGGAGTCTCCAGCACGGCAAGCTCGAGCTCCCCTACCCGGATGATATCGCCTTCCGCAACCGCTCTTCCGACCGGACAAGCCGGAAAACGGTAGTCGCGGGGATATACGCCTGCCTCGATTGCCGCAAGCAGGCTGTTCTTCTCCATGTCGCCGCTCTCCATCCACGGAGCCGCTTCCGCCGCGACAATCAGCTCGGCTCCGTACCGGTCGTGGAAATGCCGGGCTCCGGCGGCGTGATCGCCGTGAGCGTGCGTCAGCAGCAGCTTCGTAATCCGTTGGGGCGAAATGCCCGCAGCGGCGATGTTCGCTTCGATCCGCTCCGGCTCCACGCCGCCTCCCGCATCGATCAGCGCGCATTCTGAGCCGCCGTCGAGCAAATACACGTTGCAATCGATCAAATGCGTCATCTGCAGGCCATGCCGCCCGCTTCCGACCATGTGTACGCGAGATGATATACGCATAAGGACCTCCCTGCTCCTATCCCGGATCGCTCTGACTCGATCCGGGCCAATTCGTTCAAACGCGACCGAACGTTTGCGCCAGCCGCAAATAAAACTCGGCGGCCTGCTCAACGTCGGAGACGGGCACCCATTCGTCGTTCGTGTGGGCTTGGGCGATCGAGCCCGGGCCATAGACGATCGACGAGATGCCCTTGAATTCCTGCAGCTTGCTCGCATCGCAGCCGTACGTGACGCCGCGGATCCGGTCGCTCAAGCCGACGTCTGCGGCAGCCCGGCGCGCCGCCGTCACGATCGTTTCGTCATGGGCCGTATCCAATGCCCAGTCCAGCAGCAGCCGCTCGACGGTCAGCTTCACGCCTTCGGGCGACAGCTCGCGAATCAGCCGCTCCTCGAGCTCCCTCTCCACGATTTCGGGACGCTCGCCCGGTATGATGCGCCGGTCCACCTCGATGACGCAACGGTCGGGGACGATATTGATCTGCGTCCCGCCCCGGATCGTGCCGACGACAATCGTCGGACTGCCGCACAGCGGATGAACGCGGGCGGCAAGCTCCGGCTCCAGCTTCTCGTGAATGAAGCGGATGACCCGCATCATTTGAATGATAGCGCTGTCTCCTTCGGCCGGCATCGAGCTGTGCGCCGCTTTGCCGTGAGTCGTCATCGCGACCCGGACGCAGCCTTTGTTCGCCACGGTAATGCCCAGCTCCGTAGGCTCGCCGACGACGGCGCCCGCTACATTCATATCGAGCTCCATGAACGCGAGCAGCCCTTTATAAGCATGCTCCTCGTCCACCGAAGCGCATAAGATCAAATCGCCGCCGGCCAGCTCCGGCTGCCGCGCGCACCGTTCCATCGCATACAGCATCCCGGCAAGCGATCCTTTCGTATCGCAGGCGCCGCGTCCGTACAGCTTGCCGTCGCGGTACGCGGGCTCGAGCGCGTTCGGCATCGCGCCCAACGTGACCGTATCCATATGAGCCTCGAACAGCAGCGCCTTATCCGGCTTGCCGACGCGCAGCTCGATAATCAGATTGTCGCGTCCGGGGAATACGCTCTGCCTCGTCACGGTCAGCCCTGCCGCCCTGCAGCGGCGCTCGACATAATCGGACATCGCCTGCTCCCCTTGCCCGGTTGCGTCAAAATGGGGATTGACGCTCTGGATGCGGATCATCTCCTCCAGCATGGTCAAAGCAGGATGTTTCGTCTTCGTCTGCTCGATTGCCATATTTGTCTCCTTTGCGGTCGATTGAGCCTAGCCGCGCGACCGGGTGTCACATTGCGTCCTGCCGCACCGTCTCTATGAAAACAGCACGTTGCCCGTTGAAAAAGATAGCGACGTTGTGGTTGAAAAAAACGTCTCGTATTAAACATTATATATAATATATATTATATCGTCAATCCATTCCGCAAGGATTGTATTTAGTTCAATATACGTTCGCATAAATACTCCTCCATACTTGGTCCTTTACCAATCCACTATCCGGACGCTTCCTCCTGGTATGAATTTAATTAGCCGCGCTAATTGTCGCTCCATCCATGAGCGCACCCTTGGGTTATTGGCGACCAGCTTCCTTCTGCGCCAACGAGTACACCGCTACGAGCCCATCACGCGGAAAAAGGCCAATATGAAGGAACGGCTCGTTCCTCTATTGGCCCAAAATGCATATTTTTCAGCGCTTTCCAAATAGGCGTCATATAGCGGTAGACTCGTTCCTCCTACTGTATTCCACTTGTTACCGCCCATGCCGGCAATGGCTTTTATCTGCTTCCTTTACCGTAAACAGAAGGTTACGTGCCTTCACCGCATCTATCGCAACGCAACAATAACGAGCCTCACAGCCTGTCGGGCGAACGAACCCGGCCGACCAGACACGGCCATGACCATCCGGCATTACTTGCGGCCCTTCTCCTGAATAACCTTCTCGGCCTGCTCGGCGGCGATGCGGAATGCGGTGTTGATATCCGTTTCCCCTAGCGCCAGCGGATAAGCCTGATCCCGGTAAGCGCGGAAGACGTCGGTGTCGTACTCGGGAATTTTGGGCGTAATCGGCGCAAACTTGCGAGCCATCATCGCCTGGTAGTTTTTGTCCTTGAATGCCGTATTGGCCCCCAGCAGCTTCTTGGTCGCTTCAGACTGAATGATCGGCAGTACGCCTTTTCCGGCCAATTCGTTCTGGTATGGCTCGCTTACCATAAATTTCAGCAGCTCCATCGCCGCGTCTTTGTTTTTCGTCTGCGACGTAAGGCCGAAGTAAACCGGATACGATTGCGACCCGACATTGGGGAGCTCCTTGAAAGTCGGCAGCGGGGCTATGTCCCAGTCCATCGTTTTCAATTCGTTCGGTACGGAGGTCGGAAGCGTGTTCGGGTATACCAGCATCGCCAAGCTTTGTTCCTTTGCGAACTGGTCCAATGCGGGAAAATTTTTCAGTTTGGCCATCGCATCGCGGTAACCGCTGTCTGACGACGGATTGATGAATACGGTTTCAAATAATCGTTTCCAGCGGCCGTCGGTCAGCAGCGTCGGCTTCTTGGTGGCGATATCGACGTTCGGCACGGAAAGCTGGTTCATCCGGATAATATGGTCCCGCGAAGAAGCGATGCCGTAATATTGCTTGCCGTCGGCCGAACGGGTCACTTTGCGGGCCAGCTCGTTCGCCTCGTCCCAGGTCATGTCCGACGTCGGGAACGGAACGCCGAACTTATTGAAAATATCTTTATTATAGAACAGCGCAAGGCTGTTCGTGGCGACCGGAATCCCGTACATCTTCCCTCCCGATATTTGCTTCATCGCCTCGATTACCGACGGCTCCAGCCGATTCAGATCGATGCCGTGCTTTTGGATCAGGGCGGTCATATCGAATTCCAGGGCATGCTCGAACAACGCCGTTTCATAATTGCCGATCGACGTCCAGAACAGATCGATCCTCGTTTTCGAAGCGATCATCTCCGGCAGCGTCGTCCCCTTCTTGCTCTGTATGTAGGTGATCGTGTACTGAGGAAATGCTTTTCTGAGAGCGTTTCCATAACTCTCGTTGAACACTTGCTCCGAGGCGTTGTTGTTGGAGTAGATGTTGATTTCCACCGGTTCCGTCTGCGCGGCTGGCAACGGTTTCGCGCCCTCTCCCTGCTCCGCGCCTTTCGAAGTGTCCGGCGAACTGCCGCACGCGGCCAGCCCCCATACCGTAGTCCCTGCCAACAGCCCGATTGCGAATCTTTTCATATTTTGCGTCCCCTTTCGAAAATGTGGTAACCAGCATGAGTTTCCATCCTCTGTCAATCCTTTTGTTCCCGAATAGACTTCACATACCGCTCCCCTCCTTTCCGATTAAGTTATACGCTTACCTTGAAATACATGTTTTTCTTTGTATTTATAGTTTAACGTTTACTTAAACGAATAAAATTTTTTGCCTTACCGGGAAAAGCGGCAGTCCGGCTCAACCCCACTGGCGGGTCGATTCCCGGACCTTCAGCTCCGTTTCGATCATTTTGCGAAAAAATAGGCCTTCCTCGGCGGCATCCGCCTCAACTGTAATCAGATCGATAATCGTTCGGGCCAATCCGACGATATCGGGCCCTACCGTCGTAATCGGAATAGGGAGCAGCGACTGCGTCTCGGGCACATCGTCGTATACGGCAACCGACAATTGTTCGGGAATGCGCACGCCTTCCACATAGGCCGTCTTGACGAATTCGCGCAGCATGGCTTCGCTGTCTATCACGATCGCCGTCGCGCCGTATTCGCTGTAATTGTGCACGAAGTCGCGGACCTTCTGCGGCATGTCCGGATTCCCGACCAATGTCATCACGTTCAGCTCCGGGCTGAACTCCAGTCCAAGCTCTACCAATGATTCCGTATAGCCCAGCCACTTGTCCGAATGGCCTCCCAGGAAAGCGATGCGCGTATGCCCGAGCTCGAACAAATGGCTCATCGCCTGCTTGATCGCTCCTTTGCGATCGATATCGAGCCAATGCGCATTCTCCTGCTTCCAACGCTCCCGGCCTCCGACCTCCAGAACCTTGCCGCGGAATTGCTCCTTGGCCTCTGTATACTCCGGCGTCGACCGTTTGTCCAGCCAGCAAATCGCCCTGCCGATAAAAAATTCGCGAAACGAGCGAAGCGCCTCCTCCCGCTCCGCGAACGATACCATGACCGTAAAGCCCCGGGCCGCGGCCTCTTCCTGGATTTGATTGCACGTGCGGTAAAAAAACGGTTCTTCCCGCTTCGGCCATATGAGGCCGATCCCATTCGAGGAACGGTCGACCAGCCGTTTGGCGGCCAGATTGGGCACATAATTGATTTGCTTGGCAATGTCGAGAATTTTCCGGCGCGTCTCCTCGCTCACTCCGGGTTCGTTATTTAACGCCCTGGACACCGAAACAAAGGTAACGCCGGCCAATTTCGCTATATCCTTGATAGTAGGCACAAGCATCCCCCTAGTCGTTTAATGATACATGTATTCCGTCAGCTGAAGTATACACGTAAACGTTATCCTCGTCAATCGCAAAACAAAAAAACGACTCCACTCTCCACACTACCCTTACACACAAGCTTTTAACCCTATTCATCAAGCAGAACATGGATTACTCAATTTTATTATTTACACAGTTAACGTTTACGTATATAATCTCATCAACATGCTACGACCTCTCATACAGTTCCAACGGCAATGCGAATCGCAGAGAACCGCCAGTCGGTTCTCCAATTCCAGGAGGCGGTATATATGATCGGCAAAGCGGATGAGCGACAATCGGAACAAACTCGGCAATTGGAACTATCGGAACAGGCGCACCGGCAAAATCAGAGCATGAAAATGAACAGGAGGACGCTTCTGGCCTCGCTCGGCATTGCCGGGATCGCTTTGGGCTCACGGGCTTTGGGAGCCCCTGGCCTGGTCGACGCATCACCGCTCCAAGGAAGCGTTACCAATTCGGTCTATGGAGGAGGTTCGGAATCGTGCTGCGAGGAGGTTCAAGATCAAATCGCGAGCGTCATCACCCGCCTGGATCACATGTGTGTGGAAAATGTGAGAGATCATGGCGCTCAGGGAGACGGAACGACTGACGATACTTCCAGCATTCAGGCCGCAATAGACGCCGCTTCTCTGGCCGGGGGCGGCACTGTATGCATTCCGTCAGGGACTTACATGATCAGCGCCCCGCTGGCAATGGCTCCCCGGGTGATGCTGCACGGAGAAGGCGACGCGACGGTTATTAAAGCATTTGCCGCCAGCGGCTGGGGAACCGCCCATCTGTACCACGGAATGATCGATATGGTGGGCGTACAGTACGCTATTCTTAAAGACTTCTGCCTCCACCAGAACGGTTCCGCCCGGCTGCCGGCTAATCATGTGAGCTACGGCGTCCTTGTCAACGCCTCCAGCGATTGCGTCATCGACAACGTTACCTTTCTTGATCCGGGACTCAACGATGAATACGGCCATCCTTCCGGACCGCAACTGGCGCTGATCGCCAAGGACGAGGAGAAGAGCGGCTGGGGCGGCGGCATCGGCGGCTGCTATCGCGTCTCGGTCCGCAAATGCCGGTTTATCCGGAGCGGCACCGCCAGCGTCGATTTCGCCATTCGGGTGCTCAGCAATTGGGAGAACCTGATTCCTACGGACGAATTCGTCCACTACAACGAAGGGCATACGTTTATCGACTGCTATTTTAAAGGCGAGTTTGCCTGGAACACGTTGGAATTCGCCGGCGGAGCGACCCGGTACAATAAGGTGACGCACTGCCTGTTCGACGGTCAGACGCTTACCCACATCGATTTCGACAAAGGCGCCAACAATAATGTAGCCGCTTTCAACACGATTTACAGCGGAGGCAAGGCCGACCGGTACATTGGCGATGCGACGAAAAGAGCGCATGCCATCGACGACCACGGCACGGTAGCCGGTTATATGAATTACGGCAATACGATCGCCTACAATTCCATTAATCATCTTAACAATGACAATGCGATCGATAATTACGAAAGCGCAATTAGCGCGTCCTTTACGAGACAATCGCTCATTGTCGGCAATACGATTAATGGCGTTAACGGGCAGCGGGTGGGCGGCGGCATTTTCATATCCAAAAATGTGGACGGCGTCACGATCGAGAATAACCGGATTCGCAATGTGCGGAAAGGCATTTTTACCGATGCGAACTCCAATAATACGAACGGCGTGCGTATACATAACAACGAAATCGAGGCCGTAGAGCAAGCCATTATCATCGCTCTGCTGTCGGGCGGCGGCAAAGGCTTTAGCTTTACCGGCAACAAATTGAAGACGACCTCGGCGCAGACGTGCCTTCATGTCGCCGCGGGGATATTGGAAAGTCCGGTTTATGCCCTCAACACGGCGGAAGGGGGTACCATCGCCTTCGTATTATCCGGACAGCACGCGGTCGCAATTGGCAATGTGGCGAGGAACGCTTCGCAGTATTCTTATCAGGTTCGCGAGAAAATGACATTGATCGGCAATGTCTCGCTGAATCCAGGCACCGGCGATTTGACCAAGCTCAGCAGCTCGCCGCTGCCCGCGCTTATCGGCAACACCTTCACCGGGGCTTCCGCAGCCATGGCGCCGGCATTCGGATATGCCAGTGCTGCGCCCGTCGACGGCGTTTGGAAGCAAGGAGATATATTCTATAACACGGCACCGTCTCCGGGAGCAAGCGTAGGTTGGATCTGTACGGCCGGGGGAACGCCGGGGACATGGAAAGCATTCGGCGCCATTGACTTATAGACGCTTGCCAAGCCAAAAAAGAACCTAAAGTTCCGCATTTCGCGGTTCTTTAGGTTCTTTGGTCGGCTCGTCGGGGGAATCTCCCCGTCACAGCCACAGCTTCTCGTCGAATTCGAGCTGCTGCTCCTTTTTCTCGGTTAATTGAACGAAATCCCGATACGAACGGAAAATATGCTTGCGCATCGTCTGTTCCGCGGAGTCCGGATCTTTTTTCTTGAGCGCCTCGATGAGCTCGAGATGCTGGTCGACCTCTTTTTGCTTCGTCGATTTCGCCCCCAGCAGCCGATTGACGAGCGATATTTGAAACGAGATCGACTGATACATGTTCAGCAGGCGCGAATGGCCGGCCATCTCGATAATAGCCCGGTGAATGTGCGACGAATCGTGAAGCAGACTGGTGACCGAATCGTCGTGCAGCTTCTGCTTCATCTCCCCGTAGAACGATTCCAGTCCGGCGATTTGCTCATCCGTCGCGTTTTGCGTCGCGAGCCGGATCGCCAGCCCTTCGAGCATCGAGCGGACCGAGTAAATTTCGAACACGTCCTTCATGTCGAGGGTGCGGACCATCGGCCCTTTGTTCGGCACGATCGTAATGATGCCTTCCCCGTGCAAATGGCGGATCGCTTCCCTCACCGGCGTCTGGCTGACGCCTAGCTCGCGGGCCAGCTTCGTCTCCACGATCCGATCGCCCGGATTGAGCTCCCCTGAAATAATTTGCTGCTTGATGTATTTCACCAATTCCTCGCTGATATTTTGCTTCTGGATAATCAGCGGCTGCGTTTGCACTTGTCGATCCATTATGGGTTCCGTCCTTCGCTGTGCGTAATTTCGATCATTCCCTAAACATTATATATACAATAGTATATAATATCGTGTTTTATGTCAACTTGCTTGCACAACACCGGGCAGTTTCGCAAACAACGCCAAAAAAGCCCGTAACGCCGCGACACGTTCGGGTTTCAGCCGCCACTCGGTAAAGGAACTGCTTACCAACAAGAAAACTTCATTCTCCCGACAGCAACCAGCTCCATACCCTAAGATACGATAAAAGAATCGACTATGCCTGAGACCGGCTACTCTACGATGCCGTGCTTGAAAGCATAAATGGCCGCCTGCGTCCGGTCCTCGACGCCTAGCTTCGCCAATATGTTCGTTACGTGGAACTTGACCGTCTTGATCCCGATGAACAGCGCGTCCGCGACTTCCTGATTGGACTTGCCCGCCGCAATCAGCTGCAGCACTTCCATCTCGCGGTCCGTCAAATCGTGGTGCGGCTCTGCGACCGGCTTTGGCTGGCGGAAGCGGTTCATCATCTTCACCGCCACCTGCTGCTCGAGCACCGACTGGCCTTTCACGGCGGCCCGGATCGCTTGGGCGATTTCCGATGCGCGGGACGTCTTGAGCAAATAGCTGAACGCGCCCGCTTCGATAACCGGATACATTTTCTCGTCATCCAGAAAGCTCGTCAGCACGATGACTTTGATTTCCGGCATTTGCGCAAGCAGCTTCCGTGTCGTCTCGATCCCGTCCATCCCTTCCATGACGAGATCCATCAGAACGACATCCGGCTTGTATTCCTGCGCAAGGCGGATCCCCTCCAGCCCGTTGCTCGCCTCGCCGACCACCTCGATTCCATCTTCGGTTCCGAGTACGGCCGCCAAGCCGATACGCACCATCTCGTGGTCATCCACCAGCAACACTTTGATTTCCGCTTCCATCGGTCGTGTCTCCTCCTTCTTCGGTCAAGATCGGTACGCGAATCTCGATCCGGGTCCCTTTGCCCGGAGCGGTCACGAATTGGATCGCTCCGCCGATTTCATTGACCCTTTCCTTCATCGACTGAATGCCGTAAGACGCGTGCTTGTTCTCGTCCAGCTCGAAGCCGACGCCATTATCCCGGATGGACAACCGGATATGCTCGGACGGCCGCTGCAGCTTAAGCTCCATCTGACTCGCCTTCGAATGCCGGAGCGTGTTCGACAGCGCCTCCTGCACGATGCGGAACAAATGGTCCTCGATGCCTTTCGGCAGCTTGATGCTTTCGTCCATATCCCAGGCGATCTCGATCGGCACTTTCGCCTGCAGCTCTTGGAGCAGCTCCATCAAGCCTTGCGACAGACGCTTGCCTTCCAGATGAACCGGCCGCAGATGGAGCAGCAGCGCTCTCATCTCCGACTGGGCCACGGAGGACATCTCCTCGATCAGGGCGATTTGCCGCTTGGCCTTGTCGAAATCTTTCTCGAGCGTCCGGCCTACCGCCGTTGCCGTCATCGAAATCGCGAACAGCTGCTGGCTGACCGCGTCGTGCAACTCCCGGGCAAGTCGTTGGCGTTCCTCCACGACCGCGGACAGCTTGGCTTTCTCGGCCAGCTCCGCATTGTTCGTGGACAGTCTTTGCAGCGAGGATACCTGCTCCTCCCACCTTGTGCTGATGCGGCCCAACTGATCCCCGATCCGTCCGATCTCGTCTTGTCCGAGGTCGGGAACCGGGCGGCTCAGGTTGCCCTTCTCCAGATGCAGCATCGCATCCTGCAGCAGCTCCAGCCTACGCGTAGTCCTGCTGCCCGACCAATAGCCGTAAGCGCCGCCGAGAATAGCTACGACGCCTATCAGTATGAGGCTGATCGTAATGCCTTCCCGCCAATTCGTAAACGGACGGATATACCCGTAATAATTAAGCACATAAATAACCGTGCCGAACAAAAAAAGGCTGAGGAGGATAGACTCGCCCATGCTGCGCCATATCATGTTCGTCAATTTTTTGTTCAAGAGAGCGATCCTCCTCAGTGCTCGTTCTACACCATTTTAATATCGATGTCTCCTACGACATAGGATACGATCAGCTTCACTTTCTGATCGCTCGTCTCGTAGTTCGGCGATTGCCAGTTCACTTTATTGACGAGTCCCGTCTCTTTTTCGTTGCCGGCATTGATTTGGCCGACCAGCGCGGAAGCATTCACGCTGACGCCGAGAAACTCCGGCACGATAATGTCGACATCCCCGAACACGCCCTGCAGTACGATCGTCGTTTCCTTCTGGTCCAGCATAACAAGGGACAGGTCCATATAAATTTCGCCGACCACGTTCCACATGCTCGTGTTTTTCAGCTCCCATGGTTCCTTGTCCCGTTTGAAGCTTTCCAAAATGGTTTGCTTCTGCGTATAGGAATCGTCACGATGCGCCTGCTTCGATTTCATGTAAAACAGGCCAAGAGATATGAGCACGACGGACAAGATGAAGGTGAAGTGTCCGCTGAACAGCAGGACAACCCCGACGCCGAGCAGGACATATCCGGTTTTGTCCGGTGACGATCGTATTTTGTATACGCCGAGCGCGATGAACAACAGGGCGGCAATGGTAAAAAAGTTGATGTAATGCTCGATCAAGATGAACAGCCCGGCCGCGATGAGCAAAATTGCCGTGTTGCGGTTGCGATTTCCCATTGCCGCACCTCCTTCCTGTTTTCGCTTGTGTGCCCGGAAGCAGCATACGGGAAAAGCCATAGCGCGAAAGGTTTTTCGCCCTATGGCCCTTGCTCCCAAAACTTAGAATATCATAATTCGGTTACCGCTTCAAAAACATTATTCGGCGGCTGCCGGCGTGACGGACAGCTTTTCCTTCAAACGCTGCAGCTGCTCGTCAACCTTTTGCTGCTTTGCGGCGTCGATCGACGGGACCGAGTGCAGGGCGTTTGCCGGGACGTATGGCGTGCGGGCGATTTCGGCTTCGACCTCCAGCTGGATGATTTTCTCTTCCATCCTGTGGAATCCGCGGGACGCGTTGCCCGATTCGATCGAATTCGTCGTCGTTACTTGGGCCATTTGCTTCTTCGCTTTCGCAAGCTCGGCGCGGCTAGACAGCTCATTGCGCTTGTTGCGCAATTTGTAGTATTCGTCCTTCATGGCGTGCAGCTGGTTGGTCAGATCGCTCGCTTGGCCTTTCGATTGCGCATGCATGTCGGTATATTCCACGATTTTCTGATCGTAGTACAATTTTTCTTCCAAGGCTTGACGGGCGGTCGCTTCCTGGCCGTTCTTCAGCGCCTCGGCCGCTCTCGCTTCGCGATCCGCGCTCAACCGGAACGCTTCGTTCAGACGCTCCTGCAGCTTGCGCTCGTTGGCGATTTGACGGGCTACCGTCACCTCTGCAGTGGCGATTTCCTCCTCCATGTCGCGGATGTACTGGTTCAGCATGACGACCGGATCCTCCACCTTATCCAACAACTCATGCACCGATGCCTTCGTCATATCTTTAATCCGTTTAAATACTCCCATTGTTTACACGTCTCCCTTCTCGTATTTGGACAGTTTGGCTTTCAATTCTTGAATTTCGTTCCACATGGCTTTGCTTTCGATATCTTTCATCATGTGATCGAGATTGGCGGATTCTTGCGGTGCCGCACTCGGTTTCGGCGCGTAATTGGGCGCTTGCTGGAAGCCGTAGCCGCCTTGAGGAGCGGTGTAAGCCTGATGATGGCCTGCTCCGTATTGATTCCACGAGCTCATCATCGGTTGTTCGAAAGTCGGTTCCTTCGGAATGACGAGCGCCGCCAGGATATAGATCGGAATCAGAATTCCTCCGGTGAAGAAGGTCGTTACTACGATTACCAGGCGAAGCAGCGTCGCGTCCACATTCAACAGCTCGGCCAAGCCTCCGCATATGCCGAACAGCTTTTTGTCCCGCTGGGAACGGTACAGCTTCTTCATTTCAACCATCCTTCCTTCTCCAGCTTGGTGCGCAGCTGGGACAGCTCGCGTTCGAGCGCCTGCTGCATCTCGCCTCCCGCATGGGCCAGCTCTCTTCCCATTTGCCGGACGTCCCGCAGCGACCGGGTCTCGAGCTCCATGTCGGATATGCGTTCCTCGAGCCGATGGAAGGTGCGCCCGTTAATACCCAAGCTCCCCTGCATCGATTCGTTCATCCGCTTCTGCAGCCGGACCGATTCGAGTCGTGCCATGTAATATTGCCGCTTGCTCAATACTTCGTCGAAGTCGCGCTTGAGCTGATCGAGCTGTTCTTCCAGCTCTACGATCGAATGCTTGCTCTGATCGTACAGCTCCTTGAATTGCTCGTACTTTTCTTCCTGCAGCAGCTTCTCCTGAAGCGCCATCTTGGCTACGTGATCTTCGCCGGCTTTCAGGGCGATCAGCGCCTGCTGTTCCCGCTTGTCTCTCAGCTGCTCCGCCGACGTTACTTGCTGGCGCAGCGACTGGGCGTGAACCATCAGCTGGCGGTGCACTTTCTCCGACTGCATAATTTGCTCTCTTTGGGCGGCCAAATATTGATCGATCAGCTTGACCGGATCTTCCGCCTGCTCCAATCGCTCATTCAGCGTGGCGACGGTTATGTCTCTCATCCGCCTCATCAGGCTCATCTTCCCATCCTCCTTCGTCTATTCCATCTATGTGTGAGTCGGTATCGCCTAAGATTTCCTTACACTATGCTTCGCTTCTTTTTGAGTATCGAGATGCCGAAGATGATCAATCCCGCCGCGAAGATGATGGCGAACAACCCGGAAAACTTGCCGATCAGGGCGAACAGGCCGACTACGAAGATTGCCCATCCGAAAAATTTGCTGCCGTTGCGGATTCCGTAATACCCGAGCCCGAGAAGCGCAATCGGGAACAAGAAGCTCATCAGGTATCCGAGGCCGAAGCCGATCTTGCCGAGCAGGATCAGGGCGCCGCAGGCGATTAGCAGAATAGCCAAGCCGCTTTTGCTGTTCAATTTCATTCTTATTCACCGCCTTTCTTTGTTTGTCTCTCGCTTATGTTTTCATTTTAGGCTAAACGGGGTCCGGCCAAAACGGACCCGCGACGGTTTTTGACACTGGCCCTAGGTCGAGTGTCGAAGACCGCCTCAAGGTACCGGGAATAAGCCCCGCGAACGGCCGGAGAAGCGCCAACGGCCGCCAAAACCGTTGATACGGCTCGGTTTTCCGTTTGAAATCGAATGAATAATCCGGGCTGGTTTGCGGAAAGGTAATCTTAAGCGCGCAGAGTCGGAAGCTGGAAAGGAAGAACCTGTCATGTCCGGTTGGAGAAGGGCGATCCTTGTTTGTTTGACGCTTTGTTTGGTTCGTGCGGTAGTGCCGGAAGGCGGCGGGGTGGCAACGGCTGCGGAAGCTTCGCGACTGCAATCCGGTTGGACTGCCGCCAGTGTGACGTCGGCTTCCCCCGTCCAATTGTTCGACGTAGTCCGCGGGCAGGTGATCCGCTCGCTGCCGAACTCGCCCATCTTTCGCCGCACGGGCGAGTCCTGGATCGCTTCGATCCGCGGGGCTTGGGGCGGCTTTCGTCTCGATCCGACAAGCGGCTATGTCTTGAAGGTGCCCTTCGAGCCTCCGCTAAACGTCAATAACGGCTGGTACCGCGGGGATGTGACGGAGCTGTACGTCATGTGGGATCCGGCGACCCCGCACGATACGAGATTGATGCTGATGGGACGCGGCGGCAGCCCGCGCATGTTTACGATCGGAGCGGAAGCGGGGGCTTTTGTGGAGCAGCTTCGCAGGGAATGATCAGCAGCTTGGCATAAGAGAGTAGACGGGACTAGGAAGCGCAAGTACTAACTGGAAAACATCCATCTAAATCGCAACAGATGGGCGAGAAAGTAACAATTAAATGGAAAACATGTATGTAATTCATTAAATTGGAGCTATTCAGAACAGGCTCGGAACAATTTGATGTATGTTTTCCAGTTAATCCCCCACTATGACTGCAAAACGCCCAAATAACTGTACTTTTTCATGGTATTGGGAAAATAGCAAAAAGGTTGCTACGAAAAGCTTCAAAGACATTCGACACTGCTAAATTTGCCATAAATGCAAAAGTGCATGCAGTTTCGACTTAAATCCGTCATTCTCGTCCGCTAGCCTGCAAAAGTGCAGTTGGTTCTCCCTAATGCTCCTTTCAAGCGGAAAAATCGGACTAACCACCTGCACTTAAGCAGGCAAAACGGGAAAATCCGTTTATTTTCGCAAAAACAACATGCACTTTTGCATTTGGCAAGCCCGCTTTCCACGCCTCTCGTCCGGCTTCTCGTTGAAGTCACCAGTCCATGCCTCTTGACCACGCTTCTCTGACCGTGCTTCTCTGACCGTGCTTCT